>CAZUJW010000001.1:0-113520 GCA_964620655.1 uncultured Christensenella sp.
CAGAACGTTGGCTTTGTCTATGCTCGTAAGTTTCTTATTGCGTTTTTGCGCAAGCTCGAAAGCTACTCTCGCTATCCTTTCTATTTCTATTTCGGAATAACATTCCGTGTCGAAACTTTCTCTGCCGAATTTACCGTGACGAGTGCCTCTTTCGCCGAAGTAAATGCCGCCCGTGAGTTCTCTTACTATCACCATGTCGAAACCCTTATCCACGATGTCTTTTCGTAACGGACTTCTGTCCGCTACCTGCGGGAAAAGTTTTGCCGGGCGCAGGTTAGCGTAAAGTTTTAATGCTTTTCTTATGCCGAGTAATCCCGCTTCGGGGCGGGCGTATCCGGGCAAATCGTCCCACTTTTTGCCGCCGACCGCGCCTAAAAGCACGCTGTCGGAAGCAAGGCAGGTTTTTATGCTCGTTTCGGGGAGCGGTTCTCCGTAAGCGTCTATTGCGTTGCCGCCCATGGGAGCGTTTTCGTAAATAAATTCGTGACCGTATTTTTCAGCCACCGCGTCGAGTACCCGTACCGCCGAATTGACTATTTCGGGTCCTATGCCGTCGCCGTGGATTAAGGCAATTTTTTTCTTCATAATTTTCTCCTTATTCAATAAAACTATCTATACAGTTAAGTAATCCGCCTTTTTCTATTATACTACGAATAAAGGGCGGAAAGGCTTCGCCCGAAAATTTTTCTCCGGTAGTAACGTCGGTTATTACTCCGCTGTCGAAATCTACGTTGAGTTCGTCGCCGTCGTTAATTTTATCCGCCGCTTCGGGACAAACCACTATACTTAAACCTATGTTTATTGCGTTGCGGTAGAATATTCTTGCAAAACTTTTCGCTATCACCGCTTTTACGCCGCAAGCTTTTATCGCAAGAGGAGCGTGTTCTCTCGACGAGCCGCAACCGAAATTTTCGCCGCCGACGATAAAATCGCCCTTTTTGACGGTTTTTGCAAAGTCCTTATCCGCGTCTTCCATGCAGTGTTCGGCAAGGTGTGAAAGAGCGGAAGAATTCAGATACCTTGCCGGGATAATTACGTCCGTGTCTATATTGTCGCCGTATTTATATACTCTCATTTTTTAATCCTTAGTTTCGTTACCGATATATTTTTCGGGAGAAACGAGTTTTCCTTCTATTGCGGTCGCCGCCGCGACTAACGGGCTTGCCAAATAAACTTTGCTGTCGATTGCTCCCATTCTGCCTACGAAATTGCGATTGGTCGTGGATACGCAGACTTCTTTGCTTGCGAGTATCCCCATATGTCCGCCCAAGCACGCTCCGCAGGTAGGTGTGGATACCACGCCGCCCGCTTCGATTATCGTTTCGACGTACCCTGATTTAACGCATTCGAGATAAATTTTCTGCGTGGCGGGAATAACGATAAGGCGTACGCCGTCGGCTATCTTGCGACCTTTAAGGATACCGCAGGCGGCGGCAATGTCGCTTAATCTTCCGTTGGTGCAGCTGCCTATATAGACCTGGTCGACTTTAATCTCTTCTTCCGTCGGTAAGGTTCTCGTATTGGACGGCAGATTGGGGAAGGCTACGGTAGGTTTAAGCTCGGAAAGGTTTATAGTAATTACTTTTTCGTAAACAGCGTCTTCGTCGCTCGAAAAAATTTCGTAATCGTAGTTTTTGTCCTTGACGTACTCTTCGGTAACTTCGTCGAAAGGAAAAATTCCGTTTTTCGCACCGCATTCGACAGCCATGTTACAGATAGTGAAACGGTCGTCTATGGTAAGATGTTTTACTCCGTCGCCACCGAATTCTATCGTCTTATACAAAGCTCCGTCCACGCCGATAAGACCTATAAGGTGAAGTATCACGTCCTTACCCGATACGCAAGGGGAGGGCTTTCCGATGAGGTTAATTTTAATCTGCGACGGCACGCGGAACCAACATTTTCCCGTAGCCATACCGAGAGCCATATCGGTACTGCCTACGCCGGTAGAGAACGCCGCTATCGCTCCGTAAGTACAGGTGTGCGAGTCGGCTCCTATTATTACGTCTCCGGGTTTGACTATTCCCAGTTCGGGCAGAAGAGCGTGTTCCACTCCCATTTTGCCCACGTCGTAGAAGTGGGTCAGGGAATGCTTTTTAGCAAAGTTCCTGCACGCAGCGCATTGCTCGGCGGACTTAATATCCTTGTTGGGAGCGAAGTGGTCTAAGACTATCGCTATTTTATCTTTGTCGAAGACTTTATCTACGCCGCGGCTACTAAGTTCCGCAATGGCGACGGGACTCGTTATGTCGTTGCCTAAGACCATATCGAGCTTGCCTACTATGAGTTCTCCCGGTTTTATAGCGAATTTTCCAGCCGCTTTCATGAGTAGCTTTTCGGTAATCGTATATCCCATACTAACTCCTTAAGGCACCATATCGAAGAGTTTGTTGCAACCGTTAAGGTATGCTAAAAGCGACGCTTCCACGGTGTCGGTGCTTACGCCGCGGCCGCTTACTTCATTGTCGTCGTACGCAAGGCGTAAAGTCGCCGCGCCCATTGCGTCTTCGCCTTCGGTGATGGCGTTTACGGACCAATCGATAAGTTTGAATTCTCTTCCCGCGATAAAGTTTATCGCCTTGAAAGCCGCGTCGAGCGGACCGTCGCCGGTTGCGTTCGCCGCTTTCGTTCCGTCGGGGGTGTCGAGCGTAATTGTTGCGAGTGCCGGACCTCCTTTTAAGGTGGTTATTCCGTAATTGTTAAGGCGGAACAGTTTTTGCACCTGCGTGGTGTTTGTGTGTGAAATTATGTATTGAATATCCTTGCCGGTGACGATTTTTTTCTTGTCGGCTATCGTTTTGAATTTTTGAAAAAGGATATTGAGTTCTTGTTCGCCCACTTCTATGCCCATACCCGAAAGATAGTCGGCAAAAGCGTGTTTTCCGCTATGTTTTCCGAGAACAAGATTGGCGTCTTCGACTATGCCTATCGACGACGGCGAGATTATTTCGTAAGTCAGGCGATTGGCAAGAACTCCGTGTTGGTGTATTCCGCTTTCGTGAGCGAATGCGTTTTTGCCTACGAGCGGTTTAGTCGGGGGGAGTTTTACGCCGGTTATAGAACTTAAAAGCTGACTTGTGTTGTAAATTTGTTTCGTCACTATAGAAGTGTCGGCGTCGTAGTAGTCCCGTCTTGTCTTTAAGGTCATGCACACTTCTTCCATCGAAGCGTTGCCCGCACGTTCGCCTATGCCGTTTACGGTACATTCGAGCTGCCCGGCACCCGATTTTATCGCCGCGAGCGAGTTGGCGACAGCAAGCCCCAAATCGTTGTGACAGTGAGTGGAGAAGGTTACTTTTTCCGCATTCGGTACGTTGTTTATAAGATACCCGAAAATTTTTCCTATTTCTTCGGGGTGGCTGTATCCCACCGTGTCGGGAATGTTTATAGTAGTCGCACCCGCGTCCATCGCTGCGGTAATGGCTTTTACGAGAAAGTTAAGGTCGCTTCTCGTCGCGTCTTCGCACGAAAACTGAATGTCTGTAAAAAACTTGCTCGCGTAGGTTACGCTTTCTTTTATCTTTGCCAGAACTTCGTCTTCGGTCATTCGTAGTTTGTATTCCATGTGGATGGGACTCGTCGCGATAAAAAGGTGTATTCTCGGCGTAACCCGAGCGTTTTTCAACGCTTCGTAAGCCGCGTCTATATCTTCTTTTTTGCAACGTGCTAAGGAACAAACCGTGACGTTGCGGACTTCGGCTATTTCCTTTACGGAATTGAAATCGCCTTTTGAAGCGGCGGCAAAACCCGCTTCTATTATGTCCACGCCGAGTTTTTCGAGTTGAGCGCTCATTTCGAGCTTTTCGCTGGCGTGCATACTGTATCCGGGGGCTTGCTCTCCGTCTCTTAACGTTGTGTCAAGAACTTTTATTTTTCTCATCTGATACCTACTTGCATTAAATATTTATTTTTATTATAATAATATAATATAGCCGTGTCAAATCGTATCAAATCGTAGCTACGGATAACGTCACGGTAAAAACATCGTAAAACGGAGAACAGATGCGTATTTTAATTGCACCGGACGGGTTTAAGGGAGGAATGAGCAGCGCCGAATTTTGTTCGGCGGCGAAATACAGTTTGGAAAAATCGGGGTACGAAACCGAAAGTCTGCCCCTTACCGACGGCGGCGACGGATTCGTAAGTATTTTTACCGATATTTTGGGCGGAGATACACTTGTCTGTCGGGTCACCGACCCTAATTTCTTTATAAAAAACGCCCGTTACGGAGTGAAAGACGATATCGCCGTTATCGGAGCGGCGGAGTGTTGCGGACTGGCAAAAACGATGATAAAAAATCCCCTTTACGCCACTTCATACGGACTGGGCGAAGCCATAGACCTTGCTAAAAAGCTCAATAAAAAGAAAATCGTGATAGGTTTGGGCGGCAGCGCGACAAACGACGGCGGAGCGGGGGTAGTGTGCGCACTCGGCGGTAAGTTTTTCGATAAAAACGGCGAAGAGTTTACTCCTGTGGGCAACACCCTTAAAGATATAGAAAAAATAGACCTTACCGACTTCGACGAGAAAATAAACGGTATGGAATTTATCGCCCTTACCGATGTGAATAATCCTCTTTTGGGCGAATACGGTTGCTGTTATCGCTATGCAAAACAGAAGGGAGCAAAGGAAGAAGAACTTCCCGAACTTGAAGAAAACATGAAGTGCTTTGTCGAAAAGACCGCTTTTCTTAACGTAAGCCCCGATTTTCCCGGTGCGGGCGCGGCGGGCGGTTTAGGGTACTGTTTTAAGGCGTTTTTCAAAGCGAAGATAGTTCCCGGCGCAGAATACGTTCTTGACGCGAGCGGTTTTGACGAAAAACTTTCCCGTTGCGATGCGGTCATTACAGGCGAAGGGAAGTTCGACGATACGAGCTTTTCCGGAAAAATATGTTCCGCCGTCATTGGACGTGCGAAAAAAGCGGGTAAGAAAGTTTACGTTTTATGCGGTCGGAACGAAACCGACAGACAGGACGTAATAGAAATTAACGATAGAGAAGCGTCGCTTGCCGACAACATCCGTCACTCGGCGGAAAACTTGCAAAAAACCATAGAAAAAACGGACTTTAAGAAATGAACTCAATAATTAAATACAACAACGAACGAGCAAACGGCGCAATACTTACGATGTCAATAGGACTTGCGGTAAACGTCGTTTTGTTCGGAATAAAACTTTTCGTCGGACTCGCCTGCAACAGTATATCCATTTTATCCGACGCCATAAACAATCTGGGCGACACTTTGGCGTGCGCGATAAGCGTATTCAGTTTCGTTATGCTGAAAAAAAGGAGCAAAAATCTTTCCTTCGGGTACGGCAGAATGGAGTACGTCGCCGATTTTCTGATGGCTATTATAGTGTGCTGCGTCGGCGGCGGATTTTTATACACCGCGGTGGAAAGAATGATACTTGTTTCCCTTCTCACGTTTACTTGGCGGTATTTTATAATAATCGCAATTACGGCTCTTATAAAGATAGGTTTAGGTATCTTTTATCTCTATAGAAACAAAAAAACAAACAGCGGAGTTTTGAAGGCTTCGGCGATTGACAGTTTTACCGACGCGGGGATTACCGCCATGACCTTGATAGGGTACGGACTTAACCGCTACGCAAAGCTCAGGATAGACGCCATATTCGGAATAGCGATAAGCGCGTTTATGCTCGTCAACGGAATAAAACTTCTGGTAAGCTCGGTTAAAATTCTGCTTGGCGAAAAGATGAAAGAAGACGAAAAAAAGCGAATAACGGAAATTTGCAAAAAGCAACCCTGTCTTAAAGAAGTCAAGGGCATGAACCTTCATAAATACGGTGCGGAATATGAAGAACTCGTAATAGATGCGGTATTTACAAAGGGTGAAAATTATGATATAATAATAAACGCTGTCGATGAGATGTCGACGACAATAAAGGAAGAATTCGGGTACGAACCCAAAATATGTATAGTCGGAGGTAGTGATGAAACAGAAGAACGAAAAAATTAAGAAGGCAAAGAAGCCGAGAGACAAAGCCAAAGGCTGGCGTATTACCGGCATAGTATTTATATGCATTATAGCCGCGGTCCTTATATGTTCTCTCGTCGGCTGTGTCGGCAACGGCGCCAACGCTAAGTTTATAAAAAGTCTCGACAAGGTGGAAGCGGCAGAACCGCTGGCGGCTCCCGTCATTGACGACGAAACCGGTTATTGGACCTTTACCTGCGACAGAGAGTTCAAAGTTTTACAGCTTACCGACATACATATCGGCGGCGGTTTTCTTTCCATAGGTAAAGACAACAAAGCCCTTAACGCGGTTTATGATATGGTTTCTTATACGAAACCCGATCTCGTGATAGTTACCGGCGATATGGTGTACCCGGTTCCGTTTTCGAGCGGCAGTTTTAACAATTTGACTCCTACTAAGCTGTTTGCTCAACTTATGGAACAAATGGGCATATATTGGGCGATCGCTTACGGCAACCACGACACCGAAGTGTACAGCTACTACGACAGAGACGAGATAAGCGATTATTACACTCATTCCGGCTTTAAGTATTGTCTTTTCCAACGCGGACCCGAAAACGTTGACGGCGAAGGCAACTACGTTATTAACGTTAAGAACGGTTCGGGAATAATAACTCAGTCTTTGTTTATTCTCGACTCTCATTCCTATTCCAAAGGATTTTACAGAGACTATGACAATTTGCATCAGAATCAGGTCGATTGGTACGAAAGCGAAGTCAATCGCCTTACCGAAATAAATAGGAAGAACGGAGCTATCGACGTAATAAAGAGCCTTATGTTCTTCCATATCCCGTTGGTGGAATATAAGACGGCGTACGAAGAATATAAAAACAACAACTATACAGACACCGATAACGTGGAATACGTTTACGGTATTGCGGGAGAACCCGACGAACTTATCTGTTGCGGCGTCAACGAAGACAATATGTTCGAAAAGATACTTGAGTTGAAGAGTACGCAGGGCGTTTTCGCAGGACACGACCACTTGAACAACTTTTCGCTTAAATATAACGGCGGCAGCGGCGACTATTACGTAAGGCTTACGTACGGACTCAGTATCGACTACCTTGCCTATTTCGGAATAGCGAAAAAGACTGCTCAGCGCGGCTGCACCGTAATAACGATACAACCGGATTCAACTTTCGATTGCTACGGAGTAAGAATGCTCGATAAAAAGGAAATACGCAAAGTAGGGGATTACGAAGAGTAAAAGTAATTTCCCGCGAGATACTTAATTTCGGTTGCAAAACCGGAAAAAGCGTTGTATAATAAGCAAGCTATCAAAAATATGCGGACGTCACGACCCCTTAACCGTCCGCAATACGGAGAGATGTCCGAGGGGCCGAAGGAGCACGATTGGAAATCGTGTGTACCCCAAAAGGGTACCGTGGGTTCAAATCCCACTCTCTCCGCCAAAAGGGAATTGTACGAACACTAACGACAAATTGAGGTTCGTACTTTTCTTTTCCAATGATTATTTCGGGATAAGAATTAAAAGATGAACATTTATATAAAATACGGTTCTTTGACAAAAGGGGGGGTGGATAGTATAATACTTTAATAATAGATTTTATATAATTGCCAAAGGCTAAACCTAAAGTGTTTGAGAATAAATGTCAAGGTTTACACCTAAACATTAGAGACTAAACCTAAAGCGTTTATACAAAATCAATAATATATTAAAGGAAGGTAAATATGAAGAATTTGCTTGAAAAAATTAAGAAATGGTTTGCTTCTTTAAGCAAAAAAACTATGATTATCATGTCTTCGGCTGTTGCCGTAGTGCTTATTTTGGTAATCATTCTTTGCGCTACAACTTGTTCGCATTCCGGCAAAAAGGACGATTCTACAGACAACAACTCCACTATTAGCGGTGGTGAAACAGGTGGGCCAACAGATGGCGGAGAATCAGGTGGGCCAACAGATGGCGGAGAATCAGGTGGCTACGACAACACGGCAGCTGAAGGTTTTACTCTTATTGAACTCGAAGACGGCACATACAAGGTAACCGCATGTGACAGCACAAAAACAGAGATCGTTTTTCCTTCAAAGTATAACGGCAAAGACGTTACGATGATAGCCGACGAGATATTTAAGGGAAATACCACGATAACAAGTGCTACCATTCCGGGTAGCGTAAAAACGATTGCCGATAATGCATTTAATGGTTGCACATCTCTTACAAGCGTTACTATAGAAAACGGGGTAAAACATATAGGAAGCGATGCGTTTAAGGATTGCACATCCCTTGCAAACATATCTCTTCCAAATTCTCTAACAAGTATAAGCTTCGATGCTTTTGACGGAGCTACCAAGCTTAAAGAGTCTTATTATACAACAGAGGGTAACTTGAAATACTTCGGTGGTAGCGATAATCGATATTTCTTGCTTGTCGGGACGACAGACTATTGCGAGGGGACAGAATACACCATAAACAGTAAAACAAAAATAATCGGTGAGTATGCGTTTGAAAATTGCAATAAATTGACATCTACCATAACCATTCCTGACGGTGTAACAGGAATTGGAAATAGTGCGTTTCATACTAGTTCGCTCAAAAGCATTGCTATCCCCGATAGTGTTGAGGAAATTGGGACATATGTGTTTAGGTATTGTTATTCACTTGCAAGTGCAACAATCGGCACGAGCGTTACGAGTATTGGAGAAGGTGCGTTCAATGGCTGTGAAGGATTAAAAACCGTTAACATCCCCTCCGGCGTTACAAAAATCAGCAAAAAAACATTTGACAATTGCAAAGCACTTACAAGCATTACAATCCCAAATGGTGTAACAACTATCGAAGACGATGCATTCAGTGACTGTTCTACTCTTACCGAAATAATAGTTCCAAACAGTGTAACAAGTATCGGAAAATCGGCATTCAGTTCTTGCTCTGGTTTAAAGAATATAACATTATCTAACAACATAACAAAAATCGATCAATACGCCTTCTGGTGTTGCACATCCCTTACAAGCATTGCAATTCCAAGTAGTGTTATGGAAATCGGGGCTAATGCGTTCGATGGTTGCACAAAACTCTCAAACATAGTCATCCCCGACAGCGTGACAAAAATTGGCGGCTTCGCATTTAGAAACTGCACCGCTCTTGCAAGTGTTACAATCGGCTCGGGTGTGACAAGTATTGGAGAGATGGCATTTATGGACACTGCACTAACAGATGTAACAATCCCGGCAAACGTGACCACAATGGGCGAGCAAGTGTTTGCCGGTTGTAATTACCTTGATGTAATCAAGGTAAATGCAACAAGTGAGGCAGGCTGGGATGAACACTGGGATTCTTACGGTTTTGACGGAAATGCTTATATAGAATGTAAGGCAACTATTGTTTTGGATCAAGGCTAACTAATAGCAAAACTTGAAAGCCTCTAAGGACTAAAAAAAATTAAGTGAAAAACATAGAGGTTTGAAAAACAAAAGAAAACCGTGGACGATTCGTCCGCGGTTTTTAATGTAATCGGCTCCCCGCCAAAAGGGAATAATACGAACACCGAGGCAAATTCGGGGTTCGTATTATTCTTTTCTAACGACTATTTCGGTATTAGAATTGAATTTAACGGCAGAAAGAATCAGATTAAGTCGGGCGAATAATGCTCGGCTTTTAGTTGACCTTTTTACAACTCATTGAGTTTATAGGTGTTTTGCATCACCTTTTCTTTATCGTTTATTTTAGATGTATAAAAATCGACATATTCGTCCATTGTGCGAAGGACTGATTCTTTCGGCATCCAATCGCTGTCTGAAACAACACCACGCCAAACTTTTATTATATCGTTGGTTGTGTTTGCCAAAATAGCAACCGTCTTATTGCCCGTCAAAGCCTTTTCGTATTCGACATAAGCAGAGAGTTGTTCCGCATCTGCCTTTATAAAATTCTGTTTGGTTTCAATCAGCAAAGTAACGTTGTCTTTTACAAAACGAATATCGAGTTTTTCATAATTTCTCCCGCTACTATTTTTTATAGGCTTGAAAGTTAAGGATGCGGCAGAAAAAACCTTACGATAACTAAACTCGTCTCATTTGTTTTACTTTCCCCCAATTTAGCCTTTTCTCTTTTTATAGGGTAAAATGTTTATCTTCTTTTCGGCTATATTTTTATTTACCATATTGCCGTTTCCCAAATTTGAAAACATTTCAACATTGAGAAACAGCCTTTATTCACATTTCAGCCAGTCGGCAATATCTATGACTTTGATACCTTCGTATTGATATTCTTCGTGACGAGTGCGGGCAATTATCATTTTGGGGTAGGCGTCCTTTATCTGCAAAAGCGGCGTCGCTTCCCGCATAAACGTTTTTTCGTCCGAAATATTGTCCGAAACCTGAATATAAATCTTTTCGTTTCGTTTTATCGCAACGAAATCAATTTCTTTTTTGTACAGCACGCCGACGTAAACTTCATAACCGCGCCGTAACAATTCGATTGCAACGATATTTTCAAGCACTCTGCCGTAATCGAGATTTTTCGTGCCAAGTTTTGCATAGCGGAACGAGTGGTCACAGAGGTAATACTTGTCGTTTGACGCAAGATATTTTTTGCCGTGAATGTCGTATCTCCGTATTTTGTAAAAAGCGAAAGCGTTGCAAAGATACTGAATGTATGCGCCTATCGTTTTATGATTTATTTTGTCGTTGTTTGCAGTGAGAGTGTCGGCAACGTTACGTGCGGAAGTAAGGTTAGATATGTTATCCGTCAGAAAGTCAACGAGCCTGTCCATAAGTCCGACGTTTTTTATCTTGTATTTCTGCCGTATGTCGCGTACTATAAGCGTATCGAAAACGTCCTTAATATAGTCGTATTTCGCCTCTAAATCACGGTATAGGTAAGAACCGGACATCCCGCCTTCTTTTACGTAATTATCAAAAGCATCGCAGGCGTTTTCGTATCCGAAATAATCGAGATATTCCTTGAAGGAAAAGGGGTAAACCTTGATTTCAAACGTTCTGCCCGTAAAAAGCGTGGCTAAGTCCGACGAAAGCAGAAAAGCGTTGGAACCCGTAAGGTAAATATCGTACTTTTCCCGTGCGTGCAGACTGTTTATCGTCAATTCAAAATTCTGGCACAACTGAACTTCGTCTATCAGAACAAAATTGCTTGCGCCCGAAACGTAACGGCTTTCGATATAATCGTTCAGCGCGTGATAGTCTTTGAGATTTTCAAATTCCGCAAGGTTGAAATTGATATGCACGATATTGACATTCGGAACGTCGCTTGCAACATATCGCTTGAACGCTTCCATCAGTTTTGATTTTCCGCTACGCCTTACGCCGGTTATTACCTTTATATCGGGCGTACCGATTACGTTTGTGAGTTTGTCGAGATAAAAATCTCTTTCAATCAGTTTCATTCCGTCACCTCGCAGAATATATAACTTGGTTGTATTATAACATATCTTATTCCCAAAATCAAGCATTTTTCGGTTTTGGGAAATAAAAATTAGCGTGCAAGAATAGGCAAAGAATAGGCAAATACAGTTGACAAAGGGTTTCGTTTTTTATATAATAACTGTACATTTGATTATAATCGACTATCGATGAGGTGAATAATGAAAGAAAAAATACATCCCAATTATAAAATTGTTGACGTGTCCTGCGCATGCGGAGCTAAGTTTAAGGCAGGCACTACCAAAAACGTAGACGAACTTAAAGTAGAAATCTGTTCCGAATGTCATCCTTTCTACACCGGTAAACAAAAAACCGTGCAGACCGGCGGACGCGTAGAACGTTTCAATAAGAAGTTCGGTAACAGCACTCTTAAATAGGTAAACAATATAGAGAATAGGTGAGGAAAGGTATTCCGCACCGGTTCTGTCGTAGCAAATAATATCCCGTCGGGATATTTTTTGTTAATATAGGAAGGTCGCGAGTGAAAAAGAAAAACTGTTGCAACATCGGCGGACAAGCCGTTCTCGAAGGCGTAATGATGCGCGGCGAAAGCTCGATGGCTACCGCCGTACGGAATCCCGACGGAAAAATCATCATCGAGAGTTCTCGTTTTACACCCACGAAAGAAAAGAGCAAAATTTTCAGAGTCCCGATAATAAGGGGAATGATAAGCTTTTTTCAGTCTTTCGTTACGGGAATGAAGATTACCGTGCGCAGTACGGAAGTTTTTGGCGATACGTCCAACGAAGAACCGTCCAAGTTTGAAAAGTGGCTCGCCAAGACTTTCAAAGTGGACGTAATGAACGTAGTCATTGCGATAGGCGTGATCTTGGGCGTAGCCCTTAGCTTGGGTCTGTTCGTATTCGTGCCGCAATTAGTCGCAACGGGGATATTTTCCCTTGCGAAAATCGACGCTTCCACGTTCGGAATGAGCGTCCTTTATAATTTTATCGCAGGTTTTGTGCGTATGCTCATCTTTATACTGTACTTAGCGTTGATGAGCCTGATGAAAGACATAAAAAGACTTTTTATGTACCACGGAGCGGAACACAAAACCATATCCTGTTACGAACACGGTTTACCCCTTACCGTCGAGAACGCACAGAAAATGACTACCGTACACGACAGATGCGGGACTACATTTATGTTCATAGTAATGGTATTTTCCATACTGTTTTTTTCGATTTTCCCGGTGGAAATGCTCGCTCATGCGGGCAAGGTAGCCAATTTCTTTCTGAGAGTGTTGAGCCGTATAATAATGATACCGCTCGTAGCAGGGATATCGTACGAACTTCTGAAACTTTTCGCAAAGTACGACAATCTTTTTGCGAGAATTTGCAAACAACCCGGGCTGTGGCTCCAAAGACTTACCACGAAACAACCCGACGACGATATGGTGGAAGTGGCGATAGCCGCCTTCAACGAGGTCCTCGCGTTGGAAAAAGATAAAGAATATCCCACGAAAACGTTCGTGACTTACTCGACGGTAGAAAAAGTAGTAAAAGGTTTCGGCGACGCTCTGAAAAATAAAAACGAAGCGGAACTTATCCTGATGAAAGTCGTGGGAGCAAAAACGAAAACCGAACTCTACGACGGCAGAAGAGTGTCGAGCGAGCAGGAAAAGCAATGTGCCGCGTTCGTAAAACGCAGACTAAAAGGAGCGCCTTTACAGTACGTTTTGGGCGAAACTTGTTTTTACGGGTTGGACTTGAAGACAGACGCGAGAGCGTTGATACCCCGCTTCGATACCGAAGTCGTGGCGGAAGCAGTCGTTAAGGCTACGAAAAATTACGATAAGCCCGTCGTCCTCGACTTGTGTACGGGTAGCGGAGCCATCGCCATAGCGGTAAAGACCAACTGCCCCGAAAGTACCGTGACGGCTACCGACGTGTCCGTCGACGCAATAAGTTTGTGCAAAGAGAACGCGGAACTCAATAATTGCGAAATAGAAACGCTTGCCGGCAGTATGTTCATGCCCGTCAAGGGAAGAAAATTCGATATAATAGTCAGCAATCCGCCGTATATTCAGAGCGGCGCGATAGCGGAACTCGACAAGGAAGTGCGAGAATACGAACCGACTTCGGCTCTCGACGGCGGAAGCGACGGGTTCGATTTTTACCGCGATATAGCGGCTACCGCGGACAAATATCTTAACGAAAACGGGACTCTTATCCTCGAAGCAGGAATAGGACAGGCGGAAGAAATAAAAAATCTTCTCGGAAGTAAGTACGAAGTAAGTTTCGTCAAAGATATGAATAATCCGCCGATAGACAGAGCGGTCGTGGCTCGACTCGTCGGGAACAAGGAGGAATAAAATGTTTGAAAGACTTGCGGCGATGAAAGAAAGATTTGCCGAACTTAACGACCTTATAGGTCGCCCCGATATAGTGGCGAGACAGGACGAATGGAAAAAACTCGTCAAAGAACACGCCGCGTTGCAACCTGTAATGGAAGCGTACGAAAGGTATCTTAAATTAAAAGAAGATATGGAAGAGTGCGAAGCTATGATGCACGACGGCGATAAAGAAATGGCTTCCATGGCGGAAAAGGAATACTACGAACTCAGAGATAAAGAAAACGCCGTAGTCGAAGAAATAAAAATTCTGCTTCTTCCCAAAGACCCGATGGACGACAAGAACGTTATTATCGAAATAAGAGCGGGTGCGGGCGGCGACGAAGCGGCGTTGTTCGGAATGGAACTTTTCAGAATGTATCACAGATTCGCCGAAAGAATGCGTTGGAAAGTCGAAGATATGGACGTAAACGAAACCGAACTCGGCGGATTGAAAGAATGTACCTTTATGATAAAAGGTCAGGGTGCGTACAGCAAAATGAAGTACGAAAGCGGCGTTCACAGAGTTCAGAGAGTGCCGGAGACCGAATCGCAAGGCAGAGTTCACACGTCTACCATTACGGTGGCGGTACTGCCGGAAGCGGAAGAAGTAGACTTCGAGATTAACGAAAAAGACCTTAAAGTAGACACTTACAGAAGCGGCGGCGCGGGCGGACAGCACATTAACAAAACCGATTCTGCTGTAAGGATGACCCACCTTCCTACCGGAATAGTGGTATCCTGTCAGGACGAACGCAGCCAGATCAAGAACAGAGAAAAGGCAATGAGAGTCTTAAAGAGCAGACTTTACGACTTCTATCAGAGTCAGAAAGATGCCGAATATGCGGCTAATCGTCGTACTCAGGTAGGTACGGGGGACAGAAGCGAAAGAATAAGAACGTACAACTATCCGCAGGGCAGAGTCACCGATCACAGAATAGGTATGACCGTATATACCTTGCCACAGTTTCTGGACGGGGATATGTTCTCTATGATAGAAGCGTTGGCGCTTGCAGACCAGAACGCAAAACTGAGTAAGATAAGCGATTAAATAAAATAATTTAAGATTGGATAAGGGATATTTTAATATAATAAGTTAAACGAAAGGGAAAAATTATCGAGAAATAAGGGAAAAGGAAAATACGAGGAGAAAACACGCCGTAAGGGCAAACAAGGAGGGGTAAATGAAACTTACCACAAACGAAGTTTATCTCAGTTCGTATACCAACATTTTAGAAGAGCACAGTTACAACTACGAGTTGCAGGACGTTAAAGAACCGCAGTTGTACCGAAACTTTTTCGATTATACGTCGATACCGAAAATCGCGTTCAACTATCGCCACGTTCCGATGAATTGTCCGAAAGAGATATGGATTACGGACACTACTTTCCGCGACGGTCAGCAGTCGCGCTCTCCGTACACGGCGGAACAAATTGTAGAATTATTCAAGTTTTTACATAAACTCGGCGGCGAAAAGGGCATAATAAGGCAGAGCGAATTCTTTTTGTATAACGAAAAGGACCGCAAAGCCGTCGAAATGTGCCAGAATTTAGGGTACGAATTTCCGGAAATAACGAGTTGGATAAGAGCTAACGAAAAGGATTTCGCATTGGTTAAGGGAATGAACATTAAAGAAACGGGTATTCTCGTTTCTTGTTCCGACTACCACATTTTCAAAAAAATGCACCTTACGAGAAGAGAAGCTCTCGACAAGTATCTCGGTATAATCAAGGCGGCGCTGTCGGAAGGGATAAGACCGAGATGTCACTTCGAAGACATTACGAGAGCCGACTATTACGGTTTCGTCATTCCGTTCGCGACCGAACTCAAATCTCTTATGGACGAATCGGGTATTCCGATAAAAATCCGCTGTTGCGACACGTTAGGCTACGGCGTCACTTACCCCGGTACTTCCTTGCCGAGAAGCGTTCAGGGCATAATTTACGGACTTAAACACTATGCAGAAATCCCGTCGAAACTTATAGAATGGCACGGACATAACGATTTTTATAAAGCCGTCGTCAATTCCACCACCGCATGGCTGTACGGTGCGTGCGGCATAAACACTTCTCTTTTGGGAATAGGGGAAAGAACGGGCAACACGCCGCTCGAAGCCATGGTAATGGAATACGCTTCGATAAAAGGCACGACCGACGGAATGGACTTATCGGTGATTACCGACATAGCAAGGTATTTTGAGAAGGAATTAGGCTACCGTATCCCGCCGCAAACTCCGTTTGTCGGGAGAGATTTTAATACGACGAGAGCGGGTATTCACGCCGACGGACTCCTTAAAGACGAAGAAATCTATAACATTTTCGATACGGAAACCATTCTTAACCGCAAAGCCGCCGTCGCCGTCGACAATTACAGCGGACTTGCCGGGATAGCGTACTGGTTCAACAGTTATTTCAACTTGCCCGAAGAAGCGAAAGTGCAAAAGACCGACGATATAGTGGCGGAAGTGAAACTTCTTGTCGATAAGGAGTACGCAAAGGGCAGAACCACCACTATGAGCAATTACGAACTTAAAGAGTTCGTTAAGGAAATAGACATAGATTACTATCATAAACTGAAATATTTATCTAAGAATTGACGTCTTAGCTATTGTGAAAAATATTTTAGTGTGATACAATTAAATAAACAAATATTATCTTTCATTAAGGAGATTATAATGATAAAAATTATTTACGGTTCAAAAGGTAGCGGAAAAACTAAAAAGATGCTCGATTTAGCGGACGAAGCTCTCGCTTCTACCAAAGGCGAAGTCGTATTTTTGGCGACTACTACCCGTTATAGAATGGAAATAAAACCCCAAATTCGTTTCATTGACCTTGCGGAAACCGGTATTGCGTCCAAAGACGCTCTCATAGGTTTTGTTAAAGGACTTTTAAGCGGCAACTACGATATAGAATACGTCTTTATCGACGGCTTCTACAAGGTTATCGGAAAAGAACTTAACAGTGCGGAAGTAGCCGAATTCTTTATGGTTATCGACAGTCTTGCCAAGAACGTAGACTTCGTTCTTACGGTATCTTGCGAAAAGGAAGATTTGCCGGAATTCATCGCTAAGTACGTAAAATAATCGGAGGTACGATGGATTTTTACAGCACCCGGGGCGAAGGTCCCGTCAGCGGCGCAAGAGCTATTATTAACGGAATTGCTAAGGACGGCGGACTTTATGTTCCGTCGTCCTTTCCTAAAATAACTCCCGAAGATTTGGCGGATATGGCGGAATTGTCGTATGCGGAAAGAGCCGCGTACGTAATGAGTCTGTACCTTACCGAGTTTTCTTACGAAGAGTTGCTTACCTATACCGAAAAGGCTTATTCCCGTTTCGAAGATTTCGACCCCGCGCCGGTAGTAAAGATAGACGAAGGAACGTATATGCTGGAACTGTGGCATGGTCCGACGCTTGCGTTTAAGGACGTGGCGCTAACAATGCTCCCGTATCTTCTCACTGCAGCTAAGAAAAAAGAAGGGGAGAACAACAAGACTCTCATACTCGTAGCTACGAGCGGAGACACCGGCAAAGCGGCTCTCGAAGGGTTCAAGGACGTCCAAGGTACCGAGATAGCGGTACTGTATCCTGCCGAAGGCGTGTCCGATATGCAGAGATTGCAGATGACCACCACCGACGGACAGAACGTTCACGTCTACGGCATCAGGGGCAATTTCGACGACGCGCAGTCGGCAGTCAAGAGAATTTTCGTAAGCGAAAATATGAAAAAAAGCCTTGCCGAAAAGGGGTACGATTTAAGCTCGGCAAACTCCATTAACTTTGGCAGACTCCTGCCGCAAATAGTCTATTACGTTTCGTCTTACGTAGACTTATTGTCCAACGAAATGATAGACGATTGCGAACATATAAACTACGTCGTTCCTTGCGGTAATTTCGGCAACGTGCTTGCGGCTTATTACGCAAAAAAAATGGGTTTGCCCGTAAAACAGCTTATCGTCGCCAGCAACGAAAACAACGTGCTTACCGAATTTTTCTCGGACGGTATTTACGACAGCAACAGAGAGTTTTTTAAGACGATTAGTCCGTCTATGGATATTCTCGTCAGCAGCAATCTCGAAAGACTTCTTTACGAAATAGGGGACAGAAATCCCGATTTTGTAAAACCCCTTATGGAAAGGCTCGCCGACGGCGGAACGTACAGCATAGACGAAGATATGCTCTACGACAAACTTCCCGAATTTTTGGCGTATTACTCCACCGAAGCGGAAACAAAAGAAGTAATCGACAACTTTTTCGACGAGTACGGCTACGTGCTCGACCCCCATACGGCGGTTGCGGTAAGCGCACTTTTCAAGTACATGAACGAAGTCGGCGACAACACTACAAGCAACGTTATAGTAAGCACGGCAAGTCCGTTCAAGTTCCCGCAGACGGTGTACGAAGCTATTTCGCATAACGAAGAAGACGACGCTTTCAAGGCGGCGAAAAAACTTGCCGCGTTCTCGGGTGAAACCGAACCTGAAGCAATAAAGAGTCTTTTGTCGAGACCCGTCAGACACGGAGAAATTATCGATAAAGAAGAAATCGACGGCGTGCTTCTCGCCATAGGAGAATAAAAATGTTAGGTGACAAAAAAGTAGTTTATAGTGCGGTTCAGCCTACCGGATGTATCACTTTGGGTAACTTTCTCGGAGCTATAAACAATTGGCTCAAAATGCCCGACGATTATCTTACCATATTCGCGATAGCCGATTTGCACGCCCTTACGGTAAGACAAAATCCCGCCGAGTACAGACAGAGAGCGATGAGCTTTTTCGCTCAATACCTTGCATGCGGATTGGATCCTAATAAGAGCATATTGTATTTTCAGTCGCACGTTTCCGCCCATACGGAACTCACCTGGATACTGAATTGCTTTACTTATATCGGTGAAGCCAATCGTATGACGCAGTTTAAGGACAAGTGCGCCAAACACGCCGACAACGTAAACGTAGGACTTATGGACTATCCCGTCCTTATGGCGAGCGATATACTTTTGTATCAGACCGATTTCGTGCCGGTAGGGATAGACCAGAAACAGCATCTCGAACTTACGAGAGATATTGCCGAAAGATTTAATAATCTTTACAGTCCCACCTTTACCATACCCGAACCCTTTATCGGAAAGCAGGGAGCGAAGATTTTTTCTTTGCAGGACCCCACGCAGAAGATGAGTAAGTCCGACCCCGACGTAAACGGTTTTATCAGCCTTATCGACCCGCCGGACGTCATAGCCCGCAAGTTTAAGCGTGCGGTTACAGACAGCGACGGAAGAATAATCATGTCGGACGACAAACCCGGCGTAAGCAACCTTCTTACCATTCTTTCGGGCGTTACCGACAAGAGTATCGAGTCGATAGTAGACGACTTTGCCGGCAAAGGATACGCCGAATTGAAGTCGGAAGTAGCCGACGCGGTTATCGAACGTTTACGCCCCATTCAGGAAAGATACAACGCCCTTATAAAGGAAAAGGATTATCTCGTATCGGTCTACAAAAACGGTGCGGAAGCCGCGGAAAAAATCGCCCGCAGAACGTTGTCGAAAGTGTACCGCAAAGTCGGTCTGGTGGAAAGATAATGTTCGGTTACGTCGTAATAGATAAACCGAATATACTAATAAAGGACTACAACGTATACAGAGCCTATTATTGCGGATTGTGCAAGACGATAGGCAAACGTAGCGGTCAGCTTAACCGCCTTATGCTGAATTACGATATAGTTCTGCTCGCTTTACTCGGACACAATTACGAAGACAGTGATCCCGTTTTTTGCGAAGGGAGATGTTTCGTCCATCCCGTCGGAAAAAAACTTTCGTACGTCAGGCGTAACGATATTCTCGAACGCATAGCGGATATAAACGTCATTTTAGGGTATTACAAACTTACCGACGACGTTATTGACGAAAAAAAACACCGTTCGGTAAGGAGTATCCTGCGTCCTTCGTATAAAAAAGCCGCGAAGAGAATGAAAAGTTTTGACGAAGCGGTAAAAAGCGGTTACGATAAATTAAGGGAAGAAGAAAAGAAAAATTCCGATATATCGACGCTCGCAGACTGTTTCGGCTATATACTTTCGGCGTGCGGCGACGCCCTTACCGATAAATGCGACAAAAATTTAAGGAAGTTTCTGTTCTATATAGGGCGGTGGATATACGTTATCGATGCGTACGACGATATAAAAAAAGATTATAAAAACAAGTGTTTCAATCCGTTTTTAAGAGAGAGTAAAGAAACGGACGATAACTTTTATAATGAAGCGGAACGAAAAGCACGAGAACTTCTTTACGAAGACATAGCCGTGGCGACCGACTGTTACAATGCGATGAAAATCGAAGTCAGCGAAGGACCGCTCAGTAATATAATATACAGAGGATTGAAGGACCGAACAGAGTTCGTCCTTAAAAGGAGAGGAGAAAAATGGCGAAAAGAAACCCGTTTGAAGTATTAGGCGTAAGTGAAAACTGCACTCAGGACGAGTTGTACGCCGCCTATAAAGAATTAAGAAACAAGTACGCCGACCGGCGTTTCGAACCCGGCGAAGCGGGAGCGGAAGCTTGCATGATGATGCAAGAAATAGAAGACGCGTACAACGACGCCAACGATATCATAGCTTCGAGATACGAAATAAAGTACACGGGCGACGACCTTAGCGCAGTCGATACCGCAATAAAAGCGGACAATCTCGACGAAGCGCAGAAAATTTTGGATGAATGCGTCCGCAGAACGGCAAAATGGCATTACCTGCAATCCGCCGTTTTCTTCCGTAAAAATTGGGTGAGCGACGCATATAAACAGCTCGAAGTAGCTTGTCAGATGGAACCCGATAACGAACAGTACAAAGAAGCGAAAAAGGCGATGGCTACGCACATCAGGGCAAACTCCACCACGCAGAACAATTCTTTTTACAACGATAATAACAGAGAAGAAAGGACTTACGCCGATATGAACGTCACCCGCAATTCGAGAGGGTGCGACGTATGCGACGTATGCAGCGCTCTTTTATGCGCCGACTGTTGTTGCGAATGTATGGGCGGAGATCTTATTTCCTGCTGTTAGTCTTTTTAGTATGAGAAACGCTCGCGATATAGGCAGAAGAATAGCCTTTGCAGGCATAGGCGCGGCAATATCGCTTATTTTCGTCACGTTAGCGTATTTCGTATCCAATATGAGCCTTTCTTTTTACGTTCTGAGTTCGGTAGGCATAATGTTACCCCTTACGCAGAACTATTACAGAGAAAGTATCCTTGCGTCGGTGGCGGTTTCCGTCATCGGCTTTTTTATTGCCAATCTGAAAATTATTCCTTTCGTCATGGCGAGTAGCTTTTACGTCGTTTTCGCCGTGTTTTGGCATAACAAAAATCTTAACAGATGGTTGGGGTATGCGATAAAGTTTCTTTATTCGGGGCTCGTGTTCTTTATTTTGTACAAACTTACTTCGCTCGTTGCTATAGACTTATCTAATCTTCCCAAAATCGCCGCGTTGTCTTACGCAGCGTCGTACGCTATATTCAACGTAATTTTTTCGCTTGCCTTTATAGTCTACGATATTTTAGTCGAGCAAGGATATATTTATCTTACCAAATTCGTGGTGAAGAAGATAAAAAGATAAGCCGATTTTATTTATTGAACGCTTTCTTCGCTTGCGACCACCGCTTGATAAAGTAAGTTTTCGATGTGTTTGTTTTTTAAGTAATAATAAGTCTTTTTGCCGTCTTTATAGCAGTTTATCGTACCGCCGTCTTTGAGAATTCGGAGTTGGTGACTTACCGCGCTTTGATTGAGTCCGGTGACGAAACTTATATCGTTGACGCACATATCGTCCATGGACAGAAGACAAATTATTTTAAGTCGCGTTTTGTCGGAAAATGCCGAGAAAAAATCGGCGAGATTATCCGTTTCTTTTTCGACGGCAATGTAGTTTTCCAGTATCTTTTCGATTTTCATTGATAAGCTCCTTCGCAACGACGCCATAATTTAAGTGTTTTCGTCGGAATTAAGTTTTGCGGATATCCGCATAACGTTCGCTCCTGAAATTATGGTAAATTATGCACGAATGCGAAAAGAGTCGCATATTGTAGATTAAAGTTAGATTATGGGGGAACGAATGGATATAACTCTACCGATGCTTTTATTTTTGCTGTTAAACAACGGAAACAACGACTCCGATTACGACGGAAACGGCTGTTGCGACAGAACCACGCTCGCTATGTGCCTGTGTTTGCTCTGTTTATCGTAACCGTAAATTTTGAGCAACCGACGGTTGAAATAATATAGAGGTTATGTTAAAATAAAACCATCAAATTTTGAGGTGGCTCGATGGTACATATAGGCAACGATTGGGACGAAGTGTTGAAAGACGAATTTAATTCCGAATACTATCAGGTGTTAAGGGGGTTCTTGAAATACGAATATTCGGCGGAAACCATTTATCCGTCCATGTACGATATCTTCAATGCCTTTAAGGCTACGCCGTATAACGACGTCAAGGTAGTGATACTCGGACAAGACCCGTATCATCAACCGTCTCAAGCTCACGGAATGTGCTTTTCGGTTAAACCCGGCGTTCGTCTGCCGCCGTCCTTAAAAAATATCTATCGAGAAATAACCAACGAATTGGGTATCCAAATGGGCGAAAGCGGTTACCTTATGCCGTGGGCAAAGCAAGGCGTGCTTCTTATGAACACGATTTTGACCGTACGGCGAGGGAAGCCTATGTCGCACGAAGGGTACGGATGGGAAAGGTTCACCGACGCCGTCCTGAAAAAACTTAACGAGCGAAAAAAGCCTATTATTTTTCTTTTGTGGGGTTCGCCCGCAAGGAAGAAAGCTAAACTTATTACCAACAAAAATCATATCATTCTCGAAGCCGCGCACCCGTCGCCGCTAAGCGCATACTACGGATTTTTCGGTTGCGGGCATTTTGCCAAGGTAAACGAAATTCTCGAAAGTATGGGCGAAAAACCCATCGACTGGCAGATTAAGTAAAAAGTTAAAAGGCGGTTTTTCTGATGTGAACCCAAAAGTCTGGACAGAAATGTAAAACTTTTTGGGTGCATTTCACATCGACCGTATTTTTTAATAATGAGTGGACGCGGAGTGGTCAAATTGCGTTTATTTTTCGCGAAAGCCGTAGAAAACTATAATTAAATATCCGTTTTTTTATTTTTATCGACGAAAGTATAGTTTGAAAATTTATCTGTGCTCGTTTTTTACGGCGTAAAGAAATGTGTTTTGGACGCTCCCGCTAATTTTACCACTTGTCAAAATAAGTATATAGCTGTATAATAAGTATATATTATAAAAAGGCTTGTCCTTCGGAAGGAAAATGAAGAAAAAAGTTTTATTAGTAATCCTGATACTTTTGATAGCCGTGTCCGCCGTCGCTTGTTCGGCGGAAATCGAGTATAAAAAACCTTACGTTACGGAAATCGCCGTTACGGACTTTTTCCACGCCGACGAGTACGTAGCGGGCGACTCGCTCAATCTCGAAGGGGCTAAACTTTTTATAAGATATTCGGATCTGACCACCGAAGAAATCGACCTTACCGCGGAGATGTGTTCCGACTACGATATGAACGTACCGGAAACGGGCAAGGTAATTACGGTAAACTACGGCGGCAAGGCCACCACGTTTAAGGTCAACGTTTATGACCTTACTTTCAGCTCGGTGGAATTGGCTTCCGCTCCTACACGTACGCAGTACGTCGTCGGAGAAAACGTATCCGCCGACGGAGCCACGATAAACGTTCGTTACGAAGGTGGCAAAACCATCACCGTCAAAGTTACAGAAAAAATGCTCGAAGAGTACGATAATCAGCGTGTCGGAGAGCAGAAGATTTACATTTCTTACTACGGTTTCAGACTTTTCTTCACCGTATATTTCGACGCGAAGACGGTTATTAAACTCGACGTTTTGCATTTGCCTAATCAGAACGCCGTTTTCGTCGGCTACGGCGACAAGCTCGACCTTACGGGACTTCGTCTCCGCCTTACTTACGACAACGGGCTTATGCCGTCTAAGGAAATAGAAGAAGAAAAGGATAACGTAAAGGTTTATATCGACGACTCCGAAGTCCGCACCGTTATGGCAAGGATAGCTTATATTCCCGCAGATTATCCCGAAACGGTCACTTATTCTTACAGCGGAGCGGCTCTCGTGTCCATGGGCGAATACGTTTATCCCGATATGGAAATAGCGAGTAATCAGCTTCTCGAAAACGTTCGGAGCAAGACTTACGGCAAAGTTACTGCAATTAAGGAAAAAACGATAGAAGTAAGTACTGTGGTGGAATACGAGGTCACTTCGCCCGAAGTGGAAATCGGACAGATTCTGAAAGAAAACGAAGTCATCGGCAGAACGGGCGCGAACAACGTGTTTAACGACGGCGGAAGCGGAATAGTTCTTTCCGTCGGCGACGGCAAGGTGACAATGCAAACCGCACCCGTGGTGGCGTTTAACATTAACGTCAAGGACAGAAGCTATAAGAGTATGGAAATAGACCGCTTCCCCGTGACGGCGAAGTACGGCAGCGACGTAAGTTCCATTATACAAGGCGACAAGCTCGACCTTTCCACCGGCAGAGTGAGAGTGTATTACGACAACGGTGAAACCGAAGTTTATTCGATGGACAACGCCCTCATTAAAGTAATCAATTCCGACGACGACCTGTTGCGTTCGGAAATAAAAGATTTGGAATTCACCACCGTCGACAACGTGACGGGCATAACAGCCGGCAGGTACGAACTTAAATACGGTCTTACCCATCCTTACGGCGACGCGGTGTCGGTAGTGGCTACCGTAGTCGACGAAACGGGCAAGAGCGTTTACGTTCAGCAGAACAGATACGTTTCTCTCGAAGAGGGACTCAATTACACCGTATCCCTTACCGCAACGTATAACGACGGCGGAATAATAAAAGTAAGCGAATGCGTCTATTATCTCGCTACGATAGGAGCGGGCGTAAGGCGTAATCAGCTCGATATAACCGCCGCGGGAAAACATAAACTTCTCGTAATATACGGCGGCGTGAAAGAAAACAACGTAAATATGATAGTCACCGTAATTCAGCGTTACGCCGTTCAGCTCAACGTACTTACGGAAACCGACAATATTAACGGTAAGTCGTTCAGAAAAGGCGACGTAATTCCCATAGCTACTTTACAATATACCATTACTTATAATAACGGCGACGTAAGCGAACCTACGGGCGTAACTATGGATATGCTCGGCGAAAACTGCACTTTGACTTGCGATACCGTCACCGACAGAAAAGAAATTTATTTTTACATACCCGGTACGGAAGTTACGAGCGCGACGATGATTTGCAAAGTCGTTCCTATGCCAATTACTTCGATTGTTTTCGATACCTTGCCCGTGGACACGTTCCTTAAAGCGCAGGCGTCCGACACGGTAAACGTGGATTTGTCGGGCGGTGTACTCAGAGTTTATTACGAAAACGGCAAAGTGGAAATAATAGGTCAGTCGGGCGTTTTGCTTAACGACTTAGTCGGCAACGGCAGCGGGCAGAGAATAGTTCTTTCCTACAATTTCGCCGACAACAGGTTCCTTTCGTTAGAAGAAATAGCCGCGGGCGTTCATTACGAAGCTACGCTTACCTACGTAGACGCAGACGGAGCGCAGGCGGATACCACGTTCGATTATTACATAATAGACCCCGATAACGCAATCAGCGCAATAAAAGTCGTGTTGAGTACCGATTATTACAAACGTAATTACATTCAGTGCGAAGACTGGGATCTGACGGGCGTAAATATGATAGTGACTTACGCTAAAAACGGTACCACGAGTCAACCTATCCCCGTCACAAAAGAAATGATTTACGATTCCACTACCGACAATATCGGAAAGGATATCCCCGTCAAGGTAAGGTATCTCGGCAAAGTGGACGCGACTACGTTCAAGATTAACGTCGAAGCCCGTATGGAAACCGCCGTCTGCGTGGTTAAGACGGGTAAAGACTTGTACTACAACACCGATAAAGAACCCGATTTTTCGGGATACAAATTCAGCCTTAGCTACAATGCGGGAGCGAGCGCGGAAGTAAGCGGTCTTACCGAGTTTACCGGAGCAAAAGACAAAGCGGGTTGGTGGTACGAAATTTACGACGAAGACGGCTTGCAGCTTACGCAGTTCAGAAGAGTAGGCAGGAAGATAGTCCGTATCTACCACACTACGGAAATCAACGACGGAGGAACCACGGCTTACGCTTACGTTTATACCGAATTTTCGATAGAAGTGTTGGAAAAGACCGTAAATATCGTTTCCGTGGCGTACGAAGACGATTCGCTCGGGACGTGGAATAACTTAGGAAAAGAACTTAACGTGCTCGAAATCACCGCTCACGGGTGGGAACTTTTCCTTAATAAATACGACTTGTCGAAAGGTTATATCGATGACAAGTACCTTACCGTTTATTACGAAGACGCCTCGGTAGGCTACGTCAAAATAACTTCCGATATGGTAATAGGCTACGAAAAAGCCGATTTAACCAAGGGCTACAGAGCGGTTACCGTTCGTTACAAGACCTTCTCGGCGGAAGTCTGCGTGCAGGTTCTTAACGCGACGTTCACATCGATAGCCGTGGAAAAAACTCCCGTAACCAACTTTATAGCGGGAAGCGAGCTTACCAAAAACGGCGGTATCGTAAGATGCGTGTACGAAGTCACCGACGGCGACGGCACGAAGTGGAACTTCTATAAGTATCTCGATATGGACGACGATAACGTGACTTGCAGCGGATTTAACAGTAACATAAGCGAAAGTATAGATAACGTGTCGCAGGATATTACCGTTAAATTCAGAGATAAGACCACTACTTATCCGATTATCGTCTACAACAAACAGGCGATAGAATTCAAGTATCAGAATACGATATTCTTCTACGGCAACACGAAAGCGGCGAGCGCGACCCCGTTGCAGAGAATACCCGAATTCGACTTGCCCGAGTCTTCCGATATTACGATGTGGTACGTAAGCAGCGAGTTTTTCATAAACGAAGAAGACTTCGAGCAGTACCTTATCGATCATAACGACGTAATCCGTGCCGAATTTATGTTGCTTATCTGTGAAGGCGGCGTTAAAAAGTACGTCAAAAAAGAATATTTGCAATCGAATTATCCGGTAGTTCCGCTCAAAAAAGGATACGATAGGTATATAGTAATGGAAGTTCTCGGCAATACGTATTACCGTCAGGAAAACTATTGTTTGCAAAAATATACCGTTATACCTAAGGTTATCGAAGTCAAGGTAGTGTCTTACACCGAAGACGCGTACACTCTCGACTACACCGTCAGCGGCGAAAACAACTTGCCGAAAGTTATTCTTTATCTCTACGATAATCTCGACGAGATAGTAAGTTCTTACGTCGGTAAGAAAGGCGTTACTTCCATAGAAATGCTCAGCCCGAACAAGAACTTCTTCCGTATCGGTATATTCGTGGCGGGGAGTTTTACCGACGTCGATTTGTTGAACGAAATATTCGCCGCTATTACGAGTAAATGCAACGAGTATCTGCAATCGACGAGCGTAAGCGCGAACGTGGAGAAAAAACGTAAGGGTATAAACGTGGGAGAATACAACGGTATCGCTCCCGAATACGTATCCTACCGCTTGTCTGCGGGCGAAACGCTCACCCTTAACGGTATACTCGAACTGCTCGAAGGAAGTCCCGAACTGAAAAATTACGATTATTCCACGGGATTATACGACGTAGCGGTAGGCACGTTGAAACACGGCGAAGACCACTATACCATCGACTTCACGGGCGGAAAATATAAAGTGACTACGAGAGCGATAGACGAGTACGCGTGTACGGGAAGTTGGGATAGGAGTACGAATACGCTTACCGTATCCATTGCCGACTACCTTGCGCGCGGAATATCGATGTACGTCGTCAATACCGCCGACAAGCAGTCGAGAGAGATAGGAGAAGACGAATTCTCGTACTATACCGCCGCAGATATGAGCGACGGAACCAAACTTACCGAAAAGCCTTCGACCGCGGGTACTTATTACGTCAAAGTGGGAGCGGACGATAGTTTCAGTATGAACGGAACCAACGTAACAATAACGTTTACGTTAATAATAACAGAGTAAATTATCCTAAGGAGAGAGTATGGAAAACAACATTCTTGTGAAGGGCAAAGGTTTAATCACGAAAATAGCGGTCAGCTCGGTCAACGGCGTAGACGCGTTTGAAGGAAAGAGAAACAAAAGAATTTTCATCGACGTTCTGCAAGACGAAGCCAACGAAAACGTAGTTCTTATAGCGTATTGCGTTTTAGACTCCACCGCACATTTTATTATAAAGTCCAACGTTAAAAGCGACGCGGATAAGTATATCGCAGCCGTTACGGGCAGATATGCGGCAAGTTACCGCAGCAACGGCAGAAGCGGAAATCCGTTAAGAAGCGATTACGTTTCGCAAAAAATAAAGAGCGAAAACTTAAGCGGAGCGGTAGCGTACGTTCATAGCCTTGCTCCCACGGCACCCTCCGATTATCCCTATTGCAGCTACGGATATCTTTCCGAAGGCATTCACGGCGGCACTGCCGTAATAATCGCCGAAAACGGCGGCGAAATGAGCGAAAACGAATTTTCCGATTGGCTTTCCGCAGATTCGGGCAAAGGTTTTAAGACGATAAATTCAGGCAAAGAAAGTTTCTCTTCCGTATTGAAAGAATGCAGAGAAAAATATCTCGTCGGCGACGTGAGCGAAGGTAATATTGTGTACGTTCTCGCAGACTTGTGTCAGCGTAGCGGAGCTAAGTACAAAAAAGCCGCCCGCGCGCTCGGCGTTTCTTATAAGGAAAGAAGAGACCTTATGATATGCACTCTGTTGGAACTTATGCAAAACAGGGGATACAACTTCTCCGAAGCCATCGCCCTTATGCAAATATATACCGAAAACAGACACGCTTTGCTTCTCGATTGCATAGTGGAACAAAACAGACAAAACGCTTACTCTTACGACCATATAATAAACTCTTTCGGCGTAGACGATTTCTACTACGATATACTTGCCGAAATAATGAGAGGACTTCACAGAAAGTATGCTTTCGGCTTCGAAGAACTCTGCGTCAAGTTCCACGTTCAGAACGATATTCTGTCCATAAGAGCAAGGTGCGGTTTTTAAGAAGCGTGTATATTACGTTTCGTTACGCCGCCGAAAACGAAGTCGGATTTACCGAAAATTTGTTTGTTCGACGAATCGGCAAAAAGAAGCGGATAAAGAATTAAGTTTTCGACGGCTTTTGCAAAAACTGCGTCTACCGTACTCAGTACGCCTACGCCTTGTTTTCGCAAAAAATAAACGCAATCTACACGTTTCTATTTTTGATAATAAATATTGACGATATAATAAAATAATGCTAAAATATATCTATTGACACGGAGGTAATAAAGTGGAACAGCAACAAGTACAGGCTACGCGCAAAAGAAGAAGTTTGAGATCGTGTTTTTCCGGCACGGCAGGGAAGTATTTTTTCCTTCGTTTGGGGCTTGCTTTGCTGTCGATAATACCTATAATCGGACTCCCGAACGCCGTATGCATCTGGGAAAGATACAGATGCAGGAACACGCAAATAGTAGGTATGCCCTTGCAATTCACGGGAAGAGCGGGAGAGTTGTTAAAAAAAATGATCGTCTGGGGCTTTTTTACGATAATCACGATAGGGATTTACGGCTTGATACTTGCTCCCGTACGTTTCGACCAGTGGAAAGCGGAACACACCATATTCGGACCGGTGACCATGTAAGTATCGCGGTGATTAAAAAAGGTAATAAAAGTAGGGAAGCACAGGCTTCCCTTTTTTTGCGGAAATAACTTTTACAACGGAATTATCAGGAGCGGCTAAGGTGCGTTGATTTTTTGCGAAAACGGAGCGTAGGCGTACTAAGTACGGTAGACGACGTTTTCGCGAAAGCCACGAAAAACTAAAATCTTAATCCGCTTTCTATTCTGCGACTAAAAGTAGATTTTGAAAATTTACGTAAGGTCGTTTTTTGCGGCGTAAATAAGCGTGCATTAGACGCTCCTAATTGTTGAAAACAACGTTTAATAATGGTATTATTATAATATGAGCGTAATCAGCGATAAACTTGCCACGCTGCCCGAACAAAGCGGCGTATATATAATGCTTGACGAGTACGACAACGTACTCTACGTAGGCAAAGCAAAAATTCTCAAAAACAGAGTAAGACAGTATTTTCATAAGTGCGTCAAGAACGATAAAACTATGGCGCTCGTCGAGAAGATTAAGAATTTCCGCTATATAATCACGCCCAACGAGTACGAAGCGTTGATTTTGGAAAACAACCTGATTAAGGAATACAACCCGCCGTATAATATTCTTCTTAAAGACGATAAAACCTATCCTTATATAAGGATAAACGTTAAGGAAAAATATCCGAGGATAGAAGTCTGTTACAAACTAAGAAGCGACGGGGCAAGATATTTCGGTCCGTATATGCTCGGTATCTCGGTACGAGATATAATGGAAGTTATCGAGGCGGTTTTTCCGTTAAGAACCTGTCGCAATATGCCGAAAAAGGAGTGTCTTAATTACCATCTGAAGAAGTGCCTTGCGCCATGCGTGGGCAAAGTCACCCCCGAAGAGTACGGAAAGGTAGTTAAGGACGTAATAAAGTTTCTTAACGGCGACGACGCTTTCGTGTCGGAACTTATCGCAAATAAGATGACGAAGTTCGCCGAAATGGAAGAATTCGAACTCGCTCTGCATTACAGAAACGTATCCGAGATACTCGAAAAACTCGTCAGAAAACAAACTATTCCGTTCAAACAGGACGTAAATATCGACGTTTTCACGTTCGCAACAAACGGTATGTATTCCGTAGTCAATTGTTTCGCCGTAAGGGGCGGCAAGTTTTTGGGCGGTGACAATTATCCTTATTACGAAGTGGAAAAAAGCAACTGCCTTGCTTCATTTATCATGCAGTATTACGAAAAAAATCCCGTTTTGTGCAGCGAGATTATCGTAGGAGAAGAGTTGGAATTCAAGGCGGAGTTAGCCGATTATCTGAGCGTAAAAGCGGGCAAAAAAATAAATATCGCCACGCCTACGGGCGGAATAAGAAAACAGCTTGTCGAAATGGGCGAAACCAACTGCGCCGAGTATCTGTCGCGGCAACTCGAACACTTCAATAAGTATCAGGAGATGACGAAAGGTGCGGTCGCGCAGCTTATGGAAACGCTGAATTTGCCGTGCCTTCCGAGAAGAATGGAGTGTTATGACGTTTCGCACATCGGCGGAACTAACAAGGTAGCAAGTATGGTAGTCTTTATCGACGGCGAAAAATCGTCGAAAAACTATCGCCATTTCAAGATAAGAACCGTACAGGGAAACAACGATTTCGCGTCCATGTACGAAGCTCTGTCGAGAAGACTTACCAAAATCGGCAAGTCGGAAGATTTATCATTTAACGCGAAACCAGACCTTATAGTAGTAGACGGAGGCAAAGGACAGCTTACTTACGCTCTTAAAGCGGCGGAAGACGCAGGCGTGAACGTGAACTTTATAAGCCTTGCCAAAAGGGAAGAAGAAGTCTTTTTACCGGGAAGAGAAGACAGCGTGATTCTTCCGCGAAACAGCCTTGCGTTAAAACTTATAGTAAGGATAAGAGACGAAGCGCATCGCTTCGCCATTACACATCACAGGAATTTAAGGCTGAAACAAATGACGGAAACCGAGCTTACGAAAATCCCCGGTATAGGCAAAGAGAAAGCTAAAATCTTACTCGGAGCGTTTAAAAAAATCGATGCGATTTCGGCGGCTACTGAAGAAGAACTTACCGCGGTAAAGGGCATTTCTAAAAAGGACGCCAAAGAAATAAAGCGGTATTACGAAGGAGAAAACGATGCTGAAATATAAACTCATTTGCAGCGACCTTGACGACACGCTCATTACGTCGGAAGCTAAACTTACCGAAAGGACGAAAGACGCCGTAAGGCGATATAAGGAAGCGGGCGGCAGATTTTGCATAGTGACGGGAAGAATGACTCCGGGTGCAATTCCAATATGCAAAGAGCTTGGTTTGGATACCGAAACCGCCACTTATCAGGGAGCGGTAGTCACCGACTTATCGACGGGAGAAGTCATCTTCAAGACGGTAATCGACAATAGTAAAGCGGTAAAAATATTGAGATATATAGAAAGTAAAGGCTTCTATTGTCAAACTTATTCGGGCGATGAGTTCTGGACTCAAAAAGCGGGAGAACATACCGTATTGTACGGTAAACTTTCTTCCGCCCGTTACAGAGAAACCGTCGTACCGCTCAGCGAAGCGGTGGAAAAAGAAAAGCTCGAACCGCCGAAAGTTCTTATTATGGCAGAACCCGAAAAAGTCCCCGCTTTCGAAAAAGAACTTAAAGAAAAATTCGGCGACGATTTTCTTATCAACACGTCAAAACCTTTCATTATAGAAATTATCCCTAAGACCATAAGTAAGGCGAAAGCGGTAGAAAGCATAGCCGAAAGGCACGGAATAAAAAGAGAAGAAATAATCTGTATCGGCGACTCGGAAAACGACCTTACCATGCTTACTTACGCAGGGCTCGGCGTTGCGGTAAACAATGCGTCCGACTATGTGAAAAGTTTCGTCAAAGTTGTCGCCCCCGACAATAATTCCGACGGCGTGGCGTGGGTGATAGATAATTACGGATTATCGAAAGCATAGCTTACGGTAAGGCAAAAATCGACAGGAAGTTCCGTTCGTATAAAGCATAAACCGCACCCCTTTTTTATAGAATATGGATAGTCGGCGCAGTTGACTAAAATCTGTAAAGAAGGTATAATATGAAGACTCGATTTATTACGGCGGAAGCGTCGCTTATATCGTCCGTAAGATGCGGCGGAAAAATAGAAAGATTGTTCGCTCCATGCGTTTTAAGCGACGTATTGCGACTAAAAGACGAATATCCCGACGAAAAGTTACGGATAATAGGCGGACTTACGAATACTCTCGTATTAAGTTCGGGCGTTAAGGATATCGTAATAACTTCCGAAAACATGCGCGGACTTACCGTGGAAGGGAACGTAATAAAAGCTTTTGCGGGAGAAAAATTAAGTAACGTGGCCAAGACTGCAAGAACCTACGGGCTTAGCGGAATGGAAAGACTTTCGGGAATACCCGGTACGGTCGGCGGAGCGGTTATGGGCAATGCGGGCAGTTTCGGCGACAGTATATCCGACGTCTTTATCGGGGCGGAGACAGTCGATCTCGATAAAGGCAAAACGGAATTTATCCCCGCGGAAGAAATAGCTTTCGGGTACAGATACTGTAATTTGCGAAAACATAAAGATTATATCTATCGGGCGTGGTTCGGACTTACGCAAGGAAGATACGAAACGATAGCCGCCCTTACCGAAAAGGCGAGAGCAGACAGATTGTCTACGCAACCTAAATACCCGTCGCTCGGGTGCGTATTCAAGAAGTACGCCGACGAGTCGGCAGGGTGGTATATTGAGCAGGCGGGACTTAAAGGTTATCGTTACGGCGGAATGGAAATATCCGACGCGCACGCTAACTTTATCGTAAATCGCGGGGGCGGAACCCCGGAAGAATATATTTACCTTGTCGGACTTGCCGAAAGAAAGGTATACGAAACGTTCGGGATAAAACTTGTCAGGGAGATAAAAGTATTAGGTGAGCAGGAAAATAATTGACGAAGTAAAACGGGAACTTCTCGCGGAAGAAATCGGCGGGTGCTGTTCCTACGCCTTTTTGTCTGGAGCGATAAGGGGCGCGGGAGAACTCGGTTTTACCTTCAAAGGCTTTGCCCTTACTTTCCGTCACGACGACAGAGCGTTCGTTGAAAAAATATCTTCCGTCATAGAAAAAACTTTCGGAGAAAAATTTATCGTCGAAGAAACTTATATCGACATGGCGATAAAAAAAGGCACGACTTACGTACTCGCAATTCCTGCGGAAACGGCGGTAGGAATACTCGAAAGATGCGAAATAGTCCGTTCTCGTTGCGAACTCGTAAGCACTTTACCGCGTACGCTCGTAGGCAGGAAGTGTTGCCAAAAAGCCTACCTTGCGGGTTTGTTTTTATCATGCGGATACTTAGGAGTCCCCGACCAAATCAACGAGTGGACGGGCGGTAAATCCCGTTGCGGGTACTCTTTGGAATATAAACTGAATTCCGATATAATTATGGAGCCGATAAAAAAGCTCATAAAAAAAGCTGCTTTTTTGGAAGATAACAGCGTTCTTACTCGCAAGAGGGGTAGCGTAATCTACGTAAAAAACGCCGAAGCGATAGCAAAGGTCCTTACCGCCACGGGTAGCAACGTCGGCGTAATGTCCTTGCAGGAAATCGTTCTTGAACGGCAGATGAAAAACAGAATAAACCGAGTGAACAACTTCGATTTAGCCAACATCGACAAGTCTGTAAACGCCAGCGAAAAACAGATAAACGATATAAAGTATATCGACCGAAAAATAGGCATCGACTCTTTGCCGCCCGCCCTTGCGGAAACGTGCAGAATGAGATTAGCTTACCCGGACGCAGGGTTGGAAGAGTTAGGTAAGGCGTTCGACCCGCCTATAAGTAAAAGTTGTATAAACCACAGAATGAGAAAGTTAGCGTCGATAGCGACGGAAATACGATAATAATAACGGATAAAGGAAACACAAATGAAAGAATTCGTACATTTGCATAATCATACCGAATACAGTCTTCTCGACGGTTGTACGAGAGTGGAAAAACTCGTTCAGGAAGCCAAAGCGCAGGGGGCGAGAGCCGTCGCCATTACCGATCACGGCAATATGTACGGCGCGATAAAGTTCTATAAAGCCTGCCAGAAACACGAAGTAAAACCTATAATCGGTTGCGAATTCTACGTTGCCGACGATTTGAACGTCAAGACGAGAGAAAACAACGCCCGTTATCACCTTATTTTGCTCGCAAAAAATTTACACGGGTTCCATAACCTTATGAAACTTTCGAGTATAGGCTACGTAGACGGGTTTTATGACAGACCGAGAATAGACTATAACGTTCTTAAACAATACTCATCCGACCTTATCTGCCTTAGCGGTTGCGTCGCGGGGGGAGTGAGCAGACGGCTTAACGATATGACTCTCGACGACCCGTACGGAGAAGCGTTGGCGTACGCAAAAAAAACGCAGGAGCTTTTCGCCAAAGGCGATTATTATATAGAACTGCAAAACCACTTTATTAGAGAAGAATTGCACGCCCTGCCTTTGCTCAGGAAAATAGCGAAAGAAATAGGCGCAAAGACCGTCGCGACCAACGACTTACACTATCTTTATAAGTCCGACGCGAAAGCACACGACATACTTTTGTGTATTCAGACGGCGAAAGACTACGACGACCCCAACCGTTTCCGTTTCCCGAACGACGAGTTTTACTACAAGACCTACGATGAGATGTTGGCGGTTATAGGGGAAGAAGAATCGCTCGACAACACTCTTGAAGTCGCCGATAAAATAAACCTCGTTATACCGTTCCATCAATATACCATACCGTACTATCAGCCACAGGAAGGTTATCCCGAAGACGCAGGGTGGTGCTCAAAGTTGCGTGAAAGACAGGTACTTGCGTATGACGGAACTACCGTAAGCGTAAAATACGACGACTGCAACCCCTTCTATATGGTGGCGGGCGATTTCGGAGACGTAAAAAACATTTCCAAACACACGACGTTGAAAGCATTGGACGCGGTAGTCGATTCTTTCGGTAAAGTAAGTGTTCAGTTCTCGAAATTTTTAAGTAACTTCGACATACCGACCGACGGAGCGGAATATTATCCCGCTGTCGAAGGCAAAGCTGTCGAAGATTACGAAACTTTCGATAAAATCGCAAAAGAACTCTATAACCACGCCCTTTCGGAATTTACGAAATATAAGCCGGCAGATATAAAAAACACTGCGGTAATAGGCTTGAATTATCCGTATGCGATGACTTTCAGCCCCGAAGTAAGCGCTCACCGCGCCGATTTACTTACCGTTACGGCGCATTTGTTCGGATTTAATTCGGCGGACGAATTCGCAAACTACGCAAAAAAACTCGTCGATATTTACTCTGAGTATAGAACAAATCCCGAAAATTGCAGCTCGGCTTGGAGCAACGGCTGTTTTCTTACAGACAACGGCTCTTTCGTGTTCCCGGTGGCGTTCACGAACAAATTTTCCGACGTAGTAATAACGTACATGTTTTTGGACGTCGAAGGAAGATTATCTTTATGGATGCACGACGTCAACGCTGCACTGAGAGCTACCAATTTCGATGCTGTTTATCATTCGGAAAACGTAATAAACAGTCTGTATTGCAAGAACGTACTTTTCATAGTAGGCGGAGCGGACGCTGAATATCTCCGTAACATGGCGTATAAGGGACTTGCCGACCGTTACGGCAAAGTAACGCCCGAAATTAAAGAGAGAGCCGAAGACGAATTGCAGACCATTATATCGATGGGTTTTGCGTCGTACTATCTCATAGTTTGGGATTTTATAAATTACGCCAAAAGCAATGGTATTCCCGTAGGAGCGGGGCGCGGAAGCGGCGTTGGAAGCATAATTGCGTACGCCGTAAGAATAACCAACGTGGATCCGTTGAAGTACGATCTTTTATTCCAACGTTTTCTTAACTCTTCTCGTCAGAGTATGCCCGACTTCGACGTTGACTTCTGTTCGGACAGAAGAGAAGAAGTAATAGAGTACGTCCGCAAAAAATACGGATACGATCACGTCACGCAGATAATAACCTTCGGTAAAATGAAGAAAAAGAACGCCATAAAAAACGTGTGCCGAGTCTTCAAAATACCATTTGCCGAAAGTAACGCGCTCGTAAAAAACATCACCGACAACGATAAAGCAGTTCATATTTCGAACTTGCTCGACCCGAACGACGTTCACGCCGTGCCGGAACTTATAGAACTGTACCGTAACGACACCTATAAAGAAATTTTCGACATAGCAATTCAGCTTGAAGATCTGCCTAAGGATAGGGGCAAACATGCCGCAGGCGTAATTATATGCCCGTATTCCGTCAGTGAAAAAGTGCCTTTGTCGAGGAACGGCGAAGATATAACCACTCAGTTCGATATGACGGAATGTGAAGAGTTAGGGTTGCTGAAAATGGATTTTTTGGCACTCAAAACCCTTACCGACGTAAAAATGGCTCAGGACTTCGTCGAGAAGTACGAAGGGGTTAAGGTAAGTTTCGACGAGTTAGGGTACGAAGATAAAGAAGTCTATCAGATGATAGGCAACGGCGAAACCGATACCGTGTTCCAGCTCGAAAGCGGCGGGATGAAAGGCTTTATGAAGCAGTTAAAACCCACTCTTCTCGAAGAAATCATAGCAGGAGTGTCGCTGTATCGTCCCGGTCCTATGGCGTACGTCCCGGCGTACGTTTACAATAAGCAGCACCAGTCGGAGATAGACTATCGTCATCCGCTTTTGGAACCTATCTTAAAAAGCACTTACGGCATAATCGTGTATCAGGAGCAGGCGATGAGAATTACGCAGCATCTTGCGGGATACTCCCTTAACGAAGCCGACAACTTCCGTAAGTTCATATCAAAAAAGAAAGTCGAAGAAATACCTAAACACAGAGCGAAGTTCGTAAGCGGCTGTATAGCGAAAGGTATAGACGAAGGGTTCGCGCTGAAACTGTGGGACGAACTCGAAGCCTTCGGTAACTATGCTTTCAACAAGTCGCACGCCGCGGCGTACGCCGTCCTTACTTATCAGACCGCTTTCTATAAGCATTATTACCCCGTCGAGTACCTTTGCGCAGTGCTGAATAACCGTTTGGGAAGCCCCGACGACACCACTAAATATCTTAAACTCATTAAGGATATGGGAATAAAACTTCTGCCCCCGGATATTAACGAGTCGGAAAGTTTGTTCCTGCCCGAAAACGGCGGTATCCGATATGGTTTGGTTTGTATAAAGAACGTCGGTAAAGGAGCTATCGACGGCGTGGTCAAGGAGAGAAAGCAGGGCGGCAAGTTTACGAGTTTTTCCGACTTTGCGAGAAGAGTGCCTATGGACGCTCTTAACAGAAGAATGATAGAGTGCCTTATTAAGGGCGGAGCGTTCGATTGCTTCGGACATAACAGAAGCACCCTTATGGCAAACTACGAAAATATCCTTGAGAGAGAGATTAAGTCGAAAGAACTTTTGAACGGCGGACAAATGTTTTTTGATTTTATGTTGGAAGACGACTATAAGTACGTCGAAGTCAAAGAAAACAGACGAGCAAAACTTATGGACGAAAAGGAAGTTCTCGGAAGATATTTATCGGGTCATCCGCTCGACGGATACGAAGAAGAATTCAAAGAGTTTAATTTCGATACGTCGAAAATGCTTCCCGTAAGGACGGAAGACGCAGAAGAAGACGTAAACGACGAAGAAGGCGGCGAAGAAAAACCCGACGTTTATCAGGTAAATAACGGCGACAGAGTGTATTTCGGCGGCTTACTTTCGGGAGTAACGATAAAGACTTCGCAAAAGACGGGCAAGAAGTGGGGGTACGCCACGATAGAAGATATGGCGGGCAGTACGGAAATAGTATTTTATTCCCGTACGCTCGAGCAGTACAAACCCCTTTTAGTCGACGACGCTCTCGTGAGAATAAAAGGTAAAATAAATATCGGAGCGGACGGAATTCCTAAAATCGAAGTTCAGTCGGTGTCGCAATGGGCGTTGAAAGAGAAAGAAGAGTTCGTCGATAAAAGAACTCTCTGTATCCGCATAGAAAACAACGATATAGACCTTTTCCAAAAGGTCATGGATTTATTAGAACGCAACCAAGGCGCCGGGAGCGAAGTCATTATTCAGGTCGACGCATATATAGACGGACAGGTCAAGAAAACGGGTTATGGTATGCCTTACACCGTCGCTAACCCCGATTCGCTCAAATCCACCCTAATAGGTATGGTCGGATACAACAACGTTAAGTTCATAGGAGGCTAATCGTATAGGGTTAAATTTTGACGAAAAACTGTTTTTTCGGGCGGCGTAGAAGAAGTTTTACGCCGTTTTTTATTGACGATATAAAGAAAAACGTAGCCGGTGGAAACCGTCGCGCCGAGAACGCTTAATACCGGATACAGCGTGTCTACCAACGTTCGGAAACCGAATACCGATACGACGAAAGAAACGGAAGTAACGATAATCGCGGTGTAGAGCTTGTTTTCCGACGTTATGGATAAGCAACTCGTCATAGTCGTAAAAACGGCAAGGTACATTACTATATTGCCGATAAGAGCGAGGTTACTTAATTTTGCCGCTTCCATAAGGGGCATATCGGAATTTTGCGTACTCCGTATAGCGAAGAATACGGCAAGAATAAGAAGAGTAATAAAAATTCCGCAGTAAGAAGCGGTTATTACGCAGTCTTTTTTAGTAAAATCTCTACTCATCGTCGATATGAGATATCCGCCGCCTATTACGTTCATCGTGCAGTACGAAAAGGCGGGCAGAACGGTAAATTTGCCGAGGATAAAAAGTTCGCCGTTTTTGAAAAACAGCGTAAAAATAAGGACGATTATTACGGGAACGATAATAACGTTGCTTAGTTTAATTTTTTCCACGCCCGCAACGACGGTAATAAGGGCAAGTATTCCCGTAATTATTCCGCCGCCGTGAAAAGAAAACAGGGCGTAAACGGTGGTTTCGCTCGCCGCCGTCATTGAACATAAAGTGACTAAATTACTTATCTTAATTACCGCGTCGGCAAACTTATCTGCCTTTCCCCACAGCAATTTAGGCTTACCTTGCGTGTACGCTCCGATTAGAAGGAAAAAATAGCAAAAAAATCCCATAAGCAATCCGCTCAGGAAGGGTACGATAGGGGAACAGTCGGCGAAGTACAGGGCGATTTCTCTACCCGAGGCGAAACCCGCTCCGGTAAACGCGCCCAAGAAAACAGCCGCCGTCGATAAACGCTTACGTCGCATACATAATTTATATGTATTTTCGACGGCCGTAAGACCGCCGGAAAGTCAGAATTTTTTCGCTATGAATTTTTCGAGCAGAGCCACTCCGCCGTACATAAGGGCGGCGAGTAAGCATAGTATTACCGTGCTTGCCATTACCAAATCCAGCCGGAATACCTGACTGCCGTATACTATAAGGTATCCGATGCCTTCTCTCGATACGAGATATTCGCCCATAATCGTACCGACCCAACTTAATCCTACGTTGATTTTCAGTACCGATATAATAGTAGGCAAATTAGCCGGAAAAACGAGTTTTGCGAATATCTGCATTTTGGTCGCTTTCATCGATTTTAAGAGCATGATTTTTTCTTTGTCTATCGATAAAAAACCGGTAAGAACGCTTATTATCGTAATCACTATGCAGATAAGAACCGCCATTGTCACTATCGACGCTTTACCGGCTCCCACCCATATGATAATAATAGGTCCGAGAGCTATTTTAGGCAGGGCGTTAAGGGTAATAAGGTATGGTTCCGCTACGTCTTTTATGACGGGACTCCACCACAGTATAATCGCGATTACGGTACCCAAAACCGTGGATAACAGAAACCCTAACACCGTTTCGTACAGCGTCGCGAAAAGATGTTGAAAAAGGTTGCCGCCGCGGTACAGTTCTACTGTTATCTTTGCTATTCTCGACGGAGAACTTATAATAAACGGGTCTACTATTTGCAGGTATGCTATAAGTTCCCACACACCTATGAAGAGTAGCAAAATTCCCGCTTGAAGTCCTATAATCACGCATTTTCTTATCTTACGTTTTTTAATGTATTTTTTGTGTTCTTCGGTCATTTCCGTACCTCCAGAAGACGCCATATTTCTTCGAAATATTTAGAAAACCGCGGACTCTCTCTGCGTTGCAAAGGGGTGAGCGATTTATCCAAATCGACCTTAACGTCGGCTCTAATCTTTGCGGGACGAGCCGTAAGGACGATTATTCTGTCGCACAGCGAGATACTTTCGTTGATGTCGTGCGACACAAGAAGAGCGGTCTTTTTTTCCTGTTTTATGATAGAGTGAACGTCGTCGCAAACGTTAAGCCGCGTCTGAAAGTCGAGAGCCGAGAAAGGTTCGTCGAGCAGGAGTACCGACGGAGCGGTGACGAGAGTCCTTATCAGAGACGCTCTCTGACGCATGCCGCCCGACAGTTCCGACGGGTGCTTTTTAAGAAAGTCTCCAAGTCCGTATTTTTCGAGCAGTTCTCTGCCGTAAGCCTTGTTTTCGGGAGTGTTCTTTTTCAGAATTTCCAAGCCGAGAAAAACGTTTTTTTCTATCGTTCTCCATTCGAAGAGTTGGTCGCGTTGCGGCATCAACGCTATTTCGTTTCCTTTCGACGAAAGGGGGGCTCCCCGCAGGAGTATCCGTCCCGAAGAAGGGGTTTCTATTCCTGCGAGAAGATTGAGAATAGTGGTCTTGCCGCAACCTGACGGACCCACTATTCCCAAAAATTCTCCTTCGTTTACCGAGAAGTTTATATCGTCTACCGCTTTCGTTTCCGTATCCTTACCGTGGTAAGTGAAGGATAAATTTTCTATCTGCAGTATCATCTTGACTCCTTTTGTAAAAATTTGTTCGGTTATTTTTCCGCAAGTATTTTTTCCGCTATCGAATTGTCGATTACGTCGGAGAAAGCTATTCTCTGCGTTATGCTGCCGCTTTCTTCGAGAATATCGAGCATGTGTTCGAAAGCTTCTTCGGTCATTATAGGATCGTTCATATACGCGTTTATCGCCTTGTAGCTTTCGACGGATTTTTTAAGAAGAGCGTTGTCGGTCGTCGGAAAACTCGGTCTCAACGCTTCGGCTATTTTGTCGGGATTACCGTTTATTACAAAGTCGATACCCTTAATTACGGCTTTCATAAATCCCGTTATTTTTTCGGGGTTGGCGGCGATATATTCCTTAGTCGCCATAAAGCAGGTGTAGGGGATTTCTCCCGCTTCTTTGCCCACGCTCGCCACGATGTAGCCTTTGCCGAGAGCTTCGTATTGACTTGCGTTGGGTTCGAACATCGTGCAGTAGTCGCCTGTTCCGCCTTCAAACGCTGCCGTAATCAGGTCGAACTGTACGTCGTAGTTAAGAGTAAGGTCGGTGCCTGCGACGAGATTGTTTTTATTAAGGGCGTGTTCGAGACTCATTGCGGGCATACCGCCTTTTCTTCCGCCTATTATTTCTTTTCCTTTAAGGTCGGTCCATTTGAAATCGGGTTCGGCTTTTCTGCCTATAAGAAAAGCTCCGTCGCATTTAGTCAGCTGTCCGAATACCACGGGATAGTTGTTGCTGCCGCCGGTTTTTACGTATACGGCTGCCTCGGGTCCCATAAGTCCAACGTCCGCCTGACCGCTTATTACCGCCGTCATACTCTTGTCGGCACCGCCGCCGTTGGTAAGCTCGATTGTAATTCCGTACTCTTCGAAGTACCCTTTGTTTATTGCGACGTACAAGGGGGCGTAGAATACCGAATGGGTGACTTCGTTAAGTCTTATTACGTCGTCGTCCGTCTTAGCGCAGGCGGTGAATGCGATTATACTTAACGTAAGTAACGAGATTATCAACACCGCCGTGATGATTTTTTTCATAATACCTCCATATTGTGTTTTCGCCGAAAGATAAAAACGGCGTATAGTACATTCTATGAAGTTGTTTCCCGCAGGGTGTGACGCCCGAGAACGGTTTAAGAAAATTTTAATCTTTTTATTATTAAATAATAACGTTAGGAAAAATTTACAAAATCGTGACTCTGAAAAAAATGTATGGTATAATACTTGTGAATTTTTCCGGGGACTATATATGGATAAATTAAATATAAAAAGAAGTGTTTTAATTTTTAACATATTTTGCTTTCTCGCAATAGCGGGTTTCGTCGCCGGACTTAACTTTGCGACCAACGTCGGCTTTGCCGCAGATCTGCCCGAACCCACCGTCACCGCCGTAACCGACGCATATTTTACCGACGGAGAGATAACTTATACGCGGGAAAATTATTCGGGAAATTATTCAAAAGACGTGGAAATAACTTTCGATTTGGCTTCTGCTTCCTACTACAAAATCGACGTAACCGTAAACGACGTTCTGATAGAAGGGAGTAAGACCGCCGCGCCGACGGAAGGGAACGTAACGTATAAAGTCAGTCAGTCGGGCGTGGTAACGGTCACGCTGTACGCCTACGACAATAGCGGCGAATTATCGGGCTCGGTATCGAAAACGGTAAAAAGCGACAACGTAGCCCCCGAAACCCCGACGCACACGAAAATGGACAAATACTATAAGACGGGTTCCGTTTATAACGTAAATATAAACCTTAACGAAGTATCCGACCTGCACAGCGGTAGGGGAAATATATACTACTCGTTATCGACAGATAAAAGTTCTTTAATCGAAGTCACGAATTCCGACGCGGTAACTTTGAGTATCTCCGAAAAAACCACCGTTTACCTTTACGTTTTCGATAATGCGAAAAACTGCGTGGTGGAAGAATACGTTTTCGATAAATTCGACGGAAACGCTCCCGCAAAACCCGAAATTACCGTCACTCCTATATCCGATTTAACCAAAACCAACGGTTTTACGAGCGGATACGAAGTGGAAATAAACTACGGGTTCGATACCGAAAGCGGAATAAAAAACAGGTATTGTTTCGTCAACGACGCAAGGAGCGAATATAACGGCGCGTTTACGATCGACAGAGCCGCCGAATACGAAATAAGAGCTTACAGTGCGGACGCCTGCGGCAATATATCGGAAGAAGCCACCGTTAAAATTGCTGCCGACGCTTTCGACAACGACGCTCCGAGCATAATAAACGCTACCGTTATCTATGACTTAACGCAGGAAAAACCCGTAAAATTAAGAGTCGAAGCGAGAGATACGCAGAGCGGAATAAAAGAAATAACGGTTGCGGACGGCGAAGTCTTTTCCGAATCGTCGGAAGGAGTGTACGAACTTTATTTCGACTGCTACGGCGTGTCGTCGGTAGTGATAAACGCGACGGACAAAGTCGGCAACGTATCTGTTCAACACGTCGCTTTTAACTATTTCAACGATAAAAACTTTTCCGATAAACTGAAATCGTATTCGGCTTCTTACCTTAACGCCGATTTTTCCGAGTATACCGCAAACGCCGTCGAAAAGATAAACGCGGCTTTCGCAAAACTCAACGTTCTTATATCTTCCGACCTTACTTCGAGCGAAGATTTCGATAATTGCTTTAAGGAAATCGACGAACTTATGAGCGGAAAGAGTAGTTTCTCTTACGTAATGGAAAAAGCTCCCACATATCTGTCGGGTGCTTTGACTTACACGGTAAACGACGTCGATTTTGCCGGATACAAAAAGGGCGACGAAATAAAACTTACTTTCGCTTCCGTCGGCAACGCTAACGATTTTCTCAAAGCAAGCGGTTTTAATAAAGGCTTTTCCGAGAACTTTACCCTTAACGTTTTCTATAACGGAGAACTGCAAAAAAGTTTATCGAACGGACTGAAAATAAGTATGAATATGCCCGTAGGGTTTTACGAAAGGAATTACGCTTTGTTTAACGCCGACACGGGAGAGAAAGTAGATATAACTCTTATCAACAACAAGATAGAATTTACCCTTACGGAAAGCGGAAATTACAGTTTGGTAATAAGCGGCGCGTCCACGCCGACGACTAACGTTTCCGCAAGTAAAGGAGTGACGGTATTCGGTCACCGGATAAGCCTTGCCGCATTCTTAGGCACGGTGATAGGCGGAGTAGTCGTAGCCGCCGCCGGAATAGCCGTCGTAATAACAGTATTCAAAAGAAGAGGGAGATAAAAAGTGTTCACTACGGTAAAAAGTTTTGCTTTGGACGGAATAAGCGGGTTTCCCGTCGAAGTCGAAGTCTGCGCGCAGAAAGGTTTGCCGTCTTTCGAGATGGTAGGACTTGCCGCCGGAGCGGTCAAGGAATCGAAAGAAAGGGTTCGTTCTGCGATAAAGAACAGCGGCTTTGAATTCGGTTCTTTTCACACCGTAATAAATCTCGCTCCCGCCGACGTAAAGAAAGACGGCTCGTCGTTGGACCTTGCCATAGCGATAGGATACCTTACGAGTACGGGGAGCGTTCCTTACAAAAACTGCGGAGAGTACGTATTTTTAGGCGAACTCGGTCTCGACGGGGCTTTGCGTAAAATTAACGGAGTAATGCCTATACTCATATCGGCGTTGCAGTTGGGGTACAAAAAGTTCGTCGTGCCGTACGGTAACGCCAAAGAAGCGTCTTTCGTGGACGGAGCGGAAGTTTACGCCGTGACGAACCTTGCCGAAGCGGTGAATATTCTCATAGGACTTAACGTAAAACCCATAGAAAAAGCGGTTTTCGACCAATATTCCGACTACGTTTGCGAAGTGGATATGGCGGATATAAAAGGACAGTCCATGGCTAAAAGAGCTTTGGAAATAGCGGTAAGCGGAGCGCATAACATGCTTATGTGCGGTTCGCCCGGTACGGGCAAAACGATGCTCGCTAAGTGCGTTACGGGAATAATGCCCGCAATGACTTTCGACGAAGCGATAGAAGTGACTAAAATCCATTCGGTAAGCGGACTTATTAACGAAGAAGAAGGAATAGTCCGTCACAGACCGTTCCGCAGTCCCCACCACACGGCAAGTCTTCCGAGCATAACGGGCGGCGGCAACAACGCAAAACCGGGAGAAGTGAGCCTTGCTCATAACGGAGTGTTGTTTCTTGACGAAATGCCCGAATATCCGAGAAAAACTCTCGAAGCTCTCCGTCAGCCGTTGGAAGACGGAGTGATAACGGTGTCGAGAGTGAACAGGACAGCCGAATACCCCGCCGATTTTATGCTTATAGCGAGTATGAACCCTTGCCCGTGCGGTTATTACGGCAGCTCGGTAAAAAAATGCTCTTGCACGCCGAGAGAGATACTAAACTACGTTTCCAAGATAAGCGGACCGCTTCTCGACAGAATAGACATTTACGTTACGGTAGATAATATAGAGTACGGCGAATTCCGTTCCCGCAGAATACCCGAGTCGAGCGCGACGGTGAGAGAAAGGGTGGAAAGAGCGAGAGAAATTCAGCGTAAACGTTTCGCCGAATACGGAATAAGGACGAATTCGCAAATGAGCAATTCCCTTATAAAGCGTTTTTGCGCGTTGGACGCCGACAGCGAAGATATGCTCGGAAAGGTTTTCGTAAAGAACAATCTCAGCCCAAGAGCCACTACGAGAATATTAAAGACGGCGCGTACGATAGCCGACCTTGCGGGCAGAGACGATATAACAAGCGACGACCTTGCCGAAGCGATACAATACAAGACCGTCGATAAGAAGGAGCTTACGGTATTTTGAAACTGACTGCGAAACAAAAAATAATCTACGCTCTCACGAAAGCACAGGGAATAGGTTGCGTCAAGGGAAGAAAAATCGTTTCTTGCGCGGACTTTTCCGATTTTGGAAATTTTCTCGATTCGTTAAGGAACGTTTCAGCCAACGAGTATATAGAAATTAAAACGGGACTGGAAAACACCGACTTCGACCGACTTGAAAATTATTTCGCCGATAAAAACGTAAGATTAGTCACCATTCTCGACGAAGAGTACCCTAAGAGCCTTCTTCCTTATCAGGATATGCCGCTCGTCCTTTACTGTATAGGCGACGTAAGTCTGCTTAACACTCCGTCTTTTGCGGTAGTCGGCACTCGTTTTCCGACGAGATACGGATTGAGAGCGACGGAAGAATTCGTTTCTTCTTTAAGCGACAGGTTTACGATAGTTAGCGGAATGGCTCGCGGAATAGATTCCTGCGCCCATAAATCTGCGTTGAAAGCGGGCGGAAAAACGGTGGCGGTTTTGGGTTGCGGAGTCGATATTGTATATCCACCCGAAAATCTATCGCTTTACCGTGATATAATAAGTTTCGGTCTCGTCGTAAGCGAGTATGAACCGGGGACTCCCGCAAGTAGCTTCAACTTTCCCGTAAGGAACAGAATAATAAGCGGTCTGTCGCGGAGCGTTCTCGTCACCGAAGCGGGAATAAAGAGCGGAACCATGCTTACTATAAACAGCGCGATAGCGCAAGGCAAAGACGTGTTCTGCGTACCCGGCAGCATATACAGCGCGGCTTCGAGCGGAGTTAACAGGAGTATAAGGGAGTGTCAGTCGAGAGCGGTCACCGACGTGAACGACATTTACGACGAGTTGGGGCTTACCAAACAAGAAACGGTAAAGCCGTCGTTAATACAACTCGATTTTAACGAAGACGCTATCCTTAACGCCCTTAAACAGAACGGAGAGATGCACGTCGAAGAGATTCTGGACGTCGTCGACCTTAGCATATCGCAGTTGAATTCTTTACTTACGAGAATGGAAACCGCGGGACTTATAAACAAAACGAAACATAACTATTGGAGTGTATAATGAAATTAGTAATCGTAGAATCGCCGACTAAGGCGAAAACAATTCAGAAATATCTCGGGAAAGATTTCAGGGTGCTTGCGAGCGGCGGACACGTCTGCGACCTGCCCGAAAAAAGTCTCGGGATAGACGTAGAACACGATTTCAAACCCGAATACGTACTTGTCAAAGAAAAAAAGGATTTGATAAAAAAACTTAAACAGGCTGTAAAAGACAGCGACGCCGTTTATCTTGCAACCGACCCGGATAGAGAAGGAGAAGCGATAAGCTGGCATTTAAGTAACGTATTGGAATTGCCGCACGGCGACAACAGAATAGAGTTTAACGAGATAAGTTCCCGCGCGGTCAACGCAGCGTTGAAGACTCCGAGAGAAATAAACATGAATCTCGTCAACGCCCAACAAGCGAGAAGAGTTCTGGACAGACTCGTGGGTTATAAAATAAGTCCTATCCTTAACAAGAAGATAAAACAAGGTCTTTCGGGCGGACGGGTCCAGAGCGCCGCGCTCAAAATGATAGTGGACAGAGAAAGAGAAATAAGAGCCTTCAAGCCCGAAGAGTACTGGAATATATTCGCATATCTGCAAAAACAAGGCAAATCCGCCGCAATGAAAGCCGCTCTCGCCGACTTCAACGGCAAGAAAATAAAAGTTACTAACGGCGATGAAGCGAGTAAGATTACCGAAGCTCTCAAAAGAGCGTTGTATAAAGTCGACGCTGTAAAAAGGGGCGTAAGCAAATCGAGACCGAACGCTCCTTTCACCACGAGTACGCTTCAACAAGACGGAGCGAGCAGACTTTCAATCACCGCTCCCGAAGTTATGAAAATAGCTCAGCAGCTGTACGAAGGTATAGAATTGGAAGGAGAAGGGCATACCGCGCTCGTTACTTATATCCGTACCGACTCTGTAAGAGTATCGCCCGAAGCACAGGACGCCGCGTTAAAGTTTATTAATGAACGTTTCGGCGAGGACTACGCTCCGAAAAAGCCGAATATCTACACGACGAAGAGCGCCAACGTGCAGGACGCTCACGAAGCGATAAGACCCATTACTCTCGCCCGTACGCCCGAAAGTCTGAAAACTATGCTTAGCCGCAACCAGTACAGGCTGTATAAACTTATTTACGACAGATTTTTGGCAAGTCAGATGTCCGAAGCGGTCTACAACACCCTTAACGTTCACATAAACGGCGAAACCGAAGAAGGAAACTACGGATTTAAGATTACGGGAAAAACCGTCATTTTCAAAGGCTACACCATAGCGTACGAAAACGACAAGGAAGAAGACGAAGAGAACAGTGACAAGTTGCCTAATCTCGAAGAGGGCGAAAATCTCAATCTTAAAGAAATAAAGAGCGAACAAAAGTTTACCAAAGCTCCCCCTCGTTATACCGATTCTACGTTCATTAAGGCTATGGAAGAAAACGGCATCGGTCGTCCGGCTACCTATGCGTCGGTAGTAAGTATTCTCGCAAAAAGAGAGTACACTACGAAAGACGGAAAACAGCTCGTACCCACGCAACTCGGCGAAACCGTCGTCGAGTTTATGGAAAAGAACTTCGCCGACATAGTTGATATAAAGTTTACCGCGTCGATGGAAAACGACCTTGACACGATAGTAAACGGCACCGAGTGGCAAAAGGTAATAGCAGACTTCTATCCGCCGTTTGAAAAGAGTCTTATTAAAGCCTACGCGGGAGAAAAGAAAGTTAAATTGGAAGAAGAAGTTACCGACGTAATCTGCGACAAGTGCGGAGCGAATATGGTGGTAAGAAGCGGAAAGTACGGCAAGTTTTTGGCGTGCCCGAATTATCCCCGTTGCAAAAATATCAAAAACTTCGTCGAACCTGTCGGCAAATGTCCCCGTTGCGGCGGAGATATAGTAAAGAAACATACGAAAAACGGCAAAATATTCTACGGCTGCGGCAATTATCCCGAATGTGATTTTATGAGTTGGGAACTGCCCGCTCCGATATTCTGCCCCGATTGCAGACACGTCATGAGAATGATAATAAAAGACGGCAAAACCAAATACGTCTGCACGAATAAAGAATGCAACAAGACCGTCATACCCGACGCACCTGAACGTCAGGAAGAGAAAGACGATGAATAAAGTCACCGTAATCGGCGGCGGACTCGCAGGAGCCGAAGCGTGCTATCAATTGGCTAAAAGGGGCGTAAACGTAGACTTATACGAAATGCGTCCGGAAAAGACCACACCCGCTCACAAAACGGGCGACTTTGCCGAATTAGTGTGCAGCAATTCTCTTAAAAGCGCCGACGTCAACACCGCTCAAGGAGCGTTGAAACGGGAAATGAAACTTCTCGACAGTCTTATAATAAGAGCCGCCGAAAACACGTCCGTTCCTGCGGGCGGAGCTCTCGCCGTGGACAGAGAAAAGTTTTCAGAGTATATAAAAACCGAACTTAACAAGTTCGACAATATTAACGTAATAAGAGAAGAACGCACCGAAATTACCGATTACACGATAATAGCGACGGGGCCGTTGAGCAGCGACGGAATAAGCGAGTCTTTGGCTTCCGTCACGGGCGGCGGATACCTTAACTTTTTCGACGCGGTAGCTCCGATAGTCACGGGCGAAAGCGTCTACAGAGAAAAATCCTTTTTTGCGGGTCGCTACGGCAAGGGGGGAGAAGATTACCTTAATTGTCCGCTTAACAGAGAAGAGTACTACGATTTCGTTGACAATCTCGTAAAAGCCGATAAAGTTATATTAAGGGACTTTGAAAAAAAAGACGTCTTTAACGCCTGTATGCCCGTGGAAGTAATGGCGGGTAAAGGGGCGGACACGTTACGATTCGGTCCGCTCCGTCCCGTGGGACTTACCGATCCTTCGACGGGAAGAAGACCTTTCGCCGCAGTACAGCTAAGGAAGGAAGACAAGGACGGCAGATTATATAATCTCGTCGGGTTTCAGACCAACCTTAAATTCGGGGAACAGCAAAGAGTATTTTCGATGATCCCCGCATTAAGGAACGCCGAATTCGTCCGTTACGGCGTTATGCACAGGAACACGTTTCTGGACGCACCGAAAGCGTTAAGTTGTGGGTTCGAACTGAAAAACAGACCTACCGTATTCGTAGCCGGACAACTAAGCGGAGTGGAAGGATACGCCGAAAGCGCGATGAGCGGACTTATTTCGGGTATCAATATGTACCGTAGACTTGTAGGCAAGGATATAATAGACCCGCCCGAAGAAACCTTAATCGGCGGACTTATGAAGTACGTAATCACCGAAAACAAGGATTTTCAGCCGATGCACGTAGGGTTTCCGCTGACGCCGGGACTCGAAGAAAAGATAAAAGACAAACAAAAAAGGAAAGAGGCGTACTCTTTGAGAGCGGAAAAGGCATTTTCCGAATTTATCAAAAACTATATATAGGAGATTTTTACTATGGAAATGAAAGCGACAACGATATGCGCTGTAAAGCGTAACGGCGTGACAGCCATAGCCGGCGACGGACAAGTAACTATGGGACAAAGCATAGTTATGAAAGGCAACGCCAAAAAAGTCAAAAGAATTTATAACGACAAAGTAGTGGTAGGTTTCGCCGGAAGCGTAAGCGACGCCTTTACTTTGAGCGAAAAGTTTGAAGAAATGTTACAAAAATATTCCGGTAACCTTATGCGTAGCGCGGTAGAGCTCGCCGAAAACTGGCGTAAAGGCACTATGCGTAATCTCGAAGCTATGCTTATAGTCGCCGACAAGGACGACTTGTACGTAATAAGCGGCGACGGCAACGTAATCGACCCCGAAAACGGAGTCTGTGCGATAGGGAGCGGCGGAAATTACGCTTTGAGTGCGGCGAGAGCCTTGTTGGAAAACACCGATATGTCGGCGGAAGAAATTGTCCGTAAGGCTATGAAGATAGCGGCGGATATTTGTATTTTTACCAACCACAACATAGTTGTGGAAACCGTGTAAAGGAGGTATATTTATGGAACTTACTCCGAAACAAATAGTCACAGAACTCGACAGATATATAATAGGTCAGGACGAAGCTAAAAAAGCCGTCGCGATATCCTTGCGTAACCGTTACAGAAGAAGAATGTTGCCGCAGGAAATGCGAGACGAAATCACCCCGAAGAATATTATAATGAAAGGACCTACCGGCGTAGGTAAAACAGAGATAGCGAGAAGGCTTGCCAAACTCGTCAAAGCTCCTTTCGTAAAGGTGGAAGCCACCAAGTTTACCGAAGTAGGCTACGTCGGTCGCGACGTGGAAAGTATGGTTCGCGACTTGGTGGAAGTGTCCATGCGACTTGTTAAGGAAGAAAAATTCGCCGTCGTAGAACCCAAAGCGAGAGAAATCGCCGAAAACAAGATAGTAAACGCTATCTTACCCATAAAGAAAAAAGCCAACCCGGACAAACCCGAAGAGATAATAAAGCAGGAACTTCTGGAAGAGCTTCGCAAAGGTCAGCTCGACAAAATTCCCGTGGAGATAGAAGTGGAAGAAGCCCCGAAGGCTCTTCAATTGGGACCTATCGGAATGGGCGGCAACGATAATAACTTCAGTGAAATTCTCGGCGGAATAATGCCTAAACGCAGAAAAAAACGCAAAATCACCGTTAAGGAAGCCTTTAACATTTTCTTAAACGAAGAAGCCAACAAACTTATCGACGACGACGCTATTCAGAGCGAAGCGCTGACGAGAGCGGAACAGGACGGAATAATTTTTATCGACGAAATGGATAAGATAGCTTCCGACGGCAACAAGGGCGGCGGTCACGACGTAAGCCGAGAAGGGGTTCAGAGAGATATTCTGCCCATAGTGGAAGGTTGTACCGTGAACACGAAGTACGGCAACATAAAGACCGATTATATCCTTTTCATCGCAGCAGGCGCATTCCACATATCGAAAGTAAGCGACCTTATTCCCGAACTTCAGGGGCGTTTTCCGGTGCTTGTCGACTTGCAGAGCCTTACAGAAGAAGACTTTGAAAAGATTTTGAGAGAACCCGACAACGCGCTTGTTATGCAGTACGCCGAAATGCTCAAAGTGGACAAAGTAAACCTTAAATTTACCGACGATGCGATTAAGGAAATGGCACACATAGCGTATCTCGAAAACGAAAACAACGAAAATATCGGAGCAAGGAGATTGCACACGGTTATGGAAATGTTACTTGAAGACATAAGTTTTAATGCGGACGGCAGCACCGATACCGATATAGAACTGGTAATAAACAAAGAGTACGTCCGTGAGCATCTCGAAAAGGCTTTGCGTACCCTTAATCTCAAAAAGTATATTTTATAAAAACAGAGGAACGGAATGATTAACATACCCAAAGGAACGAAAGACGTTTTACCGTCGGAAAGTTACAAATGGCACTACGTTGAAGACACGGTGAGAAAAATTGCGGGAAATTACGGTTTTCACGAAATAAGGACGCCGGTTTTCGAGCATACCGAATTGTTTTTAAGGGGAGTGGGCGACACTACCGATATAGTCAATAAGGAGATGTACACCTTTACCGATAAAGGCGACAGAAGTATGACGCTTAAACCCGAAGGCACGGCGGGAGTGGCGAGATGTTTTATCGAAAACGCTCTCGACAACAACCCGCAACCCACGAAGATGTACTACATAACTCCCGTATTCAGATACGAAAAACCGCAGTCGGGAAGACTTAGGGAACATCACCAGTTCGGAACGGAACTTTACGGAAGCGACACTCCGTACGCCGATGCGGAAGTTATTTCTCTCGCGAAGTCCATTTTCGACGGGTTCGGAATTAAAAACCTTGTCCTTAACATAAATTCCATCGGTTGTCCTGAGTGCAGGGCGGAGTATTCCAAAGCGTTGAGAGAATATTTTGCCGGATACAAAGATAAACTCTGCCCCACCTGCCTTGAAAGACTCGAAAAGAACCCTTTGCGTATTCTCGACTGCAAGGTGGAAGAATGTAAAGAGATAGCAAAAGACGCGCCCGTAGTACTCGATTATCTTTGCGACGACTGCCAGGCGCATCACGTCAAGTTGCAGGAAATTCTTACCGCGCTCGGAATAGACTTCAAAGTCAATCCGCAGATAGTAAGGGGACTCGATTACTATACGAGGACGGTATTCGAATTCGTAAGCACGTCGATAGGCAGTCAGGGTACCGTCTGCGGCGGCGGAAGATACAATAATCTCGTCAGGGAATTGGGAGGCAAGGAAGTGCCGGCGGTAGGCTTCGGAATGGGCATCGAGCGTCTTCTTATGGTAATGGAAAACGGCGGGTGTTTTATGGGCGACGAAGAAAAATCTTTGGTCTATATCGCGCCGCTCGGCGAATCGGCTTACGGCGAAGCTTTGAAAATAGCCGACGCACTCCGTCACGCGAATATAAGCGCGGATTGCGACATTATGGGCAAGAGCCTTAAAGCGCAGATGAAATACGCCGACAAAATGAAATACAAATACGTTTGCGTACTCGGCGAAGACGAACTTCAAAAAGGAGTTGTTTCCGTCAAGGATATGTTTGAAAAAACCGTAACCGACGTAAAAATTTCGGACTTAACGGAGTTTTTTCGTCAATAATCATAAGCGGAGGCATATATGAGAAAAGTAAGTGAAGAAGAATTCAAAAAGGTAATAAAATCCGGCAAATTCGTCGTCGACTTCTACGCCGACTGGTGCGGACCTTGCAAAATGCTTGCGCCCAACTTGCAGGAACTCGAAAGAGAACTCGAAGCGTCCGGCGTGGAAATACTTAAAGTAAACGTGGACGAAGCTCCCGATCTTTCCGAAGAAATGGGCATACAATTTATTCCGTACGTCGTTACTTTCGCAGACGGCGAGAAAAAAGACGCTTTCAACGGCTATAAGTCAACGGAAGATCTCAGAGAGTTTATTAAAAATAGTATGGCAATTTAGTTGATTTTTCCGTTCGATATAATTATAATTATATTCGGAAATACAATTAAACGATTGTTTAATTGATTATAAAAGAGGTGCGTAAAAAATGCGCGTATATTTAGATAATTCAGCCACGACCGCTTTGGATCCGGAAGTATTCGAAGCGATGAAACCGTATTTTTCGGAAGTCTACGGCAATGCGTCTTCCCTTCACGCCTTCGGCAGAGAAGCTCTCGCCGCAGTGGACGAAGCAAGACAGACGATAGCCGATTGTATTAACGCCCGCAGGGACGAGATTTTCTTTACGTCGGGCGGTAGCGAAAGCGACAACTGGGCTTTGACCGGAACGGCTCATACTTACGGAAAACAGGGCAAACATATCGTCACCACCGTTATCGAACACCCCGCCGTTATGGAAACCTGTCGCAAACTTCAAAAAGAAGGTTATGAAATAACTTACGTCAAAGTCGGAAGCGACGGCAGAGTAAGTCTCGACGATATAAAGAAAGCGGTAAGGGACGACACCATACTCGTATCGGTAATGTTCGCCAACAACGAAATGGGGGCAATACAGCCTATCGAAGAAATAGGGGCGTTTTGCAGGGAAGAAGGTATACTTTTTCACACCGACGCCGTACAAGCCGCAGGAAGCATAAAAATCGACGTCAAGAAGATGAATATAGATATGCTCAGTATGTCGGCTCACAAGTTCCACGGACCGAAAGGAATGGGGCTTCTGTACGTTCGTAAAGGCGTAAGACTCGAAAGACTAATCGTAGGCGGTCATCAGGAAAGCGGTATGAGAGCGGGTACGACCAATACCCCGGGAATAATCGGTATGGCTAAGGCTCTCGAAATAAGCTATCGAGATATGGAAAAGAACAACGCTCATATGACGTATCTCAGAGATTACTTTATCGACCGCATATCGAAAGAAATACCGTATTGCAAACTTAACGGCGGAAGAGAACACAGACTCGTCAACAACGCCAATTTCAGCTTCGATTTTATCGAAGGGGAAAGTATCCTTATGAACCTTGATCTTAACGGCATAGCGGTAAGTTCGGGTTCGGCGTGCAGTTCGGGCAGCCTCGAGCCGTCGTACGTCATTCTTTCGCTCGGAGCAAAAATGGAAGAAGCGCACAGCTCCATCCGTTTTAGTCTCGGCAAGGACACGACGAAAGAAGAAATAGATTACACCATAGAAAAACTTAAAGAAACGGTAGCCAGACTTCGTTCCTGGTCGCCGCTTTTCAAAGAGATAAAAGGAGAAGACAAATATGTATAACGCAAAAGTATTGGAAACGTTTGCAAATCCGAAAAACGTCGGCGAAATCGAAAACGCCAGCGGCGTGGGCACCGTCGGTAACGCAAGTTGCGGCGATATAATGCAGGTTTTCCTTAAAATAGAAGACGATAAGATAGTGGACGCGAAGTTTAAGACGTTCGGTTGCGCAGCGGCAATAGCAAGCTCCGATACCGCTTGCGAAATGATTAAGGGCAAGTCGATAGAAGACGCTCTTAAAATAAAGAACTCCGACGTCGTAGAAACTCTCGAAGGACTTCCCCCGCAGAAAATCCACTGCTCCGTTCTGGCGGAAGAAGCGATAGCCGAAGCTATAAAGGATTACAGAGCAAAACAGGCTAAGTAGGGTATCGGTAAACGATAATAACAAAAAACCGCTCGTATGGGCGGTTTTTTGCATTTTAGTAGGTTAATAAAAATCCGAATAGCATAAAAAGAAACTGCTTCGGGAAGAAACAGTTTCTTCAAAATCAAATTTTAATAAGATTACGCTTCTTTTTTAGCGTTTCTTAAGCAACGGGTGCAAATATATTGACTGCTTAAAGAACCGTTGGCGTTTACTACTTTAACTTTATGTACGTTAGCTCCCCAGCTTCTTCTGGTCTTTCTGTTGCTGTGGCTGACTTTATTTCCGCTCATTTGACCTTTGCCGCATATGCTACAAACTCTGCTCATGGCACACCTCCTAAATTAAGACTTAACAATTATACAATTAAATTTTCACTTTGGCAATTGTTTTACCTGCTTTTTTTTGAAACTGCTTGCCTTTTTTTCGGAATTATAATATTATTAAATTGCTGAGTTGCGTCATACCGTAGTTAAGGGCGGGCGTAACGAAGTTACTAACAGTAAAAATATGCTTTCAATAAGCGGATTTAGAGGAATATAGATGGCTTTGCACACGACTAATATTTACGGTGACATTACCATAGCGGACGACGCTGTGGCTATGGTCGTGGCAAAAATCGCGAAAGAAGTACCCGGCGTGGCGGAATTGGTGTCGCGCAGGCTCAGCGACAATATACTTATTCTTTTCGGGAAAGAACCCATAGCCAAGGGCGTAAAACTCGTCACTATGGACAATCGTATCTTTATCGAACTTTTTATTCTCGTCACGGACGGCGTAAACGTCGAAGCCGTGGTAGAATCTCTCAAATCCGCCGTCACCTATAACGTAGAACAGTTCACGGGAATGAGAGTCAAATCCGTCAACGTGCACGTATTGGGATTGAAGCTGTAAATATCGAGAGGAATAATGAATTTAATAGATAACTCGCAGCTTATTGCGATGATAAAAGGCGGACGACAAAATCTCGCGCTAAACAAAGATTACGTGGACAGCCTTAACGTTTTTCCCGTGCCCGACGGAGATACCGGTACGAACATGGGACTTACGATGGATTCCACAGTGCGGGAATTGGATGCGCAGAATCCGACCGAATTCAAGGATACCGCCACGGCTTTCTCAAAAGGAGCACTTAAAGGAGCGAGAGGCAATAGCGGCGTTATTTTAAGCCAGATTTTCAAAGGCATGAGCGAAACGCTCGCCGAAGCGAAAACCATTACCACCAAGGTATTCGCAAAAGCTCTCTTAAACGGTGCGAATAAGGCGTATAAAGCGGTCACAGTGCCGAAAGAAGGAACTATCCTTACCGTCATAAGAGTAATAGGAGAACACGCCGTAAAAGTGTCCGCAAGGACTTCCGATTTCGAACAGTTTTTCACTAAAATATTAAAACGCGGAGAAGAAGCGTTACAGGACACGCCTAAACTTCTTCCCGTTTTGGCGAAAGCGGGAGTGGTAGACAGCGGCGGACAAGGACTTATGTATATCCTTACCGGTATGTATAACGTGCTTGCCGGTATCGAAATGAAACCCGTAGAGCTTAAACCCGTAGCCGTGGCTACCGAAAACAAGATGGTTTCTTTCGAAAGCGACGCACACGACCTGGAGAATATCAAGTTCGCTTACTGTACGGAATTCTTTATCTTTAATTTGAAAAAGCACGTTACCACCGCCGACATAGACAGATTACGCGACCAGTTGCAGACGATAGGCGACTGCGTGCTCGTAGTGGGCGACTTGGAGACCGTTAAAGTTCACGTCCATACGAATAACCCCGACAGGGCGTTAGGATACGCATTGAAATTAGGGGAACTTAATTTACCGAAAATCGAGAACATGCTCGAACAGAACAGACAGTTGCAGAAATCGAAAAAGGTAAAACGCAAAAAGAACGGTCTTCTTTCCATTTGCAGCGGCGAAGGCTTCCGCGCTATGTTCAAGGAACTCGGAGCGGACGAAGTTTTGGAAGGGGGACAGACCATGAACCCAAGCGTCGAAAACATCGTGTCGTTAGTCAACGATATTAACGCCGACACCGTTTTCGTCCTGCCGAACAATAAGAATATAGTCCTTGCCTGCGAACAGGCGAAAGATATGGTTGAGTGCGAATTGGTAGTCGTGGCTACCGTTAACGTGCAACAAGGTATCGCTGCGGCTATGTCGTACGACCCCGAAGCGGAAAAGGACGAATTGGTGGACGTAATGACGAGCGCGTACGGCGGCATATCCGCCATACAGGTTACTCACGCGGTAAGAGATACCGAGATAGACGGTTTCGTACTTAAATACGGAGATATAATCGCTCTCGAAGACGGAATAGTCGCAAAAGGCGACGATATTAACTACGTAGTTAAGCAAGCCCTGCAAAGGCACGACAAGGACAGCGTATGTCTTATCACTCTTTATTACGGCGAAGACGTAAAAGAAGAAGACGCCAACGCTCTGTCGGAAGAACTCACTTCGGAGTATCCCGACGCGGATATAGTCGTGCTTAACGGCGGACAGGCGCATTACTTCTATCTTATCAGCGTGGAATAAAGGAATGAGCAAAACCCCGCTTACGAACGTCAAAGGCGTCGCCGACGCCGTCGAAGCGAAACTCAAATCTCTGTCGATAAACACGGCGGAAGAGCTGTTGGATTTTTTCCCTAAACAATATATAGACCTGTCGATGAGCGTACCGTTGTCGGACGCAGAAGACGGGTCTTATTGTTTGTTTGACGGAGTAATCGCCGACAAGTCGCAACCGTGGAAGAAAAATTCTTTGCAGATTTTCAACGCTACCGCAAAGTGCGGCAATACTTTTATAAGGCTCGTTTGGTTTAATCAGAACTACGTTTCGAAACGACTCGAAATCGGCAAAGAATACGCATTTTTCGGCAAAATAAAAATTCGCAATTTTAATCTTGAAATGGCAAATCCGAACTTCTGTAAATCGGAAGAACACGACCGTTTTACCGGTATTTGTCCCATATATCCGACCAAAGGAATAATTCCGCAAGGCACTTTCCGCAATATAATGAAAGAAGCGTTAAAATTTATTCCGGACAGCGTGATAAGCGACGAAAACGAACGAAAATTCGGACTTATGCCCCTTAAAGAAGCATATTTAGCTATTCATTGCCCGCAAAGTAAAGACGTAAAAGAAGCGTATAAACGGATAGCTGCGGAAAAACTAACCGAAAGAATAGCGGCTTTTTCTTACGCGAAAGAAAAAGGAAAAACCATAAAAAACAGGCGTTACGACAAGGCAGTGGATTTTAACGAAATGTTAAAAAACTTACCGTTTTTACCCACAGATTCGCAGAGTTCTGCCGTTAAAAAAATCGTAAATAATCTGAAAAAAGAAGAGCGAATGAACACCGTTTTGTGCGGCGACGTCGGCAGCGGAAAAACTCTCGTCGCGGCGATGGCTTGCTTTTTCGTAATAAAAAACGGCTATCAGGCGGCGATAGCCGCGCCCACCGAAATTCTCGCGAAGCAGCATTATAATTTTTTCGTCAAAGCGTTTGCGAATACGGGTATTGACGTAGGGCTTATTTCAGGCAGTACGCCCGCCGCCGAAAAAAGAAAAATTTATTCCGCCGCCGCCGACGGAAAACTTAATCTCGTCATCGGCACGCACGCCGTTTTTTCCGACAAACTTAAATTTGCAGACTTAGCGTTGGCGATAGCCGACGAACAGCACCGTTTCGGCGTGGCGCAAAGAAATTCTCTTGTGGAAAAAGGTTCTGCCGCCGACGTCCTTACGTTAAGCGCAACGCCCATTCCGAGAACGATGTACATAGCGGCGTACGGCGAAGCGGAATTTATTACGATAGACCGAAGAGTAAAGGGCAATATAAAGACTTCGATAGTTACGTCGAAAAAAAGAGCGGATATGTTCGGGTATATAGCCAAACGCTGTGACGAAACGAAAACTTACGTCATAGCTCCTAAGATTTTCGACGCGGAAGGAATAGAGAGCGAATCCTGCGAAGAACTGTATAAAGAAATTTCTCGCTACGTTCCGAAAGAGAAGATAGGACTTATGCACGGCAAGATGAAAGCCGACGAGAAGTCCGCAGTTATGGAAAAGTTCCGCGACGGAATATACAGGGTGCTCGTGGCTACCACCGTGGTGGAAGTAGGGGTGGACGTACCGGACGCTACGATAATAATAATCACCGACGCCGACAAGTTCGGTTTGGCGGCGTTACATCAGTTAAGGGGAAGAGTGGGTAGAAACGGCGACCAAAGCTACTGTTTTCTTACGAGCGACAAAGAATGCGACAGGCTTAACGTGCTTACCGCTAACGACGACGGGTTTAGGATAGCGGAAGAAGATTTTGCTTTACGCGGGGGCGGAGAGATGTTCGGACTCGAACAGGCGGGAGCGAGTTCTCTTAAATACGTCACCGCAAAAACCTTAAAAATTGCTTCCGCGTGTGCAGAAAGCGTCGATAAAGAGCGTTTTAAGGACAGAATTAACGACGTTATCCGGAAATTTTCCCTTTCCGACGTTACGTTAGGGTAGTCGGATTCCGAAAGATAATTTTACTTTTATGAAAATCGTAAAAAGAGTCGGTTTTTAATTTCAACTTACCTATTGATTTTATTATCTTTTTTTGTTATATTATTATATATAATTATTTTCGCTTGCGCGTGAAATACTTTGGAGATAATAATATGAACAAGTTTAAGAAAATTTTACTTATAACAATCATCGCTGCGTGCGTGGCAGCGACGGCTCTCGGCTGTACGTCGACCGATACGATAGACTATTCGAGAATAGAATCTATTACGGTGGACGAAGCGAGCATTGCCGACGGATTTACCGTATCCGATTTCGATATTTCCAAAGTAAAACTCAACGTAAAGTATCTCGACACCGTCGACAAACTCGGTTCGGCTAAGACCGGAGAAACCGTTCAGATGTCCGCTACTTTAAGTATGGTCAAGGCGGAAGACAAAGCGAAGTTGAGCGTGGCAGGCACTCATAGCATTACGCTTATTTACAGAAAATATACCGTTAATTTCCAGCTCGTGTTGAGAGAAGCTCAGGCAGGCACTTATAAAGTAGTGTTTCTCGATTCCGACGGTAACCGTCTCGGCGACCCGCAGAACGTAGCTCCCGGAGGAAGAGCGGTTCAGCCCGCATTGCCGACGAAAGAAGGTTATTCCTTTATCGGTTGGCGCGACAGAGATACCGGCAGTATGTCCACTTTCGACAACGTGCAGAAAGACCTTACGTTGGAAGCGGTCTACGCCGCCAACGCGTATGAAGTAGGTTTTTACACTAAGATAAACGGCGAAGAAGAACTTATTTCCGAAGTCAGCGTACCCCGCGGAGGCAACGCCTACGACTACGCCCCCGAAATCCCCGTAAAGCAAGGTTACAGCAACGGCAGATGGGAAAATACCGACGCTATGAAGAACGTAAATTCCGAAGGACTCAAATTTTACGCGATTTACGACGCCGACCAGGTGCAGGCTACTTTCAGATATATGCGTTTCGGCACGGCTTACAGTTCTCACAACGTGTCTTACGACGTGGGCAGCGAAATAAAGAACCCGCCCGAACCGTCCCGCGACGGATATAAGTTCGTCGAGTGGAGAGTAAACGGCAAGAAGGTCGATTTCCCGTACACTATTTACACCGAAGTCACTTTCGAAGCGGTGTACATAAGCATAAACGAAGGCAACAAGGGTCTTAAATACGAGTCTACCGTAGACGGCGTGGAAGTAATCGGCTTCGACGGAGAAGAAACGGTAGTCGTCATTCCGAAAGAAGTATCCTTTAACGGCGAAATAAAAGAAGTCGTCGGAATAAGGGACGGAGCTTTCGAGGGCAAGAATATAAAAGAATTCGCCGTCGGCGACGACAACGAAAGATTTATTACCGAAGATAACGTTCTGTACAGTAAGGATAAGACCGTATTGTACGCTTATCCCGTAGGAAAAGCCGACGAAAGTTTCACCCTTTTGGACGGCGTGACCGAAGTAAGACCGTACGCTTTTTACGGAGCGGAAAACCTTACTTCGATAAAACTTAACGATAATCTCGTCGATATAGGAGATTACGCTTTCGCCGAATGTAAAAATCTAACCGAAATAGATATTACGAAATCGGTCGTAAGCATAGGAGAATGGGCGTTTGCCGTTACTTCTTCCGACGGGAAATTAGGTAGAATTGGTTTCGACGACGCTTTTGCGTTGGAAGAAATCAAAGATAAAGCCTTCTACGGAGCGGCGGGAGTCAGCGGCATAGCTTTGCCGAGTTCGCTTACTACTCTCGGTTCTTCCGTGTTCTACGGTTGCAAGTCGTTAAGGGGGATTACCGCTCTAAACAACGGTCACTTCACCGTATACGAAGGGGCGTTATACGACGCCGAGCTTACTACTTTATATCTCTATCCCGCTTTGTACGGAGCGGACGCGGCGGCAGGTTACGGCAGTACGTTCAGTCCGCAGATAAGTTTGCCGCAGAGTTGCAACGTCATAAAAAATGGTGCGTTCGGATACGTAAGAATAAGCTCGGTCGTGATAAGCGGAAATACCGTTATCGAAGAAGGAGCTTTCGACTGCCCGACTTTAAGAAAGGTATTTATTGACGCCGAGTCGGTGACGGTAAGTCGCGGCACGTTCGGCGACTTCGTACCCGAAATAATAGCCAACGAGGACAAGATAAGTAAAGATTGCAAAGCGGATCTCGAAAATAAGTTCGGCGACAAACTTACCGTTTGCGACAAGAACACCTGGATGCAAATCCGCGACTTCGAGAACGATTTTATTTACGAAATTTATTCCTATACCGAAACGACGACTAACGGCTCTACCGTATCGAAAAACGGAATAAGGATACTCGGTTCACGTCAGGTGACGGAAGACCTTTATATACCGTCCACGCTCGGCAACATATCCGTTACGGCGATAGCCGATTACGCTTTCTACGGCGACGACTTCGCAACGAAAATCTATCTGCCGTCCGACCTTAAAGAGATAGGCAAAAGAGCTTTCTCGAATATGGCTAACGTGACCGACGTCACCCTTAACGATACCTTGACGTCGGTAGGCGACTACGCTTTTGCAGACTGCCCCGCGCTTAGATACGTAAAGGGCGGAACAAATATGACCGACGTGCAGTATTTCGGAAAAGCGATATTCGAAAACACTGCTTTTATTGAAAGAACCGACGAAGAATTCCTTATCGTAGGTTGCGTGCTCGTTAAGTTTGCAGGGTTCTCTGCAGAAGTTACCATTCCCGAAAACGTGGAATTTATAGCGGCGGACGCTTTCGTCAACCACGGCGAAATCACGAGCGTAAGTTTTGCGGGCGACAAAATAAAAACCATCGACAAAGACGCCTTCCAGTTCTGCAACGGCGTACGCGAAATAAAATTCCCGTCGTCAATTCGGAAAGTAGCTTCCAAAGCCTTCAATTCCTGCGAAAAACTCGTTCTTGCAAGTTTCTCGACCATTAAAGATTACGCGGGACTCGACGTAGCGACAGACGCTTTCGGCGACGGAGTCGAAGAGGTTTATAGCGACACCGAATTATTTACTCTTACTTACAGAATAGACGATACCGACAGTTTCCAGGCAAGGGGAGTGGTTATAGTAAACGCACATGAAGTCGACAATACTTCCCGTGTGCGTTTTGCGGGTTGGTTTACCGACGAAGAGTTCGCTTCGCCTGCGGAATTCCCGATGAAACTCACCGAAGACAAGACCGTGTACGCTAAGTGGATAGGAGTAAGCGCAAGTTCTACGGGTATAGTTTATCGTCTTACCGAAGACGGAACTTACGCCGTGGCCGGATACGAAGGCAGCGACAAGTACGTAATTATCCCCAACACTTATATGGGTAAAGCCGTTCAGATAATCGACGACGGAGCGTTCAGAAACAATAAAAACATAATAAACGTAGAATTGCCGCACACCAAGAACTTCGACGGTTCGTGGTCGTCTAATCTCATAAAGATAGGCGAAGACGCGTTCGAAGGTACGGCATGGTATGATAATTACAACGGCGATTTCGTCATAATCGACGACTTTTTAATTAAATATAAAGGCAGATCTGCCGTAATCAATATCCCCGATAACGTGAAAAAGATAGCCCAAGGCGCGTTTAAGGACAACGGATATATTGTAAAAGCCGTTTTACCCGATACTATTACCGAACTCGACGACGACGTGTTCTACGGTTGCTCTAAGTTAAGAACGGTAGTTCTGTCCGAAAACCTCCTGGCGATAGGATATAAGGCGTTCAAGGGCTGTTCGGTCTTGTCGGAAGTTAATTTCGAAGACTGCAAAAATCTGTCGAGCATAGCTTACGACGCATTCGACGGTACGCTGTGGCTCGGTTCTTACGTAGACCCGTGCGTAATAATCAACGGCGTTTTGTATAAGTATAACGGCAACGCCGCCACTACTTCGGTACATATCTATAACGGCGTCATAAGCATAGGCGAAAGAGCTTTCGCGGACAACACCGCGTTAAGAAGAGTTTATATTCCGCAGAGCGTAACGAATATCGGCGAAAGCGCGTTCGAAAATTCTTACGTCGAAGAAATCGTCCTTTACGCGGGCGGTAGTAACGTAACGTATATTCAGGACAGAGCTTTCTATAATGCGAAATTCCTTTACGAAATAGACCTTACTTTGGCAAAGAACCTTACTTATATCGGCGAATACGCTTTTGCCAAATGCAGCATGCTCAAATCAATAGAGATACCTGCGGAAACCGTTACCGTAAGCGAACACGCTTTCGAAAACAGCGGTCTTAACAAAGTGACTTTTGCAAAGGGAAGCAAACTTACTTCCGTAAGCGCATACGCTTTCAGCGGTTGTACTTCGCTTTTTGAAGTAAGTTTTACCGGCAACAGCGCGCTCGTCAATATCGGCGAATACGCTTTCTATAATTGCTCGTCGCTGTATTATTTCAACAACAGGGGCGGAGTCCTGGAAAGTATCGGCGACTACGGCTTTTACGGTTGTTCTTCCCTTACTATGTTCTACGTAAACGAAAACACCCTTTCGTCGATCGGCGACAATGCTCTTAAAGACGTAGGTTATACCACGGGCGAAGACGGGTTCGTCGTTCTCGGCAACATACTTATAGGATACGAAGGGTACGATACATATATAGTTATCCCCGACAACGTGACCACTATCTATAACGGCGCGTTCGAAGGCAATTCGAGAATAAAGAGAGTTACTTTCGGCGAAAACAGCTCGATAAGAAACGTAAATTCAAGAGCCTTCTTCGGCTGTACGAACCTTTCCGAAATCAATTTCCCGTCGTCGATAAATTTCGTGGGCGACGACGTTATGACGGGTACGCAGTGGTATAACGACAAGATAAGAAACGGCGAAGAGTTTATAGTAATATCAAACACTCTCGTAAAATATAACGGAACGACGGCAAAACGCGTTTATATCCCCAATGAAGTTCAGGTGATAAACAAGGGTGCGTTCGACGGCAGTGTGGTTTTTGACGTAGCGATAGGCAGTAACGTTCTTTCCATAGAAGACGGAGCTTTCGCGAACGTAGATAACGTGACTTTTGCGGAATGGACGATAACTATATCGGGTTCGGTTCCGCCCGTAATGAAAGAGTCGGCGAAACTTACCGCAAAATATATAATCATTCCGTCCGAAGATTTAAGAGATATGTACAGACTTGACGAAGGTTGGTACGTTCAGTACGACCTTGTGCAAGTAATTACCGAATATAAAGTAACTTACGTTATTAAGGAAGAAGAAGGCGAATCGATTGCGGAAGAAAGCGTATACGCATTGTACGAAGAAAAACAGGTATCCACCAAAACTTACGAAGACAGAAGCTACATTTTCGTAGGTTGGTACTTCGACGAAGGGCTTACTAACGCCGTCACTTATCCTTATATCCTTACCCGCGATATAACGTTATACGCTAAATGTATCGACAATTCCGTCGGAAGTAACGGTGATTCGTTCCAGACCGCAACCGACGGCGACGGCAAGGTAATAGAACTCTACGTCGGCGAAAAGGACAACAAAATAGTAATAATCAAGTCGCAGGGCGGCGGAGAAATCACCGCTATCGGAAGCGGTTGGATACGCGACGAAATTAATGGCACACATTCGAGAAACGGCGACGAGTATATAGAAGATAAGGTAAACGGCAAATACCGCAGAGCGGGCGCGTTCGAGGGTCACACCGAGCTTACCGAAGTTTACTTTGCGGCAGGTTCTTCTGTGAGCGTTATAGGTAAAGACGCTTTTAAGGACTGCACCAACCTTGAAAAAATCGTCCTTCCGGCAAGCGTAAAGACGATAGAAAGCGGAGCTTTTGAAAACTGTACTTCCTTAAAAGAAATCGTATTCACGGGCGATTGCGACGGTCTGAGCCTTGCTACCGGAGCGTTCAAAGGCTGTTCTTCTCTCGAAAAAATAACCTTGCCGGCAGGACTTGAAAAACTCGGAGACAAAGCGTTCGAAGGTTGCGTAAAGCTTAAAGACATATTCGTAAAAGGCGAAATCGCCGTAAGCATTAGCAGAGATGACAGACCTTTCGAAATAATCGAAGGTATGCGTATCCATATTAAAGCGTCGGCTATGAGCAGTTACTCTGCGACGTGGGAAGCCTACGCCGAATATCTCGTAGGCGAAGAAACCGTCGAGGAGGCGTAAAAAATGACCTTGCCGAGAGGATTCGTTAAACGCGACGTAAAGACCGTTGACGACCGAAAACGACTTATCGAAAAGATAAGTTCCGTCCTTATTCCGTCTGGGTTCAGAGAAGGATATATAGCTACTGCGTACGATGCGAAATCGAGTTTTCCGCGGGATAGTTTCGACGACAGAATAAAGTTTATCGACAGTGACGGAAGCGTACTGTGTCTTGCGGAAGACGCCGTGACGTCTCTTTTGCAGTCGGCGGAAAGCGAATACGGCAGAGTCTACGGCTGTTGCGAAAGTTATAAATTTTTCGGAGAGAACAGAAACGAACTTACTTTCGCTGCGCTTTTGGCGGGAGCGGGCGGAGTGGAAGCGGAAGCGGAACTCATTACCGTAGGCGTAAAGATAATGGAAAAACTCGGTATCCCCGTCGGCGAGATACGCTTAGGAAACACCAAAGTATTACAGGGCGTCGCGGAAAGCTGTCTTAAAAAAACCGTATCGAAAACCGATATAAAAAGATATCTGTCGGGGAATATTTATTCGGAAGAAGATTATTCCGCAATAAAACTATTGCAGGAAATAGCCTCGGTAAAAGGCGGCGTGAGCGCAATAGGGGCTGCCGCCGAGAAAATAACCAACAAGCAAAGCGTAGACGGGCTTATATCCCTTTTCGAGCTGTCCAAGATACTCGGAGAATACGGTTATACCGAAAACGTGACTTTCGACCTTGCTTACACGGGCAATTTTTACGACAACGGCATTACGTTTTTACTGTGCGACGCCGCAGGCAACAAGATAATAGACGGCGGAAGGCACGATTACTTTACCGACGGAAGCGTAAAAAGGGTGGTTAGCTTACGGCTCTATCCCGATTATATTCTTTCGTTAAGACCCGAACTCAGGGAGAAAGGACCCGATTTTGACGTGGCGATAGGCGTAGCCGACGGAATAAACGCTCTTAAAGCGGCATATAGATTAAAGAACGGACTTATAGACGAAGGTCTTAAAGTTATGATAACGTACAAAGCAGAGAAAGAAAGTTTTGCTAAATTCGCCGCCGAAATGAAAATAGAAAACGTGATTTTCATCGACGCCGACGGCAATGTTAAGTACGAATGAAAGGGATTGCGACAGAATAAAATTTTTTTTGAAAAACTACCGCAAATCTCTTGCAATTTCCTGAGTAGTTTGGTATTATATTTAAGCAAAGCAGCGGCAACGTACTTTGCGGAACATATGAAAGTTTGCGGGAGTGGCTCAGTGGTAGAGCGTTGCCTTGCCAAGGCAAATGTCGCGGGTCCGAATCCCGTCTCCCGCTCCAACTTTTACTAAACTCCAGAGTGGATATGGCGCCATAGCCAAGTGGTAAGGCAAAGGTCTGCAACACCTCTATTCTCCAGTCCGAATCTGGATGGCGCCTCCAATTTTGCCGTTGTGGCGGAATAGGCAGACGCAAGGGACTTAAAATCCCTCGATAGCAATATCGTACCGGTTCGACCCCGGTCAACGGCACCACAAAATTGAGACGAACGGAAGCACCGTTCTTTTTTATATGTTGAGTATAAAGAGCATAGGCGGCTACAGCCGAAAACGGAGATTATTATGACGAAAGACGAAGGCTTTTTCAGACAGGTTTACGAAGCGGTAAAGAAAGTGCCGAAAGGCAAAGTTACTACCTACGGGTGCGTAGCCGCTATGATAGGCAGACCGAGAGCCGCACGCTACGTCGGATACGCCTTACACGTCAATCCGGAACCTATAATAGTCCCTTGTCATCGAGTGGTGAATCGAGAAGGCAGGCTGTCGGGCGGATTCGCTTTCGGCGGACCGGAAGCGCAGAAAGGTCTGTTGGAAAGAGAAGGCGTAAAAGTAACAGACGACAAGGTTGACCTTGCCGTCTATCTGTGGAACGGAAAATGATACGCCGCTAAGAAATAGGGCGTGACAAAAGGAGAATTTTTCCGTCGTCTTATTTAAGCCCTATTATTTTTATTGCGGAATATTCGTAGAATGCGGAATTATACGCTATTCCGTAAGTACCGTTCGGGTAGACTAACAACGTAGCGTTGTCGGTAGCGTCGTGATAGACAGTTTCCGAACCGCTTTCGCTTATTTTAATCGTAATCAATTTACCGTCGCCGTCGGACGTTAAAAGGGTGAACCCGTCCGAGCCGAACGCTCTGTCATAAATTTTCGATATAGCGGTAGAAGTTTTGTTTAAGGAATAGGACAAAGTCAGGTTGGTTTTTACCGTCACTATACCGCTTATTCCGCCCGTAAGACAAAGGTATGCGTTGGTTTCGTCCGCTCCGTATCCAATAAGAGCAGCCGAACCTATTTTTTTACGGTCGGAAGCCGACTGCGAAAGGTCGGAATAAAATTTCCGTATATATAATCCATTGTCGCTTTCGGCGGCGAGATAAATTTGCTTGCCGTTTTCAACAAAAGGAATAATGCACTTAAGCGTAGCCGATGATACAAATATCGTTTTTATTACTGTAAAATCGGTTTTCGATAGATCGCTTATTTCGTACCCGTCGGTAGAGTTGTGGAAGATCTTGAAATACGTTCCGAAGTCGAACACGTCCACTATTTCGCCGAGAGCAAAGGACGAAAATTCAAAACCGTCTTTGCCCGATTTTAATACGAAAGTTTCTTGTCCGTTGTCGATAAACACAAGGTAACAATCGTTAAGGGAGAATATTTTCGCGCTGTCGGCGTAAGGTACGGCTTCCGTTGTCGTTTCGTTCAGGTTATAGTCGGTTACTGTCACAAATAAGTATGATTTAGTATCGTCGGCTACAATTACAACGATGCCGTCGTTAGTTAAGTTGGACGTGACGTAAGAGTAGGCGCAGCTATTTTGAAGACTAATAGACTTTTCGATATTGCCGATAGAATCGGTCTTTACAATGCCTACGGTTTTTTTCTTGCCGGCTACGTCGCCCGATTTGCAGTCGGTTTCCGCTATTATATACGTTGCGGATACGGTCTGTAATGCCGCCGCAAGTCTTACGTTGCCGTTTCCGCAGATGGTCTGTTCGAAGAGATAGCGTTCTGACGGCGAAGAGCTTTTCGGCAAGGTCTGCGAGTAGAAAGGTTTTTCCTGCTTGTCGTCGGGACTTATAGGCGTAACCTTCGACGTTTCTTCTAATCGGTCGTCGGTTATCGTTTCGTCCTTTTTCGGAGCGAAAGCCGCTATCGACAGAATTATGATTGCCGCAAGCAAAATTACGGCGAGTATTCCGACCGTGTGTTTTTTTACAAAGTTTTTCATCGTATCACCTCGTAAACGATGATACGACTTTTCCGTAAAAAGGTTATTTCAATCGCAAAAGTAGTCAAATAAAAACAAAATTAATCCGTTTTCGACACGCTCTCCATAATCTTTGAACGAGCAGACAAAACGCCCGTTTTTTAACAGAATTTTTCTATCTCGTCTACGATAAGTTTTACAGCGTCTGCGGCGTAAAAAGTCGGGTTGTCGTTTCTTTTTGCATTGCTTATAGCGGCGATAAGTGAGTCTATCGTAAGTTCGTTTTGCGGAAGAATTTCAAAATATCCGCGTTTTTTATACGATTTCGCATTGTCCAACTGGTCTCCGCGGGAAGCCCCTTTCGGCAAAGGAATTATTACGGCGGGTTTATTGAGAGCGGCGAGTTCGGACAGTGCGTTCGCTCCGCCTCTCGATACCGCTACGTCGCACAGGGCGAACAGGTCGGCTATATCCGAAGTATACCGAATTTGGTAATAATCTTTACGTTCTTTCGTAAAATCGCCGTTTTTGCCCGCAATATGGATAATATTGTATCTTTTGGTCAGTTTGTCGAGTCCGTCATAAACTACTTCGTTGATTTTCGTCGCTCCCGAACTGCCGCCGAATATAAGGACGGTTTTTTTATTCGGATTTATCTGATAAAGACTTCTCGCTTTGAATTTGTTTCCGCAAAGAATTTCTCTGCGGATGGGATTACCTACGCATTTTCCGCCAGTTTCAGGAAAAGACGTCAGCGTCGTTGCGGCGAATTTTTTTATAATCTTGTTGGCTAAACCGAAAGAATAGTCGCTTTCGTGCACGACTACGGGTACGGAAAGTTTTTTTGCGGCAAAGCAGGTCGGAAGAGAAGCGTAGCCGCCTTTTGCGAACACTACGTCGGGCTTTACGAAACCGAAAATTTCTTCCGCTTCTACTGTCCCTTTAATGAGTTTTGCGGGGATTTTCAGGTTGTTAAACGGATTTTTTCTGTCGAATTTAACCACGTTTACCGAATAAAAAGGAATCCCGCTAGCACAAACTAAGTCCTTTTCCATACCGTCGCCGCCGATAAAAACCGCATTTATATTCCGTTTTTTCAGTTCTGGCAGAAGGGCGAGAGACGGAATAACGTGTCCCGCCGTGCCGCCGCCCGTTAAAATTACCGTTTTTATACGCACCCCCGTAGTTACGTTATATGTTATTTTCAAATTTTTCGTTTTGATACCGTTTGCCGAAAATATTCTTGAAAATTTCTGAAAAAGCCGAAAATATTTGCAAAAAATTTGCAAAAAAAAGGGGTTGAAATGTGTTAAGTCTAATGTTATAATATATTATATTTTATGTAATGGAGATTCTTTGCTATGAAACAATTATATTTGAAAGCGTTTGACGATACCGATATAGGTATAGATCTTTGGGACGAAGTCGAAAATCCCGTAGGATGCGTGCAGATTGCGCACGGTATGGCGGAACATCCCGATCGTTACGACGAATTCGCAAGATTTCTTAACGCAAGGGGATATATCGTAGCCGCCGACGACCACAGGGGACACAGAAGGGGTGCGATTAACGGACAAAACGGTATGACTTACGGCGATAGTTGGAATCAGACTCTTGAAGACATGAACACCTTGTGCGATTATTTGAAGACCACCTACAATAAGGGCGTTTTCCTTATCGGTCACAGCTACGGAAGTTTCCTTTCGCAAAGGTTTATAGAACTTCACAGCGACAAGCTCGAAGGAGCGATTTTAAGCGGAACCGCTCATATGAAGAACGCTCTCGTCGCTTCCGGTAAACTTATCGCAAATATTCAGGCGTTTTTCGTAGGCGAAGACAAACCCGGCAAACTTATCAATAAATTGAGCTTCGGCAATTACAACAAACCTTTCGCCGACCAGGGACAGGAATTTGCGTGGCTTTCGAGAGATAAAGAACAAGTGGCGAAATACGAAGCCGACCCCGACTGCGGATACGTTCTTTGCATCGGATACTATCTTAGCTTTTTCCGTGGCGTTATGAAAATGTACGGAGCGGACGCCAAGACCATTTCTCCCGATTTCAAACTTATGATAGCGGTAGGGAGCGACGACCCCGTCAGTAACCGTTCTGTTTTGGCGACGAAACTCAATAACTTCTATCTCGGTCTCGGACTTAAACCCGAATTTAAGGTTTATCCCGGAGCAAGACACGAAATCCTTAACGAAACCAATAAAGACGAAGTTTACCTTGATTTTGCAAAATTCGTAGACTCCGCTTTTCACGTCGGAGAATAATATATGAAAAAAACAATAAGAATTATCCTTGCAGTGTTTATCGTGGCTATCCTTGCTTTCACGGCGACGGCTTGTAAGGATAAAAATAACGACGAGATAACCGTTTACCCTGCGGAAACGAAACATATTTCCACCGTGGAAGATTTGGTGAATGTAAAAAACTATCTCGGAGAATCTTACAAGAATTTTACTTTCGTTCTCGATAACGATATAGACTTAGGGGCGATAGAAGCGTGGACTCCGATAGGAGAAACCATTAACGAAGCCTTTTACGGCACGTTCGACGGCAACGGCAAGAGCATAACCAACGTAAAGTTTAACGGTTGGAATGCCGACGGCACGCCCGTACTCGACTTGCTCGGCAAAGATAAAGGCTTGGAAAACACTGCGTCCTTCTCGACGCTCGCTTTGTTCGGGTACGTCCAATCGGCTACTTTCAAGAACCTGTCGGTCAAGAACGTTAATTTCAATTACTACGCCGACGACGGGTACTGCTACGTTTCGGGGCTCGTCGCATACAGTGCCGGCGAGAGCGTTTATGAAAATATTTCCGTAGACGGAACTATAAATTTCAACAACACTTATAAAAAGTCCAACGCTTACAACGATAAGGGCGAAAGACAGGGCAGCGTGTACGGTAACGATGTCACCGTTTACGCAGGCGGAGTGAACGCGTACAGCAACGGAAACGCGATATTTAAGAACGTAGAGTCCGCCGTCGATTTCAATAACGACTATACGCGCGCATACTTATATAATAAGGATAATGCCGAACCCGAAGAGATAAAAGAAGGTTCCGTCGAAGAAAAATATATCGTATTTGGCGACAGAAGTTACGGAGCGGCGGCAGCTTCTCAGATTTTCGTAGGCGGCGTGTGCGGAGTAATAAAGGGCGGACAAATCGTCGAATCTTCTTATTCCGGCAAGTGCAATATCTACGGTAAGAGCGTTTACGTCGGCGGAATAGCTGCTGCCGGATATAACGGAAACATAAAAAATTCCGTCGCCACCGATATTACCGTAAATACCGGCGTACACGTTAAGAGTTCGGTTGCAGGAGTCATTGCTCTTGCGGATAACTGCGTAGTGACCGACGATACTGCCAAGAAGATAGTTGCTAATTCCACTCATTATTCCAACGCACAGTCCATGAGCGTGGGCGGCGTATTCGCTTTTGCGTGTAACGCTTCCGAAATTAAGGGCGGCAAGGTGGAAAATATCGAAGCCACCGTTGGATACCAAAGCGCAATGGTCGGCGGCGTGGGCGGCGTATTGAGGGACGCCAAACTTTCCGATTCTTCCTGCGATTCGGCTAAGTTCAGAATGAACGGCAGCGGCATCACGAGAGAAATCTGCGATACGGCTTTCGCTTCAGTAGTAAATTCTGTTTATAACAACTCCGTTCTGACGTTAAAAGAGGGTGCCGTGTCGAATGTTACGGCGACTTATTACAATCAGGGTAAGGAAGAAGTGTATACCGTTGAGAATTCTTACAGCAATACGAATTCCACTTCATACGTCGACGAAAACGGTAAACCGGGAGTAAGATTTTTCGAAGTCGGCAGAACCGATAAGTTCGTGTACGTTTTCGGGACCCTTGAAGACGGCGCGCTCAAAATATCTATATATAACGAAGAACTCAATCTTATTACCGAAGCTACTTACGGCAGAATCGAAGGTTATGAAGACGGCAATAATCTCGCCGAAAAATACAAAGACGTATACTTTACCGCAGGAAGCGGCTTTAACGCTCCCACAAGCGGCAGCGTCGCGATAGACGGCAGAGATATGACGAAGTACGAATACAGAAGCGGCGAGCCGTCGGTTCCCGCTAAATAAAATTTCGTAAATTTCCGAACCGAAGAAGAAAAGTTTGCGAAAAAATGATAAATTCCCAAAGAAAATTCCACTTTAAATCCTGCTGTGGAATTTTCTTTGGGAATTTATCGCAATGGGCATAGGATACTCCGAAAGTTCTATTTTGCTTGACCTTGCGACTAAATATTGATATAATGTATACAAATTTATTTTATACATATAAGGAGAATTTTTTCTTATGCCGAAAGTTGTATTAGACTGGAAAACAGCAGCTGATTTTGTTACCGACGCGTTCGTAGGCGTGGGAGTACCCCGTGAAGACGCGGAAATTTGTACCGACGTTTTGCTCGAATCCGACAGACGCGGTATCGAATCCCACGGTTGCAATCGTTTCAAACCTATTTATATAGATCGTATCAACGACGGTATCCAAAACCCCGTTACCAATTTCGAAATCGTTAAAGAAACCGAAACCACCGCAGTGGTAGACGGACACGACGGTATGGGTCAGGTAATCGGATACAAGTCGATGAAACTCGCTATCGAAAAAGCTAAAAAGTACGGTATGGGTATGGTAGTCGTTCGTAACTCCTGCCACTACGGTATTGCGGGTTACTATCCCACAATGGCATGCAAAGAAGGTTGCATCGGTATCACCGGTACCAACGCTCGTCCTTCCGTCGCTCCTACTTTCGGCGTCGAAGGTATGTTCGGAACCAACCCCCTTACCATCGGCATTCCTACCGACGAAGAATTCGACTTCCTTATCGACTGCGCTACTTCTATTACCCAAAACGGTAAGATTGAATACTACGCAAGGATAGGAGAACCCGTTCACCCCGGTACTATTATCGACATCGACGGTAACCCCGTTGAAGGCGACGCCGGCGACGCTTTGAAGGCTATCCGTAACGGAACTGCTGCTCTTACCACTCTCGGCGGTATCGGCGAAGCTCTCGGCGGATACAAGGGATACGGATATGCTATGGTGGTAGAACTCCTTTCCGCAGTATTGCAGGACGGTATCTACGGCAAAGACCTTAACGGTAAGAACGAAAAGGGTGAAAAGATACCTTATCATCTCGGTCACTTCTTCATCGCTATCGACACCAACCACTTCCTCGGAGAAGAGCTCTGCCGTAAGAAAGCGGGCGAAATTATCCGTTCCGTACGCGCTTCCAAGAAAGCACCCGGCTGCGACCATATTTTCTCCGCAGGCGAAAAAGAATGGAACGTATGGCAGTCCAGAAAGGACAGCGGCGTACCCATAAACGAAGCCGTTCAGAAAGAAATGAGCAAGGTTCGCGACGACCTTAAATTGAAATACGTATTCCCGTGGGAAAAATAGTCGATAATATCGATTAGTATCGAAAACTTATGTCCCGCCGACGATAAGCCGACGGGACGTAACGAATTATATGGCAAACAGACGATTCAGAAATAACAAGAAACCTTTCGTAAAAAACGATTATAATCCGCCTTATCCCGCCGAACTTATGGCGGAATCGGTGGATACGTTGAAATTACGCGAAGAGACAGCAAATCTTTTGAAAACCGCAGGCATAAGCACTCTACGAGACCTTGCCGTGCGCGAAGAAAAGGATTTTTATCGCATACACACTTTCAATAAAAAGAACCTTCTCGACGTAAAGAACGCTTTACGTGCGAAAAAAGTGGCGATAAAACCCACGCCCGAAGTTAAACCCGCGACGGAAAACGCAGGACAGGACAATAAAAAACCCGACAATAAACAAGAGCAGGGCAAAAAATATTTGCAAAGACCGCAGAATAACGGAGACAGACGCAACGGAAAAGAAAACGCCGAAAAAGATAAATACGGGCTAAACTCCGATTTCGTTATGACCACTCATCCGCAAAGACCGCCCCGTCCGAAGACCGTCCCCGTCAAGGAAGAACACGATATCTACGTCAAGGTAAACAAAGGCGGCAAGTGGGGCTTTAAGGACAGAAACGGAAAACAAGTGGTAGAACCCGTTTACGACGAAGTTTTTAGCTATAAAGAAAACGTTTGTTGCGTGGAAAAGGATGAAAGGTTCGGGTACATCAACAGAGAAGGCGAGCTGATCATACCGTTGATTTACGACTGTGCGACTTCTTTCTCCGAAGGTTACGCCTGCGTATATAAACGCGAAAAATGCGGTTATATCGATATGAATAACGAAACCGTAGTAGAATTTACTTTCGATGCCGGCACACCCGTATCGGACGGCGAATGCCGCGTAAAACGCGACGGGAAATGGGGCGAAATGCACATAGCAAAGAATGAAAACGGCGGGGTATCGGTAAGCGAAATAAGATGGATAACTTAATGAGCGTTCATATTACGTCTCTTTACGCAGTTAGGAACGCGATATAAATAATCATAAATAGCAAACTATATTCCGATAACGATAAAAGCGGACGTGAATTTATAGTTCCTTACTGCTTTTGCGAAAGCGTCGGCTACCGTACTTAGTACGCCTACGCCTAACTTTCACAAAAAATAAACGCAATCTGACCGCTTATTTACACGTCTTTACGCAGTTAGGAACGCGATATAAATAATCATAAATAGCAAACTATATTCCGATAAAAATAAAAGCGGACGTGAATTTATAGTTACTTACTGCGTAAAGAGACGCAATATGACTACTTATTTACACGTCTTTACGCAATTAAAATATAAAAATAAATCCTTGCAAAGCGCAAGGATTTATTTTTTGTAAATCGAGTATCAAAACACAATTTTCAGCCGTTTTATTCCGTAACGGCGTTTTTCGTAGAGTCGTTTTTTTCGGTTACGGGAGAGTCCGGGCGGGAAAGTTGTTTATAAGTTAAGGCAAGTATTATTACCGAAGCGACGAAGGTAAGGGCATCGGACACGGGCATCGAGTACAACACGCCGTCGAGTCCGAAAAACAGCGGCAAGATAAGAGCAAAACCCACTCCGAATACCACTTCTCGCAGCACGGATAGTAGGGTTGAAGTCCACGGTTTGCCCATAGCTTGCAGGAATATAAACGCCGCTTTGTTTACGCAGGCTATAGGCATAAGACACAGATAGGTGCGGAAACATTTTACAGCGAATTCGGTGTAGTAAGAACTTTCGTTTTGCGCGCCGAAGATAGCGATAAGTTGCCGCGGTAAGAACTCAACTGCGATAAGTCCTATTACGCCTACGATAAATTCGGTGATAAGGAGCTTAGTTAACAGTTCTTTTGCACGGGAATTGAGTCCCGCTCCTATATTGTATCCGACTATCGGAATACTTCCCGCGGCGAGACCTATCGACACGGATATTACTATCTGAAAGAATTTCATCACTATACCGATTACCGCCATCGGAATTTGCGAATATTCGGGCTGACCGAAAATTTCGTCCATAGCCCCGTATTTTTTAGTCATATTCTGTATTGCCGCCATTGCCGCGACGAGAGATATTTGTGCCAAAAAACTGCATATTCCCAAAGGAATAAAGCGTTTTATTGTGGCAAACTTTAACATAAAATCGGTTTTCGTTATTTTAATCGTTTTCATTTTGCAAAGATAAATTATCGACAGCGCGGCGGTTACTACCTGTCCTATGGAAGTTGCGATGGCGGCTCCCGCCATTCCCCATTTGGTGACGAATATGAATATCGGATCGAGAATAGTATTCGCTACCGCACCGGCAAGCGTAGAAACCATAGCAAAATTCGGACTGCCGTCGGCGCGGATTACGGGGTTCATAGCCTGTCCGAAAACGTAGAACGGTATTCCCGCCGCTATGTAGATAAAATATTCTTTGGAATAGGCAAAGGTCTGCTCGTTGACGTTGCCGCCGAAGGCTATAATAAGCGGATCCATAAAGATAAAGTAAACCGCAGCAAGCAAAACTCCTGCGATTATCGAAAGAATTACGGCGTTGCCGACGGCGGTACCCGCTTCACCGTTTTCGCCGTTACCTAATTTTATACTTACGTACGCGCAGCACCCGTCGCCTATCATTACCGCTATCGCGAGTGCAATTACGGTAAGGGGAAATATTACCGTGTTTGCGGCGTTGCCGTACGAGCCGAGATAGTCGGCATTGGCAATAAATATCTGGTCGACTATGTTGTAAAGAGCGGCGACAATTAAAGCTACCGTGCAGGGAAGACAGTATTTAAGCATAAGTTTGCCTATCGGTTTTTTCGCTAAAAAATCATTTTTTTGCATTTTTTTCACCTCAAAAAATCTAACTTTTCGCAAAAAAATGCGTAAGTCGTCAAAAACTCGGACTTACGCATTGTAATATTTTTTGTACACGTCGACGGAATTTTCGTTCCGCTAAAAACGGTATAACGCTACTCAGTTGTGATAAGATGATAACAAAATTTTCAGAAAAACGCAAACGATTTTGGCGAAAAAATTCGTCGCCGCGGCATTATTCTTCGTAGTCGTGGACGGCTCGGTTTATGCTTTCGGCGATGACGTAGGAAAAGTCTTTTATTAAAAAATCAACGTCTTTTGCCATTACGGCAAGGTCGGTAAGGTTGGTTTTTTCGGCGGTCATGAAGTCGTTTTTATCAAGATAAGCCGCCACTATTTTTTCTGCGGAAATGACGAGAGGTACGCCTATCGCTATTACGGGAACGGAAAGGGATGCGGACGTAAATTCCTTTTTGGCGTTGCCGACCCCTTTACCGGGAGTAATACCTGCGTCGGACAGTTGCACGGACGAGCCGAGTCGTTCGAGACGGTTGGCGGCGAGAGTGTCGACTACTATAATAAATTTCGGGTGTAACGCGTCGCAAAGAGCGGATATGTGAACGTAACTTTCTATCCCCGTCACACCGCTTACTCCGCATTTTACCGAAGCGAGATTGCCCATAGTTTCGTCGAAGCGTCTATCCTTATATATATGCGCGGTGACATACAGCTTATCGACAACAATACAGCCTAATTTATCGGCGGTTAAGTTTTCGTTGCCAATACCGCCGACAAGTACGAGATCGGAAGAAGATACTTTGTATTTTTTCAGAAAATATCGTATCTGCGAAGAGATTACGGCAATAAGTTTTTCCAAGAGGGGACGGTTTGCGAAAAGTTCCGCTTTTATTTCGTCGGTAAAAACCCGGTACTTCCCGTCTACCGAGCTTTCGGTCACTACTATCTTGCCGGAGTAGTATTTTTGCGTTTTCACGGCGTCCGATTCGCCTTTTACGGCGACGGCAGGTTCTATAAAGTTTCGGTAAAGTCGCATAATTCGATATTATTGCTTTCGGCAAAAAAAATATACGGTTTTAGTTGCAATTTTTTTATCCGTATGGTAGAATAGCATACGCAAATTCAAAACGTTACGTTAAAAAAGGAGTTACCGGATGGCTAATATTAAGTCCCAGAAAAAACGCGTTCTTATAAGCAGAGAAGAAAATGCACGCAATAATAGTTTGAGAAGCGAAGTTAAGACCGCTATTAAGAAATACGAAGCAGCTATCGCCGCTAACGATATCGCTAAGGCGGAAGAACTTTTGCCCGTTACTTTCTCCGTTATCGACGCCGCTCGTTCCGACGGATTGTTCCATGTAAACAACGTTGCGAGGAAGAAAGCAAGACTCGCTAAAATGTTGGACAACGCAAAGAAAGCTCAATAGTTTTTTCTTTTTAGTAACACAAATATCGAATATCAATAAGCCATTGGCATAACGTCGTTATGCCTTTTTGTGTATAGCAGCCACGATTTTCGTCACGGGTAGAAAAACCGTTGCACTGTGAAAAATCGCATCGAATATTTTATAAACAGTCTTTTCCCGAAGCTGCGTTTTGATGGCGTTATACCACAAAATAAATTACGTTCCCATCTTTTCGGTTAGGTTTGTAGTCTGTTTCTTTTTGCTCAGGATATTTTTTTACACCCACGGTTTTCTTTGTATCGAAAAAATACCTTATTTGTTCGGAGGCGACGTGTCTCGCAAAAGTTTTACATTTATGTCCGACTTTTAGGGTTTTCGTCACTTCAAAAAAGTTATGCGGGTTTATGAATATATTGTTGTTTAGGACTTTATGCAAATTCTTGTTCTAAAAAATCGTCATATTAAAAACAGGTGAATTCCCAAAGTAAATTTCACCACTTTCCTATTGTGGAATTCACTTTGGGAATTCACCGATAAAAGTCTTATCCGAAAAATACATAAAATACATAAAAGCGGTTGACAAAAAAGCGTATAATTGATATTATATCAAGGAAGTAGATATGCGTCTCACCGGCATCCTTAGGATAAGCGGTTTCTTAAATAAGATATTTTAAGAAAAAGATGTGTATTTACGCACATCTTTTTTATTGGAGGAAAGGACTTATTTTTAAGGATTTAGCCATCAACGGCAGTATTACCGATAAGGAAGTGCGTCTCATCGACGAGAACGGAACCCAACTCGGTATAATGAGCAAATCGGAAGCTCAGCGTATAGCCGACTTCCGCAATCTTGACCTTGTCAACATTTCTCCCGCGGCGAAACCGCCCGTGTGCAAGATAATGAACTACGGAAAGTATCGTTTCGATATGATTAAGAAGGACAAGGAATCGAAAAAAGCCCAGAAAGTCATCGAAGTAAAAGAAATCAGACTTTCGCAAACCATTGACGTAGGTGATATAAACACCAAAGCTAAACACGCAAGATCTTTCTTAGAAGACGGCAACAAGGTTAAAGTCTCGCTGAAAATGTACGGGAGACAGCTTTCTCACCCCGAAATAAGTGTGGAAGTGCTTAACGGTTTTTACGAACTCGTTAAGGATGTGGCCGTCGTCGACAAAAAGCCTACAACGGAGGGCAGAGCCGTCACCATGATGCTCAGTCCTTTGAAAAAATAAACATACAAGGAGAATTTGGATTATGCCCAAAATGAAAACTCACAGCGGCGCAAAAAAGCGTTTTAGATTTACCGCAAGCGGAAAGCTCAAAAGAGCTAAGCAGAACAAGAACCATATACTTAACAAGAAGACCACCAAGAGAACGAGAAATCTCCGTAAGGGCGGATACGTTGACGCCACTCAGGCAAAGACCATATCCAATATGATTATCGGGCAGAAATAGGAGGTAAAAAATGAGAATCAAAAGAGCAGTAAACGCAGTTAAGAAAAGAAGAAAAATTATGAGAAGAGCCAAAGGTTACTTTGGCGCAAAGAGCAAACTTTACAGAGTAGCAAGACAAGCCGTAATGAAGAGTATGCAATACGCATACGTCGGAAGAAAATTAAAAAAGAGAGACTTCCGTCAGCTTTGGATTGCTCGTATCAATGCTGCTGCAAGGATGAACGACCTTTCTTATTCTCGCCTTATGCACGGTCTTAAAGTAGCGGGTATCGACCTTAACCGTAAAGTTTTGGCTGACCTTGCAGTAAACGATGCGGAAGCGTTTGCCGGAGTATGCGCGAAGGCGAAAGAAGCTCTTCAAAAGTAGTAACAGAAACGCCTTCGTTGAAAAACGCAGGCGTTTTTTCTTTTAATTACGACAATAAACAATTCGCTTTAATGTAAGGAATAAATGGTAATAACAAGCACGTCCAACGACAAAATTAAAAGACTGCGTTCTTTGTATAAAGACAGGAAGAACAGGTATTTGTACGGCGAATACGTAGCCGAGGGCGTGACTATGGTAAAAGACCTTGACGAGAGCGTTCTTACCGAAGTATTTATTAAAGAAAGCCGTTATGACGAATTAAGTAGTTTTTTTCCGTCGGAAAAGACAGTCGTGGTCAAAGACGCCGTATTCGATACGGTAGCCGATACAAAGACTCCGTCTGGCGTAATCGTCACGATAAAAATCCCCAAAAACGCGGAAATAAGCGGAGATAAAGTAATTATGCTTTGCGGCTTATCCGACGCGGGTAACGTCGGCACTATTATAAGAACGGCTTGCGCCAGGGGAATAAAAACGGTAATATGCGTGGATACCGCAGACCCGTTTTCGCCGAAATCGGTGCGAGCGAGTATGGGCGGAATAGTTAAGACCGATATTATTATTACCGACTACGAAAAGGCGTTTTCTTTAATAGACGGCTATATGCTCGTTGCGTTAGATATGGACGGTATTTGTATCTACGACTACAAACAAGCAGGCAAAACGGTAATCGCCGTCGGTAACGAATCGCACGGTATTCCCGACTGCGTAAAGTCTGAATGCGACGTCAAAATAAATATTCCTATGGCGAAAGACGGCGTCGAAAGTCTTAACGCCGCCGTATCCGCAGGAATAGCGATGTATTTATTGTAAAAATAAAAATTAAGGAGACAACAATATGAGCGGACACAGTAAGTGGGCTAATATAAAAAACAAAAAAGGCAAAGCCGACGCAGCTCGCGGAAGCGTTTTTACCAAGCTCGGACGCGAACTTGCGGTTGCCGTCAAGTCGGGAGGTTCCGACCCTAACAGCAACTCCCGTCTTAGAGACGTAATCTCAAAAGCCAAAGCCAGCAACATGCCGAACGACACCATAATGCGTTCAATAAAGAAAGCCAGCGGAGAACTCAACTCCGTCAACTACGAAGATATGCAGTACGAAGGATACGCTTCGGGCGGCGTCGCCGTAATAGTCGAAGCACTCACCGACAACAAGAACCGTACCGCCGGCGACGTAAGACACGCTTTCGATAAGTGCGGCGGAGCTTTGGGAAGTAACGGTTGCGTAAGCTACCTTTTTAACAAGAAAGGACTCATCGTCATCGATAAAGGCGACATGTCCGAAGACGATATAATGATGCTTGTTCTGGACGCAGGCGGCGACGACGTAGTGACCGACGAAGACGTTTACGAAGTCTACACCAAACCGCAGGATACGGGGGCTGTAAGAGAAGCGCTCGAAAAAGCGGGTTGCTGCATAGTAAGTTTCGAAACGGGATTCTTCCCCGACAATTACGTTATTCCCGCTCCCGACGCTATCCCCGCCATCGAAAAACTCATCGGAATGCTCGAAGACCTTGACGACGTTCAGAACGTGTATCACAACGCAGACCTTCCCGAAGAAGAGGAAGAAGAATAGACTCTTATGTTTGACGTAGAAAAACTTTGTCGCGACGTCAAAGAAGCAAGTTTTCGTTTCGCAGGCGTATCGACCGAATTAAAAAACGCCGTTCTGGCTAAAATCAAAGAAAAAATTCTCTCCCGCAAGGAAGAGATTTTTCTATGCAACGCCGAAGACTGTAAAGTAGCCGCGGCGGGCGGACTTTGCGATGCGTTTTTAGACAGACTCACCATTAACGAAAAACGGCTTAAAACCATGCTCGACGGAATAGACGACGTGATAGCCGCTCCCGATTACGTCGGGACTGTGGAAGAAAGCTATACCGTAAGAAGCGGGCTGCAAATAAAGAAGGTTCACGCTCCGTTGGGCGTAGTCGGCATAATATACGAATCGCGTCCCAACGTCACCGTCGACGCCGCCGTACTCTGCATAAAGAGCGGCAACGGCGTAGTCCTGAAAGGCGGGAAAGAAGCGATAGGCACAAACAGGAAACTCGTCGAAATCATGCGCGACGCTTTTAAGGAAGTCGGACTCGACGACAGGATAGTAGGTTTTATAGACGGCACGGACAGAGCTCTTACGGAAACGATGCTCGGTTGTTCCGACAGTATCGACGTCATTATTCCGCGCGGCGGCGAAAAATTGAAAAAGCTCGTCCTTGCGAAAGCAACTATGCCCGTAATCGCTTCGAGCGGCGGAAATTGCCACGTTTATATAGAAAAAACCGCCGATATGGAGATGGCGAAAAAAGTCGTTCTCAACGCGAAAACTTCCCGTCCGTCGGTTTGCAACGCGGCTGAAACCTTGCTTATCGACAGAGAAATAGCTCGTAACCTGCCCGAAATTCTTTCGGCTCTGCAAGAAAAAGGCGTCGAAATAAGAGGCACGGAAGAAGTGAAAGGAATTTTTGCCGATACGAAAATAATCGACGAAAGCGAATTTTTCACCGAATACGAAGATTTGATAATGAAAGTTAAAGTCGTAGCCGACGAGAGGGAAGCCATCGACCATATCAACAAGTATGGCACTCATCACAGCGACGCTATAATAACGAGCGACGATAAGGCGGCGGAATTATTCTGCGTCGAAGTGGACAGCGGAGCGGTCTACGTAAACGCAAGCACACGTTTTACCGACGGATACGAGTTCGGTTTGGGTGCGGAAATGGGGATATCCACGCAAAAACTGCACGTCAGAGGTCCTATCGGACTGAAAGAACTTACTTCCGTCAAGTACGTGGTTCACGGAAACGGAACGGTAAGAGAATAGTTAGTTAAAATTTTCGGAAACCGATCGCCGACAGCGGTCGGTTTTTTCGTGAAAATGCGATAAGTACACGCCAAAATATTTGCATTTATACGCTACTTTTGATATACTCTTAATGTTTATGAAAATACTTTATAAAAGTATTAAGGAGTTTTGACGATATGAGAAGAATAGGCGTTTTGACAAGCGGCGGCGACGCTCCCGGCATGAATGCTGCAATAAGAGCGGTCGTAAGGTACGCAATCAGCGAAAACATAGAAGTTTACGGCATAGAAGAAGGTTATGACGGACTTATAAAAGGCGATTTGTTCGCGATGAGCAGACGCTCGGTTTCCGATACCATTCAGAAAGGCGGCACGATTCTGAGAACCGCCCGTTGTCCGCAGTTTTTGGAAAAAGAATACAGACAGAAAGCCTACGACGTTTTGCAGGCATATGGCATAGAAGGATTGGTGATTATCGGCGGCGACGGCTCGTTCAGGGGTATGAACGCTCTCTATAACGATTTCGGCGTGCCTTGCGTAGGTATTCCCGGCACTATCGACAACGACTTAGCCTACACCGACTATACGTTAGGTTTCGATACCGCCGTCAATACCGTGCTCGGCGCCGTCAACAACATCCGCGACACGATGACCGCTCACAACAGAGCCTGCATAATCGAAGTTATGGGCAGAAAATGCGGCGATATAGCGGTTTATTCGGGACTTGCGGGCGGAGCGGAAATCATTCTCGTACCCGAAATGCCGATAGATATAGACGCTATCTGCAAGACTATAAAACAGGACAAAATAAAAGGCAAAAGCTCGGTAATAATAATTCTTGCAGAAGGCGTATGTCCCTGCCTTGAACTCAAAGAAAAACTTCTCGAAAATCTCAACGACGATATTCAGATAAGAACCGTAAAGCTCGGTTATATCCAAAGGGGAGGAGCTCCTACCATGTCGGACAGAATCTTAGCTGCGCGTTGCGGCGTAAGAGCGGTCGAATTGTTAAAGCAACCCGACTGCGGCGGCAGAGTGGTAGGAATAAAGGATAACAAAATCATCGATTTGCCGGTGGAAGAAGCGTTGGCTATTCCTCGCCATTTCGACGCAGACCTTTACAAAGTGGCGACGATTTTGGGCAAATAATAAAAAACAATTCATTCGGAGGTAAGGATAATAATGAAAAATTTGGTTGGTGCTTGTATGTTCGGACAGTCCGGCGGCCCTACGTCGGTTATAAATTCCAGCGCGGCAGGCGTGTTCATCGAAGCGTTGGCGCAGAAGAACATAACTAAGGTTTACGGCGCGGCTAACGGAATAAAGGGTGTGCTCGACGAAAACTTTTACGAAATAAACAAGGAAGACGAAAAAGAACTTCTTTTGCTTAAAAACACTCCGAGTTCCGCTTTGGGCTCGGTAAGATACAAACTTAAATCGCCGGAAGAAGACGAAACCGATTATAAGCGTATTCTCGAAGTGTTCAAAAAGTACGACGTAAGATACTTTTTTTACAACGGCGGCAACGATAGTATGGACACTTGCAACAAGATAAGCAAGTATCTTCTTAAAAGCGGTTACGAATGTAACATTATCGGCGTACCCAAGACCATCGACAACGACCTTTACGGTACCGACCATTGCCCCGGATACGGTTCTGCGGCTAAATACGTAGCCACTACTATGATGGAACTTTATCTCGACGCCACCGTTTATAATAAAGGACAAATTACCATCGTGGAAATTATGGGACGTAACGCAGGTTGGCTTACCGCAGCAAGCGCGTTGGCTTCCTATAAAGGATACGGTCCCGACCTTATCTACCTGCCCGAACAGGCTTTCGATATAGATAAGTTCCTTACTAGCGTTAAGGAAGTCGCCGACAAAAATAACGGTAAATGTATCGTAGCTTTGAGCGAAGGAATAAAGACCGCAGACGGAAGATACGTCGTGGAAGCCATCGCTTCCGAAAACGCTGCGAAAGACAGCTTCGGACACACCCAACTCGGCGGCGTAGCGGCTACCTTAGCTAATCTCGTTAAAGAAAAAATCGGCGGCAAGGTAAGAGCCATCGAATTCAGCCTTATGCAACGTTGCGGCGCGCACCTTGCAAGTAAAGTCGACGTGGAAGAAGCCTTTAACGCCGGTAAGTACGCCGTCAGGTACGCTTGCGAAGGAGAAACCGACAAAATGGTAGTTTTTATAAGACAGCCCGGTAAAGAATATTCCGTCAAGTATGAACTTATGGATATCGAAATGGCTGCCAATACCGAAAAGACCGTTCCGCTCGGCTGGATAAAACCCGACAACAGCGGTATGACGCAGGAATTTATAGATTATGCGTTGCCTCTTATTCAGGGCGACAGCAAAGCTCCGCTCGAAGACGGACTTCCCCGTTTTGCAAAACTCAAAAAGGTGAGAGTGTAATTTGACCGAAAAGAAGCAAAGAAAACTTACAAAAAAACAAATAATATGGATAGTAGTCGCCGCCGTGGCGTTGGTTGCGGCGGTGACGGTATCTGTTGCGGTTCCGCTTGCGTTGAGAGACAACGACGCGGTTCCGACGGTTTCATTCGCTCAATTCGATAGATTGAGCGATTATTCGGTTACGGTAACCTGGAACAAAATAAGGAATACAAAAAAGTATACCGTCGAGTTTTGTTACGGCAAGATAGAGGACGGCAATATAAGAAAACTCACTACCGAAAATAACGTAGCCACCATAGAAAGACAGACGGGGATATTAAGCGTAAGAGTCAAAGCCGACGACAAGAGTTTTTCCGAATGGGCGTCGATAGATATACCCGCGTTAAAACTCAAAGCTCCCACGAAAGTAGTGTTCTCGTTGGAAAACTGCAAAGCAAGCTGGACGGAAGTGTATTTCGACTTTTACGGGACGAGAACTCCCGTTTCGGTCTATTCTTACGACTGCGGTTTTGACGGGGTTTATTCCATGATAGGTTTTCCCGCGTCGTCGGGCACCGAGTCGGAATCTTTGGCTGCGCTTATAAAAGCGTACGTCGGCAACATATACGGAGAAAACATCACGCCGTGGGAAGACATTACGTTCTCCGTCAGAGTTAAAGCCACGGCAAAACCTAAATTTTCCGCGTCGGAGACCGACAAGGAAGCGTATCTCAATAAGGCGTATGCGGATAGCGACTATGCGGAAGCCACCGTTACGATAACGAAAGAAATTTACGACCGCATAAGTTCGTTGTAGACTAATGAAAAAAAGAAATTGAATGAAGGAATAAAATATGATAAGAAACGATTTAAGAAACATTGCTATTATAGCGCACGTCGACCACGGCAAAACCACTCTCGTGGACGGTATGTTGAAACAGGGCGGGGTTTTCCGCGATAATCAATACGTTCCGGACTGCGTAATGGACAGTAACGACCTTGAAAGGGAACGCGGAATTACTATTCTTGCGAAGAATACTTCCGCTATGTACAACGGAATAAAGATTAACATAGTCGACACCCCCGGACACGCCGATTTCAGCGGAGAAGTGGAAAGAGTCCTTAAAATGATTAACGGCGTCGTGCTTTTGGTAGACGCATACGAAGGACCGATGCCGCAGACTCGTTTCGTCTTGCAGAAAGCTCTCGAAATGGGGCATAAAATAATAATCTGTATAAACAAAGTCGACAAACCCGACGCACGTTGTCACGAAGTTCTGGACGAAGTGTACGAACTTCTTATGGACCTTAACGCCAACGACAGTCAGCTCGACAGCCCCGTTATTTATTGTAGCGGCAGAGCGGGAACGGCTTCTTACAGTCCCGACGTACAGGGAACCAATCTGCAACCTTTGTTCGAAACCATAATAAAACACATCGATCCGCCCGAAGGCGACGAAAAAGGCGAGTTGCAAGCCTTGGTATCCGCTATCGACTACAACGATTACGTCGGTCGTATCGCAATAGGAAGAATAGAACGCGGCGTAATGAAACAAAATCAGGAAGTCGTGATTTGCAACGCCCACAGCGACGAAAAGTATAAAGGTAAAGTTACGAATATCTATCAATTTTCGGGACTTAACAAAACCACCGTCGAACAGGCTATGGTCGGCGATATAGTAAGTTTCAGCGGAATAGAAAAAATAACGATAGGCGAAACGGTTTGCTCGCCCGGTTGCGTAGAACCCCTTCCGTTCGTTAAAATAAGCGAACCTACCTTGCAGATGATTTTCTCGGTAAACGACAGTCCGTTCGCAGGAAAGGAAGGTAAGTACGTCACCAGCCGTAATCTGAGGGCAAGACTTATGAAAGAACTTCTTAAAGACGTGTCTTTAAGAGTGGAAGAAGGCAAGTCCACCGACGAATTTCTGGTAAGCGGCAGGGGAGAAATTCACCTTTCGATACTTATCGAAAACATGCGCAGGGAAGGATACGAGTTTCAGGTGTCCACGCCGAGAGTAATATACAAGACCATAGACGGCGTTTTGTGCGAACCTATGGAAAATCTCGTCATCGACGTTCCGAGCGAATGCGTCGGTTCGGTTATGGAAGAAATGGGCAGAAGGCAGGGAGAACTTATCGATATGCACCCGCAAGGTACTCGTATAAAACTCGAATTCAAGATTCCCGCAAGAGGACTTTTGGGATACAGAAGCGACTTTATGACGCAGACTCGCGGCGAAGGTATAATGAACAGCGTATTCAGCGGATACGAACCCGCAAAAGGGCAGATGCCCCGCCGGCCGTACGGTGCTTTGGTCGCGTGGGAAACGGGCGAAGCCGTAACCTACGGACTCTACAACGCGCAGGGCAGAGGCACTCTGTTTATAGAGCCGGGTACGCCCGTGTATGCGGGTATGGTCGTCGGATATTCTCCGAAGTCGGAAGATATTCCCGTAAACGTGTGCAAGAAGAAACACGTCACGAATATGCGCGCGGCGGGCAGCGACGAAGCGTTACGTCTGGAAACGCCGAGAAAATTCAGCTTGGAAGAATGTATCGAGTTTTTGGAAAACGATGAAGAACTCGAGGTTACGCCCAAGAGTTTGCGTATAAGAAAGTCGGTTTTGGATCACGCCGAAAGAATGAGAGCAATGATGAAGGAGCGTAGATAACAGGGTTTAACCTGTTGCGAGCATTTACGCCGCAACGGATAAAAGCAATCGGAATAATTCCTTAATATTGCCTTTTCCTTAACGATGTGATAAAATATTGAAGTGTTACACTTTATAGCGAGGTAAATAATGGCTAAACAAGATAAAAGTGTGAGTTTGGGACTACTTAAACACCTTAAATTTGCGCCGGAAGCAAGAGAAGACGGCGGCGTATCCGCTCCGATAAACGGTAGGTTCAAGTATTTCGGCAGCGTATTCGGCGCGCACAACGGACAGTTGTTGTTGGCGAATTTGCTGTTCATAGTTACGTTGTTGCCGCTTCTTGCGGTATTCGTCACGTTGTCCGTACTCGGACCGGAAAAGTTGGGCTATTGGCTTAACGGAGTTACGGATACTCCTTACTTCCTTTCGGGAGTAGGAATAGGACTGAGCGAAGCGTCCGACGTTCTCACGGTAAAAATTCAAATGCTTTCCGTCTATTATTGGGCTTTCCTTTTTGCGGGAATAGGCGTATTTATCGCAGGAATAGGTTTTTCGGGAATGATGCATTTATGCGTGAAATTTATTTGGAACGACTCGTTCGTGACAAAAAAAGACTCTTACGGAAACGACGTTCCGAGAGTAATAGTCGAATTTTTCAGGGGTATAAAAAAGTATTGGTGGCAGACTCTCATAGCTACTTTGATAGTGGGAGTAATTATAGGCGGCGTAGGCAATATATACGTATTCTTCCTGTCGAGATTTTGGGCGGGAACCGCCGGAGCGGGCGAATGGATACTTATTATTCTCGCTTCGATTATAGCAGTCTTCGGACTTATATTCGTGCTTTTACTGCTGCCCACGATAGTTATGTACGATATAAATTTCGCCGATAAAATGAGAAACGCCGCAATTTTCACCGTTTCGATGCCTTTGCAAAATCTGTTCCTTCTGATAGCCGTGGCGGCTCCGTTCGTTATAGCTGCGGTTACGAGCGGATTTGTAAGTATAGTTTTCGTAGCGTTGTTGCTTGTGTTCGGCGGTGCGGTTTACGGACTTATGACGGCAAACTACGTTCAGTATCTCGCCGAAAAAATCGTAACGCCCGTCTACGCGGCTACCACTCAAAAATCTAAAAAAACCGCAAAAAACCGTAAATAAGTTTTTTAATAAAAATAGCAAAAAAACGAACCGTCGATTTTTAACCGAATCGGCGGTTTTTTCGTTCACTTTATTTTTTATGAAAAAACGTAAAGCACTATTTTTATGACACTCTGAGAAAATTCGCTGTTGACTACGAGCGCATATTATAATATAATATACTTGATAAAATAACTTTATTTTTCGGAGGTCGTATGAAAAAGAATAACGTTATTAAGTTGAGTTTCGCAATATGTTGCGTTTTACTTACGGCAGCGTTTATCGTTGCGGCGACTTTATTCGGCGTTGCTAACGCAAAATCTTCATACGACTCGTTTGCTGCGGATACGCTCACTCATGTGTCGGACGGGGAAAATCCGGACGAAGACGTAGTTGTTACTTCCTATATAGACAATGAAAGTTCGTCTTATTTTACACCGTTTTATCAGAAAAAAGCGGGAGGCGATTCGTACAATGTCAATATGTATAAAATCAATATCGACGCCAACGACCCCACTTCCGCAAATTATTGGGTAAATACGCTTTTCGATAACAACGGGTACAACATTTTGGCTTTTCAACGCAAAACCGATTTGGTTTATCAGAGAGGGACCGATGATGAATTGGGATACACGAATCGCGTCGACGTTAAGCTTGTTGCAAAAACGAAAGCCGACGCTACTACGAGCGCTAACTACGCGATACTCGAATCGGCAACGATGGTAGGTCAAAATTACAAAGGAGAGAGCGTTTCCGTAGATATTTACGATTTGAAAGAAGCGGGCGTATACAAAATGACTTCTGTGCAAGTAAGGTATCATTTCGATACCTTTACTACTTACGCCGAATTTACCGTTTCGGGCGTACCCGTTAAGGACGAAACGATTACTGTCGATATGGGTAAATATAATTTTGTATTCACGTCGGAAATTATTCTTAACGCCGAACAAATGAAGCCCTATGTCGACAACTTCGGTTTGAGTAAGGCTATAAGAACGTACACCGGCGAAGATATGTCGGGGATAGTTGCTATACATAAAAACGGCAGTATCGACGCTTCGGACGGTGTATTTTATTTCTCCGCCGACAACAGGTCTTTTGTTTCTTCTATCGGTAACGGTTTCGGAAGCGACTACGCTTCGAGTTCGGGCACGAACTTTGCCGCGCTGAACAAGTATCTGAGCGTGCAATGGTATAAAAAGAATTATACCGGCGAAAGTGTAACGTACGAAAAAGTGTCCGCGGGCCAAATCGTCCGTAACGCCGGTGAATATATGCTGAAAATAGGAACTTCCGCAGGGGTCGAATACGATGTCTTCGAAGTCTTCGAACCCGTGGTCGTAAAAATGAGCGGTTCGGAATTTTCGCAGGAAATCACGATAGAAAAGAGTACCGTGAACGTGGACGTCGTAAGTCAGACCGGTATATCGGTAAAAAGCAGCAAAACGTACGACACAACCGCCGACGCCGATAAATTGTTTATGAACGTAACCATGGATTCTTCCGTGTGGGAAAAGATGGGCGGACGTGCCGTAGACGCGGACGCAGTGGCAGGGAAAGAATTGTTCGCTTTCGACGGTACGATATTTAACGACGCTTCCGTAGGTGAAAACAAAACTATATTCTTGCAGATAGCGTTTATCGAAGTGTCCGATATAGAAAATGAAATCGCCTGGTACTACGTTACGCAGAATTACACCATCGTACCCGTGGCGGACGGCGTGCAGTGCGCGTCGACGGCAAACGGCTATAACTTAGGCGCGCGCTACGCGATAGAACCAAACGAACTCAGCGTAAAGTTTTCCGACGGACCCGACGTCGACGGTAAAGACAGATTTCCCGATTCAATCGTTTACGGCGATTATATGCGTCCGACCGATTTTAACTTCGTCGATTATATCGTAATGGTCGGAGCTGCCGAGACCGAAAAAAACAGCGGAATATTTACAATAAAAGAATGGGAAGAGTGGCAGATAGTGATAGGAGAAAAACCGTCTACGCCGCCGCGTCTTAACACTCTGTATCTTACGCCCGTCGTCGCAATAATGAACGATACCGCCAGCAACGCTATTTTCACCGACAAAGACGGAAATAAGTACACCGCATACAACAACCGCCTGTATACTGGCAGATACTACGTGGTTTATACTGCGACCGTAGTGTATTCTACCGACAATTCTTCGAAAAGCCTTTCCATAGCCGACGGCGTTTTGGACGTTCCGTCCAACGCGGGCACTGGCGTTTTCAGAATAATGTTCTCTTCGTTGCAGATGCTGGACGTAGGGCAGAAAGAAATCACGATAAACATAAACGCCATAACTCTCGATAAGGATTACGACGGAACGGACGAAATTCTCGGTTACGACGTAACCGCGGAAGGAATAGTCGAGGAAGACAATACGATAATAGAGTTCGTGTCCGATATAAGATACGCTTATCCGGGAGCAGGCGACAGCGTACCGATAGTCTATAACTTCTATTTGCAGAAGAAAGAAGGTTCTTCCGCCGTCGGTTCGCAGATTACTTCAACCATTAACAGCTATTCGATAAACGAGTCGAATAAGGAAAACAATACGAGTTACGAAAGTATAGACAACGGCAAAATTATTCCGTTACCTCTTACCGTCGAATTCGTCGGCGGCAACGACGTAGTGTACAGAAGAAGATACGCTACCGATATGTACGTAGCCGTCACGGGTGCGGGTATTCCCGACGGGTATTACTACTTTTACGTTTGGAACGGCGTGAGCGGAACCACAGATTCGGGCTTCTGTCTTGAAAGCGAATTGAGCGACTACTATGGCGACAGCACGTTCGTAAAACTCAGATTAAGCGGCTTCCTTAACGAAGAACTCGAAGACGGCGAAGGCTTCGCATACGGCGATACGTCGAGAAGCAACTTTATGATTTTGAAAAACTCGGGCAACACGGACGACTATAAAGAAATAGCCCTTAACGCATACGAACTTCTGAGCTGGTACGATACCGAAAACGACGTTGCTATCAATATAGATACGATAAGTTCAGAAGAAGGTAAAAGCTATCGTCTCGAAGTTCAGCACGGCAAAACTTTCACCAATTACAAAATGGTTATGAAAGAAGGCAACTACGCCCGACTCATTATCGAAAAGTGCGAACTTACCAATCAGATTAAAATAAAAGAAGACGACAATTACAGCGTAGTTTATGATAAAAACTCGCATATAAGCGACGTGTTCGATAAAAAAGTGGACATTACGGGACACCCCGAAGCCACTCAACTTTCAGACTACGCTTCGTTCCTTTACGTAGACAGGTTCGTTACCGATTGTACCGATACTTCGCATAATCACGTTTTCAGCTCCGACGACGTACAGAATCTCAGACTTTCGGGCGAATACTTCATTACGTTGAATATTCCCGCCACGATCAACTATAAGCCGTATACGACGACGTTTACTTTTAAGGTCTCAGCAAAAGAAGTCGTGGTTTATCTTACCTATGCGCACAGACTTTACGGTGACCCCGAAGTGGAATATAACGATTATAAATATATTACCGATGTTACGGCGCACGAAGCGTACATAGACAGCGACGGTAATCTCGTGGACAAGAGTTTTACGGGCAAGAACACGGTTTATGCATACGACCCGACTAATCTCGACGGCGGCAATTTCATAATGTATTGCGGTTTCGTCGACGGCGACGAGATAGATATAAACGACTCGGAACAGAGCCATGCCACGGCGAGAGTGGAACTTAAAGGCGGCGTGGACAAAGCGGGACAGGACGGCAGGGTCAAGACTTCGGACGCGGCGAAACACAACTACGTTTTTAAGTATGTCGACGCCGTTTTGTACGTAAGGCGCAAACCGCTTACCTTGTCGGTAGACGCAGAGCAGGTTAAGGACTACACCGGACAGCAAGCGGTAATAGACTACGTAATTTCGGGCGGACCCGGTAAATTAGGTATGTACGTTATCGGTTACACTCCGAATATCGGCGAAACTCCCGTTAAGAGCGAAGAAGAAGACGAAACGAAAACCAACGTAATAGAATCGGGCGAATATATCCTTAAAGTTTATGCAAAACCCGACGGTAGCGACGCCGACAACTACGCCGCAAGTGAAGAAAGATACGAAGTAAGGCTCACTCTTAATAAGATAAAGATAGGTCTTAAAGACGGCGTGAAAGTAGATACCGTTGAGTACGACGGCGACGAAAACGGCTACAAACTCAATAACTTTAACGACTATTTCACAGGAATAGGTGCGGACGGAAGCAACATTATCGCCGAATCGGTATGGGGCAGCGCAACTATCTATGAAATCCTTAACGTAGCGAACAGCACGTGGCAGGAAAAGGCGATAGACGCAGGTAAGTATACGCTTACCGTAAAAGCGGCAATAACGAACACGGACAATATCTTCTTCGATCAAGAAAGCGCAGATTTTACTTACGACGACGCTTACAACTGTACTTTCACGATAGAACTTACAATCGAAAAGTCTTCCGATTATACTTTCACCGTGACGAAGTCGGAAGCGATAAGTTACGTTAACGGCGTTTATACTATGATTTATAGCGGATACGACGAAGACAGCGACGTAAATACAGTCTCGTTCGGCTACGCCCTTTCGTTTATAAACAAGAATATGAGCAACGGCGAAATAAACGTCATTACCACGATAAACGGAGTTCTGTACGCTCAAAATACGAATAAGTACAAAAAGACCGACAGCGTCGATATAACTAAAAAAATTCCGGAAGTTGTTGAATACGACGTAAGCAAAAGAAATGGCTTGCTCAACGCGGACAGATACACGATTAAGTATTACGTCAACAATGAGAACGGCGAGGATTATAATCCCAACTTCGTAAGTTTTGAAGAGGAATGCACTTTCGTAATAGAAAAGAAAGATCTTAAAATCTATATAGAATTCGACGAAGCGGATTTCGACTCGCAGTATAAAGCATACGTCCCGTACAAGATTTACAAAACGCCTAACGCAGATTTGGGAAAGAAAGCGAAATTCCTTATTACCGGTTGGGCAAGAGAAGAAGGCAACAATGCGGAGTTTGTTTCTCAGGTAAAAAACAGTATAGAAATCGATTGGAGTAATACACCGGATGAAGCCACCGTTAATTCGCAGTGCTTTATACAGTCGAAAACAAAGGAAGACTCAGGAAAGGTCAATATTCCCGACAATTACTATCTCGACCATTCCGCTACCAAGACTATAAATATTTTACCTGCCGACAGTAGAATAATAGTCTATGGATCGAAGAGTTTCGAGTACGCGGGAAGCGAATTTGACGGAAACCTTGCTTACTCGTTCGATAAAATTTACAAATACGATACGGATACGGGAACTTCGCCCAAAGTTCTCGAATACGATAACTTTAAGACAGAATATGCCAACGAACCGATTACGGCTATGCAAACCGCAATAAACAGCTATTACTATTACGATTACTGCGTGTACAGCGGAAGAGAAGTAACGCCGGGCGTGTTGAGAATGGCGGGTGTCGAACCGATGAACGAATACGAAGAAAACATCGGTACGGACGGAATTAAGATAAGGTTCGTCGGACTGTTTATCGGTACGGATAAAAATAATATTACCGATAAGGATATCGCTCCGTACGACGCGTGCAAAGACGTAGGGGAATACGTATTCGCAATAAGCGTCAACGCAAGTCAGAACTATAAAGCGATTCCCGAAAAGTACTATTACCTTAAAGTCGTCAAGAACAAACTTACCGTAAGCATAATTACCGATAAAAATCCCGATTCGGGCACTTATATCGACGTAAGCAAAACTTACGACAAGACTTTAAGTTATCCTACCTATAAGATTAACTACACGGGCTTCGTCGGGGAGGACGACGAATATCCTAAGTACAAGAACGATTTCTATATCAAACATATATCGGAATACGCCGCTTCTTCCGCAGACGGCATTACGGAATTAGGACTCGTTCATCCGTATTATAAAATTTTTAACTCCGATATGACGAAAGTCGTTACGCCTATCGACGCCGGCAATTATAAAATAAAAATAGCGATAGACGACGACGGCAAGTTCGGCATTGCGAGGAACTATGAAATAGTAGTGTCTTACAAGGTCGACGAAACCGACTATTATCCTAACCTTATAATAAACAAACGCCCCGTAGCAGTGGTAGCGGGCGAAATAATACAAAAAACTTACGACGCTACGGACAGAGTCACCGAAGGGCTTATACAGAATAACAATTACGTATTTACAAAAATTGACGGCGTGGCGGAATCGGGTATCGTCGACGGCGACGACGTGAGCCTTATTTTCGACTTGGCTCGAAGTAAATTCGGCAGAATAAACGTTCTCGACGAAAACGGCAAAAATTCCTATATCGACGTAACCGTCGTGTTTACGGGTATCAGCGACGATAACTATATTTTCTCCGCCGAAGGCGAAGTTATTATCCTTAAGGGTCAGATAGTACCTGCGACGGCAGATATACGTTTTTATAGCGATACGGAACACAAGAATCTGATTAGTATTCGTTGTGAAGTTACTTACGACTCGGAAAGGCACCCGGTTGAAGCGGTGGTAAGGGGTGTGCTTTTAACCGACGGAACTTACGAAGAAGTCAGTCACACGTTGGTTTATATCTGCGACGCAATTCACTATAACTCGACCGAAGCTCCGTCCCTTGCGGAAACCTATCAGGTTCAGCTTACCGTCTCCGACGCCAACTACGTCTCTTCTCAGAAGAGCATAGAACTTATTATTCATAAAGCGGAAGCCGACATAGTGTTCGGCGGCGACCCGGTTCAGATCTACGGAACCGTGGGCGGCGGTCTTACGGCGAAAGCAATGAAAGATTTTGCCAACTACCGTTTCTCTTACGACCTTACCGTAAACTATTACGACGCCGACGGAAATTACGTTTCTGACATAAGGACTGCGGACGCAGGAGAATATACTGCAGTAGCCGAATTCGGTGGCAATGCAAACTTCGACGCAAAACGCGGCGAAACCGCTTTCACGATAAAACGCAGAGCAATCAGAGCCACGTTTAACGTGTACTCAGGGTACCCGTACACGGGCAAGGAAGTATCCGCAGACGTATATTTCGACTACAACGGCAAGATTTATCGCCCAGATTTGATTTTCGATTATTTGGATGAAGACGGCGCGAGCCACGCCTATAATTACGGTGAGGAAAAGTTAAGCGAAAAGTACCCCGTAAGCGTAGGTCGCTATCTTGTGTCGGTAAATAACGATATGAAGAATTTCGATATCGCAGACGATTACAAAGTGCCGTTCGAAATAACGAAAGTCACCGTCACCGTAAAGATAAAAGATTATACCGTTACCGAAGGCGCGACGGTTACGCCGACTTTCGACGTGACGGGCGCGGTCAATTCCGAAAGCCTGAATGCAGTATTTACCGCGATGCCCGCGATAGAATACTATTCCGTGGCTAACGGTGCAAAACTCGACGGAGAACCCGTAAACGCCGGCGTGTACAGAATGATGCCTTACGGCGGAGAATCGCAGAACTATAATATAGAATATAAGCACGGTATACTGAACGTAAATCAGAAAATACTCAATAAATCTGTCAGCAACAGCAAGTTTGCGACGACGGGAGAAGTTCTTATAGAAGGGTCTTTCGACAGTAACACAAGTTTAATCGTGCGTACCACCGATACGATAGAGTATAACCAGTACGTTACAGTATTCGAATCGGCTCGTCTTACCGACGAAAATATTGCCGCCTATTTCGTATTCGACGTGTACTACCTTAAATTAAGTAACGGTAGCGTCGTAGCTTACGGCAACGATTCGATGACGATAAAAATTAAAGCCAAATACTATTTCGACGCTTTCTCGTCGGACGGCGAAACCGAAAATAAGTATTACGTCGCGAGAATATCAGGCGAAGGCGAAACAGAACTTATCGAAGCTACGAAAGAAGGCGATTATCTCGTGTTCTCGACCGACAAACTCGAAGCGTTCGCTTTGCTTGTGCCTACGGATACGGTAGTGGTAAAGGCAGACAAGAATTACGACTGGCTTTTGTACGTCGGTATAGGCGTGGGCGTAGTTTTAATAGCGGTGGCGTTAATCATAGTTAAAGTGAGGGAATAATGTGCAGGAAGGCGATTGGTTTAATCGGAATACCGATATTTTTTATCTTGATGACGGTGGGGGCTTTTTACGGCTTGTCGTATGAAGTTACCGCCGACGCAAGTTCCGTCCTTACGATAGAACAAACGGAAAAAGTCGAGTATTGCGGCAAAAACTTTATTACTGCCGACGGAAAATTCAGTTCTTTAGGCGGAGAAACCGAGGTAAACAACCCGCTTTTCGACGCTCTTACTTTCACTCTGAACGGCGAAAAAGTAACTGTGGCAACGGACGACGTAACTTTTGAAAACGCTGCCGAAATACGCTTGCCCGACACCTATTCGCGAGTAATTACGGTGAATATCGGCGGAGAAAATCATACCGCTACCGCCAATCTCACCGTAGCGAAAAAGAAACTCTACGTTTCCACTAAAATTAACGGCGAAAGTTATTGCGAAATAAACGAAGGAGAAACTTATCGCACTTCGGTAGTCTACGACGGCTTCGTCGACGGGGACGACGTCGGTTCTCTCGACGCTCCCGCAATTATTCAAAGAGAGCCAAAACTCCCCACTACGGGCTTTTTACTCGTGCCGGAGCTTGCTCAGAGTTCGGTTTACGAGTTCGTTTACGTCGGGGCGACGATAGTCATAAACGCCAATCCCGACACCGAGCGTACCTACGAAAACGGCGGCGAAACAGTACTTATACTGCGCGGTAGTTTCAGTCCGTATTATACGTTGGAGTTTACCGACGTGGGGATAAACAAAGTTAACCCGAAATACGTCGCCATTAACGAAAAGGTGGAAAAATATTTCGGGAATAACAGAGTGTTCGAAGAGTACGAGCAAGCCGACGCATACGTAATAAATATGTATCTCGACGGAGAATATGCCGAAATGACCGAACAGATTAACGTTCGCATAAAAGTGCCGTCGAAGTTAGCCGATAAAAATTATTACAGAATTATCCACTTCGGAAACGACGGTTCGTACGAATTTATCAATGCGTCTTACTCCGACGGTTACGTATCGTTCACCACGACCGATTTAGGCGAGTTTGTGTTGCTTACTCCGATAGAAGGGGCAAACACGGTGGTTATTATCGCCATTTGCGTGTCGATAGTGGGCGTTGCGGTGCTTGCCGTATTGCTGTTTGCTATTTTCAGAAAGAAATATTAAGATGGAATTTATTATAAACGACGTAGAATTAAAGGACGCAAACTACGTTGAGTTTTGCGATTTTTTAGCGAAAAACGGAAGCGAAAAGAAAGCCGAATTTGACGCAAAAATCATAAAAACCGCAATGAAAATTTACGGTCTTACGGCAAAACAAATAGCAGAACTGACTAAATATTTATTAGCTTGCGAAAACAAAGTTCTCGATTATCCGTCCGAAAAGGTATACGAAATTACCCTTTTGCAAGGGCTTGTCATAGCAAAAAATAAGGATACCGCTTTATCCGAAAAAATCGCCGCAATAAAAAGTTGGGCGAAAAATATTGACGACTGGGCACATGCAGACGGAGTTACGTCAAAAATTTATTGTCCGAAAAATGGCAGAAAAGAACTGTTTTCGTTTGCTTTACGACAGGCGAAAGAGAAAAACGAGTTTGAAGCAAGGTGCGGAATAATAATACTGTTTTCCTTTATATCCGACGAATATATAGCCGATATATTTAAGCTGTTCGACGAAATAGAGTACGGAAGATATTACGTCGATATGGCGGTAGCGTGGTTCTGCGCGACGGCTCTTATCCGTTACAAAAACGAAACGTTATTTTTTCTCGATAATTCCGAAAAAATAAACGATTTTACTTATATCAAAAGTTTGCAAAAAGCGAGAGAAAGTTATCGTATTCCCGACGAAGACAAAGCGTATTACAAAACGCTGATTTCCGATAGAAGTAGAAAAAAATAAATTTTAAGGAAGCGGATTTACGGTGTGCTTTTCCGGTATATATTTTAATAAATAATAAGTCTTGTAATTCCTATAAACGTATGATATAATTTAATAAATATATTATGCCATAACTATGCCCTTTTTCGGGCGGAGGAATAGATGAAGAAAAGACTGATAGTTATTACAGCAATTTTATTATTGGCAGGGTGTTTGTGTCTGAGCGCCTGCGACGAAGGAGAATCGCCGATAGAAAGTATCGTCGTGACTACGCTGCCCGTAACTTCGTATTATCGCGGCGACGCATTCGACTTCAATAATGCTGCAATAACCGTTTACCGCGAGAATGGTTCTGTTTCTACGGTTGCTCTCGATTCTTCTATGATTTCCGATTTCGACAGTCAAAAAACAGGGGAACAGATTCTGACGGTAAGATACGGCGGTGCTTCCGCTTACATAAAAGTCACCGTCTCCAATGCGCCTATCGAAAGTATTGCGGTAGTCGACGGCGATTACAAAAAAACTTACGTTCAGGGACAGTCTTTAAGCGTGGACGGTATGTTTATTATCGTCCTTTACACCAACGGCTTTTCTGAAACTTTACCCGTGACCGAAGATATGGTCGGCAATTTCGACACGACTCAATCCGGTTCTCACCAGCTTATAGTGTCGTACGGCGGAGCTACCGTTTTGTGCGAAATCGCAGTAGAACCGAAGTCCATTTTTTCCATCGGGATCGAAGCCCCTACCAAAGTAAACTACGTTGTGGGCGATAAGATAGATTTCGTCGGAGCAAAACTTTTCGTTTCGTACAACAACAACACTTCCGAATGGATAGACGTACTTAAGGACGGCGAATATTTTGACAAGGATAACTTTTTCGTAAAGATTAACGGAGAACTTACCGATACTTTTACCACGGCGGGCACGATAGTTTACGTAACCGTCGGATACAAAGGTTTTACCACCGAATTTATCGTCACGGTAGAAGCTATCAAGGCGAAAAAGATAGAATTAGTCGCTCCCGTCAAAGACCAACCGAGAGATAACGTGGGCGGGGTAGACCTTTCCGACGCGGCGGTAAGAATGACTTACAATAACGGCGTGGAAGAAACGGTTTCTTTAACCGACGAACGGGTTGCCGTCGACTGGCAGGAATTCGATATTACCAAAAACGGAACTTACGAAATAAAAATTACTTGCGACGGTCTGACGATTACGCAGAACGTTAAGGTAGTCGAACCCGTCGAAGAAGAACTTATCGTAAGCGTAGGCGACAGAATTTACTATCGCGACGGAGCCGATATAGACGTCACCGAATGGCAGTACAGAATACGTATGACCAACGGCAACTTCAAGGCGTTCGAAGGCGGAGTCACCGTATCGAACGTTACTGTGGATATGCTCGCCGACGAGTACGACTTCTCTACGGGAACGGCTGGAAAACGCAGTTACGAATTAAGGTATTACCTTACGGACGGCGTGGAATTTATAAGCAAAGTCGTGGAAATCGAAGTCGCCGAAAAGTTCGTTTCCGAAGTAAAGAATTTCGTCGCACCGTCGAGAAAGGTTTATAAGACGGGCGAAACGCTTGCGTTAAGCGACGGAAGCGTCACGATAGGATACAACGACGGCACCGAAAAGACCGTTACGCTCACCGCCGACATGACGAAAAACCCCATTGCGGACTACACGAAGACCGCGGGCGGAAATATAAGAGTAGATTTCGTCTACGCCGACGCAAAATACCCCGGAACCGTTACGTTCGGATACGAAATTATCGTAATTAAAGAAGTTGCTTCCTTGTCCGCGGAAACGGGCGAAGTTAAATTAAATTACGTTTTGGGCGAAAGTTTCGTTTCGGACGGACTTGCCGTTTACGTTAAGTACGCCGACGGAACTACCGATACTTTTACCGATTTTTCGGGAAACGAGTGGACTTTTGAAAATACCGAATACACGGATACAGGCAGCGTAAGTACGAGAGTGTATTACGGCGACCTTTCGCACGGATATTTTGCGGAAATTCCCGTGACGGTCACCAACGACGTCGTAAGCGTGGAGTTTTTCGGCGGATTTTCCGATTTCGGACAGGTTACAGAAGGGCTTGCCATTACTATTCCTACGGAAGCTAAGTTGCTTATATTAAGACAGAACGGCGACAGCGAAACAATAAACATCACCGCCGTAATGCTCGATTACGACAGACTCGACTATACTCTCGGCGAAAGAACGGTTAAAGTAAAGTACGACGATAATTTCGTTCTCGACGGCAAAGTTACGGTAATAGCAAGAAAAATTTCTTTCGTCGTCGTAAAGAAAGAACCGACCAAGACCGTCTACGTTGCGGGCGAAACAGAACTCGACTTAGCGGGAATACAGGTATCCGTAGCGTATAACAACGGCATAGAATATATCCTTAACACCGACAACGTTTCTTATGCGTCGACCGACGGAGAATATACCGTTTACGAAACCGCCGAAGCCGTCGAAAGAAAACTTTCCGTTAAGATAAGCGTTCTTAATACGACTTTGGACGACGGAAAACTCAGCAAAAAACAAAATATAAAAATAATAGTCACCGATACCGTCACCGCCGAAAGCGCGGAATGTGAATTTTCGGTAGACTGTTATAAGGACGTAATAAAGAAAATTTCTTTCGGAATAGAAGGAGAAACTTCTTCCACCGTTTACGCATTCGAGAGAGAAGATTTCGTTTTTCCCGCAGGCGCGTTTATAAAAGTCGAATATCTTAACGTCGCCGATGCGGATATCGTTATGATAGCCGATATTTCCGAAGCCGATTACTCGGTGAAAGATTACGACAGGAACGTTGCGGGAGAGCAAGCCGTCAACATAAACTATCTCGGCTTGCAGTGCACGTTCATCGTATCGGTTAAAGAAAAGATTTTCAAAGAACTTATTGTAAGTCCGGATACCGTCACGGTAAAAGAAGGTATGAATATTCCCGCCGACGCATTCACTATAAAAGCTCATTTTGTAAGAAACGACGGCACGGAATACAGTCCCGTGTACGAACAGACGATAAGTTTAAGTAACGTTACTTGCTCGTTCGACCCGACTAAAGTCGATTTCGGCGATAACGACAGCGTCACGCAAACTCATACGATAGTCTATAACGGCGACGAGTCGAAAGCTCAGACCGTTATAGTCACCGTTACTCGTAAGAAAGCCGTAAGCATCACAATGCAGACTTATCCGAAAACCGTCTACGTCGAAGGAGAAACCACGCTGTCTTACGAAGGCGGCACGGTAATGGTCGAATACGATAACGGCGGAAGTGACGTGTTAAGCTTGGACAGCAACCTTATCGAAATAAATTCGCAGGAATTCGACCCGAGCGAAATTAACGGCGGCAGCGACAGGACGGCTACTATTTACGTTACGTTCGAAGACAAAACCGGCAAAAAGGTGCAGACTACTTACGACGTCACCGTAAAGGACAGACATAATCTCGTCACTGACTTCGGTACGACGGAATCCAACCCGAAATTCAGTTTCGAATACGGTACGGGAAAGGACGCTCGTCCCGACTTCTCAGTAATAGGGTACAGAACCTTTAACGGCAGTTTCGTAGAATTGATAAACGGCAGTACGTTCGAAAACGGCGAAGACTCTTTATTCAGCGTTTATTATCTTAACGAAAACAACGTTAAGTTTACCGAATGGCCCACTGAGGTAGGCAGTTACTCCATGGTAATAGAGTTCGTCGGCGACGCCGCCAACAACCCGTATCTTAACGACTCCGTAAAGATAGACATAGTACCGAAAAACATCGCTGTTATTGCCGAAGACGCGGAAATAACTTTCGGTGAAAGCAAAGAAGAATTTGTTTTCGAATGGAACGCGTCCAAGTATATAAACAACGGCGGAACGGAAAGCTATCCCGACGGTAATCCGTTGGTTTACGATGAAAAGCAGGAAGACATAGTGACTATCAAGTTCTCGATAATAGATGCGGCGGGAAAAAGTTATACTTTCGAAAAGTTCTCGACCGTCTACGTCAACGCTATCCCTGCTGGAACGTACAAATTAGTTCCCGTACTCGACCAAAGTCTGTCGGACAACTACGAAATTAAATCATTCGTTCCCGCTACGCTTACGGTAGCCGCGAAAAAGATAAAAATAGTCGCGGAAGACCATACGAAAGTTTACGGCGAGAGAGATATGCGTTTTAGGTACAGAGCGTATGAATATAACGCCGATACTTCCGAGTACGATATACTTATAGGCGGTTATTACGAAGGTTGCGACGGAGCGATTACCCTTTATAAAAACGAGGAGGAGAGTTACGTAGACAGCATAGCTTCCTACACATTGCAAAGAAGCGACGCCTCTTCGGAAAACGTAGGCACTTATGAGATATTACGCGGCGCGGACGGATATATTCCCAACTATGAAGTGGTGGAATACGAAGGGGCAGATTTCGTAATCACCCGTAAGAACGTTACTCTCGACGCAACGCAAGCTTCCGATTTCAGAAAATACGGCGAAAACTACGAAGGAGAGTACGCAAGACGGGAATATTTATTCTCCTTGTCCGACGGTTCGAAACTTGCTTTTGAAGAATCTTTCGGCGTAGTTTTCGCGGAGTTAATAGATTACGCAACCGCTTTTGCGGAAAATAAAATCACGATAGAAGTTTATTCCGCCCTAAATCCCGAAGTCAAGATCGCCGACTTTGCACCCGACCAGACTTGTTCGGCAGGGGATTATATTGTAAAAATAAAGATTATAAACGGCGTCGCCGACAACTACGAAACCACGATTAACGACCTTGAGTTCACGATTTTACCGATGGACGCGGTAGTGTCGGTTAAGACGGGTTCTGTTACTTACTTCGACGGTGTGGACGGCGCGTCTGCGGGCGAAGGGTACAGCGAATGTAAAGCTCAATACGAAGTTGGTTTCAACGACAGATACAACGCCGAAAAAGCCGTCGCTCCCGTAATTACGTTTAAGAAACCGTCGGGTAACTCCGTCGGAAAATACGAAATTACGTTAGCCGACAGGACTTTCGACGAAAACCCGAATTACAATTTCACGATTAAGGGCGATTTTGCAGAATACGTTAAAAACACTTACGCCGCTCTTAAAGACGAAGTGAGCGCGGAAGAAGCCGATAAGGCGTATATTATAGTCACTCCTGCGGAATTTACTTTCGACTTTGCAACATCGGAAGTTTACGCAAGAAAGTCTTCGATAATTCCCGACGTAAGTTTCGATTTCGGCGTGAATGCTTTGTCGGAAGATATGCAGGCGGAATTAAGAAAGGCTTTGACTTTCGGATTTACCAATAAGACTCTCGCTCGTTCGGGACTCGGATACGTTACTACCGACGGCTACGACGGGACGGTAACTTACGACTATTTCGCCAACGTTGTCAGTCGCAATTTCGTTACGGACAGCCTTTCGGAAGAAAATAATCTCGCCGTATTTAGATACGTTTTGTTCGGAATTACCGAAGCGAAAAGAGAAATTTACGGCGATACGTTCGAATACGAAGTTACGCCGATAGTAGTAGAAGTCAACCCGCTTAACGAAAGTTTCGACTACACGGGAAGCGTTTACGATAAAAACGGAGCCAACGCCAAAGGCGTGGCTATATCCGCTCCTACTCTTTGCTCCGGCGACGTCTTAGGCGTAACGTACGAAGTATCCGTAAAATACTACGGTACCGCCGATTTCGTCAAAGGAGAATTCGTAAGAGAAGCGGGCGATTATAAAATAACCGTCACCGATTTAGGCAATTACAACTATATAAGAAACGAGTTTTCGGCAAATTACGTTTGCGAATTTACGATAAACACAATCGAGTTACAAGTTGCGTTAACTAAGGCGGAAGAATATAACGGCGTGTATGAAGAATATAACGGCGTGTATGCCGTAGTAGGCACTTACATCGGCAGAGCAGATACGAGAGCTATGGACAACGTTTGGGTAGAAGGCGGAGCGGACGGAGCTTACTTCTCCACGCAATCGCAGGCAATAGTAAACGAAACTACGCTTACTACGCCACCCAACAATTTGAGAATAGAACCGTATTATCTCGATAACGGCGTGGAAAAAACTCCCGTCAACGCAGGCGCTTACGATTTCAGATGGAGCATAAACGCCGAATACGTAAACTATTCCGTCCGTTTCGTCAAGAAAAACGCGGCGGGTACTTACGAAGATTACGAATATAAGTACGTTATAAAACCGGCGGAGATAAAAGTACTCAATATGGCTGCGTTCAATTCGAAAGACTACGACGGCGAAGCTCCCGCCATAACGAACACGAATCAGTTGTTGCTCGACGGAGCGGTCGGCAGCGACAAAATAACGGGCGACGATATCAAGTTCACGTTCGTAAGAGATATGGACTACGTTCCCGAAAGTCTGCGTACGCTTATTACGGCGGACGACCTTACTTCGGCAGGCAGATTTATAACGTCCGCTTCTTCCGACAAAACCGATAACTATTATTTCACCTTCGTCGACGAAACCTACTATTATTACATTAACAGAAATGACGTCGAAGTCACGTTAAACAACAGGGGCAGCGGATATTCCCTTACGAAACAGTACGATACGCTTGTGCCGTCGGTTAAACTTGCGGATTTGAGAGTGACTACCGTGTCCGATATAAAAGACGACGTTCATATTGACCTTGACGTGAAGTATTACAAGAAGAACTCTTCCGACTCGTGGAGCGTTTACGACGCTTCGGCAAAGAACCCGATAGGTTATTACGCGTACGACTTCAAACCGTATTTCGAGCTTCCCGACGGAAGTAAGGTTGCGGCGGAAAGCGTGAACGCCGACGGAAAACAGCTTTTAAGTTGGAACTACTGTTACACCCTAAGTATCGACAGTAGCGACAAGAACGGTTGCGACGGCTCGTTTACGATACTTCCGAAAGATATCTACCTTAATATGCTCGATTCGGATTATAGTAACTTTACCATAAACGGAATAACCAACCGTTACTATATCCATTACCGCACATATTCGGCGGCTACCGTGTCGAACGTTACGGCAAGCGACGAAATTAACCTTTCCGACGAGTCCAAGTATTACGTTTGCGACGCAAACGGCGTAAGAATTTCCGAAGATAAGTTGACGGAACTCGGTTTTTCGAGAGAAAACCTTGCGATAAACGGCTCGAACACAAGTATCCTTAACGCGGGCGAATACTTCTTAATAGACGTCGGAGAAATATCAGAAGCCAATGAAAACTTTAACGTGCTTAACAAGGATATGCTGTTCTCTATAAGAAAACTCGACGTGGAAATATCGCTCGAATTGCTCACTTCTTTCGGCAATAAACCCGAAAAAGTCTATGGCGAAAGCAACGCTACCGTAAAGGAATTCGAATTTGTCGACAAGGCTTCTTTCGCTGAATCGATAGGAAAGACCGATTCGGAAATAGATATTAACGAATGGATAAGTTTCGACGAAGGCGATTACGACAACAACAAGATAGTAATACCGCTCGCCACAAGATACGGTCTTATCGACGAAGACGGAACGGTTCATTACCTCGACAGCGGAGAGATTATCGATGCGGGCTTGTATAAAGCGTACCTTAACTTCTATTCGGCGAAGAACTTTAACGTGACTATTACGGGACGCGACTTTACCGTTACTCCGAAAGAAATCGTCGTCAACAACGCTTACCGTAATTATTTCGACCCGTCTTCCGTCGTAATAGACTATTATATCGACTACAACGTTAATAAGAGTCTCGAAGACGAGTTCGTCGCAAATATTCTTAAAAAGTTCAGCGAAACGTCTTCCGTCAGCAGTAAGGCGTCGCCCGTGGGCGGCTTTACCGACAAAGGTTATTATATGTCGGCGTTGAAGACCGAAGTAAACGACGTGCTCGCCGGATACAACAACTATACCGTAACGGTAAACGAAGTTAAGCCTGCGGCGGCTCGCGACGATTACTATTACGTCGCGTTACAGATAAACAAAGTCGACCTTAACGTCACGGTAGAAGCCGTGGGCGGCGGCGGAATCACGATGAAGTACGGGCAGACTCTTACCGACGCCGATTACAGGTTTGTGTTCAGGGGCTTCCCCACGCTGTCGGAATTACAGTCCGATTACAATTACAGCGAAGAGAACGCTAAGCAAAGACAAGTAGAAACGCAGATTAAGACCGATATGATTGACGTAAATAAGTTTGTGGCAACGATGAAGACGTATTTTGCTACCGCAAACGTATCGTACGGAGACCTTAACTCCTACGTTAAGGAAGACGCCGACCTTAATTCTCTCGAAAACTACAACGTTATTTTAGGGGAGTTTGCTTACAGCATAGCCAAACGCGTCCTTAATTTAAGACTGCGTAGCAGAGCGGGAACGGAGTACAACACCGAAGGATATATCAGTATTCTCGCAGGCGAAAGAGGAAAACTCAAATATTCCGAAACGGGCAGCGGGCGACTCGACTACTACTTTGAAATAACCAATCCCGAAGAAATTATAGGTTATGACCCGAACGGTAATCTTACGATAAAAGACCTGCTCGACCTTACATGGACGGGCGGCTCGGCTCCCGATAATTACGCTTCGAAAGTAAGTTATTCCATTACGCAGAACGGTTCCGCCACGCTCGCCGCGGGAAGATGTCAGATGAAACTTACCGACAGCTGGTACAGCTCCTCCAACTATATTTATTCCTGCGAAGAAATGACTGTATCGTATTATCCCGTGGTAAGAAATATCGGTATAAACGGCGAAGGCGGCGAATTGCCTTACAGCGCGATAAGCCTTAGAGGTGCGGAAAGCGACTACAAGAACGAAATTAAAAATAACCTTAGTATGTTCGTAAGAGTGGCGTACGACGGTATCGTATCCGACGGCGACTACTACGTTGACTTGAAGAAAGGCTTTGACGCAAATTACTATTCGTATATCGACCACAGAGCGACGTGGAGCGTTCAGTTCGCAGGTGAAGAACCCGATTCGGTTAAGGTGGGCGACGAACTTATCCTGAAACTTGTCTTTACGGAAAGTTTCTTCGGGGGCGAAGTTATTTCGAACGTAGAGTCGGGCGAATTTATCGTAAGAGTTTACGGTACGGAAGACGAAACGGTAAAGACGAAAGCCGATTCCGACTTCGTTTACAACGTGAGCGGAGCCGATACGGCAAGTCCGTTCGGCGATACGAAGGACGTTAATGCGTCTTACTATATTACGGATAAGGGTTCTACGACCGCATATTCGGGTAATTTCGACTATATCTATTCCGAATTTATTCTCGGTGTTAAAGACAGCTCCGTATATAGTTACGAAACGATACTCTACGAGAACTCGCTTACCCGCGTGGTACTCGGTTTTAAGGGCGGTTCGGAATTCTGCTACTACGTAAGAATAATAGAAGTTTCGAGCGGAAACGTATTGAGCGAATCTACTTTGGACTCCTACGTCGTGACGAGAGCGGACGGAACGGAAAGCGTAAGAAGTATCCTTTCGGATATTAACGTTTTCGACGGAAGACGCCACAAACTCGGCGTTTATCTCGATAAAGTCGGATATTTGGACTACACAGGTAAGACCGTCACGCAAAACGGCGACGCTACTACCACCGTCGTCGCTCGTAATTACAGAGTAGTGTTTACTCTCGACGACAGATTTTCGTATCAGATAGACGTAAAGGGCGGGGAAAGAACGCTTACGGAAACCGTTGATGAAAAGACTTCCGAAAGCGGAGAAACTTATTACGAGTACGTCAAGGAATATTCCTACGATAATTACGTAGACTTCTCTGCGGCAGGAAAAACCGGCTTTGTTATCAACGAATGTACTGCGTTTATCGGCGGCTTTACGTTAAAGACAATGGGTATAAGAATGGATAACGCCGGCAGTGTCCGCGACGTAAGAATCTGGCCCGTCGATAACGGCTCTATTATTTACGTCGACAACGGCGGTTCGCTTAATTCCGTAGAAGAAATTATTTATGCTAAGACAATAAACAGCATTGACGGATACGCAGGCAATATTACGTATACTTTCATGTACACCGACGCGATAAGCAACAGACTCTGCTCCGATATTACGACCAAAGAGGTAGGACTTTACAGAGTGACGCTGAGCCTTAACGTAATGGACATAGAAGTATACAGCGTGTCGTTCTACGTATGTATTCTCGACACCGTCACGTCCACTTCCGTATTCGAAGACGACAAGAAAGGCGTTTACGAAATAAGTTCCGACAAGCCCGCCGTATTCGACGCGTCGGAAGGTATAGGCGTGTACAGCAGGGACAGACAGACTGCTATATCCTACTCTAAAGTAGTGTTCGATTACGAAAATACCGACGCTATGGGCAATATCAGCTTTATTCTTAAAGTGAGAGAAAGCGGAATATCCAACGTAGGAAAGAGCAGCGGACTCTCTCTCGACTTTGTGAAAGGCTCTGACGGCAAATACGTAGCGTCGGTTAAGTTAAGCAACGGCTCCACCGTTTGGACGAAAGAAATAGGAACGGTAGACTTAGTCGGCGGTAAGAACATAATCGAAGCGAAATATGACTACTCAAATGCCACTATTCTGGTCAGAATGTTAAGAAACGGCGAAGAATTGCTGTATGCGAAGATAAGAAAGAACTTCGTCGACACTCCGAGTATCGGCGAATCGGGCGTAAGAGACGTAATAGGCGAGCCCGGAAAGACCGAAAACGGCGGTTACGTAGGTTTCTACGCGTATAAAGGCACGGTGAAGATTTACGAATTCTTATCGTCGGAAGTAAGACAAAACGCTCTTAGCCTTGCGTACCTTACCGACGGCAACGACGTAGGCACGGGTACGCCTGCGGACGAAACGGAAATAAGCGGACAGAACGTAATTTTAGCCGATTCTTACGGAATGGCTCTCGCCACTGCGACAAAGAACACTTACTTACGTTTCTCTGCGGAAAGCGGAACGGGTTTCTCGATAATGTTCGCTAACAACACGCCGTATTTTACCAAATACGGAGCCGACGACGGAGTAATTACGAAAAACGGCGAACCCACCGGCGAAAGGGGAGCTATGCTCAGAGTAACGACAAGCGGTATTTATATGTTCTTCTACAAGTATAAGATGCGTTGGAACACGGGTAATAAAGTAAGCAGTGTGAATTTACTTGACGGAGAGGAGCATACGATAGTAATATCTATTACCGACGAAATCGTAGAGCAGAGCGGCAGTGTGGAAGGAAGCGAGATCAAATGCTACAAGATAGGACTTATCGTGGACGGAACGGAAATAGCCGACGGCTGTTTCGTACCCGTAAACAACAACCTTAACTTGTTCCTTACCAATATGGGCAGAGATAACCGCGATACGGAAACGGGAAATACGTATAGCTCGAAAGTAGATTCCATGTTCCTGCCCGACAGCAGATACGTAGGAATTACCATAGAAGACAGCAAACTTAATATAAAGGAATTATTCGTATTTTGACGGAAGTAATAATCGATTCGCTTATAGATTCGGCAAAAGTTTTGCCGTTTCTGTTCGTGGTCTACGTTTTGATAGAAGTTATCGAAAAGAAGCTTATGTTCGCTTCAAAGGCGAAAAGGCTTCTGCGCGGCAAATACGCGCCGCTTATCGGGGTAGGTATGGGGCTTATCCCGCAATGCGGCTTTTCGGTAATGGCGACCAATCTTTATTTGTCGCAAAACATCACCGTAGGCACGCTTTTAGCCGTGTTTATAGCGACGAGCGACGAAGCTATACCTATACTTATAAGCAATCCCGCTACCGCGTGGAAACTTTTTCCTATGCTTGCAATAAAAGTAATTTACGCGCTGTTTATAGGTTATCTTCTCGACGTAATTTTCCGTAAACGCAACGAAGAAATTTTTCGGAAAAAAGACGAAGAAGAACGCGAAAAGGCGGCTCGGCACGAAGATACCAATGAAGAAGACGAAGAAGAAATAGGGTGTTGTCACCACGAACTGAAAAAAGACGACGGCAAACACCGCGACAAGAAAGAAATTCTTAAAGACTATATAGGGCACCCTCTTATCCACTCGATAAAAGTCTTTATTTATATCCTTATAATAAACTTTGCGTTCGGCACGCTTATTTATTACGTAGGACAAGAAAAAATAACGCTGTTCTTAGCCGAAAGCGGTTGGTATCAGCCGTTTGTCGCCGGACTTATCGGACTTATACCCAACTGCGCCGCTTCGGTAATAATATCGCAGCTTTATATTTTGGGCGGAATATCCTTCGGCTCGTGCGTGATAGGATTGAGCGTAAACGCAGGCATAGCGTTGGCTCTGCTTTTCCGAAAGAGCAAAAATCTGAAAGACAATCTGTTTATTTTAGCGGTACTCTATTTGTCGGGCGTAATTTTAGGTCTGGCGCTTACGCCTATACCGTGGTAGGAGAAAAGACTATGAAAGTTACTTTTTTAGGCACGGGCAACGCTTTAGTTACTGAATATTACAACACTTGTTTTGTAATAACGGATAAAGAAAAACGCTTTTTGGTCGACGGGGGCGGCGGCAACGAAGTTTTGCGAAGACTTAAATCTGCGGGGATAGACCTTAAAGAAATTCACGATATATTTATTACGCACAAGCATATAGACCATATTTTGGGCGTAGTGTGGCTGTTAAGAATAATCTGTCAGAAGATGAAAAAAGGGGATTACGACGGAGAATTGCGTATTTACGGACACGACGAAGTCATAGTCCTTATAAAAGAGCTTGCCGAAATGCTTTTACAGAAAAAACAAACCGAACTTATCGGCTGTAGGGTAAAACTTATTGTCGTAAACGACGGCGAAACGAAAGAAATTATCGGACGGAAAATTACTTTTTTCGATATAGAATCTACCAAAGCGAAACAGTACGGCTTTTGTATGGAGTCGGACGGCGGAGAAAAACTCGTTTGTTGCGGCGATGAGTCGTACTGCGAAAAGGAAAGACCTTACGCCGAAAACTGCAAATATCTTATGCACGAAGCATTTTGTCTGCATTCCGAAGCCGATATTTTCAAACCTTACGAAAAGAACCATTCTACCGTGAAAGACGCTTGCGAATTAGCTCAGAAACTGAACGTAAAGAACGTTATTTTATACCACACGGAAGATAAGAGCTACGGCAAAAGGAAAGCCCTTTATACCGAAGAAGGGAAGAAATATTACGACGGAAACATTATTGTTCCCGACGATATGGAAACGATAGAACTGTAAAAAGACGATAATTAAAAAATGCGACGGAATAGAGCGATTTAGTGTTCTATCCTTTTTCTTTTGCATATGCAGGCTTTTTACTTTCTTTTCGGTGTGAAAAGAAAGATAACAAAGAAACACACGAGCCGCAAGTTGCGAAGCCCGGCTCGACCGAGCACGCTTTCTTTTTCACAAGGATAAGATATATTTATAATTAAGGGGGCATCGCTCCAAGCCCCCT
>CAZUJW010000002.1:0-97100 GCA_964620655.1 uncultured Christensenella sp.
TAGTAAGTCCGCCGCACCAACCGAATGCATCCTCTCCGATACTCGTCACACTCTTAGGTATCGTTATACTCGTAAGTCCGGTACATTTATAGAAAGCAGAAGAGCCGATACTCGTTACGCTGTCGGGTATGGATATACCGGTAAGTCCGCTGCAATTTGCAAAAACATTATCGGCAATAATAGTTATCGTATCGGGAATCGTTACCGCACCTTGTACGTCTTGCGGCACGCATATAAACCCGGTTTGCTCCTTGTTATAAAGTATTCCGTCTTTGCTTGAATAAACCATATTGTTTTCCGATACGTCTATTGACGTCAACTTACCGCATCCGATAAAAGCGTTTTCGCCGATAGTCGTCACTGTATCGGGTATGTTTATTCTCCTAAGTCCGCTGCAATTTGCAAAAGCATTATCGGCAATAATAGTTACCGTATCGGGAATCGTTACCGCGCCTTGTACGTCTTGCGGCACGCATATAAGCTCGGTTTTCTCCTTGTTATAAAGTATTCCGTATTTGCTCGAATAAACCGTATTGTTTTCCGATACGTTTATTGACGTCAACTTACCGCATCCGATAAAAGCGTTTTTACCTATTTCCGTCACTGTGTCGGGTATGGTTATGTTCGTCAATTCGGTGCAATTTTCGAAAGCAGAAGCCGCTATGCTCTCTCCGCTTGTAATAACGACGGTCTCCAACGAATCCTTCGGAATGTATCCTGTCGCATACGACGGAAGCGTCGCCGTCTCTATATTCACGCATCCTGCGAATGCGTTTTCGCCGATAGTCTTCACGCTGTCGGGAATTATTATACTCGTAAGTCCGGTACATTTATAGAAAGCGTTTTCGCCGATAGTCTTCACGCTGTCGGGAATTATTATACTCGTAAGTCCGGTTACATTTATAGAATGCGCCTTTTGCGATGTCTTTAACGCCGTCTTTTATCGTTACGCTCTTAAGCGCGGTACATTCGCCGAAGGCATATTCGCCTATCCTCGTCATGCTGTCGAGAATTATTACGCTGTTTAGTTTGACGTTATTATTGAAAGCACGGGCGGCTATCGCCGTGACTGCCTTTTCGCCGTTCGTTTCGTCGTTATATTTTTTGGGAATAACAACGTCTGCTTCATTGCCGTTGTAACCCGTGACGGTATAGCCGTCTTGCTCTTTGACGTATTCAAACGAAAATGAAATTGCTTCCGTTTGTTTTTCTTCTTTGCAGTTTTTACAAATATCGTTCTCGTCGTAGTCGTGATCTAAAACAGGTTTTTCTACGTACGTAGTATATTCACAACCGCTACGCGTACATCTTTCGTATGCGTCCCACCCGACTTCGGTACAAGTAGGCGCTTTCGCTTCGTGCTGTTCCAGATTGTGCCCTAAAGCGGTACCTTCTATCGTTTGCGTTTCTTCATTGCCGCAAGTTTTGCAAACTCTACGTTCGACTTTGTCCGTCGTGCAAGTAGCCGGGGTCTTTTCTTCCCAATCGCCGTAGGTGTGAGTGTGTACGACTGTCGTCCAGACGGTGATTTTATTATCGACGTAGTGCCAATAATTGCCCTCTTTCGACGGGATCGCTTCCGAATAGCAATAGAGCACTTTTTTCGAATAGAAATCGTTTTCCATTTCTTCCATTTCTTCCTTCGCTTTTCCGTCGTCTATTTTACTCCACTGTTCTTCCGTACCTTTATAGTAAATGCTTTCTAATTTAGTCTCATAAGTGTCTTCATCCCAATTGTAACCCACACAGGCGAAAGCCAACATCCCTATACTCGTCACGCTTTCGGGGACAATTATGCTTGTCAAGCTCGTACAGCCCATGAACGCCATGCTCCCTATACTCGTCACGCCGTCCGGAATCGTAAATTGCGTCAACGCTTTACATCCGGAAAAAGCGTTGCTACCGATACTCGTCAAGCCGTCGGGCAAAGTAACTTTGGTAAGATTACTGCAATTTAAAAAAGCTTCGTCCGGAAGCTCAGTTCCGCTTGTTATAACGACTTCTTTTACCGAGCTACCTTTAATTGCGTCTATAGCCGTCATGGGTATAGTCATTTTTTTAAGCTCGTCGCAACCGTCAAATACGCTTTCGCCAATTTCCGTCAAGCCGTCGGGAAGTTCTATTTCGGCAATTTGGTCGCATCCGTAAAAGGCGTAAGAGTTCAGCGCGGTAATTCCCGTCGGCAAAACAGGCTTGGTATCTTTACCCACGTAATTGACGACGGTCTTTTCTTCCCCGTCCGTGTAAATGACAAATCCCGCGTCGTCGGTAGTAAGTTTGCTCTTTTCGCCGTCTTTATACACGTTTTTTAAGTATTTTCCTATACCGCCGTATTTTTGACAGTATTCATAATAACTTTCTTCGCCGTCTTTCGATTCCGATGCGTCTTCCGACTCGTCTTCTGTATCTGCGTCCGTCCAGACCTTAATATCGAGAGCCGACTTATTGCACACTTCTACCAAACGTACGCAGTACGAAAACGCATTGTCTTCTATCGTAGTTACTTTTTTGCCGACGGTCACGTCAGTAAGAGACGTACAGCCGGAAAAAGCCTCTCGTCCTATACTCGTCACGGTTTCCGGTATAACAAAACTTGTCAGAGCGGTACACCCGGCAAACTCGCCGACGCTTATTCTTGTCGTTTTTCCGCCGAAAAAGATATTTTTCAGAGCCGTACATCCGGCGAAAGCACCGTCGCCCGTCCTTTCGACGTCACTTCCGATTGTCACGCTCGTAACGGTATCGTTGCCGCAAAGAGCGTAGTGATATATCTCGGAAACGCCGCCGGGCAAAGTAAGCTCGGTCGCAGTCCCGATATAACCTACGAGAGTATTCTTCGCGCCGTCTCTGTAAATTACGTACTTATTGTCGTCCACGTCGAGCTTTGTCCCGTCGGCAGCGGCGTATACGTTTTTGGCATAATACCCTATATTACCGTAGTCCGAGCTTCTTTCCATAATATCGAGAGAAGACTTATTGTAGACTTCGACAAGTTTTTCGCACCCGCTAAAAGCGCCGTTTTTTATATCCGTCACGTTTTTGCCGAGAGACACGGCGATAAGTCCGCGGCAATCATAAAAAGCTCCGTTCCCGATACTCGTCACGGTATCGGGTATGGTAAGGGTTATTATCCCGTAACGCTCGGAAAAAGCAGCGGAGGCTATCTCGGTCACTCCGTCGGGTATTATCAATTGCTTGTCGGGGTCTTTACCTTCTTTCAAGCCGGTAATCGTGACTTTTTTCGCACCGGTATCCGAATCGGCTTCTTCCGTATATTCGAAAATCTCGCCGTGCGTCGTCGCGTCCCACTTAGGTATTTCAGTCGTCGGGAAAACGCCGGATACTTTGACATTTTTTGAACTGCTGCCGTTATTCGACGTGCCGCCCGAAAAAGAACACGCGCACAGCGCCGCAACCAAAACTATCACTACCACCGATAGCGTAGCTATCTGAACGATTCTTTTTTTCATACTTTGCTCCTTCTTTAATGTTTTGGGATTACCCATAATCCTAAAATAACATACTTGAGACGATATGTCAACCCAAAGAATGATACGCCGTCCTAAGTTAATAATTCAATATATTAAAATATAAAGTATGAAAACAATAAATAACGTCGTCGCCGACAGACTATGTAAATATCTCGAAGAAAAAAAGATTTCGCAATACAGGCTGTCCCAGCTCAGCGGAGTACCTTTTCCTACGATAAAGAGCATTATGCAACGACGAACGAAGGGAGTTTCGTTAAAGACGATAATCATGCTCTCTAACGGTCTCGGGATTACGCCGAGCGAGTTTTTGGACGATAGTTCTTTTTTGGCAAAAAATATAGATTTGGACTGACCGCAACAAAAAAACGACCTTTTTTTTCGTTTATCTTTTATTCCCGCCGAAAATGCGCGTCGTACAGACGCGGTAAATAATAGGTAAAATGTTTTTTTATGAGCGTTAAGTCGTTGACAAGGTTGTTTTTTTAATGATACACTTTTTGCACAAGGAGAAACGTATGAACAATTCAGGTTTGACTATGGCTATGGAAATGCGTATGCGCATGACGTGTGTCATGTGCCGTTTTCGTATTGCCGAAAAGTCGTAAGCCTATTCCCTTTTTTAAGACAGCAAGGAGCGGTAAGTTTACGGACTTACCGTTTTTTTTTATGAATAAACATAAAGGAGATTTTATGATAGAGATACAAAACCTATGCAAGACCTACGGTTCCGCAAAAGAAAAGTTCGTCGCGTTGAAAGACGTAAACTTAAAAATCGAAGACGGCGATATCTACGGAATAATCGGTCTGTCGGGGGCGGGAAAATCGACGCTCGTAAGGTGCATAAACTTACTCGAACGCCCCACCTGCGGCAAAATTCTTATCGACGGCGAAGACCTGACTTCCGCAGACAAAAAACGACTTCGCGAAATACGCAGAAGCGTGTCGATGATTTTTCAACAGTTTAATTTGTTGCAACAACGGAGCGTCCTTAAAAACGTGGAGCTTGCGGGAGAACTAAGCAAAGACGACGACAGAAAAGAACGCGCGAAAAAGCTGTTGGAGACGGTGGGACTCGGCGACAAACTTAACGCCTATCCGTCGCAACTGTCGGGCGGACAGCAACAGAGAGTGGCGATAGCCCGAGCTCTTATGACCAATCCGAAAATCCTTTTGTGTGACGAAGCGACGAGCGCGCTCGACCCGGAAACGACTAAATCCATATTGGAACTACTGAAAGAACTCAACAAAAAACTCGGTCTTACGATAGTGATAATCTCCCATCAGATGTCGGTAATCGAAGCCGTCTGCAACAAGGTAGCTATAATAGACCACTCTGAAATAGTGACGCAAGGGTATCTGCAAGACGTATTTTTGTCACCCAAAGAGCCTATTGCAAAAAAACTTATCTATTCGGGCAAGATAAACGCCGGTTTTGCGGGAGAGAAGTTTATTAAGCTCGTTTTCGACGGTTCTACCGACAAACCGATAATAACGAACATAATACAAGAATGTAACATTCTTCTGTCCATAATCTATGCGGAGACGAAAATAATAAACGATAAAATTTACGGACAGACGATATTCAGACTGCCGTACTACGAGGAAGATATACAAAAACTCTGCGCATATCTCGACGAGAACGGCGTAAAATTCGAGGAGGTGGACAGCGATGACTTTTGTTGATATTCTTTTACTTACCGGCGAAACCCTGCTTATGACCGTTCTTTCCACGGCGCTTGCTTACGTCTTCGGTCTTCCTTGCGGAATACTTCTTAACGTGACGAGCAAAAACGGACTTAAACCGTGCAGGTGGCTTAACGTAGCAGTAGGATTTATCGTAAACGTATTGCGTTCAGTCCCCTGTCTTATAATAATCGTGCTGTGCATACCGTGGTCGCGGGCGTGGTTCGGTATCGGTACGGGAGCCTGGTACACTATCATTATCCCCCTCACCGTTTGCGCGTTCGGGTTCGTTTCGAGAATGGTCGAACAGTCCCTTGCGGAAGTGCCTGCCGGCGAGATAGAAGCGGTTCGTTCTCTCGGCGCGACGGATTTTCAGTTAATAACAAAAGTTCTGCTCCCCGAATCGAAAGCTTCGCTCATTACGGGCGCGGCGGTGGTCGCGGTAAGCATTATAGGCTACACGTCGTTTGCGTACAACATCGGCGCGGGCGGACTTATTTCGGGGATATACACCTATTACACCCGACACACGGGAGATTATCTTAAACAAGCCACGTTCTGGATACTCATCGCCGTAGTGGTCGTAATCGTCCAACTCATACAGGAATTTGGACTTAAACTTGCAAAAAAAATCGATAAAAGGAGAATATTAAAATGAAAAAACTCACCACAACATTACTCATTCTGACTCTGTGCGTCGTATGCGTATTTGCTGCGTTCTCACTCACCGCTTGCAAATCTTCCGCAACGACTTTCGAAATATGCGACGACGACTCCAACGCCGTCCGCGCCTTCCAGCTTTTAGAAGCGAAAGGGGTTATTTCGAAAGAAGCCGAAGGCGACAACTATCCTATTACCGACGACGGCAAACTCAATATATCCGAAGCCAATAAGTCGTGGACAAACAAAGCAGGCACCGTTAAGGTAACTTTGGTCGCCGAAAACTTACTTGTGCCGTCCATGGGCGACTACGACTATGCCGTTCTTCCCTGCAACACCGCTTACACCGGCAAAATAACCGCCGATAAGAGAGCCAACGTCGAAGACGACGCCGTTCAGGTATCCGGCAAAGCCAACGTGCTTGCCGCAAGAAAGAACGATTACGCCAACGACGCCGCATACAAGCAAAAAATCGACGCTCTTACGAACGCTCTTCTGTCCGCGGAAGTGTCCGCTTACTTTAACGACAAATACTTAGGCGCAATGACCTGCGACTCTTCCACTCAGATAGATTTGAGAGAAACTAAGGACGCTACCGTAAACGGAAACGGAACCGAAATAAAAGTCTGCGCGTCCGACACGCCGCATGCGGAAGTTCTTAACGGTTGCGTAAAAGCTCTTCTTGCCGACAAAGGCTACGACCTTAAAGTAACCGTTCTTGACTGGACTTTACAAAACGACGCCGTAGCTAACGGAGAATACGACGCAAACTATTTCCAACATATCCCCTATCTCGAAACCTACGCCGGTAAAGTAGAACTTTTCGCCGCATGCAAAGTTCATTACGAACCGCTCGGAATTTATTACGGCAAAGCTACCGAATGGAAATTCTAACTAATCGGTATTAACCTTTTCCTAAAACAAAAGCCTCGAAATTCGGGGCTTTTTCGTTAAGCCGAATTCGGGTTTTTATTAAATCGAATTCGGGTTTTTTGCTTTTTCGCCGAAATAAATTACAGCGAATACAAGTCGGTACTTAAATATCTTTCGCCCGTGTCGGGGAACACGACTACGATATTTTTATCCTTATTATCGCCGTCGGCGGCTATCTTGCAGGCGGCGCAAAGAGCTGCTCCGCTGCTTATACCGCACAAAAGACCTTCGGTTTTTGCTAAATCTCTCGCATACCCGAAGGCTTCTTCGTCACTTACGGTAAGGACTTTATCCATTACTTTTACGTCGAGAAGGGACGGAATAAAGTTGGCGCCTATTCCCTGAATTTTATGTTTTCCCGCATGTCCAACGGATAAAAGCGGAGAAGAAGCGGGTTCTACTCCGATTACTTTCACGTCGGGAAGTTCTCTTTTTAAGACCTTACCTACTCCGGTGACCGTTCCGCCGCTGCCGAAAGCCGACACGAAATAGTCTACCTTGCCGTCGGTATCTTCGAGAATCTCTATTGCGGTGGTACGTTCGTGAGCTAACGCATTTGCGGGATTGGCGAACTGGTCGGGCATAAAGGCGTTAAGTTCTTTTACGAGTTCTTTCGCCTTGTCGACGGCTCCCTGCATCCCGAGAGAACCGGGCGTAAGGACTATTTCCGCTCCGTACGCTTTTGCAAGTTTACGCCTTTCCTCGCTCATTGTTTCGGGCATGGTCAATATAAGTCTGTATCCTCTTATCGAGCATATCCACGCAAGACCTATTCCCGTGTTGCCGCTGGTGGGTTCTACGACCGTTCCGCCTTCTTTAAGAAGCCCTTTTTCTTCGGCGTCGTTAATCATAAATAACGCCGCTCTGTCTTTCACGGAAGAACCGGGGTTAAAAAATTCTACTTTAGCATAAATTTTTCCGCAGAGATTATACTTTTTTTCGAGTCGTTCCATTCTCACAAGCGGAGTGTGACCGATAAGTAAAGTTGCGTCGTCGTATATTTTCATATTGCTTATCTCCTTTTACTATATTACTATATTAAAAAACGGCGTTTTTACCGCCGTCTCTTTCGTAGTTTAATAAAAAACTATTCAGCCGATTCGGCGAGTTTTTTCAAGGCTTCCAAGTCCTTGATTACTATTATCTCTTTACGGAAAGTGAACATATCGTCGTTGTCTCTCATTCTGCCCATTTCTCTGGACATACTCGGACGGCTTACGTTAAGGTACTTTGCCATTTCGTTACGGTTCATACCGAGACTTACCGTAAGAGAATTCTGTTCGCAATACTTGTCGTAAATAAGTTTAGCTATCTTATTACGCATACCTTTCGTCGTTATATAATCGTTGTTATCTTCGAGAGCTTCTATTCTTTCGCTCATCGCGCGCAAAAGATTTTTTATAAGTTTGGACTTGAATTCTCCGTCGCCTACGTCGGAACCGAAAATGCTTTCCGCCGCTATATACAAAACGGTACTGTCGAGAGCAGCCACGACGTAATACCCTAAATTCCTGCCGGGGTTATAACAATGCGAGAGTCCGAAGTATTCGCCGTCTATAAGAGAACGTATAACTTCTCTCTTGCCGCTGTTTTTTGTTGTGAATTCCACCAAGTTGCCTTCGAGAAGTATGCAGATTTCTTCGGGAAAGTCGTTCTCTTTCGCGACGAGCTGTCCGCGGGAATATTTTACTATACGGGCTTGCAGATAATCGAAAGCTTCGTTGATTTCCGCGTCGGTAAAACCGTCGAAAAGGGAGCATTTTTTGATTTGCTTAATTATTCTCATTCTATCCTCACTGTTCCGTAGCACACGCTACAAATGAGATTTTACCCTAAATCGATAATTCTGTCAAGAAAAAGGCTCGGAAAATTTGACAAATATACGAAATATTTACAGTAAATCGAGTCTGGCGAAAACCAGACGAAAATTATGAAATACTCGGTGCGAGTTGTGTTTTTTTTATCGTGATGCTATACTTAATGTTAACAAAAATCATCTCAACGGAGAAAAGTATGAAAGTCGTAAATAATTTTGTTAATTCGATAAAACGCCTGCTCGACAGCAACGTGATTACAGCGGGAAGAGAGATAAGAAGTTTTCTTATAACTCTTACCGAAGACGAAGAAACGAAAGATATTCTGCGCGCGGTAAGCAGCGGATATTCAATAAACGAAGATTATAAAAGAGTGATTATAGAACGCGGACCGCTGCCTAATTCCGACGCGAAAAAAGTGGCGTTCGTGACGGCTCTTCTGTTTGCGATAGACACGGGCAGATTGGACTTATCCGACCTTCTCAAAAAACTTTTTCCGCAACTCGACACGGCGGACGGATACTCAGAATTTATAAAAACATTCCTTCGTCCGTATGCGGAGAGTTTCGTTAATCTCTCAATCGGAGAACCTATCCCCGACATCAAGGAACCGAAAACGCCGATTTTGGACAAAATGGAATCCGACGTCACCGCCGCGGTGAACGAAATTATCGCAAAAGTCTCTTCCGAATATCAGGCGGAAGAAATAAAATCGGCGGTCAAGTTTGCGGGTAACGGTCTTATCTATGCGCTGACTTTCAAGGACTCTTTCCTTACCGAAATAGCCTATAACGGACTTATGGTAACGCTCCGTCTTTACGGCGTAAAAACCGAAGCGGAAAATTTATTGACTTCCACGTTAAGACTGTACGGAGTAATTTAATGCAGTTTTCGACTACGGCTATAAACGTTCTTATACTCTTCCTTTATTTTATCCCGGGGTATATCCTGATAAAGACGAAGGCAGTTAAAGAAGACCAGATAAAGGCTTTTGCGAAAGTTCTTTTATACGTTTGTCAACCCTGCCTTTCCATATACTCTTTTCAGAAAGCGAGCTACTCACTTGAACTCGTGAAAAATATGGGGATATTCGTAGGGCTAAATATAGCTTTGATGCTTATTATCCTTTTCGGGTGCTATTTAGCACTCCGCAAAAAGTACGACGACTGCCGTAACAGAATTCTTACTCTCGCCGCTACTTTCGGTAACGTGGGATTTATCGGTATCCCCTTACTTGAAGCCTTACTCCCCGATAATCCCGAAGTAATAGCCTACAACGCAGTGTTTATAGTCGCAATGAACGTGATGAGTTGGACTCTCGGATTTTTTATCCTTACCGGCGACAAAAAGTATTTTCACCCGAAAAAAATCTTCCTTAACCCGCCCGTGCTTTCTCTTCTTGTATCGTTACCGCTGTTTTTTACAAAAACGACTCTCCCGACCGTCTTAGGTAACGGTATCGGACTTTTAGGAAAAATGACCACGCCGTTATGTATGATGATAGCGGGTATGCGTTTCGCCACGTCCGATATAAAAGCTCTCTTTACCGAACCGAGAGTCTATATTTCTTCCGCTCTTAAACTTATAGTAATGCCTCTTTTGGCTTTTCTTGCTGTAAATTGGCTTCCCGTCGATTATCCTATTAAAGCCACTATGGTAATACTCTGCGCCTGCCCTACGGCAAGTCTTGTGCTTAACTTTGCCGAAGTCTACGGCAACGGACAAAAAACCGCGTCGTATATGGTGCTTGCGTCTACTATATTTTCGATGATTACAATACCGATTGTCCTACTTATACTTTAATGTAAAAACCATTCCTTTGACAAAAAACTAAGGCGTCGCAAAAGCGACGCCTTAATCATAATTTTTACGTTACCGCAGTGTTTTTACGCTTTCGCAGCTTCGTTAAGAGCTTTGAGCATTTCGTCGGGGTCGTATCCGTGCGCGATAGCGGCTTGTTCTATGGTTTCGCCGTGACTTAAAGCGCAACCTAAGCAGTGCATTCCGAAATTACCGAGAACGTCCGCCATAGCTTCCACGTTTACTCCTTCGGTCTTAAAAGCGTCGATTAAGAGCATATCTTTGGTCAACATATATCCTTTACCTCCGTAAGTGTTTTTTATTTGGTACGGATATAGTATATATCTTTCGGCGTTTTTTTTCAAGGCTTTTTCCTAAGTTGCGGAGTAATCGTAATTTATTTTTTCAAAGCGGCTTAATATTTCCCGTTTTACTTCTCGCCTATGGTGAGATAAGTGTACGGATCGGCTGCTTCGCCGTTTTCGTAAAGGCAGAAATGAACGTGCGCTCCGTCGAGATACTCGTTCGTGGCAGTAACCCCCATAGTGCCTATCACTTCCCCTTTCAGTACGGTTTGTCCTACGGTTACGGCAGGTTCGTTAAGGGAAGAATAAGTGGTGGTAAGTTTATCGTTATGAGTAATGGTCACGGTATAACCGTTAAGGACGTCGTATTTTATATTGCTTACCCTGCCCGAATATACACTCATTACGCTGTCGCCGTCGTTACCGGCGAAGTCGATACCCGTATGCACGGCGTAATGTTTTAAGGTAGCGTTCCAGACCAAAGTGTCTGCGGAATAATCTTTAAGAATATTGACGTCGGCTACGGGGCAGGCGAATACTATCGCCGTGGGCGTAGGAATGACGGGTTCGGTGGGCGTGGGGTTTATCGTGGGATTGTCGTCGTCGGGTTTTACCGCGTCGTCGGTGGACGGAGTGATATCCTGCGAAGGACCTACTGGGTCGACTGCGTCCTTATTGTCTTTGACTACGAGAGCTACGGTGACCATTGCGGCTATCGCGATAAGGCAAACTCCCATAATAATGTAATACACGTTCTTTTTAAGGAAAGTTTTGAATTTCCCGTTCGTTGCGCGTTTCTTTTCCATTTTTACCTCCATATGGACTTGCTTTTTGATGTCCATACGATTATGGTCAGGATTTTTTCCTTTTATACCTGCTAAAAAACAAAAATTATTCTTGCGACCCGTTCTTTTTCATAGACTAAAACGTGAAAGTAAAAAAACCACGTTTTTCCAAACGATATTTTTATATAGCCTTAGTGACGGCAGCGACTATCCCTATCGTAATTTTCCCGGACAGATACCTGCCGTCGGTAAGTTACGGTCTTAATTTATTCGTCCTTAACGTATTCCCCGCTCTGTTTCCTTTCTTTTTCTTTTCCACTATTCTTTCGCAACTTAACTTCGGTTACGACTTGGGACTCGTGATGAAAAAACCGTTAAAAAAACTTTACAACGCGCCGCCCGTAGCGGGTTACGTTTTTATTATGAGCCTTTTATGCGGATACCCTATCGGGGCGAAACTCCTTTCCGACTTCTATTCCGACGGGCTTATTACGAAAGAAGAAGTAAAATCGGTAGCGAGTTTTACTTCGACTTCGGGTCCGCTTTTTATCGTGGGTACGGTGGGCGTAACCATGCTCGGCAACAAAACCGCGGGGTTTATCATTTTAATAAGCCACTATCTCGCCACCGTAATTAACGGTCTTATTTTCCGAAGAAGAAAATCGACGGACAAAAAATCGACTCTCGCTCCGCCCTTAACAGACGCGGACGGCGTGCTTAAAAAGAGTATGATATCCGCTTTGCTGTCCGTTGCCGTGGTGGGAGGGTTCATCTCGGTATTCAATCTCGTCCTCGATATATGCGCCGACGTGAAAATAATAGAGTGCCTTTCCTTTCCGCTAATTAAGTGCGGCGTGGATAAGTCGCTTAGCGAAGGGATAATCTCGGCTTTTATAGAAATAACGAAAGGCTGTCTTATCGTGTCTAAGTCGGGTTTGCCCGTAAAAATAACCGCTCCCGTATGCGCCCTTTTAATAACCAACGGCGGACTTAGCGTAACTATGCAAAGTCTTACTTTTTTGGGTAAATGTAAAATATCCCCTGCGTATTACCTTCTGTTTAAGGTGACGCAAGGGATATTGGCTTTTTTTATATGTTTTTTACTGTCCTTATTGTGGCTTTGACTGTTTGTTGGGAGAGCATTGTTCGGCAAAATATTTTATCGACGAGTCCACTTCCGTGCTAATGCCCTTTAACATATTTTGCAGCTGATTTAAGTTTTTGATAACGTTCTGTGCGATGTGGGTTTCTATCTGCCCACTTTTTGCGGCGGCTTCTCTTACCGTCTTATCCGCCATGGCTCTGGCTTCGGCTATTATTATGCTCTCGTCCAAAATCTGCTCTTTGCGCTGTTCGGCTGTGGCGACTATTTTCTGCGCTCTGTCGTTGGCTTCGGCAAGAACGTTGCTGCCGTCGAGTTCATTGAGCGAAATGCGGATTCTTTTCACGAGATTAAGTACGTTTTCACCGTTTATTATAATCCCGTTGCCCATAAAGGTTTTTTTCCCTTCAAGAACTTCCGTTTCTATATAACTGAGCAATAAATTTATATCTTCCATTTTTCTCCTATGCGACGGTCATTACGGTTTTACGTACTTTACTGCGTCTTCGCAAACGTACCCAGACAGCGATTCACCTTTAAGATACCTTTCTTTCACGAGAGTGCTGCTCAATTCCTTATCTTCGGCTTCGATAAACAGAGTTTCTATTCCGCCGTTACTCTTATTGTAATCGGCAATTTCTCTTTCGTAAGCCGAGTCTTCGGGATTTCTCACACCCCTTATTATATATGTTATACCCTTTTTATTGCAATAGTCAATAGTAAGTCCATCGAAAAACTCGATTTTTACCCGTCTTTTGTACTCTCTCAACGAGTTTTCTATTATTTTAAGGCGGTTCTCAACCGAAAGAAACGGAGTTTTGGCTTCGTTTATCAACATAACGACGTACACCGCGCCGAAACTTTCCAACGCCTTTTCCACGAGGAATTTATGTCCCGTAGTAAAGGGATCGAAACTGCCCGTAACAGCGACTTTCGATACGTTACGGAATATGTCCAGCGACACGTTGCCGTAGACTCTCGTCGATTCGAGAAAATACTCCCTGTCCGGCAAAGCTCCGTCGTCGGTGGCTCTTTCTATCGTGACTACGCCGCCGGCGTTAAGAAAATCGTTTTCCTTAATCTTAGACAGTATTCTTTCCCCTTCCTTAAACCTGTACGGCGGGTCGCATATTACTATATCGGCTTTAACTCCCCGCAAGGCAAGGCGGCGGATACAGTCGGCGTAATCGCCCTTTATTATTTCGTACTCCGACTTGTCGCAAAAGGAAGTATTCTGTTTGATAAGGTTAAGAGAGCGGTTGTCGATGTCGCAAAAATAGACCTTTTTCGCGCCGCGGCTGAGGGCTTCTACTCCGAGTCCGCCCGTACCGCCGAAAAGATCTACCACTACAGCGTCGGTAATATCGTACTGCAAAATATTAAAGAGGGTTTCTTTAATCTTGTCGGTAGTAGGTCTTACGTCGTTGCCGACGGGACTCATTATCTTCCTTCCCCTGTATTTTCCGGCAATTACTCTCATAACTTTATTTTACGTCCTTCCTGTTTGCGTTTATAAGACACCCGGCAAGAATAATTTCTTTTTCCTTTTCGGTGACGGCGTCCATACGCAAAACTATTTTTTTAACTTGTCCGTTTCTTACGACGTAACCGTCTATTTTTCCGTCGTCGAAAATTTTCTTCACGCCCTTGACTACTATTATATCGTCGCAAAGAATATCGTCGCCGTCGTAAATAAAGGGCAACATTCCCCAGTTTATAAGGTTGCTTCTGTATCGTTTCGTCGCATACTCCTTAGCTATATTAGCTACTCCTCCCAAAACTCTCTGACAGGACGCTGCTTGTTCTCTCGCGCTTCCGTCGCCGGGTTTAACGGCGTAAATTACGCTTCCTATTTCGATGCTTCCGTCGATTTTAGTAAGTTCAGCCGCTTCGGCGTACTCGTCGGGTAAACTTTCCGACAAAGAGTCTTCCGCAATTTTTTTCGCCTTACCGACGTAATCGGGGCGTTTTCTGCTCAACGTAAATTCTGCAAGGCGCAAAGGATTGGACCTGTAAGAACTCGTTTCTCCACTCGGAATAAGTTCGTCCGTGGTAGTCACCGCGTCGTCGATTTTGGCAGCGACTTTCATAATAAGATTATCTTTAAGCGGTTGCATTTCGGGCCAGTCGGCTATATTGGGTCCGTAGCAAAGGGGGTAGTTTATATCGCCTTTGCCGAAACAATCGGTAATTCTTATCTTATATATAGTATCGTCGTAAACTGCCTTTTTTTTCTTATAAACGTAGTCAACTTCTGTGGCGGGGGTAAGGTATCCGCCGTTACGCGCGGTAGCCGCTATGCTTCTCGCGTCCATAAGAGCCACGCAGGCAAGCTGTCCTTCGCCGGGCTTGCTCCCTTCTCTCGACTCGAAATTTCTTGTGGTGTGCCTTATGGAAAATCCGTTGTTTGCGGGAACGTCGCCCGCGCCGAAACACGGTCCGCAAAACGCCGTTTTTACGTTAACCCCTTCCGCCATAAGCTCCGCAAGCAAACCTTTTTTCGACAGGTCTATATAAGCGGGCATACTGCCGGGATACACGCTTACGGAAAGTTTTCCGCCCACTCCGTGTCCCCGTAAAATAGCGCAGGCTTCTTCTATATTGTCGTAAGTTCCGCCGGCACAGCCTGCAATAATCGCCTGATCGACTTTAATTCTTCCGTCGGGGGTTATTTTATCGGTAAGACGGAAACTGCCTTTCTTTATAAGAGCATTGCCGCGTTCTTCGCATTCCGACAGATATTTATAAGGATCGGACAAAAGTTCTTTAATGGTTATCGCATTGCTCGGATGGAACGGCAACGCTATCATAGGTTCTATCTCGGATAAGTTTACCTTAATGACGGAGTCGTAACAGCAAAGGTCTTTTTGTTTTAATTCTTTATATTCTTCTCCGCGATTATGTTCGGTCAGGTATTCCTTAACTGCTTCATCGGTGACCCAAACCGAACTTAAACAAGTGGTTTCCGTGGTCATCACGTCGATACCGTTTCTGTATTCGACGGGGAGATTTTTTATTCCCGAACCGAAAAACTCCATAATTTTGTTTTTGACGAAACCGCTTTTGAAAGTTTCTTTTATTATGGTGAGAGCCACGTCCTGCGGTCCGACGCCTTTTTTAGGTTTGCCGACGAGTTCTACGCCGACTACGTCGGGATATGTTATATCGTAAGTTTGGTTAAGGAGTTGCTTTACGAGTTCTCCGCCGCCTTCCCCTATCGCAAGCGTGCCCAACGCCCCGTAACGAGTGTGGGAGTCGCTGCCTAAAATCATCTTGCCGCAACCTGCCATCCTTTCTCTCATGTAGCTGTGTATTACGCCCTGATGAGCGGGGACGTAAATGCCTCCGTACTTTTTCGCGGCGGAATATCCGAAGTTATGGTCGTCTTCGTTAATCGTACCGCCGACGGCGCAAAGGCTGTTGTGGCAGTTGGTCAAAACGTACGGAATATGGAACTTAGTAAGTCCGCTTGCCTTGGCGGTCTGAATTATTCCTACGTACGTTATGTCGTGCGACGCAAGACAGTCGAATTTAAGTTTTAGTTGTTTCCCTTTTTCGGTGGGTTTTGCGACGTTGTGCGCATCCAGAATTCCGAATGCGACGGTGCCTTTATACGCGTCGGTAAGGTCGAATGACGACAGTTCTTTTCCCGATAATTTTCTTCCCTTATAATAGTATGCTCTCTTGCTGATTTTTTTTAGCGTCATCGGTAAATTCTCCTTCGTCTATTTTTTTATTCTGTCTTTTATTTCCATTAGTTTTAATCTCGCCATCGCTCTCGCTATGGTCATTTTGCTTACTCTGTAATCGGCGGAGTTCAACGCTTCTTTCATTTTTTCGGTATGCTCTTCAATAGCTCTGTTGACTCTGTCGTACTCTATTTCTTCCGGCCATTCGAAAGTCTGGCACATTACAAAAACCTTTTCTTTATTGACCATTACAAAACCTTCGCCATTGCTGCACAGTTTGGTCTCATCGTCCGTCCTTAGCTTTATTACGTCCGGAACGAGTCCGATAACCACGGGTGCGTGGTCGGCTAAAATTTCCGTTTCGCCGTCGACGGCTTTAACGACTACCGAGTCCACTTCCCCCTTAAAGAAAGTCCTTTCGGGAGTCAGCATTTCGAGAAGGTATTTTTTCATTTCTTATCCTTTTCGTAACGGTCGATTACTTCGTCTATATCCCCTGCGAAAAGGAAATAGCTTTCGGGAATGTAGTCCACGTCGCCGTTAAGAATTTTTTCCACGCTCTCTATTGTCTTTTTGAGCGGAACGAATCTTCCTTCCATGTTTGTGTAAACGCTCGCCACGAAAAACGACTGCGAGAAAAACTTCTGCATCTTTCTTGCTCTGTAAACCGTCTTTTTGTCTTCTTCGGAAAGTTCTTCCATACCGAGGATGGCTATAATGTCCTGCAAATCCTTGTATCTTTGCAAAAGTTCCTGCGTTCTTCTCGCCGCTTCGTAGTGCCTTGTCCCCACAACGGACGGTTCCAGAATACGGCTTGACGACGCAAGCGGATCGATAGCCGGATAAATACCCTGCTCTACTACTTTTCTCGAAAGGACGGTAGTCGCGTCAAGGTGCGAAAATATCGCCGCGGGGGCGGGGTCGGTAAGGTCGTCGGCAGGTACGTAAACCGCCTGAATGGAGGTTATCGCACCGTTTACCGTACTCGCTATTCTTTCTTCCAGCATACCGAGTTCTTCGTTAAGGGTGGGCTGATATCCTACCGCGCTCGGCATACGCCCGAGCAGCGCGCTTACTTCGCTGCCAGCCTGAACGTAACGGAAAATGTTGTCGATAAACAAAAGTACGTCCTGCTTTTTTACGTCGCGGAAATATTCCGCCACCGTAAGCCCCGAAAACGCCGTTCTCATACGGGAACCGGACGGTTCGTTCATCTGTCCGAAAATAAGAGCCGTATTTTTAATAACTCCGCTTTCGGTCATTTCGGTAATCATATCGTTACCTTCGCGGCTTCTTTCTCCCACGCCCGTGAACACGGAATAACCGTTGTATTCGGCGGAAATATTACGGATGAGTTCCAGTATAAGCACGGTCTTTCCTACGCCCGCGCCGCCGAACAAGCCTATCTTGCCGCCTTTTGCGTACGGGGTGAGAAGGTCGATTACTTTAATTCCCGTTTCGAATATCTGCGTGTTGCCCGACAGGTCGGTAATGGCGGGAGCTTTGCGGTAAATACTCCATCTGTCGGAACATTCTATCGGTCCTTTGTTGTCGATAGGTTCGCCTAAAACGTTCATTACCCTACCCAAAACCTTTTCTCCTACGGGTACGGTGACCGTTTCGCCCGTGGCGCAAACTTCGGCTCCGCGCGACAATCCTTCGGTGCCTTCGAACGACAGCGTCCTTACCACGCCGTTATTGAGATAACTCTGAACTTCCAAAGCTACCGTCCTGTCGTCTATACGCGCGTTAAGTCTTTCGTACAGCTTCGGGATATACCCGTAAAACCGTACGTCTACGACCGCTCCTATTATCTGTTCGATTTTACCGATACTTACTGATTTTTGCATTTTTACTCCGTCTCCAACAACGACACCGACAATTCGGTAAGTTCAGTCGTTATTTTTTCCTGTCTTGCTTTGTTATAGTTTAGTTGCAACTCGTCCATAAGTTTTTCCGCGCTGTCGCAAGCGGCGTTCATGGCTCTCATCCTTTCGAGATGCTCCGCATACTTACCTTCGGTTATGCACCCGTAAAGGATACCGACAAGGTATTGCGGAACAAGTATCGCAAAAACGCTCATTGCGTCGGGTTCGAAATCGAGCCTTTTTACGTACTCGTTTTCTTTCGTCACCGAAAAATCTTCCTTTAATATCGGCAGAAGTTTCATTACCGAACACTCCTGCTTACTCTTAGTCACAAGGTGCATGTAAATTACTTCTACCCTGTTTATTTCGCCTTTTTTGTAATACTCCGCTATGTGCGTGGCGATTATTCTTGCGTCTTCCAACGTGCCTTCGGGGCAGTTTATCTTCCTTACGTCCTTATATAAAGGCAAAAAGTTTTTATAAACGTTCTCCCCTATGCAAAGGATCAAACTGCCGTCGTCTTCGCCTATTACGCTTTTGGCAAACTCGTTTACTGAGTGGTTGTAATCGCCGGAAAGTCCTTTATCCGAGCCTATGATAAGGTAGGCTTTACGACCCGCTCTCTTGCCGTCAAGATACGGATGCATATTGTCTTCGTCAAACTCGGTATTGTGCATAATATCGCCGAGAATACGCCTGACTTTAACAAAGTACGCCTGACTGTTATTGTATCTGACGCTCGCTTTTTGCATCTTCGACGCGCTGATAAGCTCCATGGCTTTCGTTATTTTCGCCGTCTCCGATACGCTCTTTATTCTCGCTTTTATGTCCTTAACGCTTTGCATTCTTTCTCTCGTTAAAATAATACGCGTTGTAGTTTGTCAAATTGTCCTCCAAAACCTTTACTGTTTCGTCTGTAAGTTTTCCTTCTTTGCGCATATGTTTCAACGTGCTGTAATCGGTATTAACCATATAGTTGTAAAAACCTTCTATATAGCGTTTTACTTCTTCTTTCGGAATATAGTCAGGGTCGCCGTTAATAAGGTACAGCGTTATTATCTCTCTGTCCACGCTCATCGGATCGCCTTCTTTCTGTTTCAGAATTTCGGTGACTTTTTCGCCCTTGACGAGAATTTTTCTCGTGTCTTCGTCCACTTCCGCACCAAACTGCGTAAACAACGCCATTTCTCTGAAATGAGCAAGTTCCAATCTTAGTTTGCTGGAAAGTTTTCTTATAGCGGGATACTGCGCGCTTCCGCCGACGCGGCTTACCGAAAGTCCGACGTTTACGGCAGGTCTTATCCCTGCGTGGAAAAGTTCGCTCTCGAGATAAATCTGTCCGTCGGTTATACTTATTACGTTGGTGGGGATGTATTGAGAAATATCTCCCGCCTGCGTTTCTATTATAGGTATCGCGGTCATACTGCCGCCACCCTTTTCCTGCGATAACTGCGCGCTTCTTTCGAGAAGTCTCGAATGTATATAGAACACGTCGCCGGGATACGCTTCTCTTCCCGACGGGCGTTTTAAGAGAAGGCTTATCGTTCTGTAAGCGTTGGCGTGTTTCGTAAGGTCGTCGTAAATAATAAGTACGTCTTTACCTTGTTCCATAAACTCTTCGCCTATGGCGCAACCGGTGTACGGAGCTATGTACTGCAACGCCGCCGAGTCGGACGCGGTGCTTGCCACTATTACAGTGTTTTTCATTGCGTCGGCGGATTTTAATTGGGCGATAAGTTTACTTACGGAACTTGCTCTCTGTCCTATTGCGACGTACACGCAGATTACGTCCTTGTCCCGTTGGTTTATGATAGCGTCTACCGCTATGCTCGATTTACCCGTCTGTCTGTCGCCTATTATAAGTTCTCTCTGTCCTTTACCGATAGGTATCATACTGTCAATAGCAAGTATACCCGTCTGCAAAGGTCTGCTTACTTTCGCTCTGTCAATAATGGGCGGAGCGGGGTTTTCTATCGGTCTTACCTTGTCGAAATGTAAAATTTCTCTTCCGTCGATAGGCTTTCCCAATGGATTAACCACTCTCCCTAACAGGGTTTCGCCTACGGGTACTTCGACTATTCTTCCCGTACACTTGACGGTAACTCCGTATTCTATGTTCCTGTCGGCGGTAATAAGCATCGCTTTTACCGAGTCGGACATAAGGTTCATCGCGACGGCGTAGCCCCCCGTTCCTATTTCCAAAAGTTCGTAATACCGACATTCTCTCAGTCCTTCCACGGTAAGAATACCGTCGGCGCAAGTGACTACCCTACCGTAGTTTACGGTGTGCGGCGTAGTGGGAACTTTTTCTAAAAGTTCTTTCTTCCACATTGAGGGAAGTTCGCCTTTAGCGACGGACTCGGTTATGTACTCGTTACTTTTATTCCTGAACGAGAACAACGCCGACGCCACGCTGCCGTCGAAAACCGTCTCGCCGTCTTCTATGACGATACCTCCGATAAGATTTTTTTCTTCGGCGTAGGTAATCGTTATTTCTTCACCCGCATATCTCTCTTTTAGAAAGTCCGACAGCTTTTTACGTTGCGGCGCGGTAAGAGTCACTGAAGTTTTTACCGTGATGTTACGCATCTTTCTTTTCTTCGTCCTTCTTCTTTATGCCGTCGAGCAAATTGTCGATAAACGCGTCGTTGTCGGCGGAATTTATTTCTCTGCCGATAATCTTCTTCGATATGTCCACGGCAAGGTCGGAGATGGAATAGTAAAGGTTTTCTTTTTCCTTTTCTCTCGCCTTTTCGCCGTCTTCTACCGCTCTCTTTTTTATCTTTTCCGCTTCTTCGTTGGCACCGTCAATTATTTCGCTTGCCTGAACCATAGCGGTGACGTGCGCTTCTTCGGCAATACGTACCGCTTCTTCGTGAGCGTCGTCGATTATCTTCTCGGCGTCTTTTTCGGCACTTTCGGTCTTCTTTACTGCGTTTTCGTAACTTTCCTGTGCCGCTTTGTACTTTTCGTCACGCTTTTGCATGAACTTCTTTACGGGTTTGTACAGCAAAAATCTTAATGCCACGATAAGAATGACGAAGTTAAGCAAATGCAATAAGAATTCCTGAACGGTAAGTCCGAGAATAATTTCTTTGCTGAAAAAGTCCATTTTCTACCTCGTTAAAGTTTAATAACCATAAGGATAGCTATGAGCAAACCGTAAATAGCCGTGGTTTCCGCAAAAGCAAGACCGAGCATAAGCGTGGTTCTTATCTTGCCTTCGGCTTCGGGCTGACGCGCGATGGATTCTACCGCCTTACCGGTGGCGATGCCCATACCCACGCCGGCTCCGATCCCGGTGAATGCCGCTATTGCTGCTCCTATTGCGTAAAACGCTTCGCTTGTGATTGCCGAAAGTAATGCTGACATAAAATAAACCTCCTCTTATTCCGTCGCCTCTGCAATAAACAGAGTGGACAAAGTAGCAAATATATACGCCTGAATAAAGGCGTGGAATAACGTAGTAATGACGCTCACTATTACGGGTACGACGAACGACGTAAACAGGAACGAATAGACGAGTTCGGTAATAAGCAAACCGCTCATTATAGAACCGAACAAACGGAACGACAGACTTACGGGTACGGCTAAGTCGGTGACGATGTTAATCGGGTTAAGGAAATGTTTGAGACGATTTTTTCCGTTGGCTTTGAAGCCGTAGAAAAAGATAAGTCCGAACGTGGACACGCCCATAGCCACGCAGGCGTTAAGGTCAGCCATAATGGGGCGGAAACCTAAAAGTTCCACAAGCGTACCCAAGCCGATGTAGATAGCGGCTATCGCTATGTATCCGCCGACAAAACCGGAATATTTGCCTTCCGCCATTTTGGAAAACCCGCCGACGAACGTTTCCAGAATAGTCTGAACCTTGCCAGGAACGTCTTTCATCTTTTTTACGACGGTGAGCCTTAAAATAACCGCCGCAATAATAAGAATAGCGGACACGGCGAGAGCGGTATAAAAAGACGGATTGACCATTATTCTCGTGCCGAAAAGGCTCACCTTTTCGGGAGATAACGTTTCCGTCAGCCTTTCGTTGACGTCGTTTGCCGCAAGTAAAACGCCTAACATAATATAGTTACCTCAATAATAAATATATATTTTAATAGATAGCTTATTGTAACGCCTAAATACCTTTTTGTCAAGGACAGCAAGCTAAGTAAATCGTATCACGTTTGTCCGTAACGGAAATAATTAGTAAACGTTTGACCGGCGTGTAATAAATCTTTAACCGGCGTGCCGAAACGGCGACTGATTATTGACTAATCGATTATCGTTTGATATAATATAAAAAACAGCATATGATAGGTAAATATTATGGATAAACTTATAAAAACCATAAGACAAAGCGCCGGAATGAACCAAGAGCAATTTGCAAAGGCTCTCGGAACGACGGCGTTGTCTATAAACCGGTGGGAGAACGGAAAAACGCAACCGAACAAGATGGCGCAAACTCAGTTGTTCGAGTTTTGTAAGAAGAACGATATCGACCTGTTCGACTACATTGTTAGCAAAATAAAACGAGATGCGGACGATAACGGATTGATTGTTTATCACGGCTCCAAGAAAGGAATCACGGGCAAGATCGAACCGATAAGTCGTGAGTCGTGCGACTTCGGAAAAGGGTTCTATCTCGGTACCGAACCGGCGCAACCGCTGACCTTAATCTGCGATGAAGACAAACCGATCCTTTACACGATGAAACTCGATTTAACGGGACTGAAGGTCTTGAAAGTCGAAATGACCCTCGAATGGGCAATGCTGATTGCTTATTATCGCGGGTATATGGACGAAGTAAAGGGAAGCGAGATCTACAAGAAGTACGAAAGGTTGGCGGACGGATACGATGTGATAATAGGCTATATCGCCAACGACCGTATGTACCGAGTGATGAAGAGTTTTTTCGAAAAGGAAATAACCGACGTCGCGCTTATTCATCGCCTTTCGGCGTTAGACCTTGGTAATCAGTACGTTTGCAAAACAGAAAAAGCGTGCGACCGACTCGAAATCGTAGACAAGAGAGAATTGACGTCCCTCGAACTCAATATACTTAGGGATAAGAGTATCGTTAGAAGGCAAAAGGGAATCGACCTTACGGAAGAGGTGCTTTTGAAATACCGTAGAGAAGGTAAATTCTTTGACGAGATATTGAGAGGTGAGTAAAATGAACGACAGTTTGAAATCGGCGCTTTCGGATATGCAAGGGCAACTTTTCGAGACGTCTATCGAAAAGGGTTTAGATAGCGAAACCTTTATAAAGGCTTTTATGCAGTCGGACATAGCGAGCGACCTCGATTCGGAATTCAACCATATGCAATGGGCGGGCAAAGAGTACATTATGGAGCGTATTCTTGACGAACTTAAAGACAAGTTGAAAACGGGCGGAGAGATATATGACCGAGAAACGATGTATTGGACGGGGTACGTTTATAGAGAATGGCATTATTACACGGGCGAAAGCAGTAAAGAAATTTACAAGCAAGCGCCCGCAAAAACGATGAGAATAACCTATTTTCCGTATCACACTATGAGTGTGGAAACGGCAATAGACAGACTGAAAGAGTCGTACCTCGAAAAACGAAAAAAGCACTGAATGCCTTTACTTACAGACGGATTATAAAGCCAAAACGTCGGCATAAAAAATCGGACAAGCCGTGAGATTATGCGTTTTTTCGTTTTGCCGGGGAGCAGCGGTCTAAAGAAACTAATTTACTTGACAAAAGGTCATAATTTAACTAATATATAAGCATTATGAAACAATTTACTTATGAAGACCTCAACGTAGTATTCGAAGACAATCATATTATAGTGGCGGTAAAACCGATAAACGTACCTTCCTGCCCCGACGGAACGGGCGACAAAGATATGCTTACCGTAGTGAAAGAATATCTTATCGCAAAGTACGACAAACCCGGCGACGCTTTCGTCGGACTCGTCCACAGACTCGACAGACCCACGGGCGGAGTAATGGTCTTTGCGAAAACTTCCAAAGCCGCTTCCCGCCTTTCCGAAAGTCTCAGAAACGGAGAACTGGAAAAGAAATATCTCGCCGTAGTAGTGGGCGAACCCCGCGAAAAGTCCTTGGTCGGGCTTACAAACTACCTTATTAAGGATACCGAAAAGAATATTGTGTACTGCGTGCCGATGGCTACGGAAGGAGCGAAAAAAGCGGTGCTCGACTACACTACTATCGCTACAGACCACACGTCGAGCTTACTTTGGATAAAGCTCCACACGGGAAGAGCGCATCAGATAAGAGTACAGATGGCAACTTTAGGTCATCCCCTTTTCGGCGACAACAAGTACGGACAGGGCAAGTCCCCGACGGAATTCGGTCTCGCTCTCTGGGCGACGGAACTTAAACTTATTCACCCCGTCACGAAAGAAACTCACGTTTTCAGAGTTTATCCCCCGACGGACAGAATACCGTGGAATCAGTTCGATATTCCGAGATACCTTTCCATATCCATTAAAAACATTTATTAAAAAATTTTTTATTAAAAAAACAAATCCGCGCCAACCGACGCGGATTTATTTTTTCTATTCGTTTCCGATAATCTTATTAAAGCGTTATCCACATTGCGGGAACTACGCCTATGGTCGTCAGCTGCGTGATATCTCCATACTGGTCGTTGCCGTCGCGGTCTATCGTGCGCGCGCCCGGAGCGACTTTGCTGTTGACGGGAGAACGCAACCACCACCAACACGGGTCGGTAGCCATACTGCCGCCTTTTGCGCCCTGACATCTTGCGTAATCGGTGCGCGACATAATTCTGTCTACGCTCTTTTCAAAATATTGATTAGCTTCGGCGTAATTTAACAGGAACACTTTATCGTTGGTGTCTTCGCAAACGAAATCGCTACTCGTGTACCCCGTGCCTTCTACTCCGTTATCGACGAGCGTAGTTACTATCGTCGCTTTTTCCTTAACGTTAAACGCAGTATTATAGAAAGTTTCGTTTAACCACTTTCTTATGGAACTTTTAGCGTAGTTATTACCCGAATTTCCGTCAGAGTAATCGAACTGTTGACTGTCTAACGCTAAATCGGCAAGAATAAACGCTTTTCCGTTTTCTTCTTTAAGAACTCTCCATTTTACGGGTTCGTACTTGAACCAATACACGGTGTTTATATAATAGTAATTTATATCCTGAACGCGGTTACCCGTAGTGTCGCCGTCGGTTTCGCCGTATATAGGACGATACCTTACGAAGTATACGCCGCGGTACTTTTCGCCGTTAAGTTCCTTGTCTATATACCACATAAAATTCGTGACGACTTTGTTTATATAATATCCGTAAGAAGTCCATCCCTGCGAATTGTCTTCGGTCGGAAGAGTTCCCGCCATTGCGTTAAGCGCGTCTTTTATAGTATCGTCCGTTACTTCCGACTGCGGATAACTTCCGAAATAGATTACGTTGTCGTTGCGGGAATAAGAAGGCTTTTCTTTTCCGCACGCGGTACATTTGCCGTCGTTACCGTAGTTATGCTGCGTCTTTGAATTTTCCACTTCTCTGTACCCTACTTTACCGCACACGGTACAAGTACTCTTTTCGGTTGCGTTCTTGGTACAAGTAGCTTCTTCGTACGCTTCCCAAATAACGTAAACGTGGTCATCGGTCTTCGTATCGGGCACGGATATATTCTCTTCATGTCCGCACACGCTGCAATGGAAAAGGTCTACTCTGTCTTCCTTACAGGTCGCTTCCTGTACCGTGCATACCGATACGTAATTATGGTTACCCGTCGCAGTATTCGCCACCGTTCTTTCTTCTCTGTGTCCGCATACGTCGCAAAGGCTGTATTCGGTTCTGTCCGCTCCGCAGGTAGCTTCCGTGTCAGTATACCACGTCGTATAAGTGTGAACTTCACAGTCTTCCGCTATTCTTACCGTCATAGCGGGGCGTACGCCGTAATATGCGTTGACGTAGGAATTGTAACTCGTCGCTCCGTGACTCGCCACGAAACACGAGCCGCCGTTTACCCAATACGACGGGCTACGCGACCACCACGGACTTCCGCCCTGATACTCGTTAATTCCGAGAACTTTCGCGTAATCGGTACCGAGCGACTTTCTCGCTTCGTTGTCGGCAAAGAATTCCGTAATATCCTTATACGACAACAAATATACGTTATCGTTAGTGTCGGCGTAAGCTAAATCGTGCATTTGCTCCGCCGTATGCCAACTGTTATCAACCGCGGTAACCTGAACTATCGAACGCTGTAAAGCGTTAAAGGCGGTTTCGTAAAAGTCGCCGTTAAGGAACGCTCTTACGTAGCTTTCGGCGTAGTCGTTGGCGTAGACTATCTTTCCGTCCCTGTCCTGCAAATTCTGATAAGATGTCTTGTAGAAACAACCCACGTCAAGCACGCTTTCCGCTACGATAGTGCTTAAACCCGCTTCGGTTTTTACTATTTTCCACTTAATCGGCTCGTATTTGAACCAATATACGGTTTCTATGCGGTAACCGTTTTCGTACTGACGGGAATTTTCTCCGTTAGCGTCGGGCGAGTAGTCGGCGTAAACGTATCTGTACAAAGTAAAATATACCGCTCTGTACTTCGCTCCGACGTATTCGACGTCCTGATACCACGTAAAGTAGTTTTCGACTATGGAGTTATAAGTTTCTCCGCCGACGTAAAAATCGTACAAAGTCCAACCGTTCGAGTCGTTTTCCGTCGGTACGGTAACGTAACCCGAAAGGTCTTCCAACAAACTTTCGTCGGTAACTCTGCTTTGCGGATAGCTTCCGAAATAAAGAACGTCGCCGTCTTTCATAAATACTTCGCTTTCGGCGTCGTATTGCTTGTTTGCTCCGCAGACGGTACATACGTTTCCGTCGTTATATTCGTGTCTGCCCGTGGCGGTGTGAGCTACTTTTTGCGTTTCTTCGTATCCGCATGCGGTACATTTTCTGCTATCCGTCCTGTCTTCTCCGCAGGTCGCCGCAATTTTTACCGTCCACGCTCCGAACGTATGCCCTGCCGAGCCGCTGACCGCGCGTTGTTCCGTGTCGCCGCACTTTGAGCAAATACGTATTTCCACTCTGTCCGCTGTGCAGGTAGCGGGAGTCTTTACTCTCCACTCTCCGTACGAGTGAACGCATTTCGTATCTTTCGGCGGAGTGGTCGTTCCGCCCGTGTTGCCCGTGTCGTCGCCCGACGGAAGATTATCGTCGGTTTCTCCGCACGCAACCAAACATAACGCCATAACGGCTACGAGCAAAATAACCACCGCAAAATAAAATTTACGTTTCATTTCGTTCTCCTTTTTCGATTACTTAAATAACGGCTTATAACATATAAAACCGTCCGCAAAATTTCGTAATTCTACTTAATAATTTTATTACAACAGACTTTTTATTGTCAATGCGTTTCACAAAAAAAGGAGTGGTACAGGTGCGTTGATTTTTTGTGAAAACAAGACGTAGGCGTACTAAGTACGGTAGGTGAAGTTTTCGCAAAAGCAGCAAAAAACTATAATTTATATCCGCTTTTTTGTAGTTGTTTTACCATATACAGCTTGTGCGACCTTACTTTTCCCCCGTTTTTTGTTGCGTAAAGCAATGTGCATGGGACGCTCCGTAAAAAACCGCCCGATTTAGGGCGGCTTTTTTATTATCTTTCTTCGAGCATCGTTTTTACTTTCATAAGCCTTATCGTATTGCTTCGCTCGTTCTCGTCGAGTTTCATCGTAATATACTTAATGGTTTCTTCGAGTTGCGGTATCATAACGTATTCGAGAGCGTTTACTCTTCGTCTGTTCTTTTCTATTTCGTCGGCGAGCATATTGCAGGTTTTTTCAACTTCGGCGAGTTTAACCATTTTTTCGAGCAGTTCGCTAAGATTTGCGATACTTCCGTCAAGTTCCGACGATACCGACGCGAAAGAATAGGGATACAGTTCTTTTTTATCCCCCGCCTTGACCGCAATCTGCGGCACGGTAACTCCCATAACGTTTTTTTCCGCGGTGGTAAGCTCCACGCCGAAAGCGGGCATCGCTACGGCTTCTTCGAGTACCTGCGACGTCGTTACGGCGCTTGCGAGCATAAAGGAGCGGAGAGATAACGATAGTTCCGTTTCTATCTCTTCTCTGAGGCGTTTGTTTTCCTTGACGTACGCCATAAACTGCCTTATGGTTTCGTCCGCCTTGTCTTTAAGAAGTTTGTGTCCCCTGACCGCCGTCTTTAACCGCGTCTTTAACCGACGAAGTTCCATTCGGGTCGGGTTTACGTTAAGTCTTGCCATTATTTTCTCCGATTACTTCTTGTCGTAATATTCTTCGAGATAAGCGTCTCTTATACGTTTCAGTTCTCCCCTTGGGAGAAGCCTTAACAAGTCCCACCCTAAGTCGAGAGTTTCTTCTATCGTTCTGTTGCAGTCGAAACCCTGATTTACGTAGCGTTTTTCAAACTCTTCGGCAAAATGAGCGAACTTCCTGTCGGTTTCGGTAAGAGCCGCTTCGCCTAATATTGCGGAAAGCTCTTTCGCTTCCTTGCCGCGGGCGTACGCGCTGAAAAGTTGGTTCATAGTGTCGGCGTGGTCTTTTCTCGTCTTGCCTGCTCCGATACCTTTATCTTTAAGACGGGACAGCGACGGCAACACGTCGATAGGCGGGTTTATGCCCCTTTTATTTAATTCACGGTTAAGAATAATCTGTCCTTCGGTGATGTAACCCGTAAGGTCGGGAATAGGATGGGTCTTGTCGTCTTCGGGCATGGTAAGGATAGGTATCTGCGTGATACTGCCCTTTTTGCCCCTTATTCTGCCCGCTCTTTCGTAAATGGTGGCAAGGTTGGTGTACAGATACCCTGGGTATCCGCGTCTTCCCGGAACTTCTTTTCTTGCCGCGCTTACTTCTCTTAACGCTTCGCAATAGTTTGTTATATCGGTCATTATTACGAGAACGTGCATATCCTTTTCAAACGCGAGATACTCGGCAGCTGTAAGAGCCATACGGGGAGTAGCGATACGTTCTATCGCGGGGTCGTTAGCCAGGTTCATAAAAAGAACCGTCCTGTCGATAGCTCCCGTCTTACGAAAGTCGGATATAAAGTAATCGGCTTCTTCGAAGGTGATACCGATAGCGGCGAACACTACGGCAAACTTACTGTCGCTGTTAAGAACTTTCGCCTGTCTTGCTATCTGAGCGGCGAGTTCCGCGTGGGGAAGACCCGACGCGCTGAACACTGGGAGTTTCTGCCCCCTGACGAGAGTGTTAAGTCCGTCGATAGCCGATATTCCCGTCTGAATAAATTCGTCGGGGTAGTTACGGGCGACGGGGTTAATCGGTTGTCCGTTAATGTCTATTCTCTTATCGGGGATAATGGGCGCGCCGTTATCTCTCGGTCTGCCCATACCGTCGAATACTCTTCCGAGCATATCTTCGCTTACGCCGAGTTCTATACTCTTACCCAAAAATCTCGCTTTCGCGGTGGAAATTTTCAGTCCCGAAGAACCTTCAAAGAGCTGTACGAGCGCCTTGTCGCCGTTTACTTCGAGAACTTTTCCGTTTCTCTTTTCTCCGTCTTCCTGTTCTATTTCGACGAGTTCGTCGTACTTCGCTCCTTCCACTCCTTCGACGAGCATAAGCGGTCCGACTACTTCTTTTATGGTCTTATATTCCTTTAACATTCCGTATCTCCTATCCTATCAGTTCCTGTATTTCGGATTTTAATTCTTTTTCTATTTCGTCGAAACGAGCCAAATCGCTTTCTTCTATATATTTGGCTCTGCCTATCTTTTCTCTTACGGGGATTTCGATAAGGTCTTCTATATCCACGTTTTTAAGTAAGGCTTCTTGTCCCGACTCGTAGAAGTTTATTATAAGACGCAACATCCTTAACTGCTTTTCGAGCGAAGCGTAAGTGTCCACTTCGTGGAAAGCGTTCTGATGAAGATAGTCTTCTCTTATAGTCTTTGCGGTTTCCATAGTAAGTCTGTCTTTCGCGCCGAGAGCGTCCATACCGACGAGCCTTACTATTTCGTCCAAAGACGCTTCTTCCTGCAACACGGTCATAGCCTTGCCGCGTAAAACGTTCCATTCGCTTCCTATATTGTCGTTGTACCACGGAGCCAATCTGTCGGCGTACAGGGAATAACTCTGCAACCAGTCGATAGCGGGGAAGTGACGCTTATACGCAAGCGATGCGCTCAAGCCCCAGAATACCTTTACTATACGCAAGGTAGCCTGACTTACCGGTTCGGAAAGGTCGCCGCCGGGAGGGCTTACCGCTCCGATTGCCGTGACGCTACCCGTCTTACCTTTGCTTCCGAGCACCTTAACTATACCCGCTCTTTCGTAAAACTCCGCAAGTCGGCTCGACAGATACGCGGGATACCCTTCTTCACCGGGCATTTCTTCGAGTCGTCCGCTCATTTCGCGCAACGCTTCCGCCCAACGGGAAGTGGAGTCCGCCATTATGGCTACGTTATATCCCATATCCCTGAAATATTCCGCTATCGTTATACCCGTGTATATGCTCGCTTCACGCGCCGCAACGGGCATATCGGAAGTGTTCGCGATAAGGACGGTTCTTTTCATAAGGGGTTCTCCCGTCTTCGGGTCGATAAGTTCGGGGAATTCGTTAAGAACGTCGGTCATCTCGTTGCCTCTTTCGCCGCAACCGACGTAAATAATAATATCCGCGTCCGCCCATTTAGCAAGCTGATGCTGAACTACCGTCTTGCCGCTGCCGAACGGTCCGGGAACAGCCGCCACGCCGCCTTTCGTAATCGGGAAAAAGGTGTCTATTACTCTCTGTCCCGTGACCATAGGCATATTCGGAGAAAGTTTTTCTCTGTACGGTCTGCCTTTACGGACGGAACATTTCTGTACCATCGTTAAGTTATGCTTTGTTCCGTTATCGTCCAACGTAGCTATTACGTCGTCCAACGTAAATTCGCCGTCTTCCACGCTTTCCACCACGCCTTTTTTGCCGAACGGAACCATTATGCTGTGACGGATAAGTTCGTTTTCCATAACGTAACCTATTTCGTCGCCGGGGATAAGGGTATCGCCTACTTTCGCCGTGGGGTAAAAACGCCATACTTTGTTGTGGTCGAGAGCGTTTACTTCAACGCCGCGTCCTATACGGTCGCCGCTCTTTTCCCAAAGTTTGTTGAGCGGTCTTTGGATACCGTCGAATATCGATTCGATAAGTCCCGGCCCCAACTCTACGCTAAGGGGCATTTCGGTGGAAAAAACTTCGTCTCCCGGTCCTATACCGCCCGTTTCTTCATAGACCTGTATGGAAGCCTTGTCGCCCCTTAATTCTATGATTTCGCCGATAAGGTGCGAAGAAGATACCTTGACCACGTCGAATAGCTTAGCTTCGGACATTCCTCCGGCTACTATAAGCGGTCCGCTTACCTTGATTACTTTTCCCTTTTCCATCTATTTCTCCTTTAAGAAAAACTATTTATCGCTTAAAATATCCGTTCCTATCGCCTTTTCCACGTCGTCGGATATACCTTTCATTCCGAGTCCCGTACTGCCCTGCGCTCCCGGTATGGGAATAACGGCGGGATAGGGGCGTGTCTTGTATCTTTTTAACACGTCGGGGATTTTTTCCGCAATATCTTCCGTAATAAAAATCACGGCGTAAGTTCGGGCGAGTTTCTTCAACGTGTCGGCGGAATCGAATTCGTTCCTGACGGGATAAACGTCGACACCCACCGCCTTGAACGCGAGTATGCTGTCCTTATCGCCGATTACGGCTATCTTGTCCCTACGCATACAACTCCCTCACTCTCTTTTTCATCTGGTCTTCGGGTACGCCGTTCTTTATGCAAACGAGAACCACCCTTATTACCTTAATTTCGTTCAGCTTCGCAAGGTAATAACCTAAAATCGGAGCTACCGAAAACATATCGGTCTTATTTACGGAGAATATCTTCAACAGATACTCGTCCTGCGCCGTTTCGTAGGCGGCGAAATCGTCGCTTAGTACCTTGTCGGCGAATTCTTTAAGATAACTTCCCGCAAGGTAATTACTTAGTTTATTTTTATCTCCCGAAAAACTTAAAAATTCTTTTTCGGAAACTTTACCGCCGTCTATAAAGTTTTCGGTAAAGAAGTTTATTCCCGCGCCTATCTTTTCGACGCGGAGATAACTTAGTATATTCGTCAAATCGGCGTTCGCCTGAAAATAAAGTTTTATATACTTGTCGGCGTTTTTATCGAGGCGGGAATTTATTTCGTCGTACATAGCCTTGTCGAGAGTTACGTCGATAAGTCTCGGAGTGCCGATTCCTGCTTCGAACGCCTTATTTATTTTTTCGCAAGCCTTTTCGGCGAACGGACTGAAATCGACTTTGTTTTGGTCGAACCTTTCTTTAAGATACCCGAAAGTGTAGTTGCCGTCGGGTAAAATAAGTCCGTCTATATCTGTAAGATTAGCGTACTTTTGCTTAAAAAGGACTTTAAGGTTATGATAATCGTTCCTTAAAAAGTAACATTCTATTCCCGAATCCTTAGGGGCGGCTTCTCTGACGAAAGCCGCGGTAAGGCGTTCTTCTTCGTCGAGCAGGGAATAAAAATCGTCCTTTTCGGGAATGAAGGCTGCGGCGTAGTTTACTTCCAGCAAAACGCGCATAGCGTCGGAAACGGTTTTCGCTTCCGTCATACGCATAAGTCTTTCCTTAGAAAGTAAATTGCCTTCTTTGCCTTTCGCTCTCGCATTGGCGAATATAAGTCCGTCTTTCATCTATTCTCCGAATAAAATCGCCGCTATTTCGGGTTCGTACTCTTCTCTTACCGATTTAAGCTCCACTTCGAGCGACATGTTTTTGTCGCTGTCATCGCCTACTGCTATAATTCCGCCGCAAAAATCGCCGTATCCGCCGAAAAATAACTTCTTATTCAAGTCGTCGGCAACTCCGCTAAGCCACTTCTCTCCGACTAAGTTTTTATCGCTTTCGGAAAAAATCACTTTATCGCCGTCGGAAGCCTTTTCTATCATTCCCCTGAGTAATTTGAAATAGCTTTTTCCGTTTTCTTTGATAAGTTTTACCGCTTCGTCGAAAGCCGCCGTCATTACTTCCTGCTTTTTCGCAAGAATATCTTTCTTAACTTCGAGATTGGCTACCGTTATTTTTCTGCGGATAATTTCCTTACGTTCTTCGTAAGATTCGCGCATATTCTTTTCGCGATAAATCCGAGCGTCGTTTTCGGCGGTTTCTATCGTTTTTTTACCGACAGTGCCCGCTTCTTCCAAAGTGGAATTGGCTATTCCTCTCGCGTCGGAAAGTATTTTTTCTATAATAGCTTCTTTTCCGTTCATACCGTTCCTCGGTTATTTTTTACGCCCATGCGGGAATGAATACCGCAAGGAAAGAAACCAGGAAGCCTAAAAGAGCGTACGTTTCTACCATTGCGCCCATAAGCATACCTTTGGACTGTTCTTCGGGGCGTTTTGCCACGAGTCCGATACCCGCTACGCAGACCTTTCCCTGATGTATCGCGCTGAAAAGTCCGGCGAGAGCCATCGGCAGACAGGAGCAAAGCATTCCTATTCCGCCTGCGGTGGACAAAGCCACGATACCGCCGAAAGCGTTTACTTTAATAAGAACGAGAAAGCTTATGATAAAGCCGTATATACCCTGCGTCGCGGGGAGCAACTGCAAAATAAGGCATTTCATAAACTTATCGGGGTCTTCCGCAGTGACGCCCGCAGCGGCTTGTCCAGCCATTCCTACGCCGATAGAAGAACCTATTCCGCTTAAACCTACCGCGAGAGCCGCGCCCAAAAGAGCGAGAGCCGTTCCTAAATATTCCATATATGACCTCCTTAAAGTCTTTTTGTCTTTTTTAATTGTCGGGATAAGTGTATTTCGTCTGACTTCCGAGCGGTTTGAATGCGTGTCCGCTTCCTTCGTAAAATCTTCCGAAAAATTCTATATACTGCAATCTCGAATTGTGAACGTACGCTCCGAGAAGATTGATACCGAGATTAAAGGCATGTCCTACGATAAGCACGGGTACGGCTATTATCCAACCTACCCAAAGTCCGCCGAAAAATTGGCTTACTATAATGGTCGCCAGCTTGTTTATGACAAGCCCTATTACCCCCGTCGTAAGTCCCAATCCGAAAAGACGAGAATAACTAAGTAAATCGCTGACTACGTTAATGGATCCGTACGCGCTCTTGAATATTCCGGTGAGCATTTTGAGCGGATTTTTCTTGCCCCACGCTCCGCCTATAAGCATCATGGCAGCCCCCGCTAACGCCGTATACAAACCTACGGCAGAACAAACGCCGAACCACTTCGGGGCGGTCTCCACCACGTTAAGGAACACCATAATTTTCGGGAACAAAAGTAACAAACCGAGCATTATGAGTACCCAACCGAAGTTGGTCAGTATCCCTTCCGCGATATTTTTGTTTTTTATCTGAACTACGCCGTTAATGGCGAAGCCCGTTCCTATCTGAACCACGCCCACCGCAAGCGCAAGCAGGAACATTTTGAGCGGTTCGTTAAGAGGTTCGAATATCGTAAGTTTTCCGAGGAACGTTCCGGACAATCCTTCGATAGAAAACCAACCGCCGAACAATGCGCCCCATATTACCGTGCTTATTCCGCAGAAGCCGAACATTGCTATCATCATTCCGCTGTTTTTGACGGGTTTGGCTATTTTCAGGTAAGCAAAACAAGCTATCGCCATAATAAGACCGTAGCCTGCGTCGCCTATCATTATACCGAAAATAAGGAAGTAGAAAATCGCCACGAAAATATTCGGGTCGGTCTCTCTGTACCCGGGTACGCCGAACATATCGGTAATCCCCTGAAAAGGTCTCACCAACTTAGGTTCTTTAACCAGCGTGGGCGGATTTTCGTCGTCGTAAGGGTCGCGGAAGAAGATTTCGGTAAATTTACACTTTTCTTCCACGCTTTTAGTAAGCTCTTCGCATCTTTCCGACGGAACCCAACCTTCCATAATAAAGGTTTTTTCCGTGTGCGGACAGCCTTGTATTGCGGTATTCTTCGACAGTTCTATCGTGTAGTAGTCGTACAATACCTTTAAGTCGGGTATTAAATTAAGATACCCGTAAGTTTTTCTCAATATATCTTCCCGCTCGGTCTTTAACTCGGCGAGTTTTTCTTCACATTCGTTTATCTTACTTTCCGCAGTGACGTCGTAGTCGAAAGTACACCTAATAAAATCGACTTCGGCAAGCAGAGAAGTAAGTTCTTTTTCGGTATCTTTATGAGCGCAGATGGCAATAAGCGATACCTTATCCCCGCCGTAAACCGTAACTTCGGCTGTTTCGGGGAGTTTTTCGGTAAGTAAATTTACGTTGTTTATAGGGAGAGTACCCGCTATTACGAAACAGGTCACGGTGTCTTTAATTTCCGAAAAGGGAATTTCCAAAGCCTTAAACGGAGCGAGTTGCTCTTTGACGGCGACAAGCCTTGCCTGTTCGCTTTTTATATCGACGAGCCTTGCGTTAAGGCTCTCCGTTTCGCCTACTTTAGCAAAAAGTTCTATTTCGTCTTTTGCCATTTCGTCGTATTGTTCCATTGCGACGAGCCTGTTTTCTTTCTTGAAGTTGGCTTTCGGCGTATTTTTCTTGTCTATGCGAGCCGCTTCTTTAAGCGATTCCCGCAAAAAAGTCAAAGCGAAACTCGCTTTGAGTCTTTTCGATTCAAGCGCGTTTCGCTTTTCTTTATCGGTAGGATATGCGGTTTCGGCAAGCAAGGGCGTCTCCGTAATTTCTACGCAGCCCGCTTTGGTAAAAAGCCTTAATAACTTGCTTCTGTCGCTTTTATGAGCCACAAGGCTCATCTTTTTCATACTAACGACGGACATAGCTACTAAAAACCTTTTCTCTTATGAAATCGGCAGCCGAATATACGTCGGCTTCCTTTGCCAATTTTTCCGTAACCTGTTTCCCGGCAAGGAGAATCTTAGCGTACTCTTCGTCGCCTTCCTTTTCGGCGGCTTCCGCAACCGACTTACGTTCTTCCTTAACGTTCTTTACCGTGTCTTTACGCAGTTTTTCCGCATAAACGTCGGCGTCTTCCACTATCTTTTTAGCATCTTCCGACGCTTGCGACGTGATAATTCTCGCTTCTTCTTCCGCCTTCAATACGGCGTTTACGGTTTCGGTAATCATCGGTCCTCCTTGTCTTTATAATTTTATAGGAGAGGCTCTGGTATGTTGGTTGGTTTTTTTCGTTATTTCGTACCGAACAATCTGTCGCCTGCGTCTCCGAGCCCGGGGATGATGTAGGCGTGGTCGTTTAGTTTTTCGTCGAGTGCCGCAGTATAGATAGGCACGTCGGGGTGAGCCTTGTTAAGAGCGGCTACTCCTTCGGGAGCTGCGATAAGGCACATAAACTTAATGTCGGCGACTCCTCTTTGTTTGATAAAGTCAATAGCCATGGACGCGCTTCCGCCGGTAGCGAGCATCGGGTCTACTACGATGACCGTTCTTTGGTCGACGTCTATGGGGAGCTTGCAGTAGTATTCCACCGGCAACTTGGTATCGGGGTCGCGATAACAGCCGATATGCCCTATTTTAGCCGCGGGGACGAGTTCCAACACGCCGTCCACCATTCCGAGACCCGCTCTTAAAATGGGTACTATTCCTATGCTTCTTCCTCCGAGCATCTTACCGGTACATTTGGTGATGGGAGTTTCTATCTCTACGTCCTTCAAGGGAAGGTCGCGAGTGACTTCGTACGCCATAAGTAAAGATATTTCTTTCAGCAACTGGCGAAAATCCTTAGACGTGGTATGAATGTCTCTCATCATGGATACTTTGTGGGTTATTAACGGATGGTTAATAATGTTAACTTGCATTTTATTTTACTCCTTTTGTTTAATTTACTCTTAATAATTCCCTTCTTCTATAGCGGTGATTTTATCCACGCGTTTTGCGTGTCTCCCTCCCGCAAACTTCGCGTTAAGGTACGCCGTCACCATTTCGTAAGCTTCTTCGGGAGAAGATATTCTTCCCCCCATGGATATAACGTTGGCGTTATTGTGTTCGGCAGCCATCTGCGCGCAGAAAGCGTTCGTCACGTGGGCGCAACGGATACCTTTTACTTTATTGGCGGCAATGGATATACCTATACCCGTTCCGCATAATAAAATACCCTTATCGGCTTCTCCGCTTTTAACTGCAAGAGCTACCTTAAGGGCATAGTCGGGATAATCTACCGATTCGGGACCGTACGTCCCCAAATCGATTACTTTCGCGCCGTAATCTCTGACGGCTCTTATACACGCTTCTTTCAATACGATTCCGCCGTGGTCGCAACCTATGGCTATAATCATTTTCGCCTCCGTGGTACGATTTTTTATTTTTTCCATTTTATCACATCCCGATTTTCTTTACAAGCAAAGTAATCGACATACGGAATTTTAATTTTTTTATTTACAAAATTTTTCCTTCGCAACTTTTGTATATTCTGTTCATAACCGCCCCTTCTTCCCCTTCGTCGGAAAACTTTTCTATTAAGATAGCGTCGTAAGTTTTTTCGCAAATTCTCAAAAAGTCGAATATGTTATGGGCTATCTCCACGCCGTTATACCCTACCTGCAACACCGGCACGCCGTACTTATTTTCGGTTCCGCTCCTTACTATCACGGCGGTCTTTTTCCCTTTGGCTATCCCCTGACGGTAAAAATTTTCGGCTTTGACTCTGTCGTCGAAAAGATAACACGGCACGACCGGAGCGTAATGTTTGTATTTCATCCCGGGAGCGGGAGCTACGAGAACTTCTCCTTTGTGAGTCTTCACGGCGGGCAGATATTTAGTAAGTTTTTCCGCCGTTATTATACCGGGGCGAAGAATAGTAGGTATTTCGGTAGCGAGAGTAATTACGGTACTTTCTATCCCCACTTCGCACTCTCCGCCGTCTATTATCATAGGAATACGCCCTTTCATATCGTCGTAGACGTACTCCGCTCTCGTCGGGCTTATCCTTTTAGACGCATTTGCGCTCGGAGCCGCCACGGGTACTTTGCACGCCGCCAAAAACTTACGGCATAAAGGGTGCGACGGCATTCTTATTCCCACCGTATCGAGTCCCGCCGTAGCTTCGTAAGGAATACAATCTCTTTTTTGTAAAACTATGGTGATAGGTCCCGGTGCGAACACGTTAAACAACGCTTCCGCTTCTTTAGTAACGACCGCCGCTCTGTCGGCTTGTTCTATATCGGTGACGTGAACTATAAAAGGATTGTCCTTAGGACGGTTTTTCGCTTCGTAAATTTTGTTAATAGCGTTTTTGTCGAGAGCGTTGCCGCCCAAACCGTAGACCGTTTCCGTCGGGAAAGCCACTACTTCCCCCTGTCGTATGAGTTCCGCTCCCCTTTCTATAAGCTCTTCTCCGCCTGTTATCGTATCGTACATAACTTTCCTTCTTATGATATGGTAAATATATAATTGACTTTGTCTTTTACCGCAATGACGTATCCGCTCTGGAACTTGCCGCCGGTAAGGAAAATATCGTAAACGTCGAGTTTTTCATACTCCGCGTTAAGTAAAATATCCCCCGCGTAATTTTTCAGCCCCAACTTTCCGTACTGCTCGTAGACGTACACGCCCTGACGGACGTTGACGACGTCGGTTATCGCAACGGCGGTTCCGTCCTTATAGATTCTGTAACGTGTTTTGCCGTTTATTTTCTTACTGCCCACCGCATAATCGCCGTAGAAAGGAGAAAGTTCGTCGTACTCGAACGGTACTATAATCTTTCCGTCGGTATCGACTATTCCGTACTTTATTTCCTTGCTCGAATAGTCTATCTTGCCTGCTACCACGCCCACTCCGTTGTAAATATGGGTAGAATAAGTGTTTTTCCCTTCCTGCAAGGCTATCTGTTCACGTTTTTCAAGGGTTTTCGTAAAATAATGAACGCTCCCGAAATACTGTTCGTACATAGGGTCGCTCGTTTCCGTCCCCACCCCGTCGACAAACACGCTCGGCATAAGCATATCGCTAATGTTGACGATATTGGCGTTTGCGTCCATTATACAGAACGTAACTTCGCTCTGCACGCTGCCGCTGTCGGCGTACGGGAAATAGTAATAGTAAACTATGCTGTAACCTTTCTTGACCATTGCCGACACGTCCATATAAGGAAGAACGTAATCGTAAATACCCGTGTCTTCGTCGAAGGTAGCCAAGTTGTTGAGATAAGAACTTAACTGCGAATAATAGTCGACGTAGTAAGAATTAGCCACGTTGTCGACGATAAGCCATTCTCTGTCCGTCGTGGTCTTGTCTTTCGCATTGTACATATCGCAACGGATATTCGCGTAATAAACGGTAGTAGTTCCGCTCGATAAATCGGTATCTTCGTATTCTATATTGTATCCGTCGAACTTTTCCGTCGATTTGAGTCGCGCCGTGCGGGTGAACCAACCATTGCCGATATAGTAGATATTCATCTGAATATTGTCGGTATATTGCGAGTCGGTATCTTCGGGATATGCGATATAGGTACCCCTTTCGTCGTAAGTAAGATACCCGTCCGACTGAATTTCTTTCACGTTATAGAAAAAGGCGTGGTCCTTGTTTTCGGCTACGAGATAGTCGTCGTATATCGAAATCGTGTAATTGTAACTGCACCTTATTTTAAACACTTCCAACATTTGCCCCGTGGTCTTGTAGTCGTAAAACGTGGTGAACGTAGCCGTGCTGTAAGGATAAGTTTTCGTACCGGGGCAAGCGACGTAATCTCCCGCGAAAAAGAACTGATTAAACCCCGAATTATAAACCGTCATAAAGTCGGTAAGGTCGCCCTTGTTTTCTCCGCGGAATTTAATAACCCCTATCGTGGGCGCGTAAGAAGCGGTGCCGTTGCCGTTGTCGACGACGGCGGGTTTAGTCACTATCGCATAATCGCCACTTATCGAGATGACGGAATTGTAAGTAGGCTTTACCAAAACCCCTTCCGTGGGAGATGCAATGCCGTAAAGATACGAGTACCCAGACGAAGCGTAATCGTTGACGACGGGTTGTATCGTAATAAAAAGGTCGTTTTCTACGTCGTAGGAATAAACAGACGTGTCGGGCGAGTCCACGATAAGAGTCTGCTCCGCTTTGGTGAACTGCCCCTGCGACGCAAAATTAACGAAATATGCGTTCTCTTTTTTCTTGCTGCACCCCGTAAGGACAGCGGCAAGCAAACAAAGAAAAACGATAGTAATTAGTAAAAACCGTCTTTTCATATTTATTATTGTAGCACTTAAACGAGTAATTTACAAGAGAAATGCTTTATACAAAGCTCATAGTGAAGTTTAGAAGGTCGTCGAAGTGAAGTTGCCTTACGGCGGTGAAGTTCCGCCATAGGCGGAGTGAAGTTGCCTTACGGCAGTGAAGTTATCGCTCTGCGATAGTGAAGTTCGGCTAACGCCGAGTGAAGTTTCGAGTAAAACTCGAAGTTAAGGATACAAAGAATAAGACGGAGTAGGCTAATAATTCTATTCCGTTTTTGTTTATATGATTAGCTTTTTACTTTCTTTTCGGTGTGAAAAGAAAGTAGCAAAGAAACACACGAGCCGCAAGTTGCGAAGCTCGGCTCGACCGAGCACGCTTTCATTTTCACAAGGATAAAGTAGATTTATAATTAAGGGGGCATCGCTCCAAGCCCCCTTAATAAACCCCTTTCCTCATAAAGTTCCCCCTTATCCGAATTTAACAAACTAAATCTTTCTTAATAAACTTATTACTTGAATAGGCTTTATCGACATAGGGATAGAATAATCCGTTTGGGTGGGCGGGTGGGAAATAAAAACCCCGATTACAGATAAAAACGGAATAGAACTACCATCCTATCCCGACTTTCTCTTTTTTCCGCAACTCAAAACCATCGGTTTTGAACTTCACTGCCGTTAGGCAACTTCACTCAAAGCGGTAAATTCGTTCGGCTTTGCCGAAAAAGGATAGAAATATATATATAATTTGTTGCGGCGGCGTGTAAAGGCTTCGAGGTTTGAGATGATTTTTGCCAAATTTCGAGCGAAGTCGTACCGTCGTACGGCGAGTGAGAATTTGACAAAACGCACAAAAATTCTAATTATTTTTATCCTTGTTTATATAAAAGAAAGCACCCCGTTCGGAGTGCTATCTTTAATCTTGTTTTTTGTGCCGTAAATTACCAATTTATCGAAGTCGACTTTGCTTTCTTTTTCTTTTTGGTGACTGCTACTATTATTATGACGACTGCCACGCTTATCACAGCTACGCCCGCTACGATAGCGGCTATAATGATTCCGGAAAGTTCGTTACCGGTTTTCTTAATGACTTTTACTTCGCCGCCGGTAAGATTGCCTTCGCTGTCGTATTCTCTAAGATACTGATATCCGCAATAATAAAGTTTTTTGCCGTCGAAAGTCAGTTTCCCGAAAGTAGGATCGGAAAGGTGTCCGGATTTGTGAAGAGAAGTTCCCGTAGCGGTGGGTACGTCGGGATTGTCGACGAAGTTATAGAACTTTTCGCCCATGGTCCCTACGGTAACGTAGAGAGTTCCTTTATTGCTGATTTCATTCTTGCCGTTGGCGTCGACGGATATTTTCTTTCCGTTGCCGTCGAGATAGAAGGTTTCGTTGTAGACGTGGTCGTGACCCGCTATTACGAGATTAACGCCCTTTTCGGCAAACAGCGGAGTGAGTTGCGCGCGCATACCTACTACGTCTTTGTCGTAGGAGTGGCTGCCTTCGCTGTAAAGCGACTTGTGCATAACTATTACTTTCCATTCCTTGTCGGTGTCGGTAAGGTCGTTCACGAGCCATTCGTATTGCTTCGAGCCGAGCTGTTTAATAGTGTTGCCGTCGGCGTCCTTACTGCTTTCGATATCGTTGGTATTAAGGACGGTGAAATGAACTTTGCCGTAGTCGAAAGAGTAATAGAAGCCGGTGTTGTCTACCTGTGAAGAAGAAATACCGTAGTTGTAGTGAGTCCACATATAGTTGTACTCGTCGGTGTACGCTCCTTCGCTTGCTCCGCCGTACGCAGCCATATTGCTCGCTTTGTCGACGGTAAAATACTTGTTGTCGTGGTTGCCGGCGGCTACTACGGTCGCATAACTTGCGTTAAAGGACTGGTCGCTGTCGTAAAGCCATCTGTATTGAGAAAGGTTACGACCGTTGTCGACGATGTCGCCGGGGTTAATTACGAAGCTTACGCCGTTGGTAAACACTTTTTCCACAGCGTCTTTCTGAATTTTGGCTATTCTTTCGTAAGCGGTCTGAGTACTGGACTGCAAATCGCTTGCTATCATAACTTCGAACTTTCCGTCTTCGGAAGCGGTAGTAAAGGTATACCAATCGCTCCAATATCCGTTAGTCGCGCTGCCCGCTCTGTAAGCGTAAGTCGTACCCGCTTTAAGTCCGGTAAGCTCTACCGTGTGACGAGCGAGTTCTACGTAGCCGGACTGGCACCAGATACCCAAGTCGATAAGGGGTTTTGTGGTGGCGTACACTTTCGTGGTAGCGGTTTGGGTCGTTACTCCGGTGTGGTTTTCCACGTCGGTAGTGTACTGAATGGCTCCGTCTTTTATACGTCTGTCGGTGTAGTAAGTGAAGTTTCTCGTCGTGGCGACGTCGCTTCCGAAGTTATTGGTGAGCATGGACGGCAATTTTCCGTTTTCGATGGTCACGATTTCTTTTCTTTCTACTGCCTGATAGGTTACGCCTTCGCCCTTATATTCGGCGATTTCCATAAGATATCCGTTGCCGTTGTTGTCGTCGATTACGTCCTGATGTCCGCCGTCGATACCGAAAGCGTAAAGTATGTTGTAGGCGTATTCGCCGAGTCCCTGCTTAAAGTTGTCGGTGAGGTACTTATCCACTATATCGTTTATTATTTCGGGGATGGTAAGATTGGCTAAGTCTATCTGAACGCCGAGATTGTCGATAAGGTCGGTCACCATCGAAATGCCGCCGAGAGTTTTCGCTATCTTACCGAGGTTAAAGTTATTTAACGTAACGGCTTTACCGTTTTCGTCTTTAACGTCGAAAACCGTGCATACGGCGTCAATAACTCCCTTAAATCCTTCGCTTATGTCTTTGGACAGGTCGAGAGTGGTTTCGGAAAGTCCTTTGACAAGGAACATAAGTCCGTCGTTTTCGTCGAGAAGAATATTAAACAGATCGGTTACGAACTTGCCCGAGATAAGATTGTTAAACGCATTGACGTAAGAAGGCTTTTCGGTTTTCATTTCGTCATAACTGTTCCAATCTTTGCCGGTGCTGTGACGCATATAGCAGTCCATAAACACGGTGAATACATCGTCTCCTTCTCCCGAAAGATCGTAATCCAACACTCTGTAAGCGAGTTCTTCCAGATACCCGAAAGCCTTCATATCGGCAACCTTGAATCTCTCGTTGTCGCCGCCGTAGGTGTAGTCTTTCAATATTTTTGTATTGATTTCGGAGATAAGGTTGTTTGCAAGTTGTACCACGTCTCCCGCATAGTCGCCGAGATTTATCGTGATACCTACTTTAATAGGAGCTATTCCTTCTATCATTTCGCCGAGTTTTTCGGTAATGTCCTTTTTAAGGAACTTATTTATATAGTTTTCGACGATATTGTCGTAGACTCTCGTCTGAGCGTAATCGGAATAGTTTTTGATGGTCTTTTTGTTGTCGTCTATGTATTTTTTGACTTTGTTCTTTGCGACGTATCCGTACTTGTCGCCGGCAAAAACTTTGTCGTACACTTCGGTAGCGTCTACTTCGATATTGGGATATGCGCTTAAATAAGTCTGTTCGGCAAACTTACCGTCGAGCGTTCCGCGTTTTATGGTGGTTATTTTACATTGGCTGCCCACGCTTACGTTGGCGGCGCCTTCCATATCGATAAGCTGATTGCCTTTGTCGGAAATATAGCTTGCCTTATCGTTGGCGTGTTGGTGACCGGTATAAACGTATCTTACGCCGTAGTTTGCGATAAAGTCGGCGGTTTCTATCGGATTATAAATAATAAATCCGGTAGTGATTTCTTCTTCCATGCCCCAGTGTTCCACGATAGAGTGGTGAGCGGTCATAGCTACGGTGATATCGTCGGCGGGTTTGGCAAAATCCTTATTCGCCGTCAACCAGTCCTGAGTGTGCTGTTGCAACTGTCCGCCGAGAACGTGACCTTCGTCCGCATTACTCATAACAACGTCGCCGGTAATGAACGTAAACTTATTGTCTTTACGAACCTGTATACCCGTTAAAGCGCCGGTTTCTATATCCAGTCCGTAGTGGTCGAACTTTTCGTAAGTGTAGCAAAGACCGCTTACGGCGAACATATCGGAATTATCGATAAGTTCTACCTTGTCGTTTGCGATAAGTTTTGCCATAGTGACGTCGTCGGCAGCGGTGGTATCGAAGGAAAAGACTTCGGCTTTTCCGTCGGCGCCGTCCTTAACGAATTCCCATGCGTAATCAAAATCGGAAGAAAGGTCGCTTCTTACGTAGTCGTATTCCGTGGGCATAAGTTTGCCGCCGTCGATGGCTTTAAGGGGAGCGTAAAAATCCGCCGCTTCGGCTTCGGTCATATTTGGATAACCCAACCCTGCGTAAACTTTGGCTATTTCCAAACGGGTAGCGTAGTAAGTAGACTCCTTATACCCCGTATTATCGAAGCGGAAGGTATCGGGGTTGTACAAATCGTGGTTGCCCATAATTACGAACACTTGAAACTCGGGCTTAGTCTCTCTTACTTTATTCTGCAACTTACGGAGCTTGTTAGCCACGTCGATATGATTGACGAGTTCTCCGTCCTGCACGCAGTCGCCGGAAAGAACGACGTAGTCGGGCATTTTCGTAGCGAGAGTTTTCAGACTGTTTTCGAAAGACGTAGCGGATTCGAGCCACATCTTCGTGGACTTGTTCATTACCCAATTATAAAAGTAATCGATGTCGTCCGTTTCTATCGCGTCACCGTCGGTGTAGCAAAGACGTAAAGCGTAGTAGTGAGTATCGGTAATGTGCCCGATAGAGATGTTCTCTCCCGATTCCGTAAATTTGGAAGCGGCTTCGGCTTGAACGTTTTGCGATACGGTAAGGCAAACCAATGACACGCACATAACGGCTATTATAGCAATAACTGCCACAAGTACCGCGTTGCGTTTAAGGAATGTACTCATTTCGTAACCTCCAAAACATAGTTGAAATACAAAAAATATAATTTTTCGATAACAAAGAGTATACCACGGAAAGACAGCCTTGTCAATACGGCAATTTTAGCGAAAAACCCTGTTTTTTACCTGTTTTTTATAAAAATATACACATTTTTGCAAATTTGCCGATAAAACCCAAACGAAACTGTTTTTATTCTTTACACAAAAACTTAACTGCGCAATCACGTTGACAAAGTGCAAATATATGGTATACTGAAAGTACCTGAGGTGCTCGTATACTGCAAGCACATTTGGAACCGCAACATTATTATAAGGGATTTCGGAGTCCGATATACCGGACGTCACGCCCTCGCCGAAAGGTATGGTCAGGGGAAGGCGGAAAGTATGGCAGAAAACCCACCTGCGCAAGCGGGTTTATATTACTTGCGGTTACGGCACGCTCGGCAATTTGCTAAAACCGAAAAAAGGTCTACAAAAACACAAATTTTTTGTAGACCTTTTTTGTCTTTCTCTTTAGCTTCGCCGGTTCATTCACGATATCCGGTACGGCGTTCCGACGTTTATTTTATTTTTTCGATGATTTTTTTGTATGCGCCGCTTCCGTGTCGAACGCAGTTGTTGACGCGACTTAACGTCGCGCTGGATATTTCGGTTTTTGCGATTATTTGCGAATAGGTATTGCCTTCGATGAGAAGTTTTGCCGCTCTTAGTCTCTGCGCAAACTGCTCGGTTTCGGTCACCGTAAACAAGTCCTTAAAAAAGTCTTCGCACAAGGTTTCGTCGTCGATAGCCACGACGGCTTTTTTTAAGTCTTCTATCATATCGTAAGTAATTTTATCTTCCATAATTTTCCTCCGTAAATTCCCTTTTTTATTCTTGTCCGTTAATAAACGTTTTCATTTTTTCGCTTTTTGGGTCTCCGAACACTTCTTCGGGGGTGCCTTCTTCTTCGATTACGCCCTCCGACATAAATATAATTTTGTCGGACACGTTGCGTGCGAAATTCATTTCGTGAGTCACTACTATCATAGTCGTGTCGCCGCCTTTAAGTCCCCTTATTACTTTAAGGACTTCTCCCGTAAGCTCGGGGTCAAGCGCGCTCGTCGGCTCGTCGAAACATAATATTTCGGGGTCGAGCGCCAATGCTCTCGCAATAGCCACGCGCTGTTGCTGTCCGCCCGACAGTTCGCACGGATAGGCTTTCGCCTTATCTCTCAAACCCACCCTGTCGAGAAGTTCGTACGCCCGCTGTTCTATCGCTCCGAGAACGTTCCGTTTAAGCTCTTTTTTCTTCTTGTGCGTTATCTTTATTCCGAGTTTTTCTTCTTTTATTTTATTATAACCTATTTTGAGCGATTTTTTTGCCTTAATTTCGCTTGCTAAAGTAATATTCCTTAAAATGTTCAGATGCGGAAACAAATTAAAGTTTTGAAAAACCATTCCGAACCGCAATTTTTCGTCGGCAGATTTCTTTTTTTCCGCAACGTTTTTTCCGTCGAACGCAATCTTCCCGTCCACGATTATTTCGCCGCTGTCGGCTCTTTCGAGAGAATTAAGACACCGTAATAAAGTGGTTTTTCCGCTGCCGCTGTTCCCGATTATCGTAAGGACTTCGCCTTTACTTAAAGAAAAACTTATTCCTTTCAAAACTTCCGTCGTTCCGAAATTCTTTTTCAGATTTTTTACTTCCAATAAAGCCATATCCCTACCCTTAAATTTTGTAATAATCGAGTTTTTTTTCTATTCTGCCCAATATTATCGTAAGAACGCCGTTGAAGATAAGGTAGAACGCTCCCGCATAGAAAAGGGGCATAATGTTTACCGTAAGATTAACTATATTCTGCGCCGACTTGATTATTTCCACCACGCCTATTACTCTTGCGAGCGACGTGTCCTTAACCAAGGTAATGACTTCGTTCCCGACGGGGGCGACGGTGCGTTTAACTACCTGCGGCAATATAACGTAACGGTAAGTTTGCCTTTTGTTAAGCCCGAGTACGGCGGACGCTTCGTATTGCCCTTTGCTGATACTTTCGATTCCGCCCCTGAAAATTTCGGCAAAATACGCGGCATAGTTAATGACGAACGCTATCACGCAGAACAGGAAATTCACGTTTGCCATACTCGTACCGAAAAAGCCGGCGATAGCCTTGTTGGGCAAGTCGAAAACTATACTCGGCACGAACGACACTACGATTATCTGCAGCATAAGCGGCGTGCCGCGGATTACCCATATAAAGCCTTTGGTAAGGTACTTTAACGGTTTGAACGCCGACATCGAACAAAAACTTACGACTAATCCTAACGGTATCGCAAGTACGAGCGTAATTACGAAAAGTAATACGGTGAGTCCGAATCCTTCGGCTAATTGAACTAATATCTGACCGAAATTCATTTGTTTCCTTAGTTTAGTATTTTTTTGCGGCTTCCCGCCCGAAAATAAATTTCGGGAAGGAAACCAAGCTAAGTTTGACTGATTTATTTTTTTACTATCATTATCGATTCTGCGGCGGAACCTTCTTCTACCGCCACTATCTTGTCCTTTGCCGACGACTTAAAAGCGTCGAGAGAAGAAAGGTCGTAACTGCTTTCGTCCTTTTTAAGGATAATTATCGTCTGCTTGTTGGCTAAATACGGAATGGACATACTCATACCCGCCTTTCTTTCTTCGGTGATGGTCATACCGTTCCAGACAAGGTCTATACTTTCGTTTTCGAGCAGAGCTTCTTTCGTACTCCAATCGATTTCGATAAATTCACATTCTATTTTCGAGCCGTAAGTCGCGTTAAGATACTCTACTATTTTTCTCGCAAGCTCTATATCGAACCCGGTAAAATTACCGTCGATATCTTCGTAAGCTATAGGCGCGAATACCGTATAGCCTATATTGAGTTTTTTCGACGCGACCACTTCGTCCCATGACGAGTCGGTGGCGTTGTTTATCGGATTAGTCGTGTCGTTGCCGACAAGATTTTCGCTATAAAGGCCGAACCTGTCGCCGATTTTTTTGAGTTCTCCGTTCTTTTGTAAGGCGATAAGCCCTTCGTTTATTTTGGAAATAAGTGCGTCGTTACCCTTCTTAGCGCCGATACCGTATTCTTCTTCCGACAGATTAAACGGAAGAGCCTTCATAGAATCTTTATACGAACCGTTGTTCATATAGTACCCTGCCATTACGCTGTCCATTACCCCTATATCGGCAGAACCGTTGCTTAACGAATTCAATACGTCTATCTGCGCCGACATAGATACCGTTTCTTTGCCGAAAAGGTATTCTTTCTTACTGCCGCAAGCCACCGCCGCTACCGTAACGGCTACCGCCAAACATACTATCGCAACGATTTTTATAACGTTCTTTTTCATCGTGACACCTCTCGTTTGAATTTACTTTACCGCTTTAACTAAGTAAAGTATCTTCATTGTACTTTATCTTGCTAAATAAGTAAAGCGATTTTACGCAACTTTTTGAAAAATTTTTAACTTTTCAATTACCTACCCGTTATCGGAGTAAAAAACCGCCGCAGTCTTATATAAACCACGGCGGTTTTTTATTTAATATGGTATTTATTTTTACTCTATATATCTATATATATAATTACGGGTGTGACGGTACGTTGCCTGCGGTAATAAGAGCGTACTTAGGCGTACTGAAAATTATTTTATGCGCAGACTCCTGTGAAGACGGAACGTATATCGTCATAAGGTTAGCTGTTTCTTTTTCGAATATCGCAGTAGGCAGCGACCTGTAATAGAAGGCTTCGTTATCGAGCTGAGTGTTTGCCGTAGACTTTATTACGCTTTCTATAATAAGGGTACGCAACTGTTTACAGCCCGTAAAGGTAGCGTTGCCGACTTGCTGCAACTTCTTCGGCAGGTAAACCCATTCGAGCGACGTGCAGTTTTGGAAAGCTCCGTCGCCGAGAGCGTTTATATAATCGGTTTCCGTGCCTTTTTCCACTTCGTACTCGTACTTGAACTGCGTAAGATACCCTTTTCTGTTGTTGTTGCCGCTGGCGGTGGTTTCGTTCACTATTGCGGTTTCGCTAAGGTCTATCCACTTTAAGGAGCGGCAACGCATAAAGGCGTTCTGCCCTATTACCCTTAACGAAGTTCCCCCTTCGAAAGAAGTAATCTTAGTGCCGAAGAAAGCGTAGTCGCCGATATATTCGAAAGTATTCTTGTCCAGGAACTTCACTTCTTCCAGGTTTACGCAACCGTTAAGAGCGTCGTGTTCGAAACGGGTAATATTTGCGGGTACGGTAAGGGTGGTTACGCTGGTAGGCAAAGCGTACATAGCGAGTTCGGTTATCGGAGCGGGTACGGTAAGACCTTCTATCTTTTCGGGAAGAACGATATTCTTACTTCTTACCGACCAATAAACTATACTATACGCCACAGGGGTTTTGCTCCTTTCATCCTTGCCCTTATCTTTTTTATCGTAAATCGGTTGCAAAGCTATCGACACTTCGGCGTCTTCGCCCTGCGTAGCTCCCGGGTTTACGTAGGTTTTGATAAGTCCTATGTCGTGGACGAAAACCACGTTTCTGAAATTGGAGGCGGAGGCTATCGTAGCCGTCGTTTCGCCTTTACTGTTAAAGGTGTAGGTAGCTTTCGAATCGAGAATAGTTTGTTTGAAACTTTCCATTACGGTGTCTTTACAGAATATTCTCGTCGGCAAGGAGTAAGTGGATACCGTGCCGTCGTCACTATCGTTACTGCCGCTTTCGAAAGTACCGTACAAAAGGTCGGAGAATTTATGCTGAGTAAGAACTTCGTCCTTATTTTCTTCTCTGGAAAATCCTTTCGGGATTTTGTCTACTACGTTAAGATTCGGGAATTCTATACTTTTAAGACGGGAACAGCCTTCGAAAGGACCGTTGCCGTACTTTTCGAAATCGGAAGAAAGTATTACCACCCTGTCGATGGCTTTCATATTGCCGAAACATCTGGAATGTAAAATCCTTAACGTACTGCCTTCCTTGAAGGTAAGGCTCGTGACGTTGCTGCAATTGTAAAAAGCGGACTTCCCTATTTCGGTGACGCTCACGGGGATTTCGAGTCTGGTTATTTTCGACTGGTAATTAAACGCATTATTCCCTATGTACTCTATACCTTCCGCCAGAGTAAGATTTTCTATACAGTTTACCGTATAGTTACCGGCGTCGAAACATGCGTCGGGAATAATGTTAAGGGCGTTGTTTTCCCCGTCGTCGGCTAAAAACCTTACTTCGGTAAGGTTGGCGCAATTTCCGAAAAGGTTAGCTCCTATCCTGTTAAGGTCGGTTTTCGCTTCGAGCCAACCGGCATTCTTTTCTATCTCTTTCGCTTCGTCCGAACCTATCTGAGTATCGAATTTACAACCGGCTTCGAATACTACCTGCGAAAAGCCCGTTTCGAAGAAGCAAGCAGTTCCGATAAATTTGTAAGCGGGCTTAATATGCAGAATGCTTTCGTTAATTCCGTTATTCGTCGTTATTTTCCAACCGCTGTAACGGAAAGCGAAGTTGCCTAAATACGACACGGTGTCGGGCAGAGTGAAAGAACTCGTAATACCCATCTTCTTCGTCCCCTGGAAGGCGTAGTCACCGATGACTTCAAGGCAAGAACCTTTGTTAAAGGTGGCTTTTTCGAGCGCATTGCAATTGTTGAAAGCGTAAGCTCCGATTTCTTTGACAAACTTACCTATCGTGAGTTCTTTAATATTATTGACGTTCTGAAAGGCTTTGTTGGCTATTTTTACCACGGGGTATTCGCTGGAAGTTACCGTTTCTTTGCCCGTGGTTTCGTTCTTTACTATCTTTTCGTCGGCTATCGTATCGCCTATGTTCATAATAGGGTACTTCCCCCTGCTGTTGTCTTTCGTGATGATTACGCCGCTGTTGTAGGTGATAGGCTTATCGTTTACCACGTTGGTTATCGGTTTGTCAAGGCTGACTACTTCGTACTCGAATAATCTCGTGTAGTAGGCGTACAGCGTAACGTCCGACCAAAAATAGTAGGTGTCGGTACTCTTGACAAGCTGACCTTTGCCGTTAGGCTCGGTGTACCAACCTTCGAATATCCAACCACCGGCTTTCGTCGGAAGACCTACGGTGTCGTTGGTATAGTCGGCGTCGAGTATTCCGCCTACGTTCATTTCCGTGCCGTAGTCGATGTCGCTCGGATTGCTCACTTCGTCTTTCGTCTGCGCGGAAGACGCTCTTCTGTCGGCGTTCTGATAATTTAACGTAAGATAATACGACGGCGAAACCTTTACGGTAAAGTTCATATCCAAATCTTCTGAAAACTTTATTTTTTTCGTTTCCGAACCGGTATTGTAGAAAATATTCTTTATATTAAAGGTCATTTCGTCACCCTTAGTTGCGTCTGCGGGTACCGTAATTTTAATAATCGTGTTAATCTTCGACGAACCCGTCGCAAACTGCGACGGCATAACTTTTTCGTTATTGACGGTGACGTAGCTTATAGCGTACTTTTTAGGATTGTTGTACTTTATCGACACGAGAAAACTTTTGCCCGCGAATATAGCCATCGGGTTTCCGCTGTCTTTGTTGTACAAATACTCCTGACTTTCGGTATAGTTCGGTTCGTCTTTCAGCATTTCCACACTGTCTATCGTGGGCGGAACTACCGTATCCGACGGTCCGAACAGATCGCAAGAACTCAGTATCGTCAGCGCAAACAGTGCGACGACGACAATCAATAACAATAATAACGATTTCCTTTTCATAGCCTTTCTCCTAACCGTGTTTCTTTCTCCAAATAATCAATATTACCGCAATTATCGCGGCTGCGCCCGCTACGCTCCCGCCTATTATGAAATAGAGTGCGTACCCCGACTTTATATCGGAAGTCTGATCTTCGACGACTTTAACGGCGTACCTGCCGCCGAACACCGTCGCTCCCGTACTTATGTTTCTTATGACGATAACGATTTCTCCTTCGTTGCCGTTTAGTATAAGCTCTTCGTAATAATATCCGTTTACGTATATTCCGTAACTACTCTTATATTCGTCTTTAAGCGACAATCTGCCGCCGTCTTTCGACACTTCCAACGTATCGCCCTTAAACGTTACGCCGTTCGTATTAAACGTCTCTTCCGTAATGACGACGGGAGTCGAACCGCCCTGGTACGTCACGTCGAAAATGTAATTGAAAGCTACTTGTTCTCCGAGCGTAACAGTAACCGCCACCGTTTCGGTCTTCGTAAATTCGATATAGTCTACCGCATTGCCGTTGCGGCAAAGGACGAGTCCGTCGAGTACGGGGGTAAGTCTCATTTTTACCGCGCCGTAAATTATCGTTCTGCCGTCGGGAAGAAAACTTATATTGTCGGGATTATCGAACGCGAAATCGGCAAGTGTGATTTTCGCCGTCCTGATATTAGCCGAACCGTAAATCGCGTTAAAGTTTCGGTTGTCGTCGGGGACAAAAGTATATCCGTACGCCGATTGTCCTTCTTTAAGCGCCTGCCCGCCGTCGGGAACGAACCTGCCCGAAACGGAATTGCCGTCAAAAGTAGCCGTACCGACTATATCCCCTTCGGTAAGAGTATAATCTTCTATAAAAAGCCTTTCCGAATCGGCTACCGTCACGACGGGATTTGCAGCGACTATGGTTATTATACAGTTGCCGCTCTGCGTTCTTCCCGTAGGATAGGTTATCGTAACGCCCGCAGTGTACACGCCCGCATTCGTGTGCGCGTTGTTGGAATACACTACCGTCACGTCTTCGCTTATACCCGCTATCTCCACTCTTATCTCGCTCCCCGTATAGACGTAAGTAACGTCGTGCCAATAAGAATACGAAAGATAGTCGGGATAAGGATTGGGTATTACGGTAATTTTACCTGTTTTCGTCATTTCCGCTTCGTAGTTGTCGAAAGTCGCCGTTACGGTAACGTCGAACGTACTTCCCACGGGAGCGGTTGCGGCATAAGAAGTGTTTATTCTTATATTCGCCCCTTTAAGACTCGTTACGGTCTTGTTTATATCGTCGCCAGCTTTACCGTAGCAACGGTAGGACGCGGTGTAACTTTCCCTTTGCCAAACTTCCGCGTCGTCTACTTCTATCGAAAGAGAGGCTTTCTTTACTCTTACGGTAAAGTAATCGTTCGTTAATTTATAGTTGACGTTGTCGTAAAGAGAAACCAATATCCCGTACGAACCTACGTCATAGATATCTTCAGCCGTTCCGGATACTTTAATTCCCAAACTAAGGTCGGAAGCCTTATCGCCGAAAGCAAGCGTCCCTACGTTGTAAGAAAATCTGCCGTTCTGACTGCTGCCGGAATAAACGGCTTCGTAACTTGTAGCGGAAGTTTCCGTGCCGTCCACTTTCCACACGAGCAAAAGTTCTTTCGGAGTAATCGTTATTTCGTTCTTTCCTTCGGGTACGAAATTGTAATTCGTGGTAAGAATTACGTCGTCGGCGGTTACGTTTTGTATCCCGGCATTGCGTCCGGTTTTTACCGTAATCTCAAAAGTTTCGCCCGAATAAACGTAGTTCTTTACCGTAAGGGTAGTTTCGGTAATTACGTACTTTACGCCGTCTGTTTCCGTATTGCCCGTAGTGCCGTAAACGTAGCTTACCGAGCCTAACGTAAAGGGTATCGTAAGTTTGTTTACGGTTATATTTACGGTAGGATTGCCGACAGAGTAATCTGTATTCCTTACCGCTATATCTACGAAATAATTCCCGGCGCTTATTATAGACGGTATCGACTGACTTAGCGCATTGCGGTAGCCTAACAATATATCGTCCGCCGTCAACTCGTCGTTCACCGCTCCGTCTATCGAAATAATCTCTATCGTAACGCTGCCGTTTTTTACGTAGTCGTACGTTTGTTCTATATTTACGGTCACGGCTTTTTTCGTAATTTCGAGTTCTGCGTAAGCCGCCGCCGCTTCTTCGTTCTCGCCGCCGTCGAAAATTATTCCTATCGAATAAACTCCCGCCCTAATAGCTTCGGTCGATACCGAGTTTTGCGTGCATTCCAGTCTTACAGCCGTTCCGTCGGGCAAACCAGAATAGGAAAAGTTATTTAAGTCAGCTTTATTATTTCCGTCGTAAACGAAAGAATATTTTTCTTCCGCAACGGTAAGGTTATATTTTATTTTCTTGACGACGTACCGACAAGCGTAGGTATCCGCAAAATAATTTTTCGCCAAATCCCCTTTCGGCGCGACTAACGCTTCGATAAGATATTCGCCGGCGTTCTTAATTTCCGTAACCGCCGTTCCGCTTTTCGTTATCGTATATTGTACGTCCGCTTCTTCGTCGGTAAAAAAATCTATCTTCTTTTCTACAGCCGTCCCGTCGTAAGTCTTTTCTCCGCCCGAAAACTCGTCGTTCCTTGACTTCTTTATCGAGACCTTTTCTATCGTAAAAACGCCGTCTTCGTAAATTACGTCGTAGTTATTCGGACTATCTTTTGTTATTGTCTTAACCGAATACGTCCCTGCGTCGTAAACGCCCGACACTTCCTTTTCGCCGTCGAGAATTTTGTAAGTAAACTCAGAGCCGAAAACGCTCGATACCGTTTCTCCGTCAATAAAACCGCTTACCGATACCGCTTCGGTAAGGAAGGCAGCCGTTCCGTACTCTATATTTCCGTCGGGAGCGACTACGGTAAGAACAGCCTTTTTTATTTCCAACTTCACTTTAAGCGTGAGCGGTATATAGTTTTCGTCTATCGTAAAAGTACCCGTTACGACGTAATCGCCGACCTCCTTATGAACGTTATTTTCGTACGTTGCGGTAACGCCGCCCGTTAAAGTCGCCGTAACAGTCGTTTCCTTTCCGTTGTAAGTTTTTATTAAACTTCCTTCCGCGCTTCCCGTCGCGCCGTAAAAATCAACGTTATCTACGGGAACTACTATTCTGTTTACTTTAAGTACGCCCGCCGTTACGGTATAGTAATAGTCGTCGGCTTCGCCCGTAAAGTTAATAGCATAGTTACCCACCGAATTACCCATGACGTAGTCGGTGGAAAAACCGTTTTTATAGTCGGGAGTAAGGACTCCGACAGTCTTGCCGCCGTCGGCGGATACAAGTCCGTCCGTTATCGTAAGGTCGCAACTACTTAAATCGAATTCGGAATTGTAGTAGCAACTGCCGTCCTTTACCGTAACGAAAAGTTCTTTTTTTTCTACCGTAAGTTTTACGCTTACGGTAATATCGAAATAATTGTCGGAGTCGGAAGAAAATACCGTCGTATATTCGTATTCTCCCGCATGCACCGCAGCCGAAACGGTTTTACCGCCTTTCGTCAATACGAATTTCTGCGTAAATCCCATATTTTGCAATACGGAAAAGTTATCGGGTTCAGTCGTCGGAAGACTTACTTTTTCTCCCGAGTAAACAGCCGAAAAGTCTGAAAACTCATTTTCCGTAAATTCGGGACTAACCGTGCTTACGGCCTTGTTTATGGTAAGAGAATAGCTTTCTTCCGCGGCGAGATAATCGGCAGTCCCCGCAAAGCGCGCGGTAAGAACGTAATATCCCGCGTTCTTTATATCTCCCGTCAAAAGTTCTCCGTTAAAAGTCCATTTATAGACGGTGTTTTCATAAACGTTACCGTTTATATTCGTTATAGTTTCGTTAATTTCGGACTGCTCGTAGCTTACGTTCTCGTCGTAATAGGAATAATCGAGAACGAAACTTCCCGTAATCACCTTAATAGCGGTCTTGTATTCGGTAAAATCTTTTCTTAAAGACGGATTGTCTTCCCCTTTGACGTAACCGAAAATCGTATCGAAATCGAACCCCGCTTTCTTTAACGCGACGTAATCGAACGAGTCGACAGAATACTTAACGCCGTCTTTTATATAGCTCTTTACCGAAGATATTTCAAAACAATAATCGGCTTTATAATTTTCGTCGGCAGAAGAGGTGTAGTTTATCGAATTGCTTATTTTGCCGGTTCCTTCGGTGTCGAAAACGTTATTCGCCGAACCTTTATTTTCGCATTTATTTACCTTGCCGTCGTTTTTCTTTACGAAAGCGTAGTCTGCTTCCGCATAATTTACCGAACTTATTATCGCGCCGTCCGCTTCGTTGTTTTCGGCAAAACCGTAAGTATATACGCCGTAAGTTTCCGCATAGGATATGCTACCTTTGTTATTTTTACTTATTCCGTAATTTCCGCCGTCGTTACGGACGGATACGTAGCTTATGCTGCCGTAATTATTTTCGCAAACGCCGCTATTTCCCGTACTACGCAATTTAAGATTAGTTATCGTTCCGCTTAACGTAGTCGTAAGATTTTCGTCGGTAAGACCTATTACGGAATGACCGTTGCCGTTAAGGTTAAGTTTAAGTTCCGCTATATTAAGAAGATTTCCGCCGTCTTCCGTATTGTTTACCACCACGTCTTTAGTTAAAACGGCGTAGCCGGTCTTCCCGTCGAGAGATTTAAGTTGTTCTCTCGTCGACACTATGTACGGGTCGGTAGCCGTTCCCGCCCCCGACGGTTCGGATGCGGTTATTTCTTTTTCCGTCGCGCCTTTGCCGTAATCGGAATAATCGACGTATCCGTCGTTCGTATTTCCCGAAAGAGTAGCGGAAAGACAGGATATAAAACCTACGTCGGTTCCCGTAAGGTTATACGCCGTGTCGAAAACTCCGTCGGTTTCGCCGCCTATAAGAGCGTAACCCTTTCCGTATATACTGCCCGAATTATAATCGAAACCGTCTATAACGGATATTTTGCTTTCGCCCGACAGATATATATCGGAATCGAGTGCATAAACTCCGCTTATAAAGGGTTGAATAAATTTAAGTTTTGTCAAATCGGAATAGCTGCTAAGTAAAAACAGCGTTTCGGCAGTCCCTTGTCCGTCGAGTAAATTTTTTGCCGCCGTCGAAAAGTCGGGAATATCGGTAGTTTCCGAAATCGTTCCGTCGGTGGTAGCGTAATATTTCTTCTCCGTCGTATCTGTCTCTGACGTATCGGTCTCCGTCGTACCTGTCTCTGACGTCTTGATCACACTTACGCTTACGACGGCGTTTACGTTCGTTACCGTTCCTTCCGCTATGTTGACGGTTATATCCGACGGCATTTTATTGTCGATTACGGCGTACGAGTCGGTCACCGTACCCGTTCCGTTTTTTGCCACGACGTAAACGTCTTGCTGTGCCGCCCACTCTTCGCCCATCGTAACAGCAGTGCCCGACGTTGCGCTCTCTGCCGAATGAGTAAACGTCGCCGCCACGACCGAATTTGAAACGGTACCGGAATTGGAGTAGGATATCCCGGCAAGCCCGTTGCTGCTGTTTTCTTTTGAGACGTTGATAATTATCTTACCGCCGAAATAACAACCGTTTATCGTGCCGCTGTTGATACACGCGATACCGGAAAAATACGATTTGAGCAAAGAAGAATTGTAAACGCATAAATTGTCGCAACCTTCCATTGTGCCTTTATTCGAATAAACCAATCCGGTATGGTAATTATTGCTTGCCGTGTAGGGCGAAAGAGTTCCGGATACCGTCACGTCGATAATGTTACCTTCGTTTATCCACGCTATCGCCATTCCCGCTATAGAAACGTTCTTGAAATAAACGTTCTTTACCGTGCCGCTTGCGGCAATAGTGCCGAAAAGTCTGTCTTTTAAGTTCTTAACTGCATGTCCGCCGCCGTCGAAAACGCCGCAAAATTCGGATAAATAACCATTGGTCGTAACGTACGAAGCGTCCACGTCGCAATTAAGGCGAACGGTTTTTCCGGAATAGTTGTACCGGTTCGTTACCGAGACGGAATAAAAATCGGCGAAATCCTTATCGGAATTTATTTCTATAACTTCGTTATCGTAAGAAAAATCTGCGTAAACAGCGGTATTAACGGCGGTAATTCCGCATAACGAAATAAGCGTCGCCGCCAATATCGTCACTATGCAAAAACCGACTTTTCTTTTCACGCAGACTTCTCCCTATATATTCTTTTTATTAAGTATATCATACACACGCACGCGAATACAAGTGGTATTTTTTTCTACGGAACGCAAGGCTCTCTTTTTTACTGTGTAAAAACCGAGAACGGCAGGTTTTGAGAGCCGTTAGATGTCGAGAAAAGTAAAATTACGGTTGTGTTATAGTTTAATATAGATATGCCACGTTAAAAAACCGACTTTCAGCGGCTCTTTCTCGTGTCGGCGATATTTTTTAAACTTTCGAAAGTCTGTAAGACAAACCCGATAAAGACGGGAACAAAAAATATTGCTATACGCCAGAAAAGCACCGCCCAGAAAAGGTACCCTTCTTCCACGTACGCTGCGAAAATCGCGTAAAACGACAATTCCGCTATGCCCGCGCCGCCCGGGGTGGGAGCAAAGGACGAAGCGTAGTTTACGAAAATGCACAATACGAGCGTGTGCCAGAAAGTAACTTCGGTATGTCCTAATCCCCTTATCACGAAAAACGGAACGCTGTTGTTGGCGAAAAGTTCTATCATAGCCGAAAGGGCTATAAGGGCTATCATCGCTTTGTTGGTACTCAGATACTTCATTCCGCTCAAAAAGTTATTTACGTCGTTCTGCATCTTTTTGAGTTGTTTGTCGTAATTTTTGACGATTTTTATTTTGTGTAAAAATTTTATTACGCCTTCCCCGATTTTCAGTCCGATTTTCGGCTTGAACGCGCATAAAAGCATAAAACTCGGTATAATAAGTCCTGCCGCCACCGACAAAACAGCCACGACCATAACGTAAACGTTGGTGGCAATTCTCGACGCCGTCAAAATGACGACTACCGCTATTGCGGTAGAGAAAAAGCGGACTATGTGCCTGCTCATCGTGACGGCGCAACTGTCTCCGCCGTTAAGTCCGCCGCGCATGAGAGTGGCTATCTGGAAAGGTTCTCCACCCATCGACCACGGCGTAATTCTGTCGTAGTACCTGCCCATAAAAGAAACTTTCAGCGGCAATGCGGCAGAACTTTTCACACCCGTTTTTTTAATCAACGCCGCAAAAACCACCGAATCGGAAAAAGCTATTATAAAATACATCAAAAACGCAAGGGCGGTATAATACCAATTTTCGGCGAAGTGTTTCATAGCCTCGCTTCCCGCTACCTTGTCGCCGCTCTTGTCTTCCAAAAGTAAAAGGACGAGAACGATAACCGCGTTAATCACCAAAAACAAAACGTTAAGTAATATAGAATTGCGTCTTTTTTTCTTTTGCGCCTTTAACTTCTCTTCTTCCGACAAAACGGGAACTTGTTCTTCCGTCGAAGCGAAAGCACCTTCTTGCAAAACTTCTTGCAGCGCGGCAACTTTGCCTTGCGAATGTGCGTCGGAATTATTTTCCGCCGTATTTTCTTCCGCTGCTACCGTTTTTTCGCACGGTTCATAAATTTCGTTCTTGTTTTCTTCCGCCATAAGAATTATTATAACCGTATTCCTGCGTTTTACACAACCGTTTTGTCTGAGTGTGGAGTGTGGAGTGTGAAGAGTGGAGTTTTCGATTTTGTAAAAAACGAAACGCTACCGTTCCGTCACCGCAAAGAAGCGACTACGCCCCTTATTCCGTCCGCCGCCGCGCTCGTAATGCCGCCGGCGTACCCTGCGCCTTCTCCGAGCGGATACAGTCCCCTTATCGACGACTCGCATCTGTCGTCTCTTATTATCCTTACGGGCGACGAGCTTCTCGCTTCAACTCCCGACAAAACGGCGTCTTTGTCGTCGAAATTTTTTATTCTTCTCGCGATAAGGGGTATCCCTTCTTTCAGTCCGTTTTTTATAAAATCGGGCAGGAAAGAATTAAGGTCTGTAAGGACGTACCCCGTCGCTACGCTCGGTTTTATCCTGCCTATATCGAGCGTCTTCCCGGTCATAAAACCGCCGAAAGTCTGCACCGGGACTTTGTAACTGCCCGTAGCGGCATAAGCCGCCGACTCTATCTTGCGTTGCAGTTCTATTCCGGCAAGAGTTCCTTCGCCGTATTCCCTTTCGCCCACGTTGATAAGTAAAGCGGAGTTTGCGTTACTGCCGTCGCGGGCGTAATTACTCATACCGTTTACGCAGATTCTTTTTTCTTCGCTCGAAGCGTTCACTACCGTTCCGCCCGGACACATACAAAAACTGTAAAGGCTGTTTCCGTCTGATAATCTTACAGCCGTCTTGTAATCGGCGGGCGGCAAAGCGTCTCTCTTCCTGCCGTATTGCGAAACGTCAAGGTCTTTCTGTAAATGTTCTATTCGTATTCCCATACTGAATATTTTAGGAACCATAACTACGCCTTTACCATACAAGGTATAAAACGTATCTCTTGCCGAATGTCCTATACAAAGATAGACTCTGTCGCCGTAAAAATCCCCCTTAGTAGTCCTTACGCCGTTTATCTTTCCGTCGGAAAAAATAAAGTCGGTAACTTTCGTGTTGAAATAAAATTCCCCGCCTTTACTTATTATTTTTTCCCTAAGAGATTTAACCACGGTTTCCAATTTGTCCGTGCCGACGTGGGGCTTATTAAGATACAGTATATCTTCGGGAGCTCCGTTGTCGACGAATTCTTTAAGCACTGCCGGAACGTAAACGCTGTTTATTCCGGTATTTAATTTTCCGTCGGAGAAAGTCCCCGCACCCCCTTCGCCGAACTGAATATTGCTTTCGGTATCCAATATAAGGTCGGAATTGAAAACGGCGACTTTTTTCTTCCGTTCTTCCACCCTGTCGCCCCTTTCGAAAATTATGGGGTTTGCGCCCGTTTCCGCAAGGGTAAGCGCGGCGAAAAGACCGCAAGGACCGGCTCCTATCACTATCGGGCGACTGCCCTCGTACCGCAAATCTGCCACTATATCGGACAGATAATTGTTTTTGTGTTCGTAGACCGTTCCGCCGTTTTTAAGAGCTTTTTCTGTCTGCGAAGTTTCCGCGGCGACGGTGTAGGTATAAAAAATTTTCTTTTTATCCCTTGCGTCGAGAGACTTTTTCAGTATCTCCAAGTCGTCGATTTTTACTTTAAGTTTGTTTGCGACGGCTTGTCTTATCGCGTCCTTGTCTTCGCCTTTTTCGGGCGGTATATTTACGCTCGTTTTTATCGTAGTCATACGTTTTCTCCCACGATTATTCCGGTGAGGAACGCCCAATGCAGATTGTATCCGCCGCATCTGCCGTCCACGTCGAGAACTTCTCCGCAAGCGTACAAGCCTTTAATTAGCTTGCTTTCCCCTTTCTCGGTAAAATCTTTCGTATCGATTCCGCCGCGGGTGACCTGCGCGTTTTGTTTGTCTCCTAAAATAACGTTACTTACGATAAAATCTTTAATACAGCTTTCCACCGATATTTTTCTGTCGGCGGCTTGTTTTTCTACGGCGGCAAGCACCGCTCTTTGCAAAAGTCCGTCTTTTCGCATGGTTTTTAGTTCTTCCACCGTGTATTCTACGGCAAGGTCTACGCTTACGTCGTTTCTTTTATTCGGCAAAACGTAACGTGATATAGCCATACTTACGATGCCGCTTATTCCGTTGTCCTTAAAAAGAAGCTCTCCGTACTCGGAATATACTCTTTCCCCGTCGGTAAGAAGCGTAACGCGCGCTTTAACTCTTATCCCTGCGAGCTGTTTAACGTATTTTACGTCGCTTTTCAACGCCGACAACACAGGGTAGACTTCCGTCTTTTTATGTCCGAACTTTTCGAGTAAAGAATAAGAACCTATTCCGCCCGCCGTTATTCCGCCGGTGCATACGGCTACGTTTTTCGACTTTTTACCGTTTACGGTAAATATACCGTCGCTATATTCTACGTCGTCTATCCTGCAGTCGGTGACTATGTCGTCTTCTACGCTCTTTCTTAAAAGGTTAAGAACGGTGCTCGCGCTCTCGCTGTAAGGATAAATCCTTCCTTCGTCGGTTCTCGTGGTAAGCCCTATCGACTTGAAAAATGCGTACACTTTATCGTTATACGGTAAAAATTTTTCTACGAAATCGTTATTGTAGTCTTCTCTTTTCACGCTTTCGTTGGAAACGTTGCATTTTCCGTTGCCCGCGACGAGAATTTTTCGACCGACCTTTTTCCCCGCGTCGAAAATAAGAATTTTTTTATTGCGTTTTTTCGCTACGTCGGCTAACGCGAGTCCGCTCGCTCCGCCGCCGATAATTATTAAATCGTACATACGAATTATTATACATTAAAAAGCCTTTTCTTACAAGTATGATACGGTGTGTATATGAAATTTCGTTCATATAAACGGCGGCGTATATGAAAACTTAAATAATCCCCTATCTTCATATAAGTATCCATTTATATGAATTCCGTTACCCGTTTGCGGCTTTTTTCGACAACAATCGACTTCATATACAAAAAAATCTCCGACGGTGGGAGAACCGTCGGAGTATATATCATTGCGTACGCGTATAAATGGGAACAGATTACTTTTAGGATGAATAACGCGCACGTAGATTTTCTTTTTTTGCGGAACGGCAGTTTAGCAGCCTACTCCGAACGCGTCGGAAAAACTTATTCCCGAACGATGGAAGTATGCGCTCAGTCTTGCGAATACGCTCTTTATCTTTTCTTCGTTGCCGACTTCGACGTATTCCACGCCGTTTCTTTCGGCTACCGCCTTTACCTTGTCGCAGAATTCTCCGTCCTTACCGAAAGTCTGCATAACGTAAATTTTCGCAGAACGGTGCGCCGCTCTTATCTTTTTCAGAAGTTCGGAATATGCGATAAAAGTTTCTTCCGAGTCGTCGTCTTCTTCGCCCAAAGATACGAGAATGATGGCGGGATCGAGATTTTTCAGACAGTCGTCCACGGCTTCCACAGCTTCGGATACTTTCATACCTTCGATACTTCTGTTGTATACGGCGTAATCGGTGATATGCCCCTGCATAAGTTCGTAAAAAGGAAAGTTGAACAAATAGGTTGAACCGAATACCGCTACTTCGTTTCTTAACGCAACTTCGTTAATAATCGTGTACTTTTTAGCTTTTTCCTTAACATCCTTTAACATAATGCTCTTCTCCTTTATGGAATTGACTATCTTTTTCTTCACGTTCTTCTTTGGCTTTTTTGTTGTCGTTGACTTTGTTAATTATGCTTATTATTAAATCTGCGACTACTATTACGAGATTAAATACGTACAGCCACAAAACGTATCCCGTGTTGCCGCCGACGATTTTGCTCGTTATGCCGCAAATATAACCGATAATTATTACAATGGTGAAAATAAGGCTCTTGCCTTTGCTGCTTTTTGCCTTGATGCTCTTGACTACCGATATCGGCCACGATATTCCGAAACATATCAACATGAGCATTTCGAATATTTCTTTCATCTTTCTTTCCTCCGTTTGTTCACCTACAGTATACTCTTGACAATTTATAATGTATAATATATATTATTTATGAAAACAATAACTTTAAGGAATATATTATGGAACTGTCGGAACTTAAATATTTTTACGAAGTGGCGAAGACCGAACACCTTACGAAAGCCGCGGACGCTCTTCACATATCTCAGCCCGCGTTGACGAAAACCATAAAAAATTTGGAAGAAGAGTTGGGTGTAAAACTTTTTTATAAGGACGGAAGGAGAATCCGCCTCAACGAGTACGGGCGTTTTCTCAAAGAAAAATTAGAGCCTATATTAAAAGAAATCGACTTGCTCCCCGCTTCGATAGAAAAACTAATCGACATGTCGCAAAACGTCATAGTCGTAAACGTCCTTGCGGCGTCCACCCTTATCACCGATATAATTATCGAATTCAAAAAGAATAATCCCGACGTCGTGTTCAGAATGTTGCAGAAAGAATCGGAAAAAAACTACGATGTATTAGTCACGACCAACGCTACCGTCCCCGACAACCCCGTCCACATAAAAACACGCGGAATAATAGAAGAAAAAATTTACGTCGCCGTTCCGAAAAACTCCGACCTTGCCGAACGGGACTCCGTCCGCCTGTCGGAATTGGCGGGGCACGACTTTATCGCATTGTCGGGTTCTCGCAGATTCCGCCCTCTTTGCGACGCATACTGCGAATACGCCGGGTTCACTCCGCAAGTAGTATTCGAAAGCGACTCCCTTATCGCCGTCAAGAACCTTATCTCCGCAGGTATCGGCGTGGCGTTCTGGCCCGAATTTTCGTGGGGCAAAATAGACGGACACAATATAAAACTTCTCGAAATAGAAAAACCCGTCTGCCAAAGAGAAATCATAGCCTATCTCAGCGACAAAGAAAAAAACGACTCGGTATCGGAAAAGTTCTTCGTCTTTTTAATGAAAAAACTTTCCGAACGGCAAGCAAGAACGTCGCCCGATTTGCGAAACGAAAACTAAATTAAGGATACAAAAAATCGTCCGCCTTTTGACGGACGATTCGTTTTTACGTTAGTTATTTTATTCTTCCACTCTGATAAGAGAATCCACACTCTGCACGCAAGGAAGTTTTTCTATCCTTTCGAGAGCTTTATTTATATTGTTTTCTCTCGTTTTGTGAATAAGGAAAATGATTTTCGCGACGCCGTTTTCCGATTCCTGTATCATAGTGTTGATACTGACTTTGTTTGTGGCGAACACGCCCGCGATTTTCGCAAGCACGCCCGTTTCGTCGTCCACGCTCATTCTTATGTAGTAATCGCAGAAAAAGTCCTTAGCAAAGTTCTTATCCGACACGTCGTTGCTATTCTTAAAGGGCATATATTTGTGTTTTTTCTGCTGAGAAGCAAACACGATATCGCTGACTATTGCGCTACCCGTCGGCAAATCGCCCGCTCCGCGACCGTACAGCATAATGTCTCCCACATTGTCGCCGACGATGTGAACGGCGTTAAAACTGCCTTTTACCGAAGCCAAAGGATGGGTATCGGGAATAAACGCGGGATGAACGCGCGCTTCTATCTTGCCGTTTACCTTCTTCGCTATGGCAAGAAGTTTCAACGTGTACCCGAAACGCTTACCGTAGGCTATGTCTTCTTTGCTTATTCTCGAAATTCCTTCCCTGTAAATCTTGTCAACGGGTACTTTGGTGTGGAAAGCAAGGCTCGAAAGAATGGATAATTTATACGTGCTGTCGAAACCGTCCACGTCCGCGCTGGGATTAGCTTCGGCGTAGCCCAAACGCTGAGCTTCTTTAAGTACGTCTTCATATTCCTGCCCTTCGTCCGCCATTTTCGACAAAATGAAGTTGGTCGTGCCGTTAACTATGCCCATAAGGGATTCTATGTTGTTGCCCTGCATACTTTCGGTAAGAGTCCTTATTACGGGAACTCCCCCTACGCAACTTGCTTCGAAATACAACCCCGCTTTACCTTTCTTTGCGGCTTCTTCGAGTTCTCCCCAGTGTTTGCTGAAAAGTTCTTTATTCGCGGTTACGATACTTTTACCGGCGAGCAAACACTTTATAAGAAAGGTTTTCGCAGGCTCTATCCCGCCGAAAAATTCCGCCACTATCGACACGTCTTTATCATTAACCACCTTGTCGATATCGGTGCTTACGATATTCATATCTACGCCCAACGCTTCAGCTTTTGCTCTGTCGCGTTCTATGATATGTCTTACTTCGACGTCCACGCCGTCGTTTTTTATAATGTTGTCGCGGTTGGCTTTCAGTATGCGGTACGTTCCGCCCCCTACCGTGCCTAACCCTAATAAAGCTACTCCTACTTTTTTCATTTTTGCATCTCCTTAACGTTATCGTTGTACAGCAAACGTAATCCTTTCAGCGACAAAGCTCTGTCCACGACGTCAATCATGTTTTCGTCGTTCTGCATGACGAGCTGGCTCATACCGCCGGTAGCTATTACCTTTGCGTTCTCAAAACCTTTTTCCCCTTTCATTTTCTTCAAAATGTACTCGACCAAACCGGTAAACCCGTAAATTATGCCCGCTTGCATGTTTTCTACGGTGTTTTTCCCTATCACGCAGTCGGGTTTTACCAATTCTATTCTCGGTAATTTAGCCGCCGTGTTGACAAGACTTTCTGTACTCGATTTAATACCGGGCGCAATAAGTCCGCCGGCAAACACACCGTCGGCGTTAACAGCACCGAACGTGGTAGCCGTGCCGAAATCGACGGTAATTACCGGTCCGCCGTAGAGTTTATACGCGGCGACGGCGTTTACTATCCTGTCGCTTCCCAATTCGCTACCGTTGTAGTCTATCTTCATTCCACACAAGTTTATATGAGAACTTACGAATATGGCTTTCTTTTTCATATAATAGGAACACATATGTTCCAACGTGTAATTGATGCTCGGCGCGACCGAACTTATTATTATCCCGTCCACGTCGGAAAACGACCTGCCGCTCTGCTTCAATAAGTCGAACAAGACCATTCCGAACTCGTCCGCCGTACGCTTCCCGTCGGTAGCTATACGCCAAGTGGATACCGTCTTAATCTCATTGGCGAGTCCTATCTTTATGTTAGTGTTACCTACGTCCATTAAAAGTATCATTCTTACCTCATTTACCTAAAATTTTACCATAACGCAGAGTTTTACGCAAGAGAAAAGATTTTCGCAAGCGTTTTTATAAGGATACATATTAGTAAAAGCCGAAAAAACAAAAAGCACCCGAAATTATCGAGTGCTTTTAATTTGTCGTTAAACCGTTAATTAGTCAACAAGTTCGAGAATACAAGTGGAAGCGTCGTCGCCGCGGCGGTTTCCGGTCTTTATTATGCGGGTATATCCGCCCTTCTGACCTAATTCTTCCGCTCTCTTATCGTACTTGGGAGCGTATTCTCCGAAGATTTTTTCGATAAGGGGATGGTTGATGTCGGCGGTTCTTTCACGGAAAGTTTCTTTGCTTTCCTTAGCTATCTTCTGTTCCTGTAAGTCGGGAAGCATAGCCATAAGACGTCTGCGCGCGTTCAACTTCGTCGGTCCGTCGTTGGTGAATTCTACTTCTATCTTTTCGTTCTTCTGATTTAATTTGGTTTTGGTTACTTTTACGGTGTCCTGATAGGAATTGATAGCGAGAGTAATCATTTTTTCAGCTACTTTTCTTACTTCCTTAGCTCTTTCGACCGTAGTTTCGATTCTGCCGTTCCAAAGGAGCTGAGCCGCTTGCGAATAAACAAGCTCTACTCTTTGGTCGGTTCTCTTACCTAATTTGCGATTTTGTGCCATTTATATCTTTCTCCTTACTCGTCTTTATTATAGAGTCCCAATCCGAAACTCTCCAGCTTCTTGATAACTTCATCCAAGGACTTTCTGCCGAGGTTTCTGACCTTCAACATATCTTCCTCGCTTCTCTTTACCAAATCTTCTACCGTGAATATCCCTGCGCGTTTCAAGCAGTTGAGAGGACGGACTGAAAGGTCCAGCTCTTCGATGCTCATATACAACGCCTTTTGCTGTTCGTTGTCGTCCTTGTTTACCAAAATGTCTACGTCACCCATATCGTCTACAAGATTGATGAAGAGTTTAAGGTGATCGTTCATTATTTTGGCGGCAAGGCTTATTACCTTGCGGGGAGTCGTGGTAGCGTTGGTTTTGACGTTAATCGTCAGCTTGTCATAGTCGATGGACTGTTCTACACGGGTAGCCTCTACGGAGTAGCTGGCTGCAAGTACCGGCGAGAAGAGAGAGTCTATGGGAATATATCCGATAGGCTTCTGAACCACGGGCTTGTTCTTCGGTCCGGAAACGTATCCGCGTCCGGTTCCGATAGTAAGCGTCATATCGAAAGTATAGCCGTCTTCCAATGTGCAGATAAACGCGTCGGGGTTCATAACTTCCACGTCGGACGGAAGGTCGATATCCGCTGCGGTAATAACTCCGCCTGTGGACTTAACGAGCTTAACGTCGGTGGGAACGAAGTTTTCTTCGTTGTGAACTTTTATCGCTACGTCTTTAAGATTAAGAATGATTTCCGCCACGTCTTCCTTAACGCCGGGGACGGTGGAAAATTCATGCTTTACACCTTCGATTTGTATACCTATGATAGCTGCGCCGGGCAAATCCGTGCATAAAATTCTTCTCAGGCAATTACCAATTGTCGTACCATATCCTCTTTCCAAAGGTTCTACGACGAAATTCGCTTCGGAATTTTCGGTTATGATATTTTCCGTTATTTTAGGTTTTGTTATTTCCATCATTATGGCAATTCCTCCTACTATTTACCCTTATTTGGAGTACAACTCGACGATCATATGTTCAGCTATGGACATATCGATATCTTCACGAGTCGGCAAAGCGATGATGCTTCCGCTCAAAGTCGCGGGGTTAAATTCCAACCACTTCAGGCTGTTGCTGATTTTCGCGTTCTTCAATTCGGTGAAGAAGGGGAGTTCCTGCTTGTTTTCTTTAACCGCAATAACGTCGCCGGCTTTGATAAGGTAGCTGGGGATATTTACGCGTTTTCCGTTTACGGTGATGTGTCCGTGGTTGACGAGCTGTCTGGACTGCGCGCGGCTTACGCCTACGCCCATTCTGTAAACGACGTTGTCGAGTCTTCTTTCCAAAAGAACGAGCATATTTTCACCGGTAGCACCACGCATTTTTTCTGCGAGTTCATAGTATTTATGGAACTGCTTTTCGGTGAGATTGTATATTCTCTTAACTTTTTGCTTTTCACGAAGCTGAATGCTGTAAGGCGTGGGCTTCTTTCTGCTTGCACCGTGAATTCCCGGCGGGGTCTGTCTCTTTATAAAAGTACATTTTTCGGAGTAACATTTGTCACCCTTCAAAAACAACTTGCATCCCTCACGTCTGCAAAGACGGCAATCGGGTCCTGTATATTTAGCCATTTTCTACCTCCTAATTACAATCTTCTGCGCTTGGGCGGGCGGCAACCGTTGTGAGGAATCGGGCTTACGTCTTTAATCATGGTGATGTCGACTTCGCAAGCCTGGATAGCTCTGATGGACGGTTCTCTTCCCTGTCCGGTACCTTTGATATAAACCTCTACCTTTCTTACGCCGTGCATTTTAGCTTCATTGACGGCTTTTTCGGTAGCCTGGGTTGCTGCAAACGCAGTCTCTTTACGAGCGCCTTTAAGTCCGAGTACGCCCGCACTCGCCCAGCTAATCGTGTTACCGACCATATCGGTTACGGTAACGATAGTGTTGTTATGGGTGGTATGTACGTGTACCTGACCTTTCTCGATACGTTTTAAGTCTTTTCTTTTCTTGATGGTTGATTTCCTTACGGCCATTTCTTATTCCCTCCTATTACTTCTTGGAGCGGCTGACAGCACGCTTCGGTCCCTTACGGGTACGAGCGTTTTGTTTTGTTCTCTGTCCTCTTACGGGGAGACCCTTTCTATGTCTTACGCCTCTGTAACAGCCGATATCTTTCAGCCTTTTGATGTCCATCATTACATCTCTGCGCAAGTCGCCTTCGACGTGCACGTGGTTTTCGATATAATCACGGATTCTTGCAATCTGATCTTCGCTCAAATCCTTAACTCTGGTGTCGGGATTAACGTCGGTTTCCGCCAAAATTTTATTGGACGTAACTCTACCGATACCGTAGATATAGGTCAAGCCGATTTCAACTCTCTTTTCACGGGGTAAATCTACACCTGCTATACGAGCCATTAAAAACCTCCAAATGTTTTCTTTTTTATATATAAATCTGTGAAGTAAACCGCCTTTCGGCGGTTCAGCCGCCTTCACTTCGAACTCAAATTTACCCATACGTCGCCGTATGGGGATTATTAACTGTGATATTATATCACGCCAAAACTATTTTAGCAAATATTTTTAGCCTTGTTTTTGTTTGTGTTTGGGATATTTCGAGCAAATTATCATAACTTTGCCGTTTCTTTTGATTACCTTACACTTGTCGCACATAGGTTTTACCGATGGTCTTACTTTCATTTCTATTATCCTCCTGTCGATTTACGAAAAGTTTTAGCCCTTGTTTCTGTACGTTATTCTGCCTTTGTTAAGGTCGTACGGGCTCATAGCTACCTTAACTTTATCTCCAACGCTTACTCTTACGGTGTGCTGGCGCATCTTTCCGCAAAGATAAGCCGAAATAATGTGACCGTTGGTCAACTTAACCTTAAAATTCGTTCCGGGCAAAATTTCCGTTACTACGCCCTCGACTTCGATTACGTCGTCCTTTGACACTTGCAGTCCTCCTGTTATGAATTGTACCGTCTTAACGCTTCTCTTATTTCCGAGTCGTAAATAACGGCGTTTGTTTTGATTTTTTCGGCTACGCTTTCGATTACGTCGCCGGTTAGTTTGATATGTTTTACTTTTTTCAGTTTGGCTTTGTCAAGACGCCTTACTTCGCCGTCTGCTATTCTGACGAACCCGTCGGATACGATTTCGGTCACGATATAGTATCTCCCTTCGTCGCGTCCTGCTCGGCTGTACACTACGGAGCCTACGGTAAGAACTCTTTCCATAATTTCTCCTTACAACGTCAGTATTTCGACTCCGTCGTCGGTTATTACGACGGTATTTTCGTAATGCGCGCTGGGACTTCCGTCCGCCGTGACTATCGTCCACCCGTCGGCAAGCTGACAAATTTCTTTTCCGCCGAGATTAAGCATGGGTTCTATCGCGATGGTCATATTGGTCGACAATCTCATTCCCCTGCCTTCGTGTCCGTAGTTCGGTACGTCGGGGTCTTCGTGAACAGTAGTTCCTATCCCGTGTCCTATAAGCTCTCTTACGACGCTCATTCCGTTGGCTTCGGCGTACGTCTGTATGGCGTGTCCGAGAGTGCCGAGTCTTGCGCCGTTTTTTAAGACTTTAATACCTTCGAAGAAGCTCTGCCTGGTCACTTCCATAAGTTTTCTCTTTTCGGGAGAAACTTCGCCTATCGCGATGGTTCTCGCGGCGTCGGTGTGGTATCCTTCGAGTCCCGCTCCGCAATCCACTTTAAGGAGCATACCTTCTTTGAGAACTCTCTTCTTGGAAGGAATTCCGTGGACTATCTCGTCGTCTATCGACGTGCAGAGAGTCGCGGGAAAACCGTCGTAGTGAAGAAACGAGGGTATCGCGTGATTTTTCTTTACGATAAAATCGTACGCTATCTCGTCCAACTCCTTCGTGGTCATTCCGGGCTTAGCGGTCTCTTCGAGAAGTCTGAGCGTGTCGCCGAGAATTTTCCCGGCTCTGCGCATTATTTCTATATGTTCGGGCGATTTAACGGTTACCATCGAGTATCCCCACTATAATGGCGAACACTTCGTCGATAGATTTGTTTCCGTCCACGTCGACAAGTTTTCCGGTGGCTCTGTAATAATCCACTAAGGGCGCGGTCTGTTTTTCGTATACCGAAAGCCGTTCCTTAACCGTTTCTTCCTTATCGTCCGCTCTCTGATACAACGGAGAACCGCATTTTGCGCATACGTCTGAGTCGTACGTAGACACGTGATAACTTTCTCCGCAGGCGCACATACGTCTGCCCGCTATACGAGCGGTGACCAAATCGAAGTTTACGTCGATATTGATGACGTAATCTACGTCGGTAAGTTCAGCCAATGCTTCGGCTTGCGCTATGGTGCGGGGAAAACCGTCGAGAAGAAAACCGTTTTTGCAGTCGTCTTCTTTAATTCTGTCGGCTACTATCCCTACTACCACTTCGTCGGGTACCAACTGTCCTTTGTCGATAAAGGACTTGGCGTACTTACCGAGTTCGGTTCCGTTTTTGATATTAGCACGAAGCGCATCTCCCGTGGAGATATGCGCTATACCGTACTTGTTTGCGATTTTCGTCGCCTGGGAGCCTTTCCCGGCTCCCGGCGCGCCTAATAAAATCAGTTTCATTATTTCAAGAATCCTTTGTTGTTTTTGATAAGCAACTGGCTTTCCAACTGTTTCTGGAATTCCATTGCACAGCTGACTATAATCAACAATCCCGTCGCCGAGAATGCGTTGTTAAGTCCGAGCGTTGCAAATCCCTGCAATTTAAGGATTAAAGAAGGAATCAACGAAACGAACGCAAGGAACAACGCTCCGAACAATGTAATACGATTGTTTATCTTGCGAAGATGGTCGCTCGTGGATTTACCGGGTCTGATACCGGGGATAAATCCGCCGTTCTGCTGAATCATTCTCGCCACGTCGTCGGGATTGAACTGAATCTGCGCATAGAAATACGAGAAGAATATGATGAGAAGGAACATCCATAAAGGATAGAGATGTCCGGTAGCTCCCATCCATGTGTACCACCAAACTACGAAGCTGTTGGTCGAGCCGACGAACTGCATTATCATCTGCGGGAACATTATAAGGCTCGACGCAAAGATGATAGGCATAACGCCGCCGGAATTAACCTTGATAGGAATAAAGGTGGACTGTCCGCCGTACATCTTGTTACCCTTAATCTGCTTAGCGTACTGTACGGGAATTCTTCTTTCCGACATATCGACGAAAACGATAAGACCGAACAAGAGAATAACCAACAATATGAAGCCTAAAAGGTACCATATACCGGTAAGGTCTCCGTCCTTGACCTGAGAAGGAATGGTGCTGAAAATAGCCGTTCCCAAAGAAGTCCCCATGGAAGATACGATACCGATAAAGATGATGAGAGAAGTTCCGTTACCTATTCCGTATTCGGTAATTCTTTCGCCCAACCACATAACGAGCGCACTGCCGCCGGTAAGGATGATTACTATACAAATCATAGTAAAAACCTTGCTGACGCCGTCGGTCGCTCCGAACACGCCGGTGATGTTGCTCTTCCAGCTGAACATAACGCCGATGGCTTGAATAACCGCAAGCAATATCGCAACGTATCTGGTGTATTGGTTTATTTTTTTACGTCCGTCCTCTCCGTCTTTGGACAATTTATCGAGCTTCGGAATGATTAAAGTCAACAGCTGCATGATAATAAAGGAGTTGATGAACGGTACGATACCCAAAGCGAATAAGGTTCCGTTCTGCAACGAGCCGCCCGTAATCATGCTGAGCATTGTCATAAAATCGTTGGACGAAGCACTGTCCAATACAGAAAGGTTAAGTCCGGGAATCGGCACGAAGCAACCTAATCTGTAGATTAACAATAAACCTAACGTGATTAAGAGCTTCTTGCGAATTTCCGGAGTAGTAAATGCATTCTTGAGAGTGCGAAGCATTATAATACCTCTACTTTACCGCCTGCGTTCTGAATTTTTTGGGCGGCGGACTCTGTGAATTTATTTGCTTGTACTGTGAGTTTTTTGGTGAGCTCTCCGTCTCCGAGCACTTTAAGTCCGTATTCTTCTACCTTAGAAAGGATACCTGCTTCCAAAAGCGTTCCGGCATTGACGATAGCTCCGTCCTCGAATTTTTCTTCCAGGGTCTTTATATTGACGATGGAATAAACCTTTTTGAAATCTGCGTTCTTGAATCCGCGTTTGGGAAGTCTGCGGGTCAAAGGCATCGTGCCGCCTTCAAATCCGGGTCTTACGCCGCCTCCGCTACGCGCCCATTGTCCTTTGTGTCCTTTACCGGAAGTCTTTCCGAGTCCGGATCCGATACCTCTACCGAGTCTCTTGGGAGCGGTAACCGCGCCCTGAGCCGGTGCGATAGTGTGAAGTTTCATATCACTCATTTCTATCTGCCTCCTTACTTGACTTCTTCGACCTTAACGAGGTGGCTCACTTTTTCTATCATCCCGCGAATGACAGCGTTGTCTTCGTGGATTTTAGATGCGCCGACTTTGTTAAGTCCGAGAGCTGCGACGGTAGCCTGTTGTTTTTCTACGCGTCCGATTGTGGATTTAATTAACGTTACTTTAATCTGTGCCATTCTTTTCAATCCTCCTAATCTGCCAAAGTTTCTACCGCTATACCGCGAGCCTTAGCGACCTGTTCTGCCGTGCGTAAGGACGCAAGACCGTTGATGGTGGCTTTTACGCAGTTGATGGGATTGTTGCTGCCGATAGATTTAGTACGGATATCCTTGATACCGGTCACTTCGAGTACCGCTCTTACGGGACCGCCGGCAATAACTCCGGTACCTTCCTGAGCGGGCATAAGTTTTACTTTGCCGCGTCCGTACACGCCTTCGTTTGCGTGGGGGATGGTTGTGCCTACGATAGAGATGGTGACCATGCTCTTTGTGGCTGCCTTGATTGCTTTCTCGATAGCTTCGGGTACTTCCTTAGCCTTTCCGAGTCCGCAGCCTACTCTGTCCTTTCCGTCGCCGACTACCACGAGAGCTGCAAAACGCATGTTGCGTCCGCCCTTAACGACTTTGGTAACACGATTGACAGAAACTGTCTTTTTAATCAAATCGTCTTTCGGTTCTCTGCTGAATTTTTCGTTTCTTGCCATACCTTCCTCCTAAAATTTCAATCCGGCTTCTCTTGCACCGTCAGCCAACGCCGCGATGCGTCCGGTGTAAAGGTATCCGCCTCTGTCGAACACGACGGCTTCGATGCCTTTTTCTTTGGCTCTCTCGGCAAGAACCTTTCCTACGAACTTGCTTGCTTCGCTCTTGGACATATCCTTAATCTGCGCGGCGATCTCCTTTTCTACGGTGGAAGCGGATACGAGAGTGTTTCCGTTGCCGTCGTTGGCGGAGTCGTCGATTATTTGAGCGTAGATGTGATTCAGAGACCTATAAACGTTCAAACGAGGATGGGTAGCCGTACCTTTTATGTAAAAACGCATACGGTCGTGTCTTGCCTTTCTTATTTCGTTTTTATTAACTTTACTAATCATAGCGCACTCCTTTATTTACCTGCAGTCTTGCCTTCCTTACGGATAATGACTTCGTCGTTGTAACGGATGCCGTATCCATGGTAAGGTTCGGGCTTTCTGATAGCCTTGATGTTAGCGGCGGTTTGTCCGACCAAAACTTTGTCGATACCTTTTACGGTAATTTCGGTAATGGAGGGGCATTCGAACGTGATGCCTGCCGGAGCTGCTACGTTTACGGGGTGAGAAAATCCTACGTTAAGTACGAGGTCTTTTCCTACTACCTGAGCTTTGTAACCTACGCCCGCTATGACGAGTCCTCTCGTATAACCTTTGCTTACGCCGACTACCATGTTGTGGATAAGGGCTCTGTAAAGGCCGTGAGCGGCTTTGGTGGTCTTCAATTCGTTCTTTCTGGTTACTTCGACGTGACCGTCTACGACGTTGACGCAGACGTCTTCGTTTTCGATAACCTGACTGAGAGTTCCGAGTTTTCCTTCCACGGTAACTACGTTGCCGTTTACGGTGACTTTGACTCCGTCTTCGATTTTTACGGGTAATCTACCTATTCTTGACATTATAAATTACCTCCTTACCATACGTAGGCGAGAACTTCGCCGCCGGCGCCGATAGCGCGAGCTTTCTTATCGGTCATAATACCTTTGGAGGTAGATATGATAGCGATACCGAGTCCGTTAAGAACTCTGGGGAGTTCGTCGGCCTTAGCGTAAATACGAAGACCGGGACGAGAAATTCTCTTCAATCCGGAAATAACCTTCGCATAGTTGGCGCCGTACTTCAATTCGATTTCGATATTGTCCTGAACACCGTTTTCGTCCTTAATTAAAGTCGCGCTCTTGATATATCCTTCTTCCACCAAAATATTGGCGATAGCCATCTTGACGTTGGACGAAGGAACAGTTACTTTTTCGTGTCTTGCGGTCAAACCGTTTCTGATACGGGTAAGCATATCCGCAATCGGGTCTATTATAGCCATTGTTATTACCTCCTTACCAGCTTGCTTTCTTTACGCCGGGGATTTGACCTTTATAAGCCAATTCTCTGAAGCAAATTCTGCAAATGCCGTATTTTTTCAAGACAGCGTGAGGTCTGCCACAGATAGAACATCTGGTGTACTCTCTGGTGGAATACTTCTGCTTCCTTTGTTGCTTATTTATCATCGCTTTTTTAGCCATCTTTTACCTCCTACTTGGAAAAGGGCATTCCGAGCTGTTTCAAAAGCTCTTTTGCCTCTTCGTCGGTCTTCGCCGTAGTAACGAAACAAATATCGAATCCTCTTACTTTTTCTATCTGATCGTAAGAAATTTCGGGGAAGATAAGTTGTTCCTTAACGCCGAGAGCATAGTTACCTCTTCCGTCAAAGCTGTCCGTGGGCACGCCCTTGAAGTCACGTACTCGGGGCAAAGCGATGCTGATGAGTTTGTCGAAAAAGTCCCACATTCTCGCGCCGCGCAACGTAACTTTTGCGCCGACTACCATGTTCTGACGAACTTTGAAGTTTGCGACGGACTTTTTAGCCTTGGTTTCCACAGCTTTCTGTCCGGCAATTTTTTCGAGTTCGGATACCGCTATCTGCAAGGATTTAGCGTTGTCCTTAACGTCGCCGAGACGCATATTAAGAGTTATTTTTTCAAGCTTCGGTACCTGCATTACGTTTTCGTATCCGAAAGTCTTGGTAAGAGCGGCTATTACTTCGGTATTGTATTTGGTCTTTAATCTGTTTACGTATTTTTCTGCCATCTTATGACCTCCTATTCGCTGACGGTAGCGTCACCGCTTACGGGCGCTTCCGCTACTGCTTCAACGGGAGCTTCTACGGGAGCATCTACGGGAGCATCGACCTTTTTGGTTCTTTTCCTTACGGTCGCTTTAGCTTTCTTTTCTTCTTTCTTCTTGGTTTCGAGAACGGCTCCGCACTTTCCGCATACGCGAACTTTCTTGCCGTCTACCAAAGCGTGTTTTACGCGGGTAGCTTTTCCGCATTCGCCGCAGATGGGCATAACGTTGCTGGCGTCGACGGTCTTGTTGATGTTTATGAGACCGCTTACGTCGGTGCTCTTTCTTGCCTTTTTGGCTTTTTTGAGCTGACCGATTTCTTTGCCTTCGATGATTACTCTGCCGTTATCGGCGTTTACGGCTACTACCTGAGCGGTCTTACCCTTTTCCGCGCCTGCGATGACCTTTACGAAATCGCCTTTCTTAATACTTAATTTCATCGTATACCTCCTACAGAACCTCGGGAGCAAGGGAGATAATCTTCATATAGTCTTTATCTCTCAACTCTCTTGCGATCGGCCCAAAGATACGAGTGCCGCGGGGATTTTTGTCGTTACCGATAATTACTGCCGCATTGTCATCGAACTTGATGTGAGAACCGTCCGCTCTCATTATACCTTTGTGAGTTCTGACGATAACCGCCTTAACTACGTCGCCTTTCTTAACGGTGCCGTTGGGGGAAGCGGACTTGACGCTGGCTACGATTACATCGCCGATGTTGCCGCTTCTGACGTAGGAACCGCCGAGAACTCTTATACACATTATTTCTTTCGCGCCGGAATTATCGGCTACTTTTAATCTGGATTGTGGTTGTATCATTCCGACCTCCTGTTATTTAGCCTTTTCTATAATTTCGGCAAGACGCCAGCACTTATCTTTGGAGATAGGTCTGGTTTCTACAATCCTTACCTTGTCGCCTATACCGCACTGATTGAGTTCGTCGTGCGCCTTAAACTTCTTGGTACGAGTAATATACTTCTTGTAAAGAGGATGCTTTACCTTTCTTACTACGGCTACTACGATAGTCTTGTCCATTTTGTCGCTGACTACCAAGCCTATTCTCGATTTTCTGAGATTTCTTTCCATTGTCACTTATCCTCCTATTTCTTCGCAGCCTTTTTAGCTTTCTTAGCCGGTTCTGCGCTGATGCCGAGTTCGCGCTGGCGAAGTATGGTCTTTACCTTCGCGATGTTTCTCTTGCATTCTACCATTACAGCAGGGTTGGAAAGCTGGTTGGTAGCGTGTTTGAAACGGAGATTAAACAATTCTGCTTTCAATTCGTTCAATTTGTTGTTGAGTTCTTCCGTACCCATTTCAAAAAACTTTATCGCTTTCATTATTCTTCTTCGCCCTCCGCTACTTCGTCTTTCTTCATAAACTTGCACTTGATGGGGAGTTTGTTAGCGGCGAGACGCAACGCTTCTCTCGCTATATCTTCGGTGACTCCTGCCATTTCGAACAATACTCTGCCGGGCTTAACTACTGCTACCCAGTATTCCGGGCTACCTTTACCTGAACCCATTCTGGTTTCTGCCGGTTTCTTCGTGATGGGCTTGTGCGGGAAGATGTTTACCCAAACCTGTCCGCCACGCTTGATGTATCTGGTCATAGCTACACGGGCAGCTTCTATCTGGTTGCTGGTAATCCAACTGGGTTCCTGAGCGACCAAACCGTATTCGCCGTAGGCTATGATGTTGCCCTTATTGGCTTTACCGGTCATTCTGCCTCTGTGCTGTTTTCTTCTTTTAACTCTCTTAGGCATTAACATTGCGAGTTTCCTCCTTTACACCTTGCTTGGTGAAAACTTCACCTTTGTATATCCATACCTTTACGCCGATAGCGCCGTAAGTGGTATGAGCGATAGCGAAACCGTAGTCGATGTTGGCTCTGAGCGTTTGAAGAGGAATACTTCCTTCGCTGTAATGTTCGCTTCTCGCTATTTCAGCTCCGTCAAGACGTCCGCTTACCATAGTCTTGATACCCTGAGCTCCGCTCTTCATGGCTCTGCCCATTACCTGGCGCATTGCTCTACGGAACTGGATTCTCTTTTCGAGGTTGGCGGCGATGCTTTCTGCGGCGAGCTGAGCGTCGATATCCACTTTCTTAACTTCAAGAACGTTTATATTGACGATTCTGCCGGGAACGATTTTTTCTACCGCTTTCTTGATGTCCGCGATTCCGCTCGCTTCTTTACCGATAGCGACGCCGGGACGTCCGCAGAACAAATTAACGGTGATGGTGTTGGCGGCGCGTTCGATAGCTATTTTGCTTACTGCCGCGTTAAAATAGGCTTTTTTCAGAGTCTTTCTGATTTTGTCGTCTTCGGCAAGGAATTTACCGAAGTTTTTCTTATCGGCATACCATTGGGTATCCCAACCATTGATAACTCCTACTCTTAAACCGTGCGGATTAACTTTCTGACCCATTTTGTATACCTCCTATTTATTCACGACGTCGAGGACGACGGTGATGTGACTGGTTCTCTTCAAGAGTCCGCCGGCTCTGCCGTGAGCCATCGGGATGTATCTCTTAAGGGTGGGACCCTGGTCTGCGTAACATTCGGCGACGTAAAGTTCGTCGGTGTTGAGACTGAGGTTGTTTTCCGCATTCGCGCCCGCGCTCTTTACTACTTTAAGGATAGGTTCGGAGGAAGACTTGTTAAGGTTTTCGAGGATACCTACCGCTTCACGATAGCTCTTTCCGCGGATAAGGTCGAGCACCGCTCTTACCTTATACGGAGAAATACGAATGTATTTTGCCGTAGCGTGGGGACGCTTTTCTGCGTTTTTCGCTCTTTCTACTGCTTTATAATAAGTTTTTCCCATTGCTTACCTCCTATTTTCCTGCGGACGTTTTGCTTCCGGCATGTCCACGGAAAGTTCTGGTGGGGGCAAATTCGCCCAACTTTAATCCAACCATATCTTCGGTGATATACACGGGAACGTGCTTCTTTCCGTCGTGGACGGCTATGGTGTGTCCGACGAATTCGGGGAATATTGTGGAGGCACGGGACCAAGTCTTGATGGTTTTCTTTTCGCCGCTGGCATTCATAGCCAAAATTTTCTTTTTAAGGCTTTCATGCACGTACGGACCTTTCTTAATAGATCTGCTCATTTGCTCCTCCTGATTAGTTTATACGCTTAATAATAGACTTGTTGGAATTCTTGTTCTTCTTGCGAGTCTTTTAACCGAGAGCCGGCTTACCCCAAGGAGTAACAGGTCCGGGCATACCGACGGGGCTCTTGCCCTCGCCGCCGCCGTGCGGGTGGTCGCACGGGTTCATAACTACGCCGCGAACGGTAGGTTTGACGCCCATATGTCTTTTACGTCCGGCTTTACCCAAACTTACGATTTCGTGTTCGAGATTGCCTACCTGACCGATGGTAGCTCTGCAAGCGAGAGAAACGTATCTCATTTCGCCGCTGGGCATACGAAGGGTGGCTTTGTTGTTTTCTTTAGCCATAAGCTGAGCCGCGCATCCTGCGCTTCTTGCTATCTGTCCGCCGCGTTTGGGTTGAAGTTCTATGTTATGAACCATCGTACCTACGGGGATGTCGGCAAGGCACAAGCAGTTACCGGCTTTGATATCCGCGCCTTCTCCGCTTAAAATAACGTCGCCTACGTTAAGTCCGAGAGGAGCGAGAATGTATTTCTTTTCTCCGTCGGCGTACGCTACGAGCGCGATGTTTGCGGAACGGTTGGGGTCGTATTCGATGGTCTTAACCGTTGCGGGAATACCGTCTTTGTTTCTCTTGAAATCGATTATACGATATTTTTGTCTGTTGCCGCCGCCGATGTGTCTTACGGTGATTCTGCCGTTTGCGTTACGTCCGCCGGAATGATTTTTGCTTTCGAGCAAAGATTTTTCGGGTTTGGTAGTGGTGATTTCAGCAAAGTCAGATACGGTAAAGAATCTGCGCGCCGGACTGGTCGGTTTATATCTTTTAATACCCATTTTAGTCCTCCTTTACGACAAGCTTTCGAAGAATTCGATAGCCTTGCTGTCTTCGGTAAGTTTTACGTACGCTTTCTTGAAAGAAGAACGTCTTCCTTCGGTTCTGCCCATGCGTTTTACTTTACCGTCGTAATTCGTTACGTTAATTCTGGCGACTTTAACGTTGAATATTTCTTCGACCGCTTTTTTGATTTCGGTCTTGGTCGCCTTTGCGTTTACTATAAAGGTATAGTCTTTAAGGCTTATACCGCTATAACTCTTTTCGCTCAATACGGGCTTAATAATTATATCGTAGCTGTTCATTATGCCTCAACCTCCTCTATTTTCTTAACGGCGTCTACGGTAAGGAACAACTTGTTGCATCTTACTACGTCGGTAACGTTAAGGAGTTCCGCCGTGCAAACCGCAGCGTCTGCGAGATTGCGGGTAGCGCGAACAACGTTTTCGTTAGCGTCGGCGATTACAAACAATGCCTTCTTGCCTGCATCGAGCTTATTGCAGATTTCAGCCATGAGACGGGTCTTTGCTTCCGCTAATTCGAGCACGTCCAAAACCACTATCTCGTTCTGTCTTACTTTCTGGCTCAATGCGCTTACGAACGCCTGAGTTTTCATTCTCTTATTGATCTTCTTGGAGAAGTCTCTGGGCTTCGGCGCAAATACGATACCGCCGTGTTTCCATTGCGGAGCGCGGATGCTGCCCTGACGAGCGCGTCCGGTGCCTTTCTGACGCCAAGGTTTGATACCGCCGCCGCGAACTTCGGTTCTGGTCAAGGTGCTTTTTGTGCCCTGACGCTTGTTGGCGAGCTGCGCTACCACTACCTGGTGAATGAGAGCTTCGTTGTATTCCGCTCCGAAGACCGCGTCGCTTACGGTAAGCACGCTTACTTCTTCGCCTTTGGTATTAACTACTTTTAATTTCATTTGTTACCTCCCTTACGCTCTGACGAGAACGAGACTGCCTTTTGCTCCGGGGATACCGCCCTTGATGAGCAAAAGATTTCTTGCCGCGTCTACGCGTACGACTTCAAGGTTCTTTATAGTAACTCTTTCGTTACCGTATTGACCTGCCATGTGCTTGTTTTTGAACACGCGGCTGGGGTCGGAGTTAGCACCCATAGAACCTACGCTTCTGTGAATAGGACCGGTACCGTGAGTCATGGAGCCGATACGCTGTGCGTTCCATCTCTGAATAACGCCGGTATAACCTCTGCCACGGGTGGTTCCGACGACGTCTACCTTGTCGCCTTCTACGAATGCGTCGCAAGTGATAACCTTGCCTACTTCGTATCCGGAGCAATCGTCCAAGCGGAGCTCTCTCAAAGCGCGCTTAGCGGTAACGTCGGCTTTTGCATAGTGACCTTTCAACGGTGCGGTCACGTTCTTTTCTTTGATATCGCCAAAAGCAACCTGAACGGCGTCGTAACCTTCCTTAGCGACGGTCTTGACCTGAACTACGGGACAGGGACCGGCTTCTACTACGGTCACGGGAATCATGGTTCCGTCCGCGGTGAATATTTGGCTCATACCTAACTTTCTGCCTAAAATAGCTTTCTTCATTATATAAGCCTCCTATTATAACTTTATCTGGATATCGACGCCTGCGGGCAAATCGAGTTTCATCAACGCGTCCACGGTCTTGGAAGTGGAGTTGTAGATGTCGATAAGTCTCTTGTGCGTTCTTAACTCGAACTGCTCACGAGAATCTTTGTACTTGTGAGGAGCGCGTAAGATAGTTACGATTTCCTTTTCTGTGGGAAGCGGTATAGGTCCGGATATGCTCGCGCCCGTACGCTTCACTGCGTCGACGATCTTCGATGCCGAAGTGTCGATGAGATTGTGGTCATAAGCTTTTAACTTAATACGAATTTTTTGACCAGCCATTGTTTTACCTCCTGTTTTTTTACCTAACTTTCACACTTATCCGCGTGTGTCGAGCTGTCTTTTAATAAAAGGTTTCGCAACCTTTTATCTCAGTTAGTCGCAGTCGTCGTGCGTCTGCGTAAGTCCGTGGAAACTATCCGACGTATCGGTAACCTCCCACATCAACCCTAATAACAGCCTTACTATAGTATCACGGAAATTCAATCAAGTCAAACGTTTTGTCGATGATTTTCTAAAAAAAGATATTTTTTTCGACGGTAGCCAAACGCTGGCTTTTCCATCGGTTTTTTATTGAAAATTTAACTTTTTTGCGGAAACAGAACGATACTCATTCCTTATCGGAAAGATTTTTTCTTCCTTTTCTACTGCTTTGCGGTATTCTTCGATATCTTCGTTTTTATATACTCTTCTATCGCACGTATCGCACGCTTTTTGATTGTAGTTGTTTTTTCTTCGGTAGTCAAACGATTTTCGCACCTTAGGAGCGGCACAAGTGCTTTGCTTTTACTCAGCCATCGCATATACGGTTACGTTCCGGTACGTAAGGATATTCGTCAAGTCTACGACGAGTTCTTTCTTTATATACGCCGAGATTTTCACGTTCGGGCCGAAGACGTTTTCCCCGAAAGCCGGTATCTTTTCGCATCCGAACACCACGGTACGCAACGAGTCGCATGCGTAGAACGCTCCGTCGGATACGGTAGTAAGCGACTTCGGTAAGGATATATCGGTCATACTTACGCACCCGTAAAAAGCGTTGCTTCCGATTTCCGATACGTTGGAAATTGTCGCCGTCTTCAACAAAACGCAATTATTGAACGTAGCCGACGGCAGCACGGAAAGGTTATAGTTTACTTCAGTAAGATTTTCGCACCCGTCGAAAACGTTGTTTCCGAAACTTTCTATCGTTTCGGGGACGGTAATTTTCTTAATTTTCGCATCCTTGAAAGCATAACTTCCCACCGTGACTACCGACGACGGAATGTTTATCGTATTCCCTGCGTAGCCGTAGAAAACGCGGTTTTTGAAAACGGTAACGTTGTTCCCGGTAAATGTAATTTTTGCCTTGACGTTTCTGAAAGCGTATTCTTCTATATCGGTCACCGCTGCGGGCAGAACGATTTCGGTAAGGTAGGACGCGTCCTTGAACGCTTCTATCCCTATCTTGGTAACGGTATCGGGCAAGTTTACCGACACGCCGTTATACCCTGCGTACATACCCGTAGTAATCGCCGATAATTTCGCATTGTAAAAAATAGTAGCTTGGACGTCGTAAAACGCTCCGTATCCGAACTCCGTAACGGTATCGGGCAAACGGATTGCGGTAAGAGTGGTCATACCCGAAAAGGCGGAAGGCTCGACTTTACCGAAACTTCCGCTCGTCAAATCGAACTCCGATAAAGAGTAAGTCTTATACGAGTTGTCTCCCGCATCGGAGCCGAAAAGGTAAGTTACTTTCCCGTCGCTTTCGCCCGAAATTATCGGTAAACACAGTTTAGTCAACGACTTGCAACCGTAAAAAGCGTGTTTTCCCACCGTAACGGCGTCTTTATAATCGGCTTCCGTAAGGGAACGGCAGTTATAGAACGCTTCGCTCCCCACTTCGTCCACCTTTTGCGTAAATTTTATTTTAATTAAATTAACGCAGTCGCGGAAAGCTCCGTCGGGTACTGTGGTCATATTCGTAACGGTAACGTAACGTAAACTTTCGGGGAGAGCGGAGCCGAACACGTCGGTTAGTTTCCCGTTTGAAGCGGGCGTTTGTCCGAGATAGGGCAGAGACACATCGGTAAGTCCGTTCATTCCCCTTAACGCCCCTTTGGAAAGGTTCTCTACGCTCGACGGTAACGTAAGGCTCGTTATTTTTTCCTTGCCCGCGAAAGCTCCGTCGTAAATATACAGCGTGCCGTCGGGTACGGCGACTTCTTTTTCCAGTCCCTTATACTGCATAAGACGCATCCCTTCATAAAAGTACAAATTGCCGTCATAAATATAAATATCGACGTCGGCAAAATCTTTTTCTCCCGTAAGAATATAGTTTTTATCGTCGGTAAGAACGACGGTCACGTCAGTAAAAGTATGTTTTCCGATAGCCGTCGCGTCGGTAGCACAGTCCGCCGTCACGGCAAGTACCACGCTGCCCGTGACGGTAGGATAAACCGCCTTGCCCGTGTAGGGAAGAAAACGACTTTCCACCGTTATATCGGATAAAGAAATTTCTTTTTTCGTTATCGTAAGCGGAACGTAAACAGGCGTATCGTAGTAGTTTAGTTCATCCTTATTATATAACGCTCTGTACGAAGACTCGTAGCAGGTAGGGGTAGCCGACGGTTTGTTCCAACGATAAAAATTCGGCAAAGGATAATCGGCAAGGGTCTTGTCGGGGTCATATTCGCCGCCCGTTACAGAAGGGATTTCCACTTCAGACTCGGCTATTCTCGCCTTGTCGATAAATAAAGTTACGGAAAGAGAAGTTACTTCTTCGCCGTTTCTTAAAAAGCGGTAGTTTGTTGCAAGATCGCCGTCTACGCCGAAATACGCCGTGACCAAGTAGCTGCCCGCATCGGTAAAACCGTTTCTGTCCAGCCTCACCGCAAGATTATCGTAAAGTCCCGACGCGGTGACGGACCGCTCCGTCCCGTCGTAAACGTACTCTCCGGCAACAAGTTTAACTTCGCTTACGTCGAAATCTTTTCTTAAAATCTTACAGCCAAAACCGCCGTCCGACGGTAAAACGTAATTCCTTTTAAGTTTAGCAATATACGTTTCGTCATCCTTATCTCCGTCTTTCGGGGACCTGAACGACAGTTTATATTCTACTTTGTATTCTCCGGCGTCTTTAACGGAAGCGGAAGAAAAGTTCTTTACGCCGTTTACTAAATACGTTACCGTAACGTCACTTAAAAACTTTTCGCCCTTGTCATTGTCGTCGAAAATAAGGGCAAACGTATGTTCCGCTCCGTCGTAAACTACGCTGCCGTTAATATATTCCTTTTCGCCGTCGAAAGTAAATCCGTCGTAATAGGCGGTTTGCTTTACTATATAGGCATAAGTCATATCCGCTAAAGGTTCGTAGTTTTGTTCGCTGCCTTCGGGCATCGTAAACGTGGCGGTGACGAGATATTTTCCCGCGTCAAGCAACGTCAGACTCTCGTAAGCAGTCTTATCCGTACCCAGACGGAACTTGATTTTCGCGCCGTCGGGGAATTCTCCGTTAAGTCCGCTCGTCGTACCGTTAAGTCCGAAATCGTACCCGTCGCCGTAGCCTATACTCTTGCCGTCGCCGTCATAAACGAAATCATAGTCCTTGTCCGTGCCCGTCTTCCATACGAGAGTATTATTGAACTTAGCTTTGTTTATTCGCAGCGTAAATTCTCTCTCTTCGGGAACGGAGTAGTTCTTTTCGTATCCGTCGAGAGCGGAAAAGACGACTTTCATTCTGTAAGTTCCGCTCTGTACGAAAGGTCTTCCTTCCGCGTATTTATTTTTGTATTCCGATACGGGAATATAATTTTTTACGCTTGCGTCGTAAGCAAAATACTCCGCTTTAATGCCTTCGCTAAGGGTAAGCGAAGGTAGTTTTTCCGTTCCGTCGTAAGTAAAGCTCGGATTGTTTACGGGCGTGAAATCAACGTTATACCCTTTCTTTTTTATTGTGAGAGTCGCCGTCATCGGGCGGATAGGTTCGTAATACCTTTCGTCTACGGTAAAATAAACTTTCGCTCCGTAAACACCTGCGTCGGTAGCCGCGTTATTTTCTATCGTAACGCTAACCCCGTCGGGGATATCGCCGGTAAGAACTATCCTTTTTTCCGTGCCGTCGTAATCGAACGTAGCCGACTTGAAACTTACGTTAATAGGGATAGTAGCTCTGTTAATAGTAAGGGTAGCGGTGTCGGAAAGGTAGTTTACTTTATAGTTCCCCGACAAAATAACTTCCGCTCTTACCTTATATTTTCCCGGCGTAGCCGTACCGAAAAACTCCTCACCGTCGACGTAATATTTTATCGTTGCGTCTTCGGGGATATTGCCCGATATCGAAACGTTTTTTACTTCTCCGTCGTAAGTAAAGGTGGCGTCGTTTACTCTTACGTTAATTTTATCGGCGTCGTATACTACTACTTTTATTCTCGCTTCGTATCGACCGCTTACGGCGTAAACATACCCTTCACCTTCGGCTAATCCCGTAAGGACTCCGCCGTCCACGCTCATTACGTCGGGGTTTTCCACGGTGTAATAGATTTTTCCTTTGCCCGTCGTTTCGAAACAGTTTGAAAGGGTTACCCTACCGCCTATTTTTACGGAAATTTCTTCTTTAATTACCGAAAAGGTATCGAATTCTTCGTTATTGTCGCAACCGAAAGCGAACGCCGCAACGACGCACGCCAACAGAATTAAAATTAAGATACGAGACGTTTTTTTCATTGTTTCTCCGCTAAAATAATATCATAGACGAAAGAAACGCAAGCGAAAAATACCACTTATTGCTAATCCAGAACGCTATGAACGAATTTGTTGAACGCAGGTCTGCCCTTGTCGTCGCGTTTGAACACGGCGGTGCAGTCCAGAATTTTTAGGCAGGTTTCGCTTACGTAGTCTATAAGTCTGTCTCGAGCCACTTCAAAAGTCATTCCCGAACCGAATTTTGCGGAAACCTGAGCCAGCATTCCGATATGCTTGGACAAGGCTTCGTCTTTGTTCAATGCGGCGAAGTCTATCTTTTCTTGTTTCAGAATCTGTATCATGGCGTTGATTTCTTTTTTCAGTCTGCCGGGAAGTATGAATAGGCCCATAGCTTCGATAAGTCCTATACCCTCTTTTTTGATGTTGTGCATATCCTTCGTCGGGTGGAATATCCCGTCGGGATGAGTTTGGTCGCAACGGTTGTTGCGTAAAATAAGGTCTAATATGTACTCGTTGCCTTCTTTTCTCGCTATCGGCGTAATCGTGTTGTGCGGAACGTCGCCCGTATACGCTTCTATTTCTACCGATTCGTCGGTGTATTCTCTCCACGCTTTCAGAAAAGCCGTCGCCGTAGACAGAACTTTCGATTTGTTCGTACCCTTTACGGTAACGACGGAATTGTACCAGTTCCTTATCCCGACGGTAAGTTCCGGCGTGGAAATAAATTCTTTCCTTAATTCCGTAAAGAACATCGGCAAAACCTTTTTACCGCCCTGATAGTGGTCGTGACTAAGGATAGAGCCGCCTACTATGGGCAAATCGGCGTTGCTGCCCAAAAAGTAACCGGGATATGCGTCCACGAAGTCGAGAAGTCTTATAAAGGTATCGCCCGTGACAGCCATAGGTCTGTGTTCGTCGCAAAAGACTATAACGTGTTCGTCATAGTACATATACGGCGAATACTGCATGTGCCACCTTTCTCCGTTAAGGGTGACGGGCACTTGTCTTATGGTCTGCCTTGCCGGATGTGTAACCGTTCCGCAAAAACCGAGATTTTCGAGACACAGTAAGCACTTGGGATACTTTACCTGCTTTGCGTTTCTTTCGGCAAGAACCTGCTTTGCGTCCTTTTCGGGTTTGCTTAAATTTATCGTGATGCCTATCTTACCGAGTTCTCCGTCGGCGTACCAACATATATTTTTGGCGATATCTTCGAGCCTTATATATTTATTCTTTATTGAGAGATTATACAAATAACCGGTCGCGGCGCGAGATCCTTTTTCTCTGTAAATTTCAAGATAGTTTTTTATAAACAAACCGGGAGCGGGGGTGACGAAGCCCAGAATTTTGGTTTCGAAACGTAGCTGCTCGCCGTCTTCTATCATGTCCATTGCCAAAGCGTACTCTATCATCGGGTTAAGTACGTCGTTAAGTTCTTTTTCAAGACCTTTTCTGTCGCCGGGTTCCGCTTCGAAAAGTTCGAGCAGCTGATTACGGGCGTAGAAAGAGTCTTCGTACGTCATATAAAGATTTTGTTTCGCATACAGCAACAAATCTTCAACTAAATTGCCGATAGTTTCCATATATACCTCTCAACTAAAAAATAACTTGCTAATATTTATAACGATATGATATACTTTTTAAGCAGTTATTATTATACCAAATAGGAGCTTGTTATGGCAAGAGCTTTAAGTAAAGAATGTTTGTTGAATAATCCCCGCTTTATTAAGGAATGTTTCCGCCTGTACGGCGAAAAGTACGATTCGGAAGCCGAAAGATACTCTTCCCTTACCGAAGGAATGAACGGGAAATTACGTTTCTTTTCCGCAAGCGGCAGAGCCGAATTTATCGGCAACCATACCGACCACAACCACGGTTTCGTCATAGCTTCGGCGATAGATATGGACGCGGCGGCGGCGGTAGAACCGTCTGACGGCGACGAAATTAAGATAGAAAGCATCGGCTACCCGTCCTTTTCGGTAAAATTGTCCGACGATACGATAGACGAAAAGGAATTCGGCACGAGTAAGGCTATCCTTAAAGGGGTAATAAAGGGTCTTCTCGACCGAGGCAGAAAAGTGGGGGCTTTCCGCGCGCGTATTCACAGCACGGTATGTAAAGGAGCGGGCGTAAGCTCTTCGGCGTCGTTCGAACTTCTTCTTTGCGAAATCTTTAACGCTCTCTACAACGATAACGCCATGGACTTTAAGGAAATGGCGATTATAAGTCAGTTCGCCGAAAACGTCTACTTCGGTAAGCCGTCGGGGCTTATGGACCAACTCACCGCTTCGCACGGCGGAGTAAGTTTTATGGACTTTTTCGATCCGTCCGCGCCGAAAGCAAAATCTCTCGAATGGAAATTCGACGACGTAGGATTAGTAATTATCAACTGCGGCGGCGACCACTGCGACCTTACCGACGAATACGCCGCTATAAGAAGCGACATGCACGCCGTGGCTGAATTTTTCGGTAAAAAAGTTTTGAGAGAAGTCGATAAAAACGAATTTTTTGCCAGCTTGCCCGACCTTAAAAACAATTTCGACGGCAGAGCGATATTAAGAGCCATTCACTTCTTTGAAGAAGACGACAGAGTAAACTTAGCTTACGACGCTCTCGCAAAAGACGATAAGGATACCTTCCTTCGTCTTATAACCGAAAGCGGAAATTCGAGCTACGATCTTTTACAAAACTGCTACCCAAAGGGCGATACCGTTCAGCCTATACCGCTCGCTCTCGCGATAGCTAAACGCAACGAAAAGACTTTGGCTACGAGAGTTCACGGCGGCGGTTTTGCCGGCACAATAATTTCTTTCGTAGCGAAAAAGGATATAGATTCCTACGTCGAATATATGAAAAAGTTTTTCGGAGAAGATTCCGTATTCGGAGTATCCGTCCGCAACGCGGGCGCAACCGAACTTATTTTGGAGGACTGAATGCACTGGACGGGAAGAGTAGAAAGCGTGGCTTTCACGATATTCGGACGAGACGTCGCCTGGTACGGAATAATAATTACCTGCGCGATGCTCATAGGACTTTTAGTCGCAATAAAACTCGCTAAAAGAGTTAAAGTAAAAAGCGACGACTTACTGGAACTTTTTCTTATCGCCATTCCCCTTGCGATAGTGGGGGCAAGGTTGGGTTTCGTGTTCGCCCACTTTAAGGAATTTTTCCTTGTAAAACCCTTTACCTGGCAAAGTTTCGTAAACATTATCGCAGTCTGGGACGGCGGTCTTACCATTCTTACCGGCGCGCCGTGCGGAATACTCGGCGGATACATCTGGTGTAAATGGCGTAAAGTGGACTTCCTTGACCTTGCCGACAGCGTGGTTTGCGTAATCATTTTAAGTCAGGGCTTGGGGCGCTGGGGTAACTTCTGCAATCAGGAACTTTACGGTTTGCCCGTTACCAATCCGTCTTTGCAGTTTTTTCCTTATGCAGTCTACATAGCCAACAAAGGCGGCTTCTATCAGGCGACTTTCTTCTACGAATTCATAGCCGACCTATTGGGGTTTGCACTTTTGCTGTTTTTGAGAAGACATCTCAAACTTAAAGGCAGCGGAATTTTGAGTTACGTTTGCGTTTATTGCATAATAAGAAGCATAATGGAATGTTTCCGCGACAGTACGGACATACTCGGTATACCCAACACGAGTCAGCTCGTCTGCGCGATAGGTGCGGTTCTCTGTTTTGCCGCTATTGTGACTCTCGCTGTAATAAAAACTAAAAAAGGCGAAAAAGTCTGGTACGGCAAGGGCGGTATCCCCGACAGTCTGTTTACCGACGCACACCGCGAAACACCGAAAGACAATAATAAGCCGACCGATTCCGCTACGGACGGAGCGACTGCAGAAGGCATATCTTCGAAAGAAAAATCCATACAAGAAACCGCGGAAGACAATTCGGAATACTCCGACGCCGCTCCGAAAAATCCAGAAAAAAAATAAAAAAGGTAACAAAAAAAAAATGAGAAATCTTACTTTACTTACCGATTTATATCAACTTACTATGATGAACGCTTATCTGGAAACGGGTAAGGCAGAAACTATGGCTAATTTCGACGTGTTTTTCCGTCAGAAAGAACATTTGGAATACGCCGTATGCGCAGGACTCGAACAGGCTATCGATTATATCAATAACCTGCATTTTACCGAAGAAGATATAGCCTATCTCCGTTCTCTCAATCTGTTTACGGAAAAGTTTTTCGACTATCTTAAAGACTTCAGGTTTACGGGAAGCATTTCCGCTATCCGCGAAGGAGAAATAGTTTTCCCCGGAGAACCGCTCCTTACCGTGACCGCGCCCCTTATTCAGGCTCAGCTTGTAGAAACAGCTCTTCTTAACCTGATAAACCATCAGACCCTTATCGCTACCAAGGCTATGAAAATCTGCAAGGAAGCCAAAGCCGGCGTAATGGAATTCGGTCTGCGCAGAGCACAAGGACCCGACGCGGGTATTTACGGCGCGAGAGCCGCTATAATAGGCGGTTGCAACTCGACCAGCAACGTGCTTACCTGTCAGATGTTCGACGTGCCTTGCTCCGGCACTCACGCCCACAGCTGGGTAATGAGTTTCGATTCCGAACTCGAAGCCTTTCGCGAATACGCGAGAATATATCCGACGAACACTCTTCTCTTAGTGGACACCTACGACACCTTAAAGAGCGGCGTGCCTAACGCTATTAAAGTCTTCGACGAAATGAAAGCGAAAGGACTTAAACCTAAGGGAATCCGCCTTGACAGCGGCGACCTTGCCTACTTAAGCAAGAAAGCGAGAAAGATGCTCGACGACGCGGGGCATTCCGACTGCATTATCTGCGCAAGCGGCGATATAGACGAATATATACTGTCTTCCTTGCATCAACAGGGTGCGAGAATAGACCTGTACGGTATAGGAACGAAACTAATAACTTCTTCTCTTACCCCTGCCCTCGGCGGCGTATATAAGCTGTCCTGTCTGCAAGAAAACGGCAAATGGGTACCCAAAATGAAGTTTTCCGATACTATCGAGAAAATAACCAACCCGGGAATAAAAACCACTTACAGAATTTACGGCGAAGACAAAATGGCGGAAGCCGACCTTATCTGCTTACGAGACGAAACCATCGACACGTCCAAACCCCTTACCGTATTCCACCCGTTGGAAACCTGGAAACGCACCACCTTTGAAAAGTACACGGTCCGTAACCTTATGGTGGAAGTGTTCCGCGACGGAAAACAAGTTTACGTTTCGCCAAAACTTAAAGACATAGCCGCATACAGTCAGCTCGTCCGCTCGGAATTCTGGGAAGAATACACCCGTCTTATAAATCCGCACGTTTACAAAGTCGATTTAAGCGATAAGCTGTACGAACTGAAAAAGAAACTCACTTACGAAGCGAGTAAACAATAAAATTGCCAAGCCGTCGGTTTGGCGTTTATAGAGTGAATTGCCCTAACTGGCGTGAATTGCCACTGCGTGGCGTTAATTTCCAAAGCTATCGCTTCGGAGTTAAGGATAAACAATCAAAATAAGGATAGGACAATTTAGTGTTCTATCTTTTTTCTTCACTTAGATTAGTTTCGTACTTTCTTTTCGGTGTGAAAAGAAAGTAGCAAAGAAACACACAAGCCACAAGTTGCGAAGTTCGGCTTGACCGAACACGCTTTCTTTTTCACAAGGATAAAATAATTTATAATTAAGGGGGCATAGCTCCAAGCCCCCTTAATAAACCCCTTTCCTCATAATGTTCCCCCTTATCCAAACTTTAACAAAGTTAGGCTTTCTCAACAAAGTTAATTACTTGGAATAAACTTATAAGAATATGACAAGAAAGACGGACTGTCTTTCTTCCTTATGAGTCCGACTTATGCGGATAAAGATTTTTTCGCACAAAGTCTTACGACTGCGGAAAAATCCCGCATAACGATTGGTCGGAAATGCTCCAAGCCCCCTTAATAAACCCCTTTCCTCATAATGTTCCCCCTTATCCAAACTTTAACAAAGTCAGTTTTTCTTAACAGACAATTACTTGAATTAACTTGTAAGAATAGGAAAAAGCAAGGCGGACTGCCTTGCTTTTTTATGAGTCCGACTTATGCGGACTTAGATTTTTACGCACAAAGTCTTACGACTGCGGAAAAATCCCGCATAACGAGTGGTCGGTATTCCATAACGCCGAAATCTTTGATTTTGACAATTCACGCCCGTTAGGGCAATTAACCTAATAAACAAAGCGGAATAGAACCTATATATTCTACTCCGCTTATATTTTTATCCGTAACGCCGAAATCTTCGATTTTGGCAATTAACTCCGCTCCGATAGGAGTGGAAATTAACGCCACGCAGTGGCAATTCACGCCCGCAAGGGCAATTAACTCATCTCCGTGGCTTACGCCGCTCTTCTCGCCTTTTTATATTCTTTCTTTTCTTTTTTCGCAGCTTTTTCGGCTTTGGGGATAGCTTTAAGGACTTTACCTAAAAGTTTCCACATAAACTTTTGTTCTTCCCACGGTTGTTCGAACATTTTTCCGATAAGTTTCAATATCTTACCGAAAGAGAAGTCGTCCAGAACGAATATCCCCGTGCGGTCGAGTATCGTAGCGGTAAATGCGCGGAAACGCACTCTGTCTTCTTCTGTCATCGTGGGCAGAACTATTTCTATCACTATTCTTATTACGCGAGAAACCCGGTCGGTTATTTCGGCTTTGACGAAAGAGCCGTTATCCTTTTCTATCTGCCAATTCAGTATGTAGTGTTGATAAATATCGCGGCAATGAGAGTAGATTACTCTGTACGGCGTACCTTCGTGCATAACCATTCCGAATACGCTTAGTTCGGGGCAGGACTTGTCCACTCTGTCTATTATATTTTTCATTCCGTCTTTTTCAAACGCAGACGGCAAAAGTCCCGGTCCGTCGTGGTCGTAAACCTTTATTATTCTGTCCTGAACCGACGGTTCGCAGAAAGCGGAAGAATACAAAGCCATATTGCCGCCTTTAGAGTGACCGCCCACTATAAAGGGTTTTTCGTAAAGTTTTCCGTACTCGTTAAGAGCTTCTATTGTAAGGGTATGAGAACGGAGTTCGGGCAAAATTATAAGGTCGACGTCTTCGAGCCAACCTATCATATGGTCGTCCGTACCCCTGCACGCCATATAAAGGAACTTTCCGCAGTCGAACAGAGTGACTCCGTATTGACAGTCTTCTTCCTTGGATAATTTTTCTCTCGCGTCGAGAACAATTATTTCGCCTAATCTTTCCGATTTAGACAGGGCATTTATTACTCTCATACAGTCGTCGTGACAGTATGGAGCAACCTTTTTCGAATCAATTACGTTTGCCGCGACTTCCGAAAGTTTCTTTCCCTTAAAGTCCGACAAATCGGTATACGCAAGCTGACAAAGCACGAGACTGTCTGCGTCGGTAAAGGGCTTTTCGTCGAAAGAATACTTAAAATCGGTTATGTACGACAGAATATCGTAGTAGTCGCCCCGTTTATATTTAAGTTTGCGATACTTTTTGTATTCGCCCTTTTTAAGGTAATTTTCGAGTTTTTTATTCAGCTTTTCGGGTTTCATATCGGTTTCTCCGTGTCGTAAGTTCTGCCTTCTTCCGCAATTATTATTCCGTCCGCTCCTGCAAAAAGGTTTTCGGGCGAAAAGTCGGGAGCAAGATGGGTGGCTATGACCAAAGCTCCGGTCCTATTACGAATTTCGAAAGCGTATTTAGCCTGCATGTGCGCGCCTATAAAAACGTCGGGCTTGGAACAATCGGCAAGAACAATATCGCAACCTTGCCCGCCATTTATTATCTCTTCGGTAAACATAGTGTCGCCCGTATAAAACACGGAGCCGTTACCGTCGCATCTTATTCCGTACGCGGGCATACGATGGTTCATCGGATAAAAACTCAGCTTTACTCCGTCCACGGTAAAAATAGTATTTTCGTCGATATTTATTACGTTGATATACGGATGCTTAAAAAGTAAATCGTAATAAGGATTGTTCTTTTCCTTATGAGTATAAACGTTTATCGGCAGTTTCAGTTCGTCCAGACGGTATCTGAACGGCAACAAATCCGACGTATGGTCGTAGTGAAGATGGGAAATGAATATCCCCGAAAGTTCGGTAATATCGGTCGTCGCCAAAAGCCTTGACATAACGCCGCTGCCCATATCGCATAAAATCTTGAATTTTTCGTCGCTTATTAAATAACCGCTCGCCGCCCCCACTCCGGGTTTGCCGTACGGTCCGTATTTTCCCAAAACGGTAAGTTTCATATCGCTCTCCTTGGTTCTTATCTTTTAATATATATCTATTTTACGACAAAAACTTCATTTGTCAATACAAAAAGCCGCCTCCCGCCGCATAAAACACTCCCGGGAAAAATTCACGAAAATACATTTGTTTGCAAAATTGTTATTTCCGTAGTATAATATGCATAATTATCGTCTTTTACTTGTAAAGTAAACAAGGAGTAACTATGTCGTCTAACGTTACGGAACAAAAATACGTACCGAAAAAAGAGTTGTGGTCGTTCGGAATAGCCGCACTCGGACAGGGAATGATTTACGCCATTATGTCGAGCTACATTTCCGACTTCTACATAAACGTACTGCAAGTACCGCTACTGTTCGTACTTCTTCTTATGCTGTTTGCGAGAGTATGGGACGCGATTAACGACCCGCTTATGGGAATTATCGTGGACAAAGTGGATTCTCGCTTCGGAAAACTTCGCCCTTACATCCTTTTCACGGCGGCGCCCATTGCGATATTGAGCTGTTTACTCTTCGTCGATCCCGAATTCGGCCCCACCGGCAATATGATTTATGCGGCGTTCGTATACGTCTTTTGGGGAATGACTTACACTGTAAGCGATATTCCTTTTTGGAGTATGCCCAATCTTATGACTCCAAACCCTGGCGAAAGAGCCAATACTATTTCTTTCGGCAGGACCTTAAACGGCGTCGGCAGTGCCATTCCGATGGCAATTTTTACGTTGCTCGGATTTATTCTCCCTATAATATCGTCGAAAGAAGGGGTTGAACTCGACCGAGAAAAGTACCTTATTATGGCGATAATATCTTCCGTAGCGGGTATTATCCTTTTTATAAACTCCTACTTTCAAGTTAAAGAAAGGGTTGCCATTCCGAAAAAGGTTCGTAAAGAAGGAGAACCGAAAACTCTTCAAAGAATTTTCACCTGCCGTCCCCTTATGCTCGTAGTGATTATGGGTATACTTTCGGCAGGCAGATATATGATGCAAGCGGCTTCCGTCCACGTAGCTCGCTACGCTTTTTACATCGGTCCCGATTTAGCGACCGTAGCCAATCCTACCGCCGCCATTCAGTCAAGCATCACGATAGTAAACATAATTTTTACCGTTTGTTCGGCAGTGGGTATGTTCGGAGCAATGCTTTTAATGCCGAAACTTTATAAAAAGTTTAATTACAAACAAATAGTAATAGTAAGCTGTATAAGCGGTTTTGTCGCAGGACTCGTCACCACCCTTTTCGGAGCGTTGAGTATAGTAAAAAATATCGGCGGACTGTTCTACGCATGCATACCTTTCATCATTATACAATGTATCCCCTTAGGTGTGCTTAACGTAACGTGCTACGCAATGGTAGGCGACTGCCTTGACTATATGGAATGGAAAACCGGCTTCCGCGACAATGCCTTAGGCTCCGCCTGTCAGTCTTTCGTCAATAAATTAGGCAACGCCTTCGCCACCGTACTTATAATTTTAATGTACATCGTAATAAACCTGAACCCCACCGATATTTACGCTTCGAGCGCAGTGGTAATAGCTACCGACCTTACGATAAATCAGCGTCTTGCTATGTTCTCTCTCGTGTCGTTAGTCCCGGGCGTAAGTCTTCTTATTTGCTCCGTGCCTATTTTCTTCTACGACCTTGTCGGCGAAAAGAAAGATACCATAACAAGAGAACTTAACGAACGCAGAGCGGCGGCGGAGAAAGCGGAATAGACGAATTTTCGCCGTGGGCGGAGGAAAGTTGCCTTACGGCGGTGAAGTTCAAAGCACAGCTTTGAGTGAAGTTATCGCATAGCGATAGTGAAGTTCGGCTTCGCCGAGTGAAGTTTCGAGTAAAACTCGAAGTTAAGAATAAGCTATTAGAGAAAGATAGGCATTAGTGTTCTAGCTTTTTTCTTTACTCATATAGGCTTTTACTTTCTTTTCGGTGTGAAAAGAAAGTAGCAAAGAAACACACGAGCCGCAAGTTGCGAAGCTCGGCTCGACCGAGCACGCTTTCTTTTTCACAAGGATAAAGTAGATTTATAATTAAGGGGGCATCGCTCCAAGCCCCCT
>CAZUJW010000003.1:0-43006 GCA_964620655.1 uncultured Christensenella sp.
CCCGCCTGTGGCGTTACGCCGTGCACGAAGTGGCTGCCGATTACCCCGACGTTTCGGTAAACGATATGTTCGTCGACAACGCTGCTATGCAGCTTGTAAAAGACCCGTCGCAATTCGACGTAATAGTCACGAGCAATATGTTCGGCGATATTTTAAGCGACCTGTCGAGTATGCTCACGGGAAGCATCGGACTCCTTCCGTCGGCGTCGACCAACGATACCCTTTTAGGTCTGTACGAACCTATCCACGGCTCGGCTCCCGACCTATCTCCCGACGTAGCCAACCCTATCGCAACCATACTTTCCGCCGCAATGATGCTGAAATACAGTTTCGATATGGAAACCGAAGCCGCCGATATAGAACGCGCCGTCGAAAAAACTCTATCCGACGGATACAGAACCGCCGACCTTTACGACGAAGGCAAAATAATCTGCTCCACGACGGCGATAACGAACGCGATTATCGAGAGAATATAGTAAAAGTGAAGTTCAAAGCACAGCTTTGAGTGAAGTTATCGCATAGCGATAGTGAAGTTCGGCTATCGCCGAGTGAAGTTTCGAGCAGAACTCGAAGTTAAGGATAAGTTATTATAGGAAGATAGGATTTTGCGTCCTATCTTTTTCTTTACCAATAAGGGTGGGTGGGCGGGCGGGATATAAAAAAACCGATATATAGATAAAAACGGAATAGAACGCATATCTATTCCGCCTTAATCATTGTATCCTTAACTCAAAACCATAGGTTTTGAACTTCACTGCCGTCAGGCAACTTCACTCAAAGCAAGGCTTTGAACTTCACTCCGCCTATGGCGGAACTTCACTTACTCTTTTTCTTCCTGCTCCGCCGTTTCTTCCGCCGTTTCCGCGTTCGTAGGTTCTGCGGTTTCTTCCGCGGGAAGAATTTTTTCGGAAAGGGTTTCGGGTGCGGTCAGCCCGACGGTATCTTCCACGGGGAGAGAAAAGGCTATACCCTGCCCGGGGGTATTAAGACCGACAGCTTTATAAAGGGCATGCAGAATATCGTCTTTTATTTCTGTAGGAACGATTATCATTACCATTTCTTTTTCGGGTTGGACGGTAATATGGAAGATTTTTTCGGCTTCGGGATTAGCCGTTCCTCTTGCGTGCAGGACGGTACCGCCCCTTGCTCCGAATTCGCGAGCCGCGTCCATTACCGCTTCGCTGAAACCGTTGTTTACAATACATATTATAAGTTCGTGTTTTCCTGCCATTTTACTTATCCTCCTTTATAGTCATTCTGTTGTCGCTCAAAAATCCGTACGACAGCACCCCTATTACGCTCGAAAACGGTACCGTTACGGCTATTCCTTTGCCGTTACGGACGGTTGCGAATTTTTCTTCCAGCATATCGGTAATTTCCTTTACTTTATCTTCTCTCACCACGCTGAATATTACCGTCTTGTCCGATTCGTACAGACCTAAATAACGTAGCATGTCGGAACTTGCCGTGCCGCAAGCGGCGCACATTATCTGCATATTCACCGAGTACGATTGTATAAGGTCGGCGAAAAATTCTCCTTTGTTCCTGTTTACCACCGTTATTAAAAGTTTAAGTCTTTTCGGCGTGGCTTTATTTTTCGTTACCGCCTTGGCTTGTCTTTTTTCGGCAATTTTTCTTTTCTTTTTGGTTTCGGTATTTTTTTCCATATCTTCACCTACATAAAATCAATAATCTGTTCGTCGTCTGCTCCTACAATGCGTTTCATTGCTTCTTTCTCTCTTATCTTGGAAGCGACTACGCTACGGAAACCTAAAATCTGTATCGTGATAAGGGGAGTCATAGCGACCATAGCCACTACGCCGAACGCATAGTTAAGTATAGAATCGACTCCGTTGAGAGTAGCGCAAACCCCTATCGCAAAGGGCAGAATAAAGCTCGACGCAAGCGGTCCGCTGGCTACGCCGCCCGAGTCGAAAGCTATCGCCGTGTAAAGTTTAGGTACGAAGAACGATAATCCTAACGATATGCAGTAGCCGGGAATAAGGTAGTACAGTATCGAAAACTTGTAAATAATCCTTATTATCGACAGCCCTATGGAAATACCTACGCCCACAGACAAAGCTATCATCATGGATCTTCTCGTGACCATACCCAAAGTGACTTGTTCCACTTGTTTGTTAAGTACGTGGACGGCAGGTTCGGCAAGGACTACCACCATACCGATAATAAAGGCGAAAATAATAAGTACGACTTTGTTTCCGGCAAGTTCCTGCCCCAATCTGAACCCTATCGGCATAAACCCTACGCTCACAGCGGTAAGGAATACGACTAAACCTACGAATGTATAAATAATACCTATCGCTATCTGTAAAATTTTCTGTTTCGGAAGTTTTAGAACGGTAAGTTGCAACACCGCAAAAAATAGTATTATAAGTCCCAAAGCCTTGCCCACTTCGAGCATCTGATTAAGAAGCAAATGCCAGAAGTTAGCACCGAGATTAGCTTCTACCGAGTAGTCCGCGAGAGCGTAAGTAAGGTCTCCTTTCGTGGTAAGAGAAAGTACCATTACCGCTATCATAGGTCCGATGGAACAAAGAGCTATGAGTCCGAAACTGTTTTCGCCCGCGTCCTTACCGCCTATCGTTGAAGCTATTCCTACGCCGAGAGCCATAATAAACGGAACGGTAATAGGTCCCGTCGTTACGCCGCCCGAATCGAAAGCAAGAGGCATAAACGTGCCTTTGCCGTTTTCCATCATAATAGCCGCAAACGCGAACAGAACCATATAGAAAAATAGAAGTAAGGAAGAAAGGTTCTTTTTAGCGACTATTTTAACAATAGACAGTAATAAAAACAACCCTACGCCTACGCCCACGGTGACGATAAGGACGGTTCCGTTAAGGACGGCTTTCACTTGTTCGGCAAGCACCGACAAGTCGGGTTCGGCAATGGTAATAAGCACGCCCATTACAAAGGACACGATTAAAAGAAGTTTCAGATTGCCGGACTTAGTAAGACCGCTACCGACGTGTTCGCCCATAGGAGTCATTGCCATATCGGCTCCGAGATTAAAAAGTCCTATACCTATAATAAGAAAGACCGCCGACGCAATAAATACGACAAGTTCTTTCGAAGTAAGGTCGACCAGCGGCGTAAAGTACATGATAAGTACGATTACAACCACGGGCAAAACGGCAATAAGGGATTCCAAAAGTTTTTTCCCGAGTACCTTTTGCGACTCTTTAAGCCCTGCGATTTTCATTTGGGGAGAAATACTCTTATTCTTCAACACTACCCTCCTCGTTGGTTTTTTCTGCGTTTTTCTTTTCCTTTTTTATCTTGTTGTATTTGACGACAAAAGTCACTATCAAAGCTATAAGCGACGCTAATACGAACAGCGCAAGCACGAGTAAAATAAGCGAAGCGTACTCGCCGAGCACGATGTTAAGGACGGTTATTATAAGTCCTGCGACGAAGTTGCCGAGAACTATCGCAGGTACGCTGTAACGATATTCCAAATCCATAAACGCCGCCACGGCGGAACCCGTCCACACTCCCGTCATCGGAAGGGGTATCGCTACGAATAAAAATATGCCGAGAGTTTTGTTGAATTTCTTCTTTCTCGCTTTCGTCTCTTCGTCGTCGCCTTGTTTTATATCTTCCTTTTCGGAATTGTCTTCTATCTTCTTAGCCTTTTTTACGAAAGTTTCTTCCACGGCTAAGGCAAGACTCTTAAAAGCCTTCGTCTTCTTCAACGCCCGCAGAATAGGTTTAAGACACAATAAAAGTATCGGACAAACTATAAGCGCGCTGCAACAGGACAAGACGTACGCTATCCACGGGTTTATTCCGAGCGCATTGCCTACGGTAATAGCCCCCCTTACTTCTATCATAGGTACGATAGAAATAAGCGCAGTAGTAACGTAACCGTTATGAAAAACCGACTGCAACCAGTTTACTATCGCCTGAGTGAATTCTTGCATATTAAATGTTCCTTCGTCGTTTTTATAATATATTCCGAGTAGCGACGAGCCACGTTCTTGCCCGTTACCTTTTCTATCTCGGTAAAATATGCGTTGCTGTTGACTTCGATAAGTATAGGCGCGACGGCAAAAAAGTCCACGCCGCAATAATCTGAATCAAACAGTTCTGCCACCCTTTCCGCCGCCTTAACAAACTCTTCGTCCGCGTCTACCGCTATTCCTTTTCCGCCGACGTGGGCGTTACTACGAAAATCGCCGTCGTTACTAAGTAACATCGCGCAAAAATACTTTTTTCCGATTACGATAATGCGAGCCGATTTACCCTTGCTTTCGTAAACGTACTGTTGATAAAGTTTATCTTTATTGCCGATAATTTCGTCTATCCTTGCCAAAGAATCGAAGTCTTCGGCTAAATAGACTTGTTCTCCTAACGACCCCTTCGCTTCCTTGACTACGAGAGGATACCCCAAAATTTCTCCTACCTTATTAAGATACTCCGTATCCTTGACGTAAGAATATTTTTTCGGACTCGGAATAGTTAGGGGCGTGACGATTTCTTTATCTCTCGAAGCTATAATCGCAGTCTTTATCTTGTCGTCGGTATTCTCTATCGAAAAGGAAGAGTTAAAAACGAGCGTTCCGCCCTCTTCCATATTTCGGGCTAAGTTTACGTCCTTATCGAAAAAAACCGCAAAGTCGTAATCGTACTTCTCGCCTATCGGAAAAGGACAGTCGTTTTTTACTATTTCCGTTTCCGCACCGAGTTTAGCGAGTTCTTCTTTCATTCTGTCGGCTTGATACGTTGCCGACGGCGAAGAATAGTATCCGTTTACTACTATCGCGCCTTTCATCAGTCGTTGGTTCTGACAAGGCAGTTCGCTACGGTAATAGCGTCGGCGTAGTAGCTGTTCATCGTCACGGTAGTGGTGAAGTTCTTAAAGTTGTGACCGCCCACGGTATCGTAGTATATGCCCGAAGAAGCGGTGGCTATGCCGTAATAATCGTGACTTTCGGGGATAAGGGATATTTCAACCTTGTGTTCGGTCGAGAAACAATAACCCGACTGAGAAAGAGCCCCTTCGCTGTCCTTCGTCTTGTCTTGGAACTTAATTACGTAGAACCCGTTCTTATCGGTAGACACGGTAAATTCCGCCACCACGGTGGTGGTAGTCGTATCGCCCGTAGTAACCTTAACGCTTAATTGCGCTTCGGAAAGTCCCGCAAAACCGTCGTTGATAAATCCGTCTTTATTTACGTCGGCATAAACGTATCCGCAAATAAGAGTGTAATCGGTCTGGTTGGATTTCTGGAAGTTCTCGCTTCTGAAATACGGCATAACGTAGTCCGACATGGAGTAGTTATAGTTGCCGTGGATATTCGTTCCGATAGAATTTTTAACCGCTTTTTTCTGCAAAGTAAAGGTTATTCCCTGCAACGCTCTCGTGTAAACGGTGGGAGTCCATGCGCTCACGCCGAAGTTTTTGCCGCGGCTGCGGGCAATACTGGAGTTGGAATCGTTATTCAACGCTCTGTTGTTCATTATGGGACGGGTCATGTTCTTGCCCCAGTTAAAACCGTCGTAGGTATAGTAGGTCTGAAAATCGCTAAGGCTCCTCGGATACCCTATCGCATATTCGCCGCCTGCGGTGTTGTCGGCGTCGTCGCTACCCACCATACTGTAAAGGTACCAGTCGAGAGCTATTCTTTTAAGGTTTTTGTACTCATCGGAAAATCTTACCGAATAACTTTCCGACAAGGTAAGGTGCGCTACCTTATTTTTTATACTCTTATAACTTTCTTCCGCCTTTTCGCTCTTTTCTATATCGTAGGCGTAAGAATAAGTCTTTTTCGTGTCGGTCTGTCCGTTATTGTCCACGGTTTCCGTCCTTACTTCTTCCGTCTCTATCATTTCAGTAACCGCGCCGTACCCGGTGACTTCGGTAAGAAGTCCGTCGACCACGTTTATCATCCCCTCGGTAGTGGATATATCCGTCCAGGGGAGTTTATCGTCGGGCATGTGCATATCGTCTATCGACATATACGGGTCGCAAAGAGCTATTCTCGACGGAAGATAGTTTTTGTCTATCGAACCGCTTTCGCTTACCGCATTCAGGTAAGACGCCACGCTCAACGCAAGGTCGGCTCCCACGCCGTTACCGATAAATCTTATTTCTTTGCCGTTTACCGCTCCCTTCAAGGTGTCGTCGTAGCACTTTTTCATTTCTTCGTAATAAAGAGAAGCGGTGATTTCGGTAAGGTTGTTATGCGGAACTTTCGTGGTTTCGTAACTGCCTTCGCCCGTGTAATAACGCATTTTCGGCAAGGAATAGAACTTGGAAACTATATCTTCGGGGTTACTTTCCACGGCGAAACTTTCCCAGTGGAAAACAGCCACGTTCCATTCGGAAACGTTTACCCAATAATATGACAGATCGAGATTAAGCCCCTGCGCCTTGTATCCTATGCCGTTTTCCACAGTGTAACCCGTGGTAAGCAATTCGCTCTTAAAGGTATATTCCTTACCGTCGAGAGTCATCGAAAACTTGTTTCCGTCGCTTTCGCCGGGGATAATTATAGCCGTGGGCTTGGACGCGCTGTACGGCTTCAACCACTCGAAAGTAAGATTTCCGCTTTCCTTTATCTCGTCGAGATAAGCTATATCGGAAGAATTGATAAGTTTTGCTTTATCGTTTGTTTTTTCCTTGCATCCCGCCAGAGTCACACACAACAACACGCATAGCAATGCGACTACCACGGCGACGGGAATAATTTTTTTTCTCAACATCGTCATTTAACCAACCTGCAACTAAATTTATATTCGTTATTTGTTTATACCTATATTGACTATTTTTAAGTCTATAGCTGAATTTATTCTTAACTTTGCCGAAACGCCCTGCGCGTTTACGCCGTTATTCATATATCCGCCGTCGCTCGTCTTGCCGAATTTGCCGCCGTCCAATTCCGCTCTTACGGTAAAGCTCTTGCCTACGTCGGTTTGCTTAAGATTAAATTCGTAATATCCGCCTTCGGAAGTTTTCGTTTCCGCAACGAAATTGCCGCCTTCGTCGTAAAGTTTAACCGTTACGCCGCCGACGCGGTTTTTCACTCTGTCGTCGTTTATGCCGTTATCGTTGGCGTCGTTGAACGCAAATCCCGCGATTTTTGCGCAGCTTATATTTTCGGAATAGAACACGTCGTCGTCGAAATTAAATTCCGTCTTATTCGTTTCCATTCTGTAAATCGCACCGTTTCTTGCGTAGGAATAGGATATGGGAGTGTTTAAGTTGAACGCGAGAGCTTCGCCGTTGGGGTCGCTTACGTCTTTGGGGGTTATTTCCCCGACCGACCTGAGTGCGTAATTCATACTTGCACAATGTTCATCGCCAAACATATTTAAAAAATTCGCCTTAGCGGCAAACGCACAGCTGAAATCGAGATAGAGCATCTTATCGAAAAGACTCTTGGAAGTGCCTTCCACCCCGCCGTATATGAGCGTATCGGAAAGAAAACTTACAAGCTGGCAACTCTTTACGTACTCGGTGGCGATACCCAATTCTCTCGCCGCAGCGACGGCTTCTTTCGCAAGTCCTATTACACCCTCTTCCCCTATCGTATGTTTAAGCCAAGGAACGTAAGTGTCTTTATCCACAAGAGCGTCCATATACGCGTCGAGATAAGTAAATCTGTCGGGCAAAAATTCTTTCGTTATAAGTCCTTCTTTATAAAGGGTGGTCATATAGCTCGTGACCGCAAAAAGGGTGTTAGCTCCCAGGCTGTGACCGGTTATCGTAACGGAAGAACCGTCGCAACCAGCCTTTTCCATAAAGTCGAGATAGTACGCTACGAACACTTCGGAAGTAGCGTATTTAAGTACGTCGTCCGCTTCTTCCACTCTGTTGTCGTTTTCGTCGGCGTAGAAGAAATTACCGCTCGTTCTGCCCCAAATCTTCTTTTTGCCTACGCCGGGCATACCGCAGTCGGCGAGCTGACTCCAAAAGAATACGCCGAAGTTATACCCTGCCTTGACTATTCCGTCGGCGTTGGCGATAGGGTCGTAACGGTGATAGCCGTAGTTCATCTGCATACCGTGTATAAAGATAATCGTAGGTTTGTTCTTGTCGTAACAAACTTTATCCACGCCGTCTTTAACGGGGGTAGGAACGCCGTTTTCATCAAAGAAAAACAAACCGAACAGGTTGTCCTGGTCGAGCTTTTCGGGAATATGTATATCCGCAAGTTTAACGAGTTCTACGTCGGACTTCTTCTGCTTCGGAACGCACGACAGAACCAAAACCACTACCAAAAGGGCGATAATGGCTACGATTATTATCGTTTGGATTACTTTCTTAAAAACGTTCATGGTACTTTCTCCCACTTAAAAATAATTATTTATGATTATATCATATAAAAGGGGAGTTTGACAAGGGCTATATACGCCCTAAGTTTAATAAAAATATACGCCCTAAGTTTAATAAAAAAATCTATCGTTAAATTACGTTTCTTTCCACGGCGGTATTTTTACGACGGAGTAACGCGGTCACCGTATAAATTACGGTGTACCCTGCTATTATTGCGGCGGCGATTGCCGCAAGCTGCCACGGGAAAACGGAAAAGTCGACGTACCTGTCTATTATCTCGGCGAAAATCGGCATAAGAAAGTTGACGACGACGGAAAGAGCCGTTCCTATAAAAGCTCCCGTAAGGGATATGATAAAACCTTCTCCCGCTGCCAAACCGACGTATTTTTCATCGTCCATACCCGCCGCGCGGAACACGTCGTATTCTCTCTTCCTTTCCATTATCGTGACGGCGGTAAGATTTATTACGCCGATTAACGCAACCGCGCTTACCGCTATCTGCAAAATTCTTAACAAGGTCGTTACTCCCGTTATTCCAACGCTCGTGGCGTACGCCCAGTCGTTAAGTTCCAACGCGTAACAGCTCTTGCTTTCCGCTTTCGCCCTTATGTCTTTATAAAGGTCTTCCGTCGGCACGTCCTTATTTGCGTACAGGAAAATTATGTTGTCTTTAGGTGTATAGCTCTTCCCGTCTATGCGGAAAGAATCTTTCCTTATTACCATAAGTCTGTCGTCGGAAGTCACGGTTTCGTCCACACCCACGACAGTGAAAAGGTCGTAAAGAGTAGCCCCCGTTTTTTCTTCGGTACCGAGAGTTATGTTTATTTTATCTCCGCGTTTCAAGCCGAACCTGTTGGCTAAATCGTAGGTTATGATAACGGGATTTATTTCCGAGTCGAACGCCCGTTTTCCTTCGGCGGTAAGATTGCGGCAGATACCGTAAAGTCCGTCGGCATTATCCACGCCGTAAAGGGCAAATTCTCGTCTTTGGGTACCGTTATCGTAAATTGCAGTGTCATAAACGTACAAAATCGCTTCGTCCACTCCATAAACTTTACTTAATTCGTCTCGTAAAGAATCCATATCGACGGTGACCACGCTGTCCACCACGAAGTCGGCGGAAAAACGGGAGTTTTTCGGCGTGACCGCCCCTATAATTACGTCCACTATCGAAAGCACGACGAACGCAAATACCATTACCGAAGCCACCATTCCCGAAAGAGTGTTGCTCGACGGGTTACGCTTTACGGTAAGTCCCGATAATTTTCTTTTCATAACGAACGAAACGAGCCTGACTAAGTACGGCGTAACGAAGTACGTAAACACCGCCGCCGACAGCACGAGAAGCACTACGCATACGGTATTGCCCGACACCAGAGCGGTAGCCACGGCGCACGCGGCAAGGCACGCCGTCGATAACGCAAGGGGTAAAATTCTGTTCTTTTTGACAGCTTTCGCTTTATCTGCCGTAGCAGTCCTTACAGACTCTTTTCCCGCCTTGATTATCGGTACTACCGCGCTTACGGCGCTGACCGCCACGCCGAAAAGTACCGACAGAATATAATCTGTAGCAGTATAGCTTATAGCGTCGGGGAAGTTGGGAATAACTTTTTTTACCGCTATACTCATTCCTATTCTTCCGAGAACCGTACCGAGTACCGCCCCCGTCAGTCCGTAGAATGCGCCTTCGAAGATGAGCATGCCGGCTATCTGACCGTTGGTTGCGCCCACCGATTTGAACACGGTAAGTTCGTTAATTCTCTTCTTTGCGACGACGAGAAAGGAAGTAAACAAAATAAAAATCATAAGGGCGGTGACGAAAACGAGCGTAATTCGCAACAGCCTTTTATTGCTCCCCACTACTCTGTTTATTTCGCCGTAGTCTATGCTGTCGGCTACCGTAATTTCTCCGTCGAAATTATCGGCCAGTTCTTTCATAAAGGTTTCTTTATCCGCCCCGTCGGTTAGCTTTATATTAGCGGTGCTTATAAGTCCCTTATTCCCTATCGTGGAAAAATCGGCAAGCACGCTGTTTACCACGTTGTTGGCGAAAATGCCGTAGTTTTCAAATATATAGTTTACCGTAAGCGTGCGGTAAGTCTTGTACATTTCGAGATAAATATCAATGGAATCGCCCGCTTTAATGCCGTTTTCTTCGGCAAAAGACCGCCCTATCCACACTTCGGGATAGTCGGAACTGTATTCGTACGACTCGTAAACGGTAAGTTCTTTTCCGTGTCTTACCGCGTAGTCTTTCAAGTCGGTGGCTTCCACCGCGATTACTTTGTTGTACGAACCGTCGGCAGGCTTGTATAGCCCCGCCGTCTGCAAATATTTTTCCACGTACTCGACGTCGGTCCTGCCCGATATAAACTCGTCGAACTCCGACTCGGAAAAAACCGTCGCCGTGACCGTCACGTCGGTATCCTTGCCTAATCTCGACTGTATCGAAGTCTGCACGTTCTCGAACAGTCCCCCTATCGTGAGCGTAACGAAAAACAGTGCGGAAACCACCGTAACCGTCAGAATGATGATTACGAGCTGTCCCAAGCTGTCTCTTATGCTCCTTAAAGTGTGATTAAACAGGGTTTTCAATGCTATTTCTCCAAGTTTTCCTTTTCTTCTTTATCCGTTTCGGCTTTTTCCGTTTCGGAAACTTCGGCTTCCGTATCGGTATTTCCTCCGCCGTAAGCAGCGGCTTGTTTATCGGTATTCTCTCCGTCCGATATTTCGGTTTCTTCCGTAATTTCTTCGCTTTCGACCGGGGTAAGAATGGTGTCTTCGGTAATAAGTCCGTCCTTAATTCTTATAAGACGCGTGCCGTAGCGGGCGTTGTGTTCGCTGTGAGTCACCTGCAATACGGTAGCTCCCAATTCGGAATTGATATTTTTCAGAAGCTGCATAATTTCTTCGCTGCTTTCGCTGTCAAGGTTTCCCGTGGGTTCGTCGAGAAAGACTATTTCGGGTTCGTAAATAAGGGCGCGGGCTATTGCGGTACGCTGTTGTTCTCCCCCCGATAGTTCTGCGGGCATTTTATTTATTATGTGTTCGATTTTAAGATATTTTGTAAGAAAATTAAATTTTTCTGCGTAGTTTTTTACGTTCTTTCCGTCCAAAACAAGTGGCAAATTTATATTTTCGCCGACGGTAAGGTAGGGCGCAAGGTTAAAAAACTGGAATACGAACCCCACTTTCGTCCTGCGTAATACGGCAAGGTCTCTTTCTTTAAGGTCGCTTATTTTCACGCCGTCGAGGGTCACTTCCCCGTCGGTCGGTCTGTCCATACCGCCGAGTATGGTAAGAAGGGTGCTTTTTCCGCTGCCCGACGCGCCGAGAATGGAAATAAACTCCCCTTTCTCCACCGTCAGATTAACACCTTTCAACACTTCTGTTTTTCCGTCGAAACTCTTTTTTAGATTAGTAGCCGTCAGCATTACTTTAACTCCTTTTCCGCTTCGTACAACCTTTGCGCCGCCCACATATAAGTCACCGCGGTGACGAACGTACCGCTTTCGTCTTCGAGCGCCCACATATTTTTCGCCGTAGAAACGAGTTCTTTTCGCTCTTCTTCGCTCATTCCGTCGATTATTTCGTCGGATAAATTCGCATCCGACAATTTTTCCACTGCGGCAAAAAAGGTATCGAAAGATTTTTCGCTCGCAGAAAAATATTCTTCCATCTCTTCTCCCGCAAGTTTAGACGGATCTATCCCCGCCGTAACCATTTGCATAGAATAAAGATTTTTCGTTAAGGATATCAGTTGCGATTTTAATTCGGCAAGGTTTTCCGCGCCGATTTTATCTCCGTACGCAAGCAAGAATTTTTCCGTCCCCGCTTTCACCGAACGTGCGAACCCCGCCTGCGAAACGATTAAATCTCCGTCTTTGCCGTCCTGCGAATACAGTCTTGCTCTTTCGATATCGTAGGTTTTTATCTCGCGTAAAACGTATCCGAGTAAGGGAATAACACACCCCAACTTTCCGTTAATCGCGGCGGCATAACCGTTAATTTCGGCGGAGTAGGTCTTGTCTTCGTCGTAATAAAAATTAAATCCCAGAACTTGTTCCAGCACGTCCGTACCTTTACTGCCCATATCGAGATAGGCACTGCCCGCTTCGTACAAGGCGGCTTTAAGGACGGTGGAATTGACGTAATCGCCCGTGCCTTCCTTAATATCCGACACCGAAGTAAGGAAATACGTCGTCGTGGACACGAACTTTACGAAATTGTCTTCCCCTATCACGTGCAACGCCGTCTTATAATTTTCGGCGGAATAAAGCTCCATATAGTTGTACAAAAACTTCCCCGCTTCTTCTCCCGTAAGTCCGCTTTCGGTAAAAAATCCGTCGAGAAAATCGCTTATTACCTTCAACCCGGAAATTTTCAACAATTCTTCGAGTTTTTCGTCGGTAATATCGCCGTCTATATTCCCAACTATATCGTTAAGGTTATTTTTCCGTATGGCGGAAGCCATTCCGCCGAGCTTTTCGGCGGGTATTCTCGTCACCGACATTGCCGCGAGCAACCTGTCCGCAAACGCGCTTAAATCTATTTGCGAAGAAACAGGACTTAAGTATTCAGCCACCGCTTTTTTGAAAAGGTTGGCGTAAGTGAAATTTTCCTGAGTGGAATAATCTATCGGCGCGGTATCGAAAAAATACTCCCTGTCGCCGTTATTCTTGTTACCGTCTACGGCGACGCAAACAGCCCCCGCAATTATCGCGACGGATATGGTGACTACGAGTATGATTATTATAGCGTTTTTCGCCCGAACCGAATTCATAAATATATTTTACTATATATTTAATTTTTAAGCAATATTTTTCATAAAACGAAGTTTCGCTGTCATAAAAACGGGAGTGGTCATATTGCGTTTATTTTTTGTGAAAGCAAGGCGTAGGCGTACTGAGTACGGTAGACGACGCTTTCGCAAAAGCCGTAAGAAACTATAAATAACTTATATCCGCTTTAATTTCTATCGGATAAAGCTATATTTTAACAACTTACCCCCTTGTTTCTTGCGGCGTAAAGAAATGTGATAGGTACACTCCTTTATTGCAAGGTTATGGGTTGCAACCTTTTAGCTATAATTACGCAAAGGACGCCCTTGATAATATCGGACGGAATGAACGCAACGTAAAAAGTGAGAATTATTTTCCAAAAGTCGACGCTTTCGGCGAAGTAGAATTTTTTTATAAAAAGATAATAGAGTATTCCGCAAAAGTAAATAACGACCGTACCCACGCTTACGGCAAGAACAGAACCTTTAACCGTAGGAAACTTTGCGTACAGCAAGCCGCATATAAAAGCGCAAAACAAAAACCCTATCATAAACCCGAACGTCGGATAAAAAACGTACCCTATACCGCCGCCAGCCGCGAACACGGGAAGCCCCGCCAAACCCATCGCGACGTACAGTCCTACCGTAATTACGCTCTGCCACCCCATTACGAGCGCGCACGTAATGACCACTGCCGACTGCAAAGTAAACGGTACGGGCGGAATAACGGTAAAACTTACTTTCGCCGACGCCACGAGTAAGGCTATAAAAAGACCGTGAAAAACTATCTTCTTAGTCCTGCTCATACACTACTGATACTATCGACTTAGCCGTACGCAACGGCACGGGATAAATCTTGTTTTTACATTCTTTAATTTCGACGACGACTCCGCTTTTATTTATATGGTTCGGTTTTACTATCACTTTATCGCCGACTTTTAAGTGAAAATCGTCGGCTGAGTACCAATCGGAATTTTGACTTTCGCCGTCCTTTTCGTCAAGTTCCACTTTGGCGAAAATCCGCGTATCGTCCATTTTTATCTTACCGCCGCAAAGAGAGTGTATCATAAGGTTTTTTCCGATTATTTATAAAAAGCGAAAAAACGGCGTTCCTTGCGAAACGCCGTTATCTTCGTAAAAATAAGATTATTTCTGTCTGTCGACTTTCGCCATGTGAACGATAAGGTCGACTACTTTGTTGCTGTAACCCCATTCGTTGTCGTACCAACTTACGAGCTTCATAAAGTTTCCGTTAAGAGCAATCCCTGCGGTAGCGTCGAATACGGAAGTTCTCTTTTCGCCTACGAAGTCGGTGGATACCACGGCGTCTTCGGTGTATCCCAACACGCCTTTCATATAGGTTTCGCTGGCTTCCTTAACGGCTGCCTTTACTTCTTCGTAAGTAGCTTCCTTAGCAAGTCTAACCGTAAGGTCGACTACGCTGACGTCGGGAGTAGGTACGCGGAAAGACATACCGGTAAGTTTTCCGTTAAGTTCGGGAATAACTTTACCTACCGCTTTAGCTGCTCCGGTGGAAGACGGAATAATATTAGCTCCCGCGCCGCGACCGCCTCTCCAATCTTTCTTGGAAGGTCCGTCTACGGTCTTTTGGGTAGCCGTAGTAGCGTGTACGGTAGTCATAAGTCCTTCTACGATACCGAATTTGTCGTTAATTACCTTAGCGAGCGGAGCAAGGCAGTTGGTCGTGCAGCTTGCGTTGGAGACGACTTTCATCTTTCTGTCGTAGGAGTCGAGATTTACGCCGCATACGAACATAGGAGCGTCCTTGCTGGGGGCGGTGATTACTACTTTCTTTGCGCCGCCTTTTTTAATATGAACTTTCGCGGCTTCCGTCGTGGTGAATACTCCCGTAGCTTCCGCTATGTACTTAGCTCCGCAGGATTTCCAATTTATGTTCGCGGGATCTTTTTCCGCAAAGACGGTGATTTCGTTTCCGTTTACGACGAGCTTGCCGTCCTTAACTTCCACGGTACCGTCGAACTTACCGTGAGTGCTGTCGTAAGTAAGCATATACTTCATATAGTCTACGTCGATAAAAGGATCGTTAATACCGACTACCTTTACGTCGTCTCTTGCGCAACAAGCACGGAAAACCAAACGTCCGATTCTGCCGAAACCGTTAATGCCGATTTTTACTTTTGCCATTATTTATTTCCTCCTGATGGATTTTGTTTTCAACGATATTTTAATATTTTCGCAAAAAAAATGCAACCGTTTCGGTTGCATTTTTTCCTTAATTTTTTATTATTTTGCGACTATGTTAATTATGCGTCCTTTGACGTAAATCGTCTTAATAACGTTCATATTTTTCAACGGTTCGAAGATTTCTTTCGCTTTTTCTAATACGACGCTCTCTTCTTCGTCCTTTTTGACGGTGACTTTTCCTTTTAATTTTCCGTTCACTTGCACGGGAATTTCAACTACGTCGCTTATTAAATCTGCTTCGTTATATGTCGGCCATGCGGTTTTTTCTATCTTTCCGCCGACGAGCATTTCGTACATTTCGCTCGTGATATGCGGAGCTACGGGATAGAGAAGTTTTATAAAAGTCACGAGTTCGTCTTTCGTAACCGACCCCCTTGCGTAGAAAGCGTTTACGGCGGTCATCAAAGCGGCGATAGCCGTATTGTATTTTACCGATTCGTAATCTTCCGACACCTTCTTTATTATAGTAGCCATATTAAAATCGTCGGTCTTCGTTTCTTTAATCATATCCATAAGGTTCCAGACTCTGTTAAGGAATCTCCAACAACCTCTAACCCCTTCCTGCGACCAGGGAGCGGGTTTTTCGTAGTCGCCGATAAACAATATAAAGGTTCTCAACACGTCGGCGCCGTATTCCGCCACCACGTCGTCGGGGTTTACCACGTTACCTTTCGACTTACTCATCTTTTCTCCGTCCGCGCCTAAGATAAGTCCCTGCGCCGTTCTCTTTTTATAAGGTTCGGGATTAGTTACCACTCCTATATCGTACAGGAACATATTCCAGAAACGGCTGTAAATAACGTGACGAGTGACGTGTTCCATACCGCCGTTGTACCAGTCTACCTGATTCCAATACTTGTACGCTTCGGGGCTAACGGGTAAGGTGTCGCAATCGGGACTCATGTACCTTAAAAAGTACCAGCTGCTTCCCGCCCATTGCGGCATCGTGTCGGTCTCTCTCTTAGCCTTTTCTCCGCACACGGGGCAAGTTGTGTTTACCCAGCTTGTGACTTTACTTAACGGGCTCGACGCGTCGTCGGTGGGCGAAAAGTCTTCCAGCGGCGGCAAAACCAAAGGAAGTTCGTTTTCGGGGACGGGTACCTGTCCGCATTTCGGACAGTTTATTATAGGTATCGGTTCTCCCCAATATCTCTGACGGTTGAACGCCCAGTCTTTCATCTTGTAATCGGTTTTGGCTTTGCCTACGCCGAGTTCTTCCATTCTCTTTATCATGGCTTTGATGGCGTCTTTGACTTCCATTCCGTTAAGGAAACCGCTGTTGACCATCGTTCCGCCTTCTTTTGCGATATACGCTTCCTTTTCTATATCGCCGCCGGCTATTACTTCGATAATCGGGAGTCCGAACTTTTTAGCAAACTCGTAGTCGCGGGTATCGTGCGCGGGTACCGCCATAATAGCTCCCGTGCCGTAGTCCATCATAACGTAGTCGGCGGTAAATACGGGTATCTCCGCTCCTGTAATCGGGTTAATCGCGTGTATTCCCTTGACGAGAACGCCGCTCTTTTCCTTAGCCATGTGTACTCGTTCGAACTCTTTTTTCATCTTTGCCTTACGCTGATAATCGTTGACTTCGACGATATTTTCTATCTTGTCGGCGTACTTTTCGAGCATCGGGTGTTCGGGGCTTACCACAAGGAAAGTCACTCCGTAAATTGTGTCGGGACGAGTGGTGTAGATATTGAGCGGATACTTTTCTTCGCCGCACGTAACGTCGAATATAACTTCCGCGCCCTGACTTTTTCCTATCCAGTTGGCTTGTTCTGTCTTTATCTTATCAAGGAAGTCGAGGTCTTTAAGTCCCGACAAAAGTCTGTCGGCGTAATTCCTTATTTTAAGAAACCATACGTCCTTTACTTTCTGTTCCACTTCGCTGCCGCAACGGTCGCAGACCCCGTTCTGGCTCTCTTCGTTGGCAAGGACTACTTTACACTTCGGACAGAAATTGACGAAAGTCTTCGACTTGTAAGCAAGTCCTTTTTTGAACATCTGCACGAATATCCACTGAGTCCAGCGATAGTAATCAGGATCGGTGGTGTCGACGGTACGGTCGTAGTCGAACGAAAATCCCACTTTCTGCAACTGTTCGCGGAAGTGCTTTATGTTTTTGTCCGTGACTATTCTCGGATGCTGTTTGGTCGCCATAGCGTAGTTTTCGGTGGGAAGCCCGAAGGCGTCGTAACCTATCGGGAAAAGTACGTTGTACCCTTCCATCCTGCGTTTGCGGGCGACCACTTCCAGACCGGAATAAGCTCTTATATGACCTACGTGAATACCCGCTCCCGACGGATACGGGAACTCTATCAACGCATAAAACTTCTTCTTACTTTCGTCTTCGGTCGCATGAAAAACGTCGTTGTCGTACCAATAAGACTGCCACTTATTTTCAATTTCTTTTGGATTGTATGCCTTTACCATATCTTCCTCTCGATTTTCGATTTTTATTAAAACTTATTTAATTTAATATAATTAAAAGCTCGTTTTGTAACGATTTTACCACCCGAAACGGTATATGTCAATTACAGACGGCGTAGGTACGGCAAAAATACGGTAATTATTTTGTAATTAACCCGTATCCGTATATAAATGCGGTCTTGCGTCCGCATTAAAAGCCGCAAGACCGCCCTCTTTTTTTACGAGCCTATCCCGAACTTCACGTTAAAAAACTTCGTCAGCAGCTCTATGCTTTTATTCTTTTGCTTAACGATAAAGTTTCTCGAAAACCCGCTCAAAGCCGAATATTTTCTTACGGAAATTTTTTCGAAATAAATTTTCTCAAGAATGTCCTTTTCCGATGCGTCAAGGTATCGCAGACAGCGTTTCATAAAATCGATTTCTTCGTCCTTTCGTTCGAATATCTCCGCTTCCTTTTCCCTGTCGCAAAAGTTTTTCAAGATGCTTTCCACGTCTGACGCAGCGTACTCTTCTACTCTATTATTACCGACAACCATTCCGCAATAACCCCGTTTTTTTCCATTTCCTTATCGTAGTCGCTTTCTTCGCATATTCCGTCCAGAATCCACGTTCTCATAAGTCCGAACTCATACCCCTTACGAATAAACAGCATAAGCTTTTTGCCCGTTTTCTTATCAACATACGTTATTCTCGTCGGATTTTTTTTGTTCTTTATGATTTTCTCCACGTCGTTGCGAAAAGCCGTTCTGTCCATTTCCTCGTTGCACACTATCTCTTCGTAATCGAAAATCGCGCTTTTTGTAATAACCAATTTGTTAATCATGTTACCTCCGTTAATGTTAAAGAAATTGTTTATCGGCGCCGAACGTATTGTAATATAACCCTGCCGCAACGGGTGCTTCGTGTAGAATTTTGGCGTAATTTGTAATATAATATCGAACAAAAGTCCGCTTGCGTTGCCTTTACGATATTTTTGTCGATTTTTGCCGCCGTCCGCAGTATTTTACGGCGATAAAATGAGTTTGCGACAAAAATTTTTCTATCGCGGAATACAAAGCGTTGTGTTTTTTTCGCTCCGCTGTTATAATTATAATATGAGTTACTTAAAACAAACGCTTGCATATTTATTCAGATACGGCAACGGGAAAAGGTTCTGCGCTATCTTTTTGCTCTCACTTATCCCTGCGGCTCCTTTCGCCTATTTCTACCCGTTCAGCGATTACACTTCTTTCCTGTTCGGTCTGAAATCGGCTCCTTACCCGAATTTCTCGGCGTTGTGGCTCTCGGCGTTTAACCACGACAAGTATTCTCTCATTGCTCTCGCCGTTACGTTCGTCTTACTTATCTTAGTCACGGCGTACGTGACTACCATAGTGACGAGAAGCATAAGAGTGGGAGAATTCGGTCTGACCAAAATAATATATTCGGTCAACGAAAACTTTTTTCCTTCTCTTGCGACGACAATTTTCTTTGCGCTTTCAGCCTTTATCGCACATAACCTGTTCGTTTTACTGGCGTTTTTGTTTCTCTCGATACGGGTGAGAATACTCTGTGTAATCCTGACTACCGTATTCTTTATTTTAATTTGCGTGCTTTTGGTTTACGTTTGGTCGTCGCTTACTTTGTGGTTGCCTACCATGAGCTTTTCGGGACAATACGTATTAAAAGCTTTCGGCAGTGCTTTCTATAAATCGAGAAGTTATCAGAGATACTTTTTCGTACCGGGACTTATCATGCTGACGCTGACTTTCGCACTGTCTTTACTGGCGTTCTTTGCGGGTAAACTTTGGTATATAAAATGGATAATAAACTTAATAAACTACGCTCTTATCTTAACCTATCTTTATACGTTCACGGCGATAGCGTACTGCGACACCGAGTCCGTAACGCGCGAAGATATGGCAAGGCGTTATTTCGGGAGGTAACGAATGCCCATAAAAAACTCTTTTTCCGTACTGCTTTGCAATTTCAAACTTGTCGGAAAAATTCTCTTTTTTATACTCATAATTATGCTCATCGCTTCGGCGGTACTTATGAGTATAGCGAGCCCCATCCTTAAAGCGTACTTTCAGAAGTTGCAAAAAGAGTTTCCGATTACTGCGGACAAATTCTTAAAGCACCCCATAAAGTCTATGGAACGCTTCTTTAATTTCTTCATAGAATTCACTCACGAAAATTCCGCTATGGTAAACAGGCGAGTGTGGTTTCTTATTCTGACTCTCGTAATTTCGAGATTTTTATTATTCCTGCCGCTGTTACCCGTCACTAAAATTCTTCACGAAAAAATGACGAGCGGTTTCGACGTCGGACTTATGAATTCATTTATAAACACACTGTGGCAGAACCTTCTTTTTAACCTTATCTTCTCGATAGTGTTGGGACTTGCCGATATAGGAATTTTTATCGCTTTGATTTACTTCACGTCATACCTTATGTCGGCAATAAAAGTTCTTGCCCTGCCGATAGGACTTTTGGTTGCGTTGGCTATATATTCGTTAAGAATGACTCTTTTTTGTCAATGGCTTCCCGAATACTTCCGTAACCAACCGAAAAATATCTTCATTGCCTTAGGCGACGGCTTCAAGACCTGTTTCAAGAGTTTCGGAAAAAACTATATTTGCACGTTCGTATCGACGGTAGTGGGCTTTTCGCTGATGGCAATGTCGTTTTTACCCACGTTCGGTTTAGTCCCCGCCTTACTCGTGCCTACCCTGATGGTCTTCTACTCTGCTATGTGCCTGTGCCTTAATTACGGATACCATAAACATAAATACTTCACCGACAACGGCGTCACCGTCTACAACCCGATTAAGAAAGTCGATTTATAAAATTATCTTACCGTATACAAAAAAGAAGTTCCCGCAAAATGAACTTCTTTTTTTATGAAAATTTCATAACCTTACCATCTAAGCAAGATCTCGTTCAGTTCCGACGGCAATCTGCGTCGACACTCCGATTTCAGATTATCGGGCACGCCGTAAAAAGCTTCGGCAATACTGCCGGCGATAGCCGCAAGCGTATCGCTGTCGCCGCCAAGCGACACAGCCGTACGGAGAGCGTCTTCGAAATCGACGCTTTCGATAAAGGCTGTTATTGCCTCCGGCACTGTCTCCCGACAGCTCTCTACGTGGCGATATGCCGGACGAATTTCGTCGCAAGTACGATTCAGGTCGTAACCGAATTCTTTCTCGATATACAATTTAATATCCTTCTTTTCGGCTCCGGTTCTTGCAAGAAAAATTGCTGCCGCGGTGGCTTGTGCGCCGTTTATTCCTTCTATATGGTCATGCGTAACTTCGGCGGTTAGTTTTGCCAAACGTAACGTTTCAGACATATCTTTTGCTATCCATGCCGCGGGAGAAACTCGCATCGCGCTACCGTTGCCGTAGCTATGATAAGGCTTTGGATTATCTTCATATAACCAACGGCCGAACCTTGCCCCGTAGCCTTTATCGGGATATGCCCGCCCAAGCCGTCGCATTTCTTTCACCGACGCTGCCTTTATGCTGTCGTCGTCCTTACCTTCTGTTTCGAGCAAGGCTTTTGCCACAGCTAAGGTCATAACCGTATCGTCGGTGAAATGCGAACAACTGCTAAAAAGGGGAAAATCTTTGAATTTATAGTTGTTGCAATCAAATTCATAAGGGCTCCCCACTATATCGCCTAAAACTGCCCCGTACAATCCCATTAGTTACCTCTCTTTTCCACGTCTTTTTCAATGCGGCTTTTCCAATCGGCGTCAAGAGTCCGAACCGTACGAATTCGGCACACGACTTCGCCGATAACATCGTAGTTTAGGGCGGTTCCTTCTTTGTCGCATTTGTAATTTACCGCACGTTCGGCACCGATACCAAAACGAGCCGCTTCTTTCTCGGCGTCGATATTTGCGCCTAAAAAAAGAAATTCCCAACCGCATTTTTCCTTTTGTCTCGCAATCATTCGACTGACTTTCTCATAATTATAGCTTTTGCTGGCGTTCTCGTAGCCGTCGGTAATGATGACAAACAATGTTTTTTTCGGCACATCTTCCGCACGAGCGTATTTGTGAATATTGCCTATGTGTCTGACCGAATTGCCCACTGCGTCGAGCAAAGCCGTACACCCGCGTGTAAAATACTCGTTTTCGGTCATTCGCGGCACTTCTTCTATCGATAAACGATCGTGAATAACCTCGCTCTCATTGTCAAAAAGCACGGTGGATACCAAGGCTTTACCGTTTTCTTTCTTCTGCTTGTCTATCATGGAATTAAACCCTCCTATAGTGTCCGATTCCAATCCCGACATAGAACCGCTGCGGTCAAGAATAAATACCAATTCCGTAGTATCGTTCATAAATTTATTGCCTCCCGATATTTGTTATGTTAAGGATAGCAAAAAACAAAAAATCTTTGGTCGCTTGACAAGCGACATTTTTATACCCCGATTAAATTCTGGTCGAACGCAAACAGCGCTTCGTTGATTTCAAACACGTTATAATTTCCGCGTTCGACAAAATACTCCACTATAATATCGAATTTGCTGGCGTGCGTTACGGAATACCCCGCTTTGCCTATAAGGTCTTTCATCTCGTCCATAGATAATTCTAACGCTAATCCGAATGCAACCGCCGTCGTCTTCGACGGCTTATAATATTTATCGTTTTTTATTTTTGAAAAAAGTTTTCTATCGACGTTCGCTTTCTTATAACATTGCACGTCCGTCAATCCTTTCTCGTCGATTTTTCGTAACAACATTTCCGAAAAACTCTCGTCGATTTTTTCCAATACGTCTTCCAAAGACGGCTTTTTTTCGACGCAGGACAAAACATGCGCGGACATCTCCGATTTAGCGTTAAATTTTCGCCGACGGAGCGTTGTTATATTGTCGTCGCTATGTTCGTCAACATACCTGTCGTTTATGTATGCGGCAATATCGGCAAATAATTTACTTCCGATTTCGTATGCCTGTTTATCAAATATTACGAGATAAACCTTCATATCGTTTTTTAACAGGAAGTCGCCGATAGCGTTAATCGCTACTTTGAGAACCGACTCTTTCGGATAGTCGAAGACTCCTGCCGAAATCAGCGGAAAAGCTATTGACTCGCATCCGTATTCCTTGGCAAGTTTCAGAGACGACCGATAACACGACGAAAGCAACTCTTCTTCTCCTTTGTATCCGCCATACCACTGCGGCCCGACGGTATGAATTACGTACTTGCAAGGCAGGTTATACCCATTGGTGACTTTTGCCTTCCCTACTTTGCAGCCGTGAAGAGTTTTACATTCTTCCGACAACTCCGTACCTGCTGCTCGACGGACCCAACCGTCCGCTCCGCCGCTCCCCGACAACAACTCGTCGGACGCATTGACTATTGCGTCGACGTTCATTTTAGTAATATCGTTCCTTACGATTTGCAGTGGCATTATCTTCCCCTTTGTCGTCTAAAAATTTTACTTCAAGGCGTGTGCTATAAGATAGATATGGTCGCCCGTACGCTCTAAATTGCTGACTAAATTTACGAAAGTCGCGCTCGAATTGCCGTTGCAAACCCCGTTACGGACTCTCTTTTCGTGGTCGTCAAGAAGAGTTCTTTTTCGTTCGTCGATATCGTCTTCGATCTCGTCGAGAGTTTTCAGCACGTTGTCGTCGCGGGTAGATAAATATTCGGAACAAAGACTGTAAAGTCTTTCCAGTTCCGAAGTCATACCGCGTAAATCTATAAGTACGTTTTCACTGAAAATAAAGTTGTTTTCTTTCGCCGCAACGGTGTATTTCGAGATATTGTCGGCAAGTTCGCCTATTCTTCCCGCATCTATAAGAACGTGATGCAACGCCGCGACTTCGGTTTCCACAGCCGTTCCGTTACCGGCGTCGTTAGAACTTATCTTTACGAGATAATCGTCTATTTCTGAAGTAAGTTCGACCAGTTTTTTGTTCGTACTTTTAATTTCGACGCTCTTAGTCGCATCCTTGTCGTAAAATGCGTTCATCGCAGTAAGTACGTTTCCGAAAGCCAAGTCCGTAGCTTTTTTCGTTTCTGCAAGAGCTTGTTCGACGGCTATTGCGGGCGAAGACAAGAGCCTTTCTTCCAGAGCGGAAACCTTTTCTTCTTTCTTATCTCTGAATACCTTTTTACTCACCGTCACGAACACTTTTCGTAGCGGCAGAAACATAGTCGTGCAAATAACGTTGAACAGCGTGTGGAACATGGCTATTTTTGTCGCCATCATATCTTCCCCCGGGAACATTCCGTCCATAACGACGGACGAAAAACCTTTCCACCCCCACAACAACGCCGTAAACAGCAAGCTCCCGACGACGTTGAACGTAAGGTGAATAAAGGAAGCTCGTTTCGCATTGGGCGAAGCCCCGAAAGAACTCATAATAGCCGTAATACAAGTGCCTATATTAGTGCCGAGTATGACGAAATACACCGAGTTCCCGCCCGAACCTATCGTTATTCCCGCCGCAGCCATCGATATAAGTATAGCTGTGACAGCCGCGCTCGACTGGACTATTCCCGTAATCACCGTACCTATTAAAAGTAACAATATCGGATTGTTTATTTTAGACAGAATTTCCACTATCTTGTCGCTCGACCTTAATACCGCCATTGCGTCCGACATAAGTCGCATTCCGAGAAACAGCAATCCGAACCCGGCTATAATCGTACCGATTATTTTGGTCTTGTCTTTCTTGGCGAAAAGGTTAATGAAAATTCCTACCGCCGACAACGCCGCAGCGTAAGCTATAAAGTCAAAGTTTCCTATATTGAGAGTTTCCAATGCGGCGATTTGCGCAGTTACGGTACTGCCTATATTAGCCCCCATAATCACGCTTGTGGCTTGTTCCAAGCCCATTATTCCCACGTTGACGAAGCCGACTACCATTACCGTAGTCACGGAAGAACTCTGCACGAGAGCGGTAGTGACAAGACCTACGCCTACCCCTGCCAAAGGATTTTTGCCCGTCTTTAAGAAGAGTTTTTTCAATCCGCCGTCGGAAAAAGTCTTCATTCCGTCGGACATCAGCTTAAACCCTATCATAAACGCGCCGAGTCCCGCAAGTAGCGATAATACCATATTTACATAAGTCATAATAACACTAACTCCCGATAATATTGATACTTATTTTAATTGTATCATAGGCTCGTAAATTAGAAAACAACTTTCTTCCCTTACGGCAATACAATTTAGTATGAAGAAATTCCGTATCCATCCGTTGTTTATTCCCGTAGCCGTCATTCTCATTCTTTCGGGAAAGGGATTATTGTTTATATATACCTTCATAGCCGTACTTTTACACGAAACGGGTCACTACCTTTCGGCTAAGAAAAAAGGTTACGAAACAGAAAGTCTTACGATTACCCCTTACGGAGCTTTGCTTTCGGCAGAAAGCGGACTGCCCGACAAGGACGCTTTTTTCGTAAGTGCGGCGGGACCTGTCGTAAACTTATCTCTCGCCTTGGCTACCGTCGCGCTTTGGTGGATATTCCCGTCGTGCTACGGGTTTACGCTCTACTTCTTCAAAGCAAATATTGCGATAGGGGTATTTAACCTGCTCCCTTTGTATCCGCTCGACGGCAGCCGTATGCTCCTTTCCGCCGTAAAAGATAAATTAAGGTGTCTGAAAATTCTGAGAATAACGGGACTCGTGGTCGCAGCGATTTGCCTTGTGCTATTCGTAATAAGCGCATTCTTTAAGATAAGCTATTCGCTGTTTTTGGTGTCCTGCATGTTGATATCCGGCATCCTTAACGACTCGAAAAAAGAAAAGTATACGTTGCTTTTCAAGCGGGCGTATTACGTCAAGGACTTTAATAAACCGCTTATAAAAAAAGAACTTTTCGTCTTCCCGACGATGAAAATAAAAAAACTTCTTTCTTCCCTTACCGACTCCGCTCTGTACACCGTATCGGTCCTTGATAAAGGAATGAAAATACAAAAGGTCCTTAACGACAAGGACCTTGAAAACATGTTCTTTTACGATAAAGAAAAGACTGTCGGCGAATACGTTTCGGAAGAAAAAGAATAATCCAGCTCTCTTATGGAGCGGTCGGATACGAACGCTCCTAATTCCTATCTCCTATCGTAGCGAGATAAGTATTCTCTTTCCTTTTTGTATTTCTTATGTTTGCCGCAGGCTACCGCCACTATTATTATTACCACGACAAAAACGCCGAGCGCAACGCCGCCTATCGGCAGAAAAGCTTTTATTATTTCAACAAGGCTTTTAGCTTCGTACACGGCGACAGCCGATACCTGTTCCGCGCGGAAACTTACTGTTACGGTGCCGTCTTCGTTCTTTTCGCCGTCGTTAAGTAATTCGTATTCGGTAAGTTCCGCCACCGTTCCGTCGTAATACTTGACGTACAGCTTATTGCCGGACGACAAGTTAAGGTTGACGGTATAGTCGAATTCGCCCGCCGCTTTGCCGTTGTAGCGGAGTTCGTAATACTCTTTTACCTTATTAAGGTTTGGGATAAACAGGTTGTAATTCAAGGCTTTATCCATATCGGCGGCGTTGTTCGTAAGAGCGGTAGCTTCCGATTTTACCGTACTTAAAGTAAGGCTTGCTCCGAGTTCGCCTTTTATGGTAACATTATCGGAAATCATGTAAGTCTTTTCTATAACGAGAGTCGCCGCAACGTATCTGAACTTATAGTTTTTCGCGACCGCGCCTTCGGCTTTGATTTCGTAGATACCCGAATTTTTCGGTACGTTTACGGTAGCCGCCGTCGTAAGAACGGAAGAATTTTCACCGCTTACGAAACCTTCGTAACTTATCTTCGGGCTGAACTTGTCGCCTTCTTTTATCTTTGCGTCTTCCACCGTTACGGTGACGATAGCGGGTTGAATTTCATATTCGTAGGATTGTCCGTCGGCGTATTTGTCGGGAAGCACGTACTTATCGTTGCCTAAGTCATTTACCGTCACGGTATACTTGCCGACGTTTTTCGAATTTATTTCGGAGTAGGAATAATCGAAGGTAAAGGTATCGCCGTTAATGGCATTGCTTACCGACGCGGTAATATTACCGCCCCCCTGAACGGAACCGTTATAGACGTAATAACTTCCTCCGTCGAAACTTATTTCGGCTATTCTCGGCAGGCAGTCCACCGCCGCAAAATCGTACACTCTCGCGTAGTTTCTTTCGTCGGCGGGAATAAACTCGAACCCTACGAGCACGACTCCCACTCTGTCGGCGACGGATTCTCCGTCGGTAATGCGGAACGTACCGTCCACAGTACCGCGTTCGGTACCCGCTTCGCCCACCATTTTTAGTACGGAATACTTATCTCCGTAGCGAATTACGCCCATCATCTCCTTAACGTACGTTATGGTAGGCGTGTCTTTTTCTATGAAAAATCTGTTGGTACTTACGTCCACTCTCGCTATGGTATAGTTTCTGCCGCCGTCGTAATAGCCTACCGTGTACCCGTAAGCTCCTGCGTCTTCGCCGCTTTCTCTCGTGATTTCCACTCTTACCGCTGTCGAGTCGTCGGATAAACCGTAATTATATCCGTCGGCAAGACTGAACGTCAAGGCAGGATCTTCGTCGCCGTAATACTTTTTCTTTTCGTCAATAACGATTTCTATACGCTTCTTTTCTATAATAAAGTATCTGTCCGACAGGTCATAACTAAGTTTGTAATCGGGGTTGTTCTCATCATTCAGCGTGCCTGCCGTTATGGCGTAACTACCCGCGTCTTCGCCCGCGACTCTCGACAGTTTTCCGTTAAGCGTTATCTTTGTTCCGTCGGGAAGAGCGTCGATTTTTTCACCGCTGTCCTTGTCGTTTATTATATAACCTATTTCGCCGTCGGCTTCGCCGTAAATTTTCGTATTTTCGGCTTCGGCGGTTATTATTATGCGTAAAGCTCTGGGACTTACGGTAATTTTATAGTAATCGCCCGTCGATATTTTGTATCCGTCGCTGCTTCCGCCGTAGAAACTTACTTCGTACGTACCTACTCCCGTCACCTTTTCCGCTTCGTATTTAGGCGCGACGAAGTTGCTTATTAAACTAAGGTCGGTTATTATTTCGGTCTGTTCTTTGTCGAAACTGTAAACTAAGTTTATTCTTATTTCGTCGCCGAATACTGCCGTGGTCGAATTCTTATCCAAGCCAACGAAAATAGTCCCGGCTTCGACAAAAACTACTTTTTCTTCGCTGTAACGGTCTTCGTAGTTTTTACTGTCGGCGGCTTTTAATCTGAACCTGTATTCGCCGCTCGCAGGATACGCCACGGGTACGAAATAATGGTCTCCGTCGATTATCTCTATAACGGCTTTTCCGCGCTTGTCGCCGCCGCTTTCCACAGTTTCCACCGAAAGAACCGCGTCGTGATAATCGCTGAGAGAAGAAACAAGAGCTTTGTCTTCACCCGTCTTACCTATCGTAAAACTATCGGAGGACAGAGCGAAAGTAAGGGTTTCGCCTTTGGCTTTCTCTACTGTAAAGGTAAGGGAAGGAACGTTTTCTCCGAGAACGTAGTTCCTGTCTTCGATATGCGGCACGGCTTCGTAAGTCCCAGCGTCTACGACTTCGGTCTCTTGTCCGTCTGCGAAAAACTCGAACGTAACCAAGTTTATTCCGCCGTTACCCGAATAATATTGTCCCCTTACGTAAGAACCAAGATTTTCGCCCGTGTAAACAAGGTGTTCGTCCCCTGCGTAGGACACTTCTTCGATAAGGCGTTTTTCTATCGTGAAGACATAACTTTCCGCAGTTACCGCCTTATAATTGGCGGCGTTTCCCGCGGCGTTACTATCGGAAAACACAGCCGTAAGGGCGTATCTTCCCGCATTCCAGGTCTTCGCTCCGTCGGCTAAACCAGCCCACGTTTCGTCTATTTCGTCTATTTCGTCGCTTCCGTCTTTCTCTTTCAATAACGCAAACGTCCAGACAAGGTTTACGTTCGTCACGCCGAAACTTAAAGAATAATTCCTTACGCTCGGTTTGTTGCCGTCGTAGGAAGCTGAAAGACCGCCGTCTCCGACGGTAATTATTACTTGTCTTACGCCTATCGTAACGTCGGATACAGCTATTTCGCCCTGCGTTATTTTATAGTTTTTACCCTTTTCGCCCGCCGTAACGAAATTACTTATCGTGGCGGAAGTGACGCCTACGTCCAAGTCCGCCCAAACTATTTCGGCGTTGACGACAACATTGTCCTTATCGGAACTCACTATTCCGACTACTTCGCTACCGTCGATAGTTTTTACGGAAGAACTCAGTCCGTCGTAATCTTTATTTGAAAACTCCGTCCAGTATCCGTCGCCGCCGTCCGGCAAGGTAAGTTCGGCTTTTTCTACCGTGGCTGCCAGCCTGTAAAGTCCGACGAAATAGTTTTTACCGACGGGATAAAGTCTTACCACTGCGGAATAATCGCCTGCGTCGAGCATATTTTCGGTCCTGTTTCCGTCCGCGTCGTAAAGTACGTATTCGAACTCTTCGAACAAGTCGGTTTTGCCGTCTTTTACGGAAGAAACGAACTTTTTAACCTCGCCGTCGTAAATTAAGGTTTCTTCTTCGGTCTTAATTTCGTAATAGTCGGTTACGCTTTCCAACTTAACGGGCAAAAGACATTTATCGTCGGTCACCGACACGGTGAAACTTAAAGCTACGTAGTCGCCTTCGTTCGTCACGGTAGAGTCGCCGTGTTCCGATACGAAAATTCCGTCTTTAAGTCTTAACACGAATTTTACGCTCTGCCCTTCGTAGAAATAGCCTTTGCCGTACTCTGCGGATGCGAGTCCGTCCGTCACGCCGTCGAAAGCTATCTCCGTAGCGTAAGTAAATCTTACGTAATATTTAGCGGATACGCTACCGTCGCCCAATACGGACGGCTCGAACTTTTCGCCCGAAAATACCGTAAGGTTCTGCGCGGTCATTATAGCCGATTTCGAGTTTTCGGAAATTGCGGAAATGATAAACGTAGGTTTGCCTCCGTCGAAAACAACTTTCACCTTGCCGCCCCTGTCCGCAAACAATGCGTCGCCGTAGCCGTTATGAACGTAAGGTTCGTTACCTACCGAAATAAATTCGCCGTTTTCGTTCCTGTATAGATACCAGCTGCCCGTATAGTCTATTTTTACGGTGTTGGCGTTTTGTCCTAATATTCCGTAACCGCCGTTTACTCCCGCCTTACTGAGTTTTCCGCCGAATACCGTCGAAATTATGGAAGAATTGTTTTCCGCATACGAAACTATACCTCCGACATAACTTTCGCCCGAAACCGTAGCGTAGCTAATGCAGTTTTCCACTCTTCCTTTGTGATAACCGACAAGGCTTCCGGCGTTGCCGACGGACGTCACCGAACAACTTTCGTCCATATAAAGGTTTTTCAAAACGAAATCTCTTTCGCCGTAACCTATAAGTCCGGCGTACGACGAATCGGAAGAAGTTATGCTCAGGTTTTTAATCGAGAAAAATCTTCCGTCAATAACGCCGTTAAAGTAATAGTTGTTTACGTTGCCGACGCCGAAATATCTTCCTATCGAGCGGAAATCCGTACCCTTGAAGTCTATATCGCCGTCCAAGGCGAAATATTTGTCCGAGTAACCGTACTTTACCGTAAGATCGGACAACGTCGCAAACTGTGCCGCCGTCGATATAAGGTAAGGATTTTGTTCGCTCCCGACTTCATATTCGGAAATATAATCCCTGCCGAAAAGATATATTGCAGAACCTTTACGCGCTAAGCCCGCTATTCTTCCGCACTCGCTTTCGGAAAGAAGTTTGTTAACGGGCGCATAGTCGCTTTCGTAATCTCTCGCTCCGCCCGAAACGAATTCCGTCGAAGTGAAGTTGTTAAGAAAATCGTCTTTTATTATATCCGCGGCAGCCCTTGCGTAAAAAGCTCCGTTTACAGCAGCTCCGTCCGAGCCGTAATAAGTTACGCCTATACCGCCCGCGTCGGAATTAAAAATTACGCTTATTGTGGGTGCGGCTCCTTTTAACGTACCCGCAAAGAACGCTCCTTCGCCGGAAGAAGGTCTTGTTCCGTTAATTAAAAGCGTACCTAAAAACATATCGTCGAAGAACTTTTGGGTGGTTGCCCCGTTTATCGTACCGAAAAATCCGCCCGTGGAAAACTCGTCGGTAAGTCCGTTTATTACGCCGTTTATTACGCAACCGGTAACGTTGCCGCCGTTTTCTCCGGCCGCTCCGCCGACGGTTTTTCCTGCGACGTATCCGCCGAATACGCAATCGGTTATTTCTCCCGTGCTTTTGCAAACGAGTCCGCCCGCAATATTCCCGGATACTCTGCCGAAGTACAAACAACGAGAAATCGTGCCTGCGTTTTCGCCGACGAGTCCGCCTACGTCGGAACCTTCCACGTTAAGTAAAGAGTAGCAGTCGATAAGGCTCGCGTCGCTTTCTGCTTTTTCGGCAAAAGAAGCCACCGTAGCTTTGCCGCTTTCAAGCGCGACGTTCTTTACTACGGCGGAAGAAGCGAGAGTATTGAACATGGCTGTACCGAAATACGCTTCGTACAGCTCTTTATAACCGCCGTCGAAAGTGCCGCGGAAACCGTTTTCGCCGCCTATCGTCGGAACTTTCCTTTCGAAATATATGTCCGAAGTAACGACGTAACAATAATCGTTATATTTGTCGAAAGAAGCGGTAAGGATCGCCGCGTTTCTGTATTGCTGTTCGGTGTCAATCACAAACGGATTTTTTTCCGTTCCGTCGCCGCCGTAAAAATAATCGTATCTCACTTTGCCCGACATGACGGCGTTATCGCCGTAAACGGTTTCGACGTTTATTATCGGCAAAAGTCCGTAAGAACCGTAATCCGTAAATGCTACCCAATTTTCTCCCGTCATTATTCCGGAAGTGAGTTCTATATAGTTTTTGCCCTGTCCGTCGGTCCCTTCGAAAATAAGGTCTGAATTATAATATACGTCTTCTAACGTAGCTTCGCTTTGAGCTATCGTTCTGAAAGTGTCCTTTTCTATCGCCGCTTCGTTTACGGTGCCGAAAGTTCCGTTAAAGTAAGCAGAACTTATCGTTGAGGCGTTTCTTCCGACCAATCCCCCTACGTACGCCGCGCCGCTTATTTGGGCGATGACGCCCGCGTCTTTTATTGCGGTTCCGTTTCCGTCGCCCGCTATTCCGCCGACGGCTCTTCTTCCTGTAACGTCGCCGGTAACGAACAAACTTTCCGCTTCGACGGCTCCGACATAGCCGAATATACCGCCCACGCAGGTAGCTTTATACGACGAAACCGCCGCTTTGTTGATAAGCGAACTTACTTTGTTTGTCGCAGCGTCGATTTTACCGCCGATTCCGCCGAAATAAGAGTAAGTCTGACCGTTGTTTGTCGCGACCGAGCCGTTGTTTACGAGATTAGTTAAGAAATCGACTTTTTCCGCATACCCGAATATACCGCCGACGTAATTGTTGCCCGATACTTTGGCGTAATTTTCGGCAGACGAAACCGAAGCTTTTTCCGAAGTAATTTTACCGGTTACGCCGCCGACGTAACTTTCGCCCGAAACCGTTCCGTATACTGAAAGATTTTCCGCCTTGCCTTTAAGTTCTCCGATTATTCCGCCCGCAAGGTTTTTGCCCGTTACGGTTGCGGTTACCGTAAGATTTTTTATAAGTCCGCTTTCGCCCACTATCCCGAACAAAGCCGCATTCGTTTCGTTCGATATCGAATAAGTAAGCGTTTTTCCGTCGCCGTCGAAAGTACCGTTATATTCCGTGGCGGTGTTTACCGTTCCGTCATCGGATAAGGTCACGCCTAAGGGATTTATTTTTCCTACGTTTATAGACTTGCCGAGTTTGACGACAACGTCTTTATAATCGTGCAAAGCGACATTTTTAGCGAACAAAACGAAATCTTCTTCGCCGTTTATGACGAAAGGATTATCGGAAGTTCCTTCCCCCGAAGAGAAAATTTTAATTCTTATAGACGAAAGTTTTTCCGTTTTCTCCGAAAACGCCGTCGGAACTGCAAGATAAGCGTAACCTACTTCCTCCGTAGGAAGAACCATAGTTTCGTCGAACAACTCATTATCCGTCAGAACTTCGAACGTACTCGCCGAGCGGAACGCACTAGGCACGGTAACGTTGCTGCCGCCGACTACCGTCCGACTGCTCTTTCCGCCCACGTTGTAAATTTTGCCGCTGTCGGAATCGGTAGCGGTAAGATTGCCTATTACCGAACCTATCGAAATGCCGCTTGCGGAAACCGAAGCGTAGTTGTAACAGTTTTTTATCGTGGCGGAAGTATCGCCCACCACGCCGCCGACGTATCTTGCCGAAGTAGAAGCGGATATTTCGCCCGCGTTTACGCAGGAAGTCAATTTCGCTTTGTTGCCCGCCGACCTGCCGACTACGCCGCCCGCGTAAGAACTCGCCGATAATTTACCTACGTTAATATCGGACGAGATCACGCCGGTATTGTCGCCGACTATACCGCCGACGCATTCCGTCCCCATCACGGAAGAACCGTTATAACAGTCTTCTACCGTTCCCGAGTTCCCGCCGACTATACCGCCGACGTATGTGTTGCCGACTATTTCGGCTTCGTTTTCGCAGTCCGATACGGTACCCGCATTATATCCGGCGATACCGCCGACGTACCTGTTGCCGCTTACCGAACCCTTTACGGTAAGTGAACGAACCGTGCCGTCGCTGCCGACGTATCCGAAAAGTCCCGAATAATCGGTTTCGGAAACGTTTACCGTAATTACTTTGCCTTTACCGTCGAACGTGCCGTTGAAAGGATACGACGTACTGCCGACGGAATTGACGGAAGAAAGCGTAGTAAGGTCGATATCCGACGTAAGAATAAAAGTTTTGCCGTATGTCGAGTGCGTTTCCGAATATTCCGCAAAAGCTGCGAAATCCTCCGCCGTGGCGATTTCGTAAAACGTTCCGTCTGAATCTATATCTTCGGGCGTAAGAGCATAAACGGAACCTCCCGCGGACGCAAATACAAGCGTCGCGACGAAAACAAGAACCGCTATCGGAATTAAAAATAAAAATTTCAGTCTGCCTTTTTTCATACGCCCTCATAAAGTATCTATAATATATTAAAAGAATTATATCATATACGCGCGAGTATTTCAAGATTAAGTTTTGTTATATGCCATATTTTGTTTCCGAACGGTCTTCCGCCCTTTCGCAAAGTTGCGTTTTACCTATCACCAAATTAAGCGAGAATACAACAAAAAAGGATACCTTATTAGCCGTTAAGGTATCCCGTACTTATGAAAACTAAAATTTATTCGTGGGATTTCAAATCGGTGTTTTTCACGCCGTAATTGAAGTTCAGTTTTTTCCAGCTTGCCAGAACTCTTATTAAAGTTATGCACCCTGCCGAAAGGTAAGTGGCGAGTCTGATATCGATTTTGTCGTAAATAAAGTAGAAGAGTACCGAGCCTATAATTGCGGCGAGAGCGTAAATCTCTTTGCGGAGAACGACCGGCTTTCTGCCGGCAAGCACGTCGCGCAACATTCCTCCGCCCACGCCCGTAATGGTTCCGACGAAAATCATCAGGATAAAGTTGTCGCCGAGTCCTACGTTGACGGCTGCCTGACAGCCCGAAACAGCAAAAATTCCGAGTCCGAGCGCGTCGAAAACGTTCACTACGCTTTTAATGATTTTTATCGCCTTTTTAGTAAGTTTTTTATCGAAAATCTTAAAAATAATGAGCGAAACTACCACCGTAACAAGCACGGTAATAACGTATTCCGCGTGCAAAAAACTCGTCGGCGGCACTATCCCTAACACAAGGTCTCTTATCACCCCGCCGGCAAGAGACGAGCATAGCGCGACGACGAATATGCCGAACACGTCTAATTCGTATTCTATACCGACGAAAACGCCGACCAGCGAAAACGCCACTATACCGATAATTTCCAACACCGCAGAAAGTTGCATCTGCCGCCCCCTTTTCCCCATCGAAGCCATTGTTTTTCAAAAAAACGTTTGGCAAAAATATAATACATTAAACCCGTTCCTATTGCAAACGTTTTATCAAATGTGATAAAATATCGGTATGAAAATATTGAAATATCACCCTAAAAAACAAACCGCCGACGTGGAATGGAACGGCGAAATCGTATCGATAAGCGACGAAGCCGCCATAAATATGCGTATAGATATTTTTAAGGAAATTCCCGACGAACTTCTGCCCGAACTAATAGAAAGAAGCGAAGAAGTCCTGTGTAGGCAGTACCTGTATTCGCAACTCGACAAATATTTCAAGCCGAAATACGGTTATTATAAAAAACTTCTCGAAAAAGGCTATCGTAAAGACGTGGCGAAAAGAGTCGTAAACGACGCCGAAGAAAAGGGTTTTATAAACGACCGTTACTTTGCCGAACGCTTCGTCGAACAAAACGCCGCAAAAAAAGGTTCTTATAAATTAAAGCAGGAATTAAGAACGAAAGGTATCTCCGCCGATATTATAGACTCGGTGCTCGAAGACCTGCCGTCGCAGACCGAAGACTTGCTTATCCTCGCGAAAAAACTTATAAAAAACAAAGAAAACACGCCCGAAGAACGGGCAAAACTTTACAGAAAACTCGCTTCGAGGGGCTTTTCTTACGACGAAATAAACTCCGTAGTCAAAAAAATATTTTCCGACGAAGACGAATTTTAAGTCATTTTTCGACAAATTTTCGCATAGCATTGCCTATGCGGTTTTTTTTAGTAATCATATTTACGATAATACTTTCTTCCGCAACCGTATTAACGGGCTGTACGCCGCAAAATGTAACTTTTCCCTCGCAATTTACCGTCGTTTTCACCACCGAAAACGTAAAAAACTCCTGCCTCGGCGTAAAAATAAACGACTGTTTCGTCTTGACGGTGGCTCATATTTTCGACGTTACATATGAACGGAAAAATATATGTACGCTCTCCGATAAAAGCGGAAATTTATATGAAGCGGAAGTAACGTACGCCGATTTTTCCGCAGACCTTGCTCTCGTTCATATGACAGACTCGGATTACGATAAAAAAACGCCGCTTGTGTTCGGAAAGTCGGATACGAACTTTTTTTGCGACTCGACGGGCGAAATGAAAATATCGAAAAATACCGAAACGGTAAATTGCCTGTCCGAAAACAAACCCGACCGCCTTTTACGCCTTAATTTTACCGCCAGCAAAGGTGAAAGCGGCTCGGCAGTCGTTTCTCCCGACGGAAAAATAACGGGAATAATCTGCGCCGCCGACAAATTCGACGAAATCTGCTACGCCGTACCGTCGGAAATAATAGTCGGGTTTTTATCTCGATGCGGAATACGCGTTTTATTACTATAAAAGCATCTTAAGACATTGTAACATAATTAAAAAAGTAGTTCAGCAACCATATCTACCCTAACCAAGAATGCAAGTATAAAAAAAATCCAGCCAAAGACTCTCCTCCCGCTATTATCAGTGTATTCATAAAATCCAATATCGCCGTCCCCCATAAATCCGGTAATTACCTCTCCAATTGAATCTCTACTTAGACGCGATAAAGAGAGTGCTGTAAATATTATGTCCATGATTACTAAGGGCATAAGCTCAAAATTGCTGATTTTCGCACACGCGATTCTCAGTGCCCATTTTAAGAGTTTACCAATAACTTTAAGAATTTTCCTTACTATTCTCATTTTGTCCTCCCGATTAAAAACACCCGTACAAGGAATATAATCAAATGTTAATAATCTATTATAAGTATATCATATACGAGAAATCCTCGTAAGTCAAGCATTAAATTAATAGACATTTTAATATATGATTATGCAAAATAAAACTGCCGAACGAATAAAAGAAGTTAGATTGTTTAACTCATTAAACCAAAGTGAATTTGGAAAATCATTATGTGTTTCTCAAGACACAATTTCATTATGGGAAAATGGAAAGAGTCTTCCAAGTGTTGATTTAATCATCAAAATTTGTAAGATTTATGACATATCAGCTGATTATTTACTTGGACTTCTTGATTAATTACTTTAATATATATAACTATTCAAAATAATTGCACCTAAAAATAAATCGTATCGTGTAATATATCAAATGTCGTTGTTATTTGTGTATTGACAGAAACAATAAATAATTATATAATAATTGTATACTGTGCGGCGACGTAAATATACGCTCGCCTACTTTTTCAAAACAGGAGTCAATTATGAAAAAGAATACCAAAACGCCTACCGTGAACGAAGAACCCATCGTAAATAACACCGCAGTCGCTCCCGAAATGAAGCCCGGCGACGAATTGCAGATTTATTACAACGACGCATATATGCGCGAAAGACAAAGACTTAACGACATCTTCGGCGTAATCGAGGAAGAACAACCCGTCGTGGAAAAAGAAGTGGTCGTAGAACCCGATATGAGCGACTTCGTACATGTCGGCGAATACAAGAAGATGAAACGCAGAGCTACGGCTCTCGGCGTATTCACCGCGATATTCGCGATAGCCACCGTCGTCCTCGTCGTGCTTAAAGTTCTCGGTAAATAGTATTTTTCTTGAAATATAACGTAAAAACGCCCTATTCGGGCGTTTTTTATTTTCCGTTCGTAACAAACTTAGTTTTACGTCAGGCGTTTTCCGCTTGTCGTTTTTCCATTCTACGCCAATTTATAAAGCCGTAAATATCGTTAGCAAAAAACGCAACAAAACAAACGACCACCGAAAGGTACGACAAATTTTCTATCGTCGCCAAAGTCCACAGGATAATTAAGACTATATCGTTAGCCGCGTACCCCAGCGCAAAAAACGGACTTCTTCTGAACGTAAGGTACACCGCGACGAAACTCGTCGTGACGGAAATCGTACTCGGTAGTATGTTCTTCGTGTCAAACGCTTTCAATATAAAGTAAAACCCGACCGTCACCGCCGCCGCGATTATCCACATAATTATGCGTTCTTTTCTTTTAAGGCGGTTTACTTTAACTTCCTTTTTGTTGCCTTTATACGGATTTTTCAACCACGAAACGAGCGCAACTATCGCCATCGGCATAGTCATAAACACGTACGTTATCATCTCGCCGTAATATGCGAAGACGAATGATATGTATCCGTAAATCAGGCTGAAAACTATCATAAGTACCTGTCCGATAGGGTTACCTTTCGCATTAAAGATAAGCGAAGTCACGCCGATAAGAGAAGCTACCAAAGTAAGATAGTTTTCCTTGTCGAAAACGCAGAACGACGCTACGATAAGTACTACCGAACACGTCCACAACGCTATCTCCCCTATCGAAAAGTATTTAATTATTGATTTCGGCGATATCATATTTCTCCTTAAAAAAAGCACCCATGTACTTATCTTCAAAGACCTAACGATAAGTATATGAATGCTTTACTGCTTTTTATTACGCTTTACATTCTTTGCCCGGTGGCAAATATTTTTATTGAGTTGTTTTTATTTTTCGGCTTCCGAAAGTAGTCGATACTTTCGGGAACTTAATTATCAGTCTTTCTTTTCGGGTTCGGCTATGCGGATATTGGCTTCGCGGAGCTGCTTTTCGGTGACTGCGCAAGGTGCTCCCATAAGAAGATCCTGAGCGTTCTTGTTCATCGGGAAAGCGATTATTTCTCTTATGCTCGTTTCGTGCGCCAACAACATTACTATTCTGTCTACGCCCGGAGCGATACCCGCGTGGGGCGGCGCGCCGAACTTGAAGGCGTTATATAATGCGGAGAACTTACTTTCGATTACCGATTCGTCGTAACCCGCAATTTCAAACGCTTTTATCATAATTTCGGGATCGTGGTTACGGACTGCGCCCGAAGACAATTCGTATCCGTTGCAGACTATGTCGTATTGGTACGCAAGGATTTCCAACGGGTCGAGATTATTCAACGCGTCAAGTCCGCCCTGCGGCATCGAGAACGGGTTGTGGCAGAATTCTATTTCGCCGCTTTCTTCCCCTATTTCGTACATCGGGAAGTCCACTATCCAGCAAAAACGATAGGCGTTCTTTTCGATAAGGTCCATTGCCGTACCGAGTTCGGTACGAACTAAGCCCGCGCATTTAGCGGCGTTTTTCTTGTCGTCGCCAGCTACGAGCGCAATAAAGCTCTCTCCTTCGAGATTGAGCTTTTCGGCGATTTCTTTTTCTTTACCCGCAAGGAATTTCGCTATACCGCCCGAAAGAGTTCCGTCCGCGGCGTGTTTGAAATAGTAGAAAGAACATCCTAATTCCTTTTCCGCTACGAAGCCGTTAAGGCTGTCTATGTACTTTCTCGTCTTGTCGAAGTTCTTGACTACGACGGCTTTAACCGTCTTGCCCGCAAACATAGGAACTATTCCGCCTAAAAGTTCGGTTACGTTTTCTATAAGTAAGGGGTTTCTCAAATCGGGTTTGTCCGTGCCGTATTTTTCGATGGCGTCGAAATATTTTATTCTGCGGAAAGGAGCTTTATCTATGGTCCAGTCGGAGAATTTAGCGAAAAGTTCGGGTAAAAATCCTTCGAGCACCGCGAATACGTCTTCCTGTTCGGCAAAGCACATTTCTATATCCAACTGATAGAATTCGCCCGGCGAACGGTCGGCTCTCGCGTCTTCGTCTCTGAAACACGGAGCTATCTGGAAGTAACGGTCGAAGCCCGAAGTCATAAGGAGCTGTTTGTATTGCTGCGGAGCCTGCGGCAAAGCGTAGAACTTACCGGGATACAAACGACTGGGCACTATAAAATCTCTCGCGCCTTCGGGGGAAGAACTCGTAAGGATAGGAGTTGCTATTTCCAAAAATCCCCTTTCCGTCATCATCTGTCTAATCGTGCTGATAATTTTGCTTCTCAATACGATTTTATCCTTGACGGCGGGGTTTCTCAAATCGAGAAAACGGTATTTAAGTCTGGTTTCTTCCTTGGAAGCGAGCGAATTAGCCACTTCGAACGGAAGCTGTTCGACGCACTTTCCGAGAACTTCTATTTCTTCGGGTTCTATTTCTATAAGTCCGGTCGGGATATTGGGGTTGGGGCTGGAACGGAGTATTACTTTTCCCGTCACTTTAAGGGTAGATTCTCTCTGAATATTGCGTACCTTATTTTTCATATCTTCGTCGCTTACGGTGACCTGAGTCATTCCGTAAAAGTCGCGCATTACGAAAAATATTACCGCTCCTAAATCGCGGACGCTGTGCAACCAACCGCAAAGGGTAACCTTTTTGCCGACGTCGCTGTCGCGTAATTCGTTACAATTATGTGTTCTCACTTGTTTCCTCCTATTTTATATCGCCTGCGGTACGCGGATAAAGGATAACGTCCCTTATGTTCGACATACCCGTAATGTACATGAGTATTCTTTCGAATCCCAGTCCGAATCCGCTGTGCGGCACGCTTCCGAACTTACGCAAAGCTATGTAGTCTTCGTATTCTTTCGTGGTCATATGTCTGTCTTCCATTGCCTGCAAAAGTTTATCGAGATCGGCTTCTCTTTCGGAACAACCTATTATTTCGCCCACTCCGGGAACCAGCAAATCGGTCGCCGCAACGGTTTTGCCGTCGGGGTTTTGCTTCATATAAAAAGACTTTATTTCCTTAGGATAGTTAATTACGAACACGGGCTTTTTGAAAATAACTTCGGTAAGGTATTTTTCGTGTTCGGTCTGTATGTCTTCGCCCCATTCCACGGGATAAACGAACTTAGCTCCCGACTCCTGCAACATTCTTATGGCGTCGGTGTATTCCACTATTCCGAACTTGTGGCTTACCACGTTACGGAGTTTTTCGATAAGTCCCGGTTCCATAAACTTGTCGAAGAAGGTAAGTTCGGGCATACACTTATCGAGTACGGTATTAAGAATATGCTTGATTAAATCTTCCGCTATTTCTATAATGTCGGGAAGTTCGGCAAACGCCACTTCGGGTTCTATATGCCAGAATTCCGCCGCGTGACGGGGAGTATTGCTGTTCTCGGCTCTGAACGACGGTCCGAAAGTATAAATCTTACCGAAAGCCATCGCCGCTACTTCGCCTTCGAGCTGCCCCGAAACGCTGAGTCCCGCTTTCTGCCCGAAAAAGTCGTTCTTGTAATATTCTTCTTCGCTCTTATATTCGGTGCTGTAACCTATGGTAGTAACTTTGAACACTTCGCCCGCCCCTTCGCAGTCGCTTGCGGTAATGAGCGGCGTGTTGACGTACACGAAATGTCTCGCCTGAAAAAATTCGTGTATGCAGCTTGCCACCACAGAACGAACTCTGAACACGGCGTTAAAGGTGTTGGTACGCACTCTCAAATGGGGCATGGAACGCAAAAATTCCATACTGCAACGCTTTTTCTGTAAGGGATAATCCGCGGGGCAGTCGCCGAGCATTACTATTTCGGTAGCGTTTATTTCCACCGAATTCTGCATAACTACGCTGTTTACGAGCGTGCCTGCTACCTTGACCGAACAGCCGAGACGCATGAATTCGTTGTTCTTTATCGTTTCTTTGTCAATAACTATCTGCAAGTGCTTAAAGGTAGTGCCGTCGTTAATTTCCAAAAACGCCATGGTTTTGGAATCGCGGAACGTTCTTACCCAGCCGCAAACGGTGACCTGAGAACCGATTTCTATTTTTCCGTCGAAAATATCGACGATGTCGGTGTGTTTCATCGTATACTCCTTATTATTCCGTTTATATTCACGGAATATTATATAATTTTTCTTTTGTCCTAACAAGCGTTTTTACGCTCATCTCGGGTTTTTACGCCGGAATTATCGTTAATTCGTGATAGCCTCGCTCTGACCCTTTACAAGGTAATCATTATAATTACTAGACGAAATAAACTGCTTGTAAGTCTTGCCGCCTACGGTCGTACCCGACTTGTACGCTCCCGACGACGCTTCGTATATGCTCCACTTTGTCTCGTCGGCGGTCTTGTTGAATTCGTGCGACACAAGAAGAATTCCCGTCTTATAGTCGGTCTTATATACCCTTCCGTCGCTTCCGCCGCCGGTAGACGAGTTATAAACGCCGACAAAGCCTGCTCCGAACAGTACATTAACATCGTTTACGTATACGGTATCCGTGCCTATACTGAACTGGTCGAGTCCGTATCCTTCCATACCGGTGACTCTCATGTCTTGCATACTTATTCCGTAAGGTATGTTGGGGCAGGCTACGTTACCTTCGGTGTGGCTATCCGTATAAGAGCGATACGTACTGCCTACTTGCGTGTCTATACCTCTGGTCGTAAGAGAGTCCGATCTCTCACTCATATCCGATATGCCAAGTACCGAATTTCTCGTTTCTACGGTGTTTCCTTTACACCAGCAATAGTTGCAGCCGTAGTTGCCGCTGTCTTTATGTTCGTCGTCGATATACTCGCCGCCGACTATGCCGAAGATGCCGCCGTCAATTTTAAGTCCGCTTCTTATCGCATAGTAATATTTATAGGTCTTAACATCCGCCGGGTCATAGTATTCATTATAGTACCACCCATACTTTATTGTCTTATTATCGCCTTCTTCACCGTCGTTAGTTTTTAAGCCGTAAGCTCCGAGCTGCGTGCTGAAATGGTTATTTAAGCTGTAACAGGAGTTTATTCCGTATTCGCCTAAGTAGTTCTTGACGCTTCCTACGATACCGGCTACGGTGACAGAGTTACTTGCCATCTGCGTACCTTCATTGGAGACGTCGTAGCTGTCTACCCATACTCTGTTGGCGACGACTACGCTTGCGTTACTCGTATAACAACTCTGTACTCTCGTCTTGTATTCGGGTTTGGAACCGAAACGGTTAAGTTCGTCGTAGAATCCGAAATCACTACCGTCTGCAAGCGCGTCGTTTACAAGAGAGCCGCCTTCCAACGTACCCACTATACCGCCTGCGGAAATAACCAGACAGTGCGATAACGGCGATCCGTCGCTACTGTTATAGCTGGTCGGATTACCGGCGTTGACGTCCAGTCTTACCGTCGTCCTCGCGTATATTACGTAGCTGTTGTAGACTCTTCCCGTAGCTCTTCCCACGATACCGCCTACGCTTACTCTTCCGACTACGTTCTTCGCGCTGTTCTTCATCTCGCTTGCGTCCACGGCCTGGTCCACGGTGGCTACCGAGTTGTGACTCGTGTTGTCCGAATGATAAACGTAGATAGCCGCGCCGTCTATATTTTTATAGTTCGCGTTATACGCCGTGCCTCCCGATTCGCCGATAATTCCGCAGTCGGTCACCGTACCGGTATTGAGTCCGACGATACCGCCGGAATCGGATACGGTAGAGTTATAACCGTTGCTTTGGTCGAACATAAGGCGTATCCCTTCGCCAGTGGAAGAATTCGGAGCGGTAAGCTCGCAATCTCTCACTAAGCCGGTGTTTACGCCG
>CAZUJW010000003.1:43016-86921 GCA_964620655.1 uncultured Christensenella sp.
CGCCGTAAAGGGTGACGAGCGAAATTTCCGAATTTTCGGCGTACCCTACCGCTCCGCCAGTAGCTTGCGCGCCGTGAATAATAACGCCATTCTGTTCGTTGGTTCTCGTATAGTTGTTCGCGCTTCTTATTTCGATTATTTCAAAATAGCTTTCCGAACCGTAACCGACTACGCCACCCGCATATCCCGTGGTGCCGTTGTCGTCGCCGCCTATCCGCATATTGAGAGTGTCCATCGTTACGGAAGTGACGTACGTTCCTTTCTTAGCCGAACCGATAATTCCGCCGGTAGGCATACTTCTGCTCGCGTAATCGTTTATAACAACGTACTTACTGCTCGAACCGGTAACGGTCACGCCGTTAATAAAGCTCGTTCTTCCGCCCGCCCCGGCTAAATCGGTGCTTCCTTCTATATATCCGACGAGAAGTCCCACGCCGAGATTGCTACCGTCTGAACCGTATTCCGACAAGAGGTAAATATTCGAGCTGTTGCCGACGGATACGCTTATATTCTTAATCTGACAGTTCTTCGCATAACCTACGAGCATGCCCATATTCTGCGCCCAGGTGCTCATATAAATTCTTGCGCCGCCGTTGCTGCTTTCTATCTGACTTGCTCTCGTCGGATTCACGGTTTCGGGGAAACTTACGTTTTCGAAAGTGGCTTCGTACGCCTTTGCCGCAAGAAGTCCGACGCTTAAAAACCTGTCGTCGCTGAAACTTATGAACGAGTCGTCTATTTTAAGGTTCTTAATAGTACCGCCGTAAACGCAACCGAATATTCCGTATCCCTGCAAACCGTCGTAATCGAACGCTGCGAGCGGGTTTCTGTAAGTCGCTTCCGCAGGGACCAAGTTGTCGTCCTGCGGGTTGCTCGAGTCGGGGTTTCCGCCCGCATATACTGCAAGGTTGGATAAGGTATAGCCGCCGCCGTCGAATATTCCGTCGAAACCTTTCTCGTATCCGTCGTCGAGACTGAAACACAACGGTACCCACGCTTCGCTGAGTCCGCCGGGGAATGCGGAAGCTGTGGACGAATTCGTGTAATCCTGCAACTTAATGTCGTCGAACAACTTGAATACCGTCTGTATTACGGTTATTGCTCCGTTTGCGTCCTTCTTCTTCATATTACAGGAATTTTCGTTGGCGTAGAAGAACAGACTTACGTTTCTTAACTGCGTCGCATTATAAATTCGGTACGGATTAGCCGCCGTGCCGTCGCCCGTATTCTTTACGTCGTATTTATTGCCATCTTTATAATTAGGATCACCGAAGATAAGGCTTCCGCCCGAAATATAACCGTCGTTGTAGTCGATTACTATATATCTGCGATAACTTTCGTGAGTGGGGTTAAATAAGTTGCTGTCGTTGCCCCTTGCACCCGTATCGTTGCCTCCGACTCTGTAAGTGTACGCGAGTCGCTTCATCGCGGAAAGACCGTTGCCCGAAGTGAAACCTTTAAGTGAATAATTGAATACGCCGTGCAAGTTGGCTCCGCCTAAGTTTATAAGATCGAGATTGAATACGATTTGTCCGTTGTCGGCGGTAGTGTCGTCGCCGTACGTCGCGTCGGTATCCCAAACCGTCAACTTGTCCACGTCAAGTCCGAGATAGTTAAGTATGGAATCGGGTAAAGTTACGCCCGAACCGTACATAACGTTATTGAATACCAATTTAGCCTGCGACTTGTACTGTACGTCGATGGAATAAGCACTCGAGACGGTATAAGTGCCGCCCGTGTAGGTTAATACGTCTCCCTTAGTTTCGTACGCGGTGTTCTTGTTGAAATACACGGCGTAAAATCTGTCCACGTTCGGGTCGTATCCCTGCGTGTTTGTGTTAGTGTTACTGCCTGCGGTGGTTTCCACAAACTTAGTCACGTCTGCTTTACTTTCGTCGGTCTTTAACGACACGGTAAATTTACTGCCCACGTCCATAAGGTACTGCAACGCGCGGCTTCCCGCTTCGCTCGTAAGGTTTTCGCTCTGATAAGCCAAAGTGCATACGCCCGTCTTACCCGTAGCCGTATCGTACGTTTCGAAATCCTGCGCGCTCGTTTCGAGTCTTACGCTAAGGTCGGGCGAGTCGCTGACTGCGTATTGTCCCCTTGCCAAAGCGTCCTGATAGCTGTAATCGCTACCGGCGACGTTATAGGAATATATGGACTGCCTACTCTGCAAAATGTACAGAGCTTCTATCTGTATCGAGTTGGAAGAAGGCGGACTGTCGTTAAACATATAAGTAAGTTCTACGTCGAATCCCGACGCTTCGTCGCCTTCGGCTAAGTGTATGAAGCGGTAAGCTCTTTTGCCGTTTACTTCCCAGTACATTCTCCAACCGATAAAGCGGTATCTCGTAGTAATATCGCCGCTTTCGTCGAGCGGATAGTTTATTATTCCGTTTTCGCCCGTTCTGTCGTAATGTCTTATATTTGCCACTGCGCCGTAGTCGAATTCGCCGTTCATGGTTTTGTCGTCGATTGCGTAATATACGCCGCTGCCCGTTACGCTCGAAATGGTTGGGTGAATAACGCCCGCAAAGTCGGAGTCGCTGTTCATCTCGTCGCCTAATTCCTTAATATAGGCTTTCTGCGTAAGCTCCAACCCTACGACTTTATGTAAACTCGGTCTTACTATAAGCGGTCTCGAGAAGTCGCTGTTGTTTTCGTCGCCCGCGCTCACAGCATAGGGCATTTCTCCCGAGAACAAATAACCCAACTTGAATTTGTACTCTTCGAACGTGTTGTTGACTATCGTATAGCTTCCCGTGTTCGGGTCTATTCCGTAGTCCTCGTCTTCGTACCGGTATTCTATATCTTCGTACGCATGCGTGTTCCAGTTATAGTACTGCCACCCGAGATGCTTTACGCTCGACGGCAAACTCTCCATCTTGAACGTAACGTAACCGTCCGTCCAGTTGTTGCCGACAAGGTCGTAATTAGTTATCGACTGATAAAGAACCTTAAACAAACTCATCGCGCTGTAAACCTGCTTGTCGTCGTCCGCGCCCGAATTTGCGGCAAGGTTCCAGCCGTTATCCCCACCCGCTTTCGCAGCTAAACTATCGTAAGTAAGGTCGGACAACGCCACGCTCTTAGAGTTTTGGACGAAGCCTTTAGTCACGGTATCGGCAATCTCCGTTCCGCTGAAGTTGTAATATTCGGTACGCAGGAAGCCGCTCTGCCAGCTGTTCCAATGCGAATTGTCGTAATAGTAAGTTTCGTTAATTACCGCCACGTTTATTACCGGCTGATACACCGCTATAAAGGTAAGTCCCGTCGCTTCGTATCCGTCCACGATAAGTCCTTCCAATGCGGAATTTATTATAAACTGTCGTTTAAGATAGTCGGTCGTCGGCAACAACCTGTCGAGATAAACGTAAGTGTTGCTGTCGTTAAGATACCAACCTACGAAAACGTAATTTTCGGGGGCGGCGGGAGCGGTAAGCGTAAAGCTCGAACCGTACTGAACGAAATACTTGCCTGCGTTGGCGGATTCTTTCGAGTACGCTTCGCCATAATCGTTATAGGTTACGTCCGAAAGTGTAACTATCGAATCGGCGGAATCGACGTCGCCGTAGGTAGTTCCTTTATCGGAATAATGTGCTCCGAACACTACGTCGTACACGCGGTAGAATTCGAACCTGAGTTCCATATCCCCGCGCATCTTAACGGTATAAATCGTGTTGCCCGAGACGTCCTTGCGGCTCGAAACAATAAAGCCGTTGCTGTCCTTTGAGTCGAATCCGTCGTCGTAAACGAGCCATTCGTCGGAACCTTCCTTATATATTATTTTTCCTTCCGAGCGGCTCTTCGCTACGTCGCGTTGACGAACGTAAAGATTGCTGAAAACGTAATTTTCGTATGGCTTTACCGTAATGGTCACGATAGAGTTTATCGTGGTGGCGGAAGTATAGAGTTTTCCGTCGGCGGGTTCTGTGCCCGAACCGTTGAAATAAACCGTACCGCCGCTCGCTCCGTCTGTCGCGCCGAAAGTTTCTTTCTCGAAAGTTATTCGCGAATAAACGTTGTTTATTAGGTACAGTTCCGTTTCGCCGTCGATAATCTTACCGAGTCCGTCGGGATAGGACGAATTCGTACTTAACGCTACGGGAGTATACCTGTCGGTATCGGCGGAATAAGTGCAGAACTCGTAAGCGCCCTGTCCGCTCTTTTGGTCTTTATCCTTATATATAAGGGCTACGTAGTTGCCGACGAGAACTTCAAACACGTACTTGTCGCAGACTTCGTTGCCGTTTGCGTTGCTGTTAGGAACGTCTGCGCCGTTTTGTTTTGCGGTGAGGCTCACGTAAGAGTAATAATCTATCGCTCCTATCGCAGTACCTTGCGTGTACTTGTACGGATTAAGAACGTTTACCGTGACGGTGGTCTTCTGCTTGAAGATTATCTTGAACTGTCTGTCGCCGTAACCGTCTACGACGTATCTTATCACGTACTTGGTTTTGCCGCCCGACTCTTCGGAATAGTAAGTTATTCCACGGACGCCGTTACTTACGGCAACTTCCGCGCCGTCGACGATTTCCGCCGTTTCGTACATGACGTAACCGTCGTTGGCGTACGCTTCTATCATTACTTCCGAGAAGTACTCGTAATACTCGCCGTTTACGAATTCTTTTCTGTCGCCGCCGGTGGTGACGTATGCGGATACTTTGCCTATTGCGGTATCGTAGTCGATATATCCCGCACTGTCTTCGGTAATTTGCCCTGACTCGTCTTTCTTAACCACGCCGTCGTTTTTACTGTAAGCGTAAGCGTCGGCTTTAACTTTGTAAGACACTATTTTCGTCGTGTAGAACAAGTAGATAGTCTGTCTGCCGTTAAACAAATTGACGTTGGAGATAAAGGCATAGGACGCAGAATAATTCTTGCTCGAATTGGGTGTGCCGACGGAATATTCCGTAGCGTCAAGGTCGGCTACGTTATCGTCGGTTTTGCCCGTCTTTACGGTAAGCGACTCAACCGTATACCCTTCAAACAACGACGGAGAAACCGAGAACGTGTTGAAGTGTTCCACCGTGGCGGGGCTGTAAACGGTGACGGTCTTGCCGTCGGAAGAACCTTTCATCGTGCCTTGCAAGGCGTTTTCGTAATATTTGCCGTTTATGTAAGTCTTTATTTCGTATTTTATCGGAGCTATCTCGATATAAACTTCGATAGCGGTCTGCGGCACGTTGTATGCGCCTTTAATAAGAGCGTCGTCTATATTGAAAGATATGGAGTAGTAATATACCCGCTTCTTTTCTTCGTCCAGACGACGGACTACGGTGTATTCGTAATTGTCGGACGAGAACGTAACCCTTTCCCCTTCGGAATCGGAAGAATATCTTCCCGTGGTTTCCAGATTGCGGTAGTTTACGCCGTTAACGGTAATTCCGTTAAGACGGTATCCTTCCTGCGCGGTAAATTCGTATCTTATCTTGCCGTGATGATTGACTACTCTCGACATACTGCTGTCGTCTACGGTTAGTCCTAACGTAACGGACGGGTCGGCTTTGTTCTTGCCGTCGAAGATATTCCATACTACGGTGGTGTTGCTCTTGTTGTCCTTACCCACCGCGTCGATATACCCTATCGAAGTGGAAGTTTCGTAAGTCTTGACGTCTATGTTTATTTCTATCTCGACCGAACTCGCTATATACGTTGCGGCAACGGGACTCGTAGCCGAGTGGAACGTAAACTGTCTTATATCTCCGTCCAACGTGCCGAAACTAAGTTCGGTATAAATGAGATTACCGGCGTTGTCGCGCATATATTCCCATTCTTTCGTGGCTTCGTTGTAGCGGACGGCTCTCACGACAGCCTTGTATTCGGCTCGTATTCCGTCGCTTATCGGCAGAATGGCGTAACCGTTTTTCGGGCTTACCGTTACGGTAAGTTCGTCGTAATGCCAAGCCTTAATTGTGTAGTAAGAAGGTTCGTCCTCGTTTTCTTCCCACATTCCTGCCGAACCGTTGCTCGAATCTTCCAATGCCGGGTACCCCGCATGATGCTCGTTAAAGACGGTGCTTATTTCGTAAAGTTTGTCCTTGTCGTTAATCTTGAACCTTACTTCGTACTCGTTTCTTTCCACCGTTGCGGTAAGATAAACGTCGGTCGTCACTTTACGCACGTACAAAACGTCCCTGTATTCGTTGGTGTTTACGTTACGCTTGTTGTAGTACATCTGTTCGTCGTAGGCGTCGTTGTCCGCGCTGTCGATAAGATTGACGTCGTTTTCTTTTCCGCCGCGATTAACTCTTATGTTCTTCAATATAAATCCGTCGCCGATATTTACTCTGACTTCGGCGTAATCGCCCCACGCTATCGTAAATCCCGATTCTTCTCTCAAATAGTTTATCGTTTCTCCCACGACTCCGTCGGAGTAAACTACTTCCGTATAGATATTGTATCTCGTGATATCGAACACGCTTCTCGCTTCGAGATCGCTTACCACAAGATACCCTGCGTCCGTATCGGCTCCGCCGTAGCAAAGGACCTTTATCTCTTCCGTCGACGACGGAACGGCGGTTCTTATCACTCTCACTCTGTCGGTAATATCGGTGTCTTCAAGTACGAACGAAGACAATTCATATCCATTCGTATCGAATTTGGGTACCATAATAAACTGTATTCTCGCTCCGTACCCCAATTTGTATCCCACGCCGCCGGCAGCGGAAATAGTCACTCCTTCCTTTCCGTATTCGAGTCCGAACCATTCGTCTCTGCCCGTGACGGGGTCGTAGTTGAGATAGTAAATATCTCCGCTTATCACTCTTATATAGATCTCGGCGTAAGCGGTTATTTCCGTAGCGGGAATTTTACCCGTACGCTCCTTGTCGTGGACGGTAATTCCGAAGTTTACGTCGTAGGTAAGCACTCTAAAACGTGTGGTTATGGTAAGGTTTCTGTCCACGTTGGTGGAATATCTGTTGTCGTTTACTCTCGTAAGAGCGTCTTCGCCGTTTAACGTAAAGGCTACTCTCTCATAACCTATTTCGGGAGTAACGTACACGGAATAGCGTAAACCGTGTTCTATCAACATAGTATAATCTTTACTGCCGTCGGTATAGACGTATTTGCCAGCTCTGTTGACAAGTTTTATTCCCGTATCCGAATAACCGCCGTTTTCGTAAGTAAAGAACGTTCCGTTGCGATAGAAATATTTATTTCCGTCGCTGTCGGGTATTACTATATAGTACACGTCGGCGTTGCCGTGGCTGAATACTATATCCATCTCTCCCGTGTACGCCGCGCTCAGCTGTACTAAGTCTACTTCGTATAAATTTCTGTCGAAAGTGACTTCTATAAGTTCTATATCCGCAGTGAGTCCGTCGCTCGTTTCGGTAAAGCGGTTAAACCATATAGTGCCGCCCGATATAGTCACGTCGGACAGAGCCGCGTCGCCGGGAACGTGTATTATTTCCTTGACCGAACTGTCGTAAGCCGACTTATAGAGCATACGGATTTGTTTAAGGTAATATCCGTTGGCGACCGACGGAGTCACGGTGAAAGCGAAGTTCCCGCCGTGTTCTATTCCGTAATAACGGTTTCCGTCGGCGACGAAAGACGACGATACCGTTCCGCAGAAAGCGTCGGAAGAGAAGTTTTTGGACACGTTGTTTATCGAGTAGGTAAAACCGTATTTGTTGATTTCGTATTCGACTTTGACGTTTATTCTGCCCGTCGCGCCGACTCGTTTATTTTCGATAAGCTCGCCTTTATAAACGTAAGTAGCCGATTTATGCGCGTTCTCGTCGCTCGTAGCGAACTGTAATTCCACCTTGACGTCGTTAATATACAATGCGGAAACGTGATATCCCGTGTATGCGCTCATATTTACCGAAACGAACCAGCCGTGCGGAACGTATTCCGACTTAGAACCGTCGGTTATTCCCGATACTTCGGTCAATAAGTCGCCGTTTTCGTCGTTTTTCGACACGCTTAACGTGGTAGAACCGTTCACGCTGCTCGCGTCCACCGTCATCTTGTAGGTGTTGCGGGCGAACACAACCTTTACGTCCATATCGCGTTCCGGCATGTAGGAAAGAGTACCGCTTACGTATCTGCCCGTAGAGCCGTCGGTGGTAAAAGAACTCCAATTGGAAGAACGGAAAGAAATTTCTTCGCCGTTTATATACACCGCTTTGACGTAACAATATTGATTAGCCGCCACGTCGACAAGTTCTTCCGAGCCGAAATAGACGAGGTCTTTTCCGCCGGACACGCTGCCTTCCCCTTCGTAAGACGTGGTAAGGGAATAACTTTCGGGAGTTGTGTTTACAGAAATCACGACTATATCGCCTTCCGCAAACGTACCCGCGGGGATAGAGAACGGGTATTCTTTAAGTCCCGTCGCCGCTGAAGTGACCGAAGGCGACAAAACTTTGTCGGAATTCTGCGTTCTTACCGTAATATCCTTTATTCTGTAACCGTAATCGGCTTTGACGAGAATTTCGTTGCTTTCGTCGAACCTTGCCGACAGGAATTCTGCCGAAACGGTGGCTTCTATAAGGACGCTGCCCGCAATATCTACGGTGTAATAGTTTTCCGTAGCGTCGGCGATTTTGTCCTCAAGATAAATCTTTACGGAAAGGCTGGTCGTGACGTCGCTTTCGGTAAGAACGTATTCCGTCATGTTAAAGTGAACGGTTTCTTCCCTTTTGACGCCGTTTTTATCTACTACTATTCCCGAAATGCGGTGGCTGTCGTCCGCGCCGTCCAATCTTATCGTAACCTTAACGGAAGAGTGATAAGCGTATTCGAGCGAAACGGAGTTGTTGAGAAGTTCTCCGTCCACGTACACGTTGCCGATTGCAGCGTCCACGTTTTCGAAAGTGACTTTATATTTAATTTCTTCAAACTTAAACGCTACCGTCTTGTCTTCGTCGATACCGTTTAATTCCAACGAAAAGTCTTCGCCTTTCTTGCCCGTTTCCGCAACGGTAAAGGTGCCGCCGTTTACGGTGTATCCGCTTACGTAATATCCGGCGGCGGGTTTAGCGGTAATGCGTGAAGAACCGTTGAACGACACTACGGAAGAGCTTACTTCCGCTTCGCCGTCGCCGTAACTTTCCGCAGAAACGGTATATTCTATCGGACGGAAGGTTGCGCTTACATTAAAGTTTTTGGTTACGTCGATAAGTAAATCTATCGAAGTGATACGCGTGTCTCTCCGTATAGTGGTGTCGGTGACTTTCTTTTCCGCTACTTTAAGGGCGGAATAGATAGAAGAATACAAACTTGCGTTGTCGGCTTTGTTTAGGGTGTCGTAAACCGTTTCTTCGCTAGCAGTTCTCTTTTTGAACACGACGGAAGAAGCGTCCGCTATAGACTCACAATAAACGTACCCGTCAACTTCGCCGTAAACGTAATAGTAAGAACCGTTGATAAGCTGAATTTTCACGCCGTACTCTTCGGCGTTAATAAACCAGTTGGCAAACCGTACGTCGTTAACCGACGGAGTATACAAGTCGCAGACCACGCCGTTTATTCTGACGGAAGAAATAACGTTCCTTACGCTGCCGTCTTCGTCGGCTTTTATTCTTAAATACAGTTTTTCGCCGTAGGCGTATTCCTGCAAAGAAGCTCCGTCGAACACGCTTTCGTTATTTAAGTCGAACAAGTCGGCAATGTAAATCACGCCGCCGTCGGTCTTGTCCGCCCAGACGTTATACTTTCTCGTGTTGTATTTTATTTCTATCGAACAAGAATTTTTAAGTCCGGGTAAAACCAAAGTGTATTCCAACGTGTCGTCGCCGAAAGCGTACCCTACGCTTACGCCGTCTACCAAAACGTCTTTTATGGAATAGACGCTGTTGTTGCTGACTATCTTCATAGTCGCGCCCGAATTGTAATTTAATGTAAAGGTTTCCGTTCCGTCCTGATAAGTAGCTCCGTTAAATTCTATAAGTCCAGCATAATACCCGTCGCCGTTCGTTACCGAAATTTTTATCTCCTTAATCTGCAAATTCACCGTAATTACGTTATCGCTCGTAATAAACAGGTCGAATTCGACGTTGTCCGTGCCGGGAAGATAGGATTTAGACGAAGTAAGACTACCGTTGTATCCCCACGTGGAAGATACGAGTTCGTACCCTTCGTCCGCCAGAACTTTAAGTTTATACTTTCTGTTTTCGTAAATTACCGTTTCGCCGTTGACTTCTTCCGTGGTTTCGAGCAAGTTGCCGTCGGAGTCTATCTTGCCGGGGTCGATTATAAGCTGAGCCTTGCCCGCGCCCCCCGTAAGGGATATATACAAACGATGGCGGATAGGTTCCCACACGGGAATAAACCTTACTATGCCGTTCGCGAAATCGTCGTTTCGGGAATAAGCTCCGTCGTAACGAAGTTTGGTTTTGTCGTCCACGGTCGCTCCCGTAAGAGCGTCTATCCACCCTACGAAAACGTAATTGTCCGAGGTCGGGTTAGTTTCGGGAAGTCCGCCGTTACTGCCGCTTGCGAAAGAGTCCTGATAGGTCACTACCGTTTCGTGCCACAAAGAGTCGTTCGTTCCCGACGGGTCGCGGAAGATAAACCTTAACGAATATTGTTTCCGCTTCCATTTAGCCACGAGAGTAGTGGGCTGTTCGAAAGAAGCGGTTTTGTCTATAATTGTCTGCGTGACGTCGCCCGCTTCGTACCAACCTACGAATTCCATTCCGTTCACGTCGGCGGGTTTTGGCAGTCCGTCGGTGTCGGGGTAAAGATTGTCGGTGACGTAAGATAACGGTTTGTCGCTTTTTACTCCCGTCACGACGCATTCGACGCTGTTGTTGTCGGTCTTCTGATAGTTGACGAAAGTTACGTCAAGTTCGCTATAAGCGAAAATCGCCTGAATTTTAATCTGACTTATGTCGGCGTTCGGCGTAAAGCTTAATTGATAATCTTCGGCGGTGTTGCCCGACTTGGTGGAAGTAAACGTTACGGTCTGTCCGGCGATACCGACGGGGATACTCTGCGTTTCTTCTCGTCCCACGTTGTAATCCACTCCGTCGGTACCCGTTATTATCCAACGGGAAAACACGCGGGAGTTGTAGGGAGTGGCGACTATCGTCGCTAATTTATCGTGGGCGTAGTAGCCTTCTTCCCTTAAATCGGTGGTTCCCATCTCGTTGCCGTATATGTCGGCAGGCACGGTCAAAATGACGTCGGTCGCCGTCTTGACGTATTCGGGGCGAATAACCATATCTCTGTCCACCGAAGTGAAATCGGACGGAACCCACGATACGAAAGTGTATCCGTATCTTTCCATACCCAGGTCTGCTCCGTACACGGGAGCTTTGGTCGCGCCGCTGCCGAACTGAACTTTTTCTTCGCTCGCCACGGTGCCGTTGTAATAATAAAACCTCACGGTATATTTTGCTTTTTCGAAAATCGCCGCAAAAGTTTTGCTTTCGGTAATTCCCGTGTCTTTACGGGCGGCGAGCGGATAGCCGTCGTTCCACTTTACAAAAACGTAACCCGTTTCCGGCACGGCTATTACGGTGTCCGCCGAGCCGCCGTTAGGTACGTACTGAACTTGTTCGCCCTGTATGCTTCCGCCTACCGAACCTTCGTATCTTACCACGCAGTCCACGTTCTTGACGTTAAAGGAGACGGTCTGCTCGAACCCGCCGTAGGAAAGAGCGACGTTGTTACTGCCGACTACCGACAAATCGAGTCCCTCGTAAACGGTGCCTGAAAGGGGGACGGATTCGCTCGTGCCGTCGGAATAAGTAACCTTAACGAATATAGCGGAAGGATTAACGTTGACGCCGATATCCCCGCTCTCGTTCTCGATACTGACTATCCGCCTTTCGACGGTAATCGTATCTTCCGTGGCGGGAAGAAAAGCAAGCAGAACCATAACGAGCGCCACCGTCATTGCGATGACCACTCCTATGGCGATTTTATAACCGGAGCCGACAAGCACCCGTCTTTGTCCCGATTTATAAGCACCTCTCATAAAATAGCGTCTCCTATTCGACCTTGTATTCAAAAAAGGGCAGACTCCACCCTTTCTATTCGTCTTACGGATATTATATAATAATATAAAAAATATTTCAAGATAAAAAATTAAAATTTATCTACGCTGCTTTTCAACTGCTTTCGCCCCGCAAAAAACGAAAAACCTGCCGATTTAGGACAGATTTTTTACTTTTTTCTTAAAACTATACAAAAATGCGACTTCCGTTATAGCGAATCGCTATCTTTCGGGATAAATTTTTTCCGCGACGGAAATAAATTCCTTTTTCGTCATTCCTATATCGGCGTAGTATTTTAAGTCTTCCCGAAGCCTTTTTTCGGCTAATCTCGTCTTTTCTTTTTCGGCGTCTTCTATCCCTTTTACGAAACACCCCTTGCCCCGAACGGTATAAATATACCCGTCCTTTTCGAGTAAATCGTACGCAGACTTAACCGTAATTACGCTTATTTTCAGTTCGTTAGCAACGCCCCTTATCGACGGCAGACAGGTATCGGGAAGAATATCTCCCCTTATTATCTGCGCTATTATCTGTTCGTACAGCTGAGTGTATGCGGGCGTGCCGACAGAGCTGCTTACGACTAATTTTATCATAAGCTCACCTTCTCGAACTTACCTGCCGAAATAAAATACGAACCCGCTACGCTCGCAGCGTAAAGTACGATACCGACTATAAGAACGGCTATCCTTACTCCGATAAAATTACCGTCGAACCCGTCCAACGCGTTATGAACCGACGGCACGAACCCTACTATCGCCTCGGTGACGGTGACGAATGCGGCGTAAGAGACGGTAGCGATAATCATACTCAGTCCCGTCTTGCAACCCCTGCCGAAATACGTGGGGAAGAAGATTATATTAAACAACGCGAACCCTGAAAACACGAACCCGAAGTACGCGGCGTTGGCGTCTATTCCGACGGCGTTTTCACCCCACAAAACGAACGAAGCTATAAGTCCGCATATTACTCCGACCGCTATCTGCATAGCTTCTATAAACACACCGCTTATTAACTTAGCCTTGACTATATCCTTACGCGGAATGGGCAAGCCCGCCGTGTATTCCAAATCTCTGTTTTCGGAAGCGTAGTTGAAGTTAATAAAAAGGCTAAGCAGTCCGTAGCTTACCCCCACGCAATAAGGGTAATTCGGAATAAGCAACAAACAGGACAAAAACGGGAAAAACCACACTATCGGCAAATACGATAATCTTATCTCTTTTTTTAACAACTTAATCATTGTCTTCCGCCCTCCCGTAGTACACCATAATATCTTCGAGCGTCGGTCTGTCCGTCGCGAAATTTTTATCGTCGTCAATAACGTCGCAAGCCCGTACCAACGCGGAAAAATTATATTTGTTACGCTTCATACCGATAGCTCTGTCCGCTACCTTTTCAGCTTCGCCCGCCCCGCCGCGTAAAATTACGTAGCTATCTAAAAGTCCGTCTTTTGTATCATTGGCTACAATTAACCCGTTTTTTATAAACAATATGTAGTCGGCGCATTTCTCAAGGTCGCTCGTTATGTGCGTGGAAAACAGCACGCTTTTATCCCCGTCCGCCACAAGGTCGCAAAGGATATCGAGTATCTCGTCGCGCGCTACCGGGTCGAGTCCGCTCGTAGGTTCGTCGAGAAATAAAAAGTTTCGCCTTGTGGCTTAACGCTACCGCCAGACCCAACTTAACTTTCATTCCCTGAGACAATTCTTTAATGCGTTTTTCTTTGTCTATATCGAATTTTTTGAGATATTTTTCGCACTCGTCGTCCTGCCACTCGTTATAAAAACTCTTCGTTACGTCCAAAAACTTGGATATTTTCACGAGCTGATAACAGTTGACCGCACCCATAAGAAAACCTGTTTCCTGCTTTATTTCGGTCTCTTTCGTCTTCATATCCTTGCCGAATATTTCCACCGTTCCGTCGTCGGGACACACTATGTTCATAATGCTTTTAAGCGTAGTGGATTTACCCGCTCCGTTCGCCCCGATAAAGCCCATAATATACCCCGACGGCAACTCAAAACTTACGCCGTCCAACTTGAACTTCGGATAGACTTTCGTAAGACCTTCTACCTTTAACAATTTTTGCCTCCAACTGTACATATTTGATATATACAGTATATTCCCCTATCGCCCTTTTGTCAATGGTTTAAAAATAAAAATTCTATTGCCGAATTTATCATATAAAAAATATCCGCAACAAAATTTGTTGCGGATATTTTATTTTCCTTTTTTCTTCGGTTGATTTTTCTTTTTAGCATAATAGGAAGCTATTGCTAGTTTCTGTTTCTTTCTCGCTTCGGGCGTTTTTGCTTTTACAAAACTACTTTTCTTCTTTTCTTTATTAAAAAACATTTTCCGTTTCCCCCACGCTTATTTCTTCATCAAAATTACAGTCGTCCATATATTTTTGCAATAACTCTATCTGTTTTTCACTTGGTTTATATTTTTGTTTTATCAAGTATATATCCTGTATGTCGTATAAAGGAATAGCTCTGATTTTATTTTCGTTAATATCGTATATAACGCAATAATTTGTTTGTTCATACAAATAACCGTAACAATAATTAAAAGCAAACGCTTTATGTCTTTTGTTAGTTTCTTTATCTCTGAAATGTACTATGTTATGAGTATAACAAGCCGTATCGAACATATCTAACTCTTTGTCGAAAGTCAGCATTTCCCGCTTATACTGCGGAAAACGCGAATACTCGTTGAGCAAGCCCCTGATATACACGGATATTTCTTGTAAGGTTATGCGTGTTTCGCTCGTTTCTATTTCGTCATATACAGATAGAGTTTCTTTCGACGGTCGTATCCATATATTTTCGTCCAATACGTTCAGTTCCGCATCGCTAAAATATACTCTGTCAATAACAGTATTTACAATATTATAAACGTTGTTACCGACGTCTTCACGGCAATATTCGTTTTTCAATATGTTTTCTATTTCTTCTCGTCTTGCCTTCCTGACTTCTACAAGCGTAGGAATTAGCTTATTCAGTAGGGCATTCTTATTAGGCTTATCGTTTTTTATAAACCCAAAACGCATTGCGTCATTCTCCAAAATATTAGCGACGAAAGACGATACTTTAACTTTAATTTTGTCAATCATTACGAAACTCCTTTGCATGTATTATACAACGTGTCTACCCAAAAATCAACAAAATACCGTAATTACCTATTAAATTGTCTACCCTGTATACGCTAACAGGGTAGACACGATTATTGTTGAAATCACACTTTATTGCTGTTACAATATATTTGCAAGGTAAAAATGCTAGCTGTTATCTTGACTAATTTTAAGGCAGGTGATACTATGAGTATACTAAAATGGTTTTTGAAACCAAAAAAATCAATGAAAAAAGAAAATGCGGAACATGTTCGCATCGGCAAATATGAAGTTTCTTCACACGCTCAGAACAGAATTGTAGACAGTTCGAGAGACTTAAAGAAAAAAGATATGGTCGTAAATCTTTTGGGTAAAAAGAGTAAGAACTCAAAAGTTTATTCCCATAAAGACGGAACAAGACAATACGACAGAGTAAATGACAAGAACAGAACTTTAACGCATATTGTCAATAAAACTAACGTTGTTAAAAGCATAAACAAGTTTCACGATACGCCGAGCGCAAGGAAACAAGCATACAAAAATTTTAAATAGGAGTATATTTATGTGTTTTAGAAAAAGAAATAAGGAAGTAAAACTTTTTAAACTTTCGGACGAAGCGGTAGAGTTTATAAAGAAATATTTGTTAAAAGAATGTAACGTTACAACAAAAATCGACGCAGATATGATAGATGAATTTACGTCGATAGCTTTTGATTGGGAAACTATGATGGTTGACGAAAACGGATACGATAAAACTTACGATTACCCCGATAAAGAAAGGAACGAAATGGCTGACCGATTTGTTTCGGAAGTGTCGGGAAGAGTAGCAAGTAATTTATGGGCAGTGGACTTGGACGATTTAAACGAAAGACTCGGTTTAAATTAACAGCAAGCACCCCCGCACTATACAAAAAAGGGTAACGGATTTTTCCGTTATCCTTTTCTATTTGTCGGCATTTGCACTTAATCTCTGAACCTGTTGGACTTTGGACGGGTCGCTACGTAAACTATCAACGCTATGGCGACAAGACCGCACACACCGCCTACGGCTATACCTGCGATGGCTTTTACCGATAGTCCGGACGATTTCTTTTCGCCGGCGTCGGGGTTTACGTCGGGCGTACCGTCTTTTACCCACTTGGCGTACAGAACGGTATCGGAAGTAAGGTCTGCGATACTCTCTATCCTTTCGGTCTTACATTCGCTATCCAAATACCACCCTGCGAAGTTGTAGCCCTCTTTCGTCGGCACGGGAAGAGCCGTTCCCGACACGTAGTCGATTTGCGTTTCCGAACCGTCTACGCTTATTTTTACGACGTAAACGTGGAATTTAATCTTAACCTTTGTTTCTTCCGTTCCGACGAACTTATAGTTGTTTGCGTCGACGAGAGTTGCCGTGGCTTCGTATTCTCCGTCCGCAGTGGCGAAGTTGCCGCTAAGGGTGTATAAACTCGTTTCCGCTATATTGGCTTTCTGCTCCGCTCCGCTGTAAATAAGGGCGGAACTCTCTTTCGGGATAGCTATTTCTGCTTTGTTAATTACCCATTCGAGCGTAATATCGGTAGTGCTTCCGTCCGTCCATTCGCAGTTATTTTTGTCGGTAAGAACCACCGTCACAATGTATTTACCTGCGTTTTTAGCGACGTTTCCGCCGAGAGTAAGGTACTTTCCGCCGCTTATGCGTGCGGTCTGTTCCAGCCCGTTATACGTTCCGTCGGCTATTTTTTGCGGCTTTTCTATTTTCATTTTCGCTATCTGCCACTGAACGGTTTTCGGTTCGGACGAGCCGCCTTTCCAGACATAGTTATTTTCGTCGAGAAGCGACACGATCATTTCGTATCTTCCCGCGTTTATTCCCGCGTTACCGACGACGTTTACTTCGCTTACGTTAAGGCTTGCAGTCAGCGTTTCGCCCGTATAAACGTAATTGCCCGTGGTCATCGGCAAATCTATTTCCTTTTTCGCTATCGACCATTTTATGTTTATATCGTCGGTGGTTTCGTCGCTCCACATAAAATTGTTTTTATCCCGAAGAGCCGCCACCGCGACGTAATCCCCTGCGTTACGCTGTCTGTTTCCGCTTATCACGCAGTCGGCGGAAGCCGTCAACGGTAAGTCCGTATATTCGCCGTTGTAGACGAGAGTTACTTCTTTTTTTACGGGCTTTGCGACGGGTTTAGGCGCGATACTCCATTGCACGCTCTTGGTATCCTTAGTTCCGTCCTGCCAAGCGTAATCTGCGCTTTTTAACGTGAACTTAACGAAGTACGTTCCTGCATTCGTTCCCGTCTTGTCTGTCACGGCGTATTCGTCGGTGTCGGCTACGTTAAGTGTATATTCTATTCCCGAATAAACGAATTTTTCGTCTATCGGCGGCACTGTTACCGCCTTAGGCTTTATCGTAAAACTAAGAGTTCTCGTCGGTCTCGCTTCGTCGTAACTCCAAGCGTAGTTTTTATTTTTCAGCGTGAACGTAACGTCGTATTCGCCGGCATGAGTCGCTCCGTCGCAATCGGCTACCGTTCCGTCGTAAATCTTGTACGCAAAGCGGATAAACTGACCGTTATAGACGTATTCTTCCGTTATTATTTCGGGGTCGGAAACGTATTTTACTTTAATTGTCCACTTTACCGTTATATCTTCGGCGGCTTTTTCTCCGTCCAATCCGAGCCAATTATAAAGGTCGGAATCGACGAGCCTTAACGTAATTTCGTACGTTCCTGCGTCGGTTCTCGCCTGTCCGTTAAGTATTTTGTAATAAGAACTGTCGGGGATACCGCTGTACTGCTCCTGCCCGTTGTAAACGAACTCTTTATCTATCTGCGGCACGGTCACGAGAGCGGGCAAAATAATCCACTCCGCCGTAACTTCGGACGAGCCGTCGTCGAAAGCGTAGTTGTTTTTGTCGATAAGGATAAACTTAACGTTATATTTACCCGGTAAAGTTCCTTCGTCGCTTTCTACCGTATAGAGAGCAGTGTTTTGCATAAGGCTTCTTTTCGCGTTTCCGTCGTAACGGTATTCGTTGCCGTCGGCAGGCGTTGAAACGACGTTCTTAACCACCGTAACGGGTACGGTCGTAGTCTTACTTATCTCTTCGTAAACGTATTTTACGGTGATTTTTTCGTCGCCGAACACGAACCTGTCGCTTTCGGTCGGATAGATTAAATCGAAGTTTTCGACGATTTCTTTCTTGCCGCCGCTGAAAGTCGCGGTGATTACCATACCGTCTCTGTCGAAAGTCGTCAAAGCATTATACGTCGTTTTTTTCGGTAAAGAAGTTACTTCCACCGATACGAGATACTTTATATATACCGTAAGGGTTACCGCTCTTCTTACGGTAGAATAGTTCTCGTCGGTCGGAACGAACGTCCAGTAATACTCCGTCACGTTTGCGTCAAGGGTAGCTTCGTCCCAGGATACCGTTCCCGGGGTATCCCCGTCCGATAACGTTATCGTCGGAAAATCGCCGCCGACGTAGAGCGGTTCGTTTTCGGGAATAACGACGACAGGGTTTACCGTCGAAACGGCGTAATTTACGTTTATCGTTATCGTAAGATTATAGTCTTCGTACTTATCCTTGTCGGCGTTGTAGTAAGCGTCGTATTCCGTGACCGCAACGGTAGGCACGACGGAAGAGTCTTCCCAATAAAAACCGTCGTTAAGCTTATAATCGGCAAGGGTTGTCGTTTCTTTATACCGACCGTAAAGTACGGAATAGGTTATGTTCGAATACACGCCTTTATCGGTCTTTACTATAAGGGTCAGCGGATAGTCGTTATAGTTAGCAGAATCGGCATTGTAGTACGCTGAATAAATTTGTTCTCCCACGTCGAACACAATACTGCCGTCTTTCCATCGAAAGCCGTCCGCAAGCTCTATCGAATCGAGAGTTTTTTCAGAATATCTGCCGCCGTAAATATACTTATTTTCGCCATAATCGTAAGCAATATCGACATAATCGCCCTTTTGTAAGGTAAGGTTAATCGTGATTGCAAAATCGGTATAGTTGGTGGGGTCGGCGTTGTAAATTGCCGAATAAGAAGTCTTATCGACCGTAGGCACTGCCGAACCGTCGTACCAGGAAAAGCCGCTCGCCAAGGAGTATTCCGACAAAGTTTTTCCCGAATACTTGCCGCCGTCGAGGTAAGTTTGTCCGGCGGCGTAAGGATAGGTTATTCCGACGTAAGAAGTCTTCAGAATAAATACGTTCACCGTTTTAGACGTCGCTTCGGTCACGTCTTCGCCGTCTGTATAATAAGCTCGGCAATAGTACGTCCCCGAGTCTGCGACGTCCTTTATGCCGATTTCATTCCCGATAAATTTATCTACCTTTTCAAAGGTTCCGTCTTCGCCGTTTTCCAAACGGTACCATTCATAACTTAACGTAAGCGGAAAATTAAATTCCGCCGTAACGGTATACGTATTACCGTCGTAAACTTTTGATACGCTGTCGCTTACGGAAATAAATTCTATATCGTTGAGTTTATATTTGGCGGTAAGGACTATATCGGACGTGAAATTGTTTTTTCCGTTATAAAGATTAGTTCCGTCGGACCAACCGTTAAAGGTATACCCTGCTTTCGACGGCGCGGGCAAATCGGTTTTCATACCGCCCCTTTGATAAAACGTTTCGCTCCCTACCGTCACCGTAACAACGTCTGAAATCGAAAAACATTCTTTCATCTCGTCCGAAAACGAAGTGGAATAATCGTTAATTGCCTTTATAAGCGGAAAATATCCGTCCGTCGGCAAAAACCCGTCTCCCAACGCTACCGTCGTAAAGTCGTTCACCGAAAACCCCGTCCCGCTCGTCTCTCCGGCGTACCCGACTTTGTCGTAATAACCGTTTACGGTACCGGCGTTTATTATCGTCACGGTTTGGTCCGAAGATATGTCTGCGCTGACAAAAACGTTTGTTATCGTTCCGTAATTGTTTGCGGCAATACCGCCCGCGCCGTAAGTTGCGGTAAATTCGCCGCTGCCTATCGCCGCGCAATCGGTAACGATTCCGTTGTTATACCCGGCAATTCCGCCGACGTTTTCGCCTTCCATACTGCCGTAAAAGTAGCAGGAAATTATTTCTCCCGAATTGCTTGCCGTAATACCGCCTACGTTTCCGCTCGCGACAAAGGTAGCCTTGACGTAGGAAGCGGTTATTTTGCCGCTGTTTTCCGTGGCTATGCCCCCTATGTCCGCTGTACCGTCCGCCGAACAGACGATTGTTCCCGAAAAACGAGAATAAGAAATTTCGCCCGAAAAACTTCCGTCGGAAGAGTTGTTATAAACTATTCCGCCGAACGAGCCGCCGTCGAAACCGAACGAGCCCGTAGCGGAACATTTTTCTACCTTGCCGTAATTCGTTACCGCCACGCCCGCAAATCTTTCGCAACCCGTCGCGGTTATATTAAAAACGGTACATTCGGTAATCGTTCCGCAAGAAGCACCGTCCAAACTTACGCTGTTCTCGCCGCAAATTCCGCCGACGTAATAGAAATTACTGACGGTCGCGTCTTTTACGCTGCACGAAGATATCGTCCCTTCGTTTACCCCCGCAATTCCGCCGAAGTAGTATTGTTCGTCGGAAGAAGAGTTTTCGTTTACGACGGCGGTCACAGTGTCTAACTTAACGCCCGCGACTTTCCCGCTCTGTCCTATATATCCGAACAATCCGTAATGTGACGGTATCCCCGTCGCTTCGTCCACCGACAGCGATAAATTTTTAATAACTACGCCGTTACCGTTAAACGTGCCGTTAAACGGTTTCAAGTCGGGAGTAGTCGCCGCTTCGTCGTAATATAAATACCCTATCGAAGTAAATGTAGAGCCGCTAAGGTCTATTTCGGAAACAGTAACGGATATAACTTTGTCCGAAAAGTCGTTACCGCCGTTTACCGCTGTGGCAAGATACGCTAAATCTTCTGCCGAGCCTATAATATACGGACTGCTTTCCGTCCCATCGCCCGATAACTCCGTCGAAACCGTCCCGTCCCGACCTGCCGCTTCCGCTCTTGCCGTGGCAAACGGTATCATAAACGCCGCCGCAAGAATAAATATCGCCGCAAATATAAATATTTTCGTATATCGCTTTAAGGTCATATCGTCTCCGTATATTTTGTCGGTATATATTTCTACATTTTAATAATATACCAAAATCGTCATAAGGTCAATACAGGAATGCCACTCCGGAGCGTGACGGATACAAGCGGAGTGAAGTTGATACAGGTCGCGAAAATAAAATCAAAAATGTTTTTATATAATCGAAACAGGACAGAACCAAGCGTTTCTGCTATATGGGATCAATTCGTCGCTCATACACAGAATTACACCGGGTTCGATTGGTTTTTTGAAAACTTTCGACACGTAGAAATTTTTATCCGCTTTAATACTTCGCTTTCAAGATGTCTTTTAATATACATCGGCACAACTCCTTATAACAATTCCGAGAAAAATAAAGTCAAACTTTATTTTTCTCGATAATCTTATAGTTGTCAATATCGATTTGCCTGTTTAGCGAATTTTTTTACGTCTTTTTTTCAAAATTTCAAGCATTTCAGGAATGTCCACGCTGACTGTATCGTAAATAACACTCATATCGACAACGCCGTAATCATGGACAATTCTGTTTCGCATACCTTTGATTTCCTTCCACTTACTCATTATTTTACAAGTATTTTGAGTAAAAATTACACATCGGATTGAAAACAAATGTGTAATTTTTACACACACGATACTATTAAAAAAATAAACGTTACACGAGTTTATAAGGATATGCGGCTGTCGCCCTGATGTTTCGACAAGCTCAACAGGACTTTACACCGCAACTCCACTCTTCGGAGCAAAACAAAACAATGCGACGATTAAAAATTAAAAATATTTGTTGACAGCATATTAAAAACAGCATATAATATAGATAGGAAAAGGGTGACACCGATAACGGTTAACCGAAATCTTTAGTTATAAAAAATAATCGCAGCTTTGGTAGAGGGCGGTTATTTTTTTATGTCAAACAGTAATCTATACACGAGTATAAGTACAATGATAATATAAATAATATCAGACATATTATCACCCCCTTTGGCTTATTCAGCCCGGAAGTGTTAACCGCCACAGGTCACCCTTTGGCTAATATATTATCAAAACTTGAAAATAAAGTAAAGGAAATTTACTCCTGTAATGCAATCAAAGTTCAGTTTAACGAGTTTAACATACACAAAAGGATACAAGCAGAGTGTCACCGCGTCCCTACGCTCGACATGACAAAAGGCTGCTAAAAAACTTGCGTTTCTTAACAGCCCTTAGTCGTTTTACGTTAGCCGTCTAATAATTTTACGGCAATGATTGTTTTGACGTTTTGTTACGCTATCGAAAGCACGTAACGACTACATTGTTAATTGCTGCCGGTAGTATCGGGAGTAGACGTATCGCTACTTCCATCGCCAGTCGCAGCGGTAGCGGTCTCATCTTTTACGACGGTATACCATACTTCGCCGTCGGTTTGAGTCTCGGCTTTTACAATTCACCGATAAAAGTTATATTCCCGATAAAACGTAACAAAATTCGGCTTTAAATATAAACCGAAAGCGTGGGATAAAATTCTCACGACTTTTAGCACGCTATATTTATTGCGTTTTATATGGCTTCTAAAACGAAAAACGGCGGCTCGATTGCTCAAACCGCCATCTTTTTTTATTATGCGGAAAATTCCGCTGTTACGCTGTTGTTGGGTACCTTCCGCCGTAAAAGACGAAAGTAAATCATTATTTTACTACTCAAGGAACTCCTTGTTTTACCATGTGCGCTGAGCTATAGTTTCCTGATGACTGTGTGCTATCGTGAAATACACGTCTGTAGCATTGCCGTCAACCTTGTTGGCAAGGTTTGCCATTCCGGGCCAAGCGTAACCCGACGCACTCGTTTGGGTATCCGAATTGTAGTTGACGTTATCATAGTTTGTATAGAATATATAATATTTGGATATATCTATCGTACTTCCATCATCTTCTTTAGTTCTGTAAACAGTATAGTTGGTAACTATGTTTTTAATCAAAGTAAGTTTTGTCGCAGTGTTCGTCGTAGTATAGTTATTCCCGACGGTGTTGATTTCTAACATTCCTTCGATATTATCTGCCGTATTCCGTCTCAAAGCGCAATTTTCACCTGCAAGATCCACGATCTCAATCGCATAATCCTCAAGATCATTGAATGTGCAATCTTCAACGTCTAAATCTCTCGCTTTACTTACGTTAATACCTTGATATGCGTTTTTGAATGTGCAATGTGTAACGGTCAATTTGTTCAGATAACTGTTCGCCTCTGCTTCGGCTTTTTCTTCGTCAGTCTTGCTTGTGAAACCGAAATTATTCACGTTATGATAAATGGCTGCTTTCCGAGCCTTGCCGGACAAATCAAACGTGCAGTAATCGAAGGTTATATTCGAGCACTGCGAGAAGCCGTTGTCGGTCTCAACCTGACCGAGAACTACCTGATCGGTAAAGTTGATTTTGCTAAACTTCACGGTGTCGAGAGTAAGTTTATTTTCATTACTTTCGGATATAAGTTTCAAGCCGTTAATCTTAACGTCTTTCTGCGCCGTGAACGTGACGTTTTTAAGCGTGGTTGCCGCAGTAGTCGTATATACCATAGGCTGCGTCGTCGAGTGGCAGAAAGTAACCGTGCTGCCTTCCGCTACGCTAGCCATTGCGGTTTCGAAATCCGCATAATACGTGGTCACCCCGGCGGCGGTAGTAACGCTTAAAAGGGTGTTGGCGTCGTACTGATTATCGGTGCCGTCGTACTCGTAAGTGTACTGATAAGCGTAAACGATAATGCCGATACCGTTAAGCTCAAGGTTCTGATAGTCGTTGCCGGCTTCTTTCTTCATCGTGCCGGTAATCGTGATTGCTTCGGTTTCCCCGACTTTTGCGCCTTCTGCTATTGCGGTGTTATACGCAAGATTACTGTCGCTCGCACCGGTTGGCAATAGAATACCGCTCCAATCGGCAAGCACGGTATCTTCGCCATCGTCGCCGATTTTATAGGTAAAGTCAATTACTTCGAGAAGCTTGTCGTCGCCTTGTATGCCGTTAATCTGAACTTCATACCTAAACGCAAGATTGCCATTGTTGACGATTTTGACTTTGTCGAGGGCGAACGACGCACCCGGCTCCCAAAGAATGTCTGTTCCGCCGTTTGCGTCTCTGAAATAAAGAGTTGCGTTCTCGGCGTCTTTCCAACTAGCCTCGGTTTCGCCCGCGTCCTGAGTCAACATCATAAGCCTTGCGTCGAGCTTGCCGGACTTTATCTTGTTTACAGACGTACTTGCCGTATCGGTAAACCATGCGTACGTGCCGCCTGCCATTATGCTAAGGCACATTGCAATAACAAGCGCAGCCGAGACGATGATGCTTCTTTTGCTGTTTTTTGTCATCTGAATTTATATCTCCTTTTTAGTATTTGCTATATTGTAGTTGTTTTTTTACGGCGTATCGCCGCAGCCCGTAAGCGGACCGACTCATTAGTTAAGTAAAGCGTGCTTTTTCGTTTTCGCTTTGCTAAACGTTTTCGTCAGGCGTTTTGGTCGGTGGCTTGAACGGCGATTACGAATAAATCGAATCTGACTTTCTTGCCCTGCGCGTAGTCGTTGTCGACGGCGGCGACGTAATTGACGAATTCCACCGTAACGGTAAACGTCTCCTGCGCGTCGGGGTCGTCCGTAACAAGCACGCGTCCCATTGCTACCCGATAATTCTCGCAATCGGAAAGAAGTTTGATTTCTTCGGTTCCGTCCTGCTGTTTTACCGTAATTTTTATTTGCTCGGCGAGTTCTGCGTCGGTTTGCGTTTCGTCCATATCGAGAGTTATAAACACTCCGTAGTCGAAAGCGACGTTGCCGCCGTCGTTAATGACTTTCATTGTAGCGGAATACGCCGAAGTCGGCGCGACGAGTTCGTTTTCTTCCAGTCCGAATACGTTGTCTCTTGTCGCATGCGTGAAGTCTTTCTCGTCGTCAAACGTTTCGTTTTCGACCTCCTGCACCAAGCCGTCCGCATTTACTTTGCGTTGTTTCAGCTCGGTTCGGATAAGTCTGACTTTCAGCGTGCCCGCTTGCAAGTGAGTCGGCAATTCGACCGCGTCGCTGAACAGCGCGTACGTGCCGCATACCAGCAGTGCCATACACAGCATTATCGTCACACTTGCCATAAGAAGCGTCCTGACTCTGCTTTCATCCATTTTTTCTTCGTCCTTCGTATTATTTATCTATCGTTTTCGCTCCGCGTCCCGAAGCTGTCGCGATATCTTGCGTTATTCCGCATTCGCCTTGTCGGCTTCGGCGGCTTTCGCCTTTTCGGCTTCGCGGCGTTGCCGACGACGTTCTTTCAATTCCTTTTTTTTGTCTGTTTTTTCCTGATCTATCGCGTCCTCGACTATATCTATACCGTCGAGTACCGCCTTCACAGTCACATCGTCGATTACTTTAATGACGACGGGGGCTTGTTTTGCCGAAACTTTGTTGTTGCTGACGTAATTCTTAAATTCGAGATTGGATATCGTGAGATAACAAACCGTTACGCCGCGTTTTATTTTAAGGCGAACGATACTGTTCTTGCCCACCTTGTATTCTTCGTAGGCGGTATTCTTAAAGCATTTGCTTCCCTCTACGCTTGCGGCTTTTGCGACGATAGTGTCGTAATATTTCTTTTGCTCGGGCGTAAGCGCGAGATATTTTTCTTCCAGCGTTTCCGTAGCTCTCTCGAACACGACCGCATTCGAGTCCTTAACGTCGTTTTCCGCTTCCGCCGCGACGATTTCGCTTTCTTCGACAATCGGCGCTATCGGCGTCGCTTGTTCGGACGGTGCGTCGGGCGTTGCGTCTTCAGCCGCCTTTTCGGACGTCTGTTGTTTTCTGCGGTCTCGCTCTTCCAGAACTATGTCGCGACAAACGACGGTCACACAGAATATCCCTATCACAAGGACGACTCCTATAAACATTATGATTATCGTATACATGTTTCTTTCCCTGTCTCGCTCCTTTTGGATTTATCTTTTGCCCTTTATATTATTTTATCCGTTATTCGTTTTGGTCGTTACGTTCGTTCGTTTCCGGCGGTTCTTGTTGTCGTTCGGGTTCTTCCGCAGGTTTTTCCGTCGGAACAGCGGATTGCGTTTGTTGCAATAAAGCGATTTGCCGTTTCAGTTCTTCGATTTCGTTAGACGAATTCGCTTGCTCCGCAGCAAATTTTTCTTTTCTGTCCGCGCCGACAGCCCTTACTATCCGCATGACCTGAAAGGCAATTATGATAATGCACGGTATGATTATAAAACAAACCAATCCGATGGGGGTTTTCAACGCGTAGACTACCAAACCGAGGACATAACTTTGTCCCGTGACTTTACCTATTATATAGTTGGGACTGGTGGTAAGCGACGTGTCGATTATCTGTTGACCCACGGTGTTTTTATCAGCCTTGTTGTCCCCTTCGAGGGTTATTACGTAACCGCCGTTGGGTTTTTCTTCTATGCTCACCACGCGGTGAGTTATTGTTTCTTGTTTCGTATACGTGTACTTAAAAGTAAGTACGTCGCCCACTTTTACGTCCTTTAACCACTCTTCTTTCTCTTTTGCGTCGGTGGGAATAACGTCGATAAACACGCAGGACTTAACCTTTATGCTCTTAATTTTGTATTGAGAGATGTCGGTCTGGTCGCACGCTTCCATAGAACTCGACTGCACGAAACGCAATTGTTTGCCGAATACCGTAGCCGCGCCGTCACTGTCCTTTTTTGCGGTGATCGTAATTACGAGTACAAAAACGGCAAGGGCGATTATTACGAGCAAAAGCACGTTGCCGACAACGGAAAAGACGGTTCTCGTTATCTTTTTTGCGTCTTTTGTCCGGATTTCCGTTTCTTTTTCTTTGTTTCCTTTCATTTCGCGTTTCCCATTCCTCGTATTTTATTCCGTCCTTTTTGCCACAAGGTCTATATAAAACGCCACGTTAGTCCCTTGCGCTTCGTTGCCGACGTCGAGATCCATAGAATAAACTATGGTTATTTGCCTTACGTTCTTGCCAAGAGAAACTATCTCGTCGTCCGACAAAAGTTCGGCAAGCGTTTTTTCTATCGAAGTTTCGCCGGCGGTGATTTTTACTTTGACGAATTGTTTTAACTCGCCGTCTTCTTTACACCTGAAATCGAGCGTAACGAACAAATTATCCGCTTCCGCCCCGACAAGGGTAATCTCGTACTCGGCCTTCTGCCCGGGATATATTCCCCCGACGTCCGACGAAAACGTCTTTACCGTTTCTCCGTTTATTTTTACGGTGGTGTACCTTTCGAGTTTATCTTCGCCCGACAGTAAAAAATACAGCAGTACGCCGATAAACGCCGCCGCAACGCATGCAAGAGTCAATATTATTTTTATTTTTTTACTCATCGCAATTTCTTCCGAAAGGCAATAACCCTACCTTTTTCGACTTTTTGCCCCGTTATGAGACTAAGTCTCCTTCCATTATACTACAACAAAAAATTATGCGTTTGTCAACAAATATCGCGCTGTTTTTCAATTTTTTCCATTTTTTGCTATTTTTCGAAAAAATTAAAGAAGGTTCAGACCGAAGCCGAAACCTTCTTTTATAATCCCCCTTACGTTAGCCGCAAAATACGGTTATTTTTCGGCGTTTCTTTTTTTGTGAATATATCTTTCTATCGCCTTGCCTGCTTCTACGAGCGGAATAATGGCAAAGGAGCTACCCACGGCTACGAGCCATTCTACCCAAGTAAGTTCGACGACGTGGAACACCTCGTTAAGCCCGGGTATCACCGCAACGCCCACCGTCAGGACGCAACCTATTCCGAAGGCAAGCAACATAAACCTGTTCTTGAATATATCCTTATGGAATATGGTGCCGGTAAGGGATTTCGAGTTGAAGCAATGGAAAAGCTGTATAAGGCACAGGGTAATAAATGCCATCGAAGCGGCGACTTCGTGTCCCCAACTGCCGAACTGTGCGCCTAAGAACACTGCCAGAACGACTATCGTCTGCAAAATTCCCTGATAAATGATGTTTATACCGAGATGTCCGGCAAAAAGGTTGTCGTCGGATTTTCTCGGAGGGTTGTTCATTATATCGTCGCGACCTTCTTCCATACCGAGAGCGAGAGCGGGCAAGCTGTCGGTTACGAGATTTACCCACAGTATCTGTATAGGATACAGGAATGAGTCGGCAGCACCCTGACCTAAAATGGAGAACAGAACGGTTACTATAAACAGGCAAAGAACTTCGCAGATATTCGCGCTTAACAAAAATTGTATCGTCTTCTGCATATTGTCGAAGATTTTACGCCCTTCTTTAACGGCTTCGACTATCGTCGCGAAATTGTCGTCTGCCAGAACCATATCGGCAGCTCCCTTGGTTACGTCGGTACCGGTAATACCCATACCCACGCCTATATCGGCGGCTTTTATACTCGGAGCGTCGTTTACGCCGTCGCCCGTCATAGCCACTATCTTACCGCGCGACTTCCACGCTTTTACTATCTTAACTTTATGTTCGGGACTTACTCTTGCGTAAACTCTGTATTTATCGACGTTTTTAGCGAGTTCTTCGTCGCTTATAGCGTTAAGTTCCGCCCCCGTAATAACCTGCGACTCGTTATCGCAGATATTAAGTTCTTTCGCAATAGCGTAAGCGGTATCCCTGTGGTCGCCCGTTATCATTACGGCGGTTATTCCCGCTTTCTTACATACGGCTACCGCCGCCTTGACTTCTTCTCTCGGCGGGTCTATCATACCGGTAAGTCCTATAAAGATAAGGTTATTTTCATATTCCGTTCCGTCGTCGACTTTGTATGCGTACGCAAGCACTCTCAATGCGTCGGAAGCAAAGCAGGAGTTCTCCGCGGCAACGGTTTCTTTGTCTTCGACGGTAAGTTCTCTCACAGTGTCGCCGTCGAGAATGTAAGAACATTTTTCTATCAGCATATCGGGCGCGCCCTTAGTATAGACTATCCGTCCGTCGGGAGTGGCGTTGACGGTGGTCATAAGTTTTCTGTCGCTGTCGAAAGGAACTTCGTCCACTCTCGGATTGAGTTTTTTCAGTTCTTCGCTGTCGCCCGTAAGGTTGTAGTAAGCGACGAGAGCGGTTTCCGTCGGGTCGCCCATGAGCATTTCTTTATCGCCGTCGCGTTTAAGCACGGTGTCGTTACAAAGAGTCATACATTCGAGCAAGCGTTTTTCGCCCGCTTCGCCCAAAGAATAGGTCTTTTTTACCGTCATCTTGTTAAGGGTGAGCGTTCCCGTCTTGTCCGAACATATTATTTCGGTCGAGCCGAGCGTTTCCACTGCGGGGAGTTTTTTAATTATGGCGTTGCGTTTACTCATTCTCTGCACGCCGATAGCCATTATAATAGTGATTACCGCCGTAAGTCCTTCGGGAATTGCCGCCACCGCGATGGCTACCGCCGTCATAAAGGCTTCTACTATGGTGTCGGCTATCATGGAATTGTCTTTTTTCATTGCGGGGATACTCGAAAGTACCGTCACCACGAAAATAACGGCTGCGATAATAATCACCGCCAAGGAAATAAATTTGCCGGTTTTGTTGAGTTTTTTCTGTATGGGAGTGAGTTCTTCGTCGCTTTCGGAAAGCATATCGGCGATTTTTCCCATTTCGGTATTCATCCCTGTGCCGATTACCACACCTTCGCCCCTGCCGTAGGTGACTACCGACGTCGAAAAAGCCATATTCTTTCTGTCGCCTATTCCGGCATCTTCTTTACAAACGCAAAAGGCGTCCTTTTCGCTCGGCAACGATTCTCCCGTCAAAGCGGATTCTTCTATTTTAAGCGAACGGCTATCGGTAAGTCGCAAGTCAGCCGGAACCACGTCGCCCGCTTCGAGAATAACAGTGTCTCCCGGTACGAGAGAAGCGCTTTCTACCTTCAAAATTTCTCCGCCGCGTCGTACTTTAGCGAAAGGTTTACTCATATTTTTAAGAGCTTCCAACGCCTGCTCGGCTTTCGATTCCTGCACGACGCCTATTATTGCGTTTATAATGACAATAGCCAAAATTATGCCTACGTCGATAAACTCGCTATAACTCTTTTCCACAAGAGCCACTACCGTAGTTACTGCCGCCGCGCAAAGAAGGATGATGACCATTACGTCCTTAAACTGGTCAAGAAACCGTAAAATTGCGTTTCTTTTCTTCTTTTCGGCAAGTTGGTTCTTTCCGTACTCGGCAAGTCTTTTTCCCGCTTCTTCGGCAGTTATTCCGCCGTCGGGTACGTTAAGTTTTGCTTTGACCGATTCGACAGAATCGGAAAACCACTTTTCTTCCATGATACCTCCGTTATCTGTTTTTCCCCTTTTCGGGGGATAATTTTCCTTAATAAGGTTTCGTTACAAACAAAAAGACTCAATGCAAAACCGTTACGAATTGCATTGAGTCTTGTTTACAAAGATAAGCCAGATTAGCCTTTCGTCGCCGACGCCAATCAGGATGTTGACTTATCACGCCTTGTTACGGGCGCAAACTACTCCCTCAACGCCATTATATTATCATACCCGAAAACTGTTGTCAATTATTGCGATTTAATTTTTTCATTTCCTTTATATTCGTATTTTATTTATATTTGCCTTTTTATATTTATATTTCCTTTATATTTACCGACCGTTCCTGCCGTTCGCCCTTGACTAAAAACTTTTCTACAATATATAATACGAGTAAACAATCGGCGGAGAGCCGAAAAAATGACTTTTCAGGAGAACCTAATGAAACGACCGTTTATAACCAAAGAAAAAGCCGAAGAAATAGCTAAAATTTATCCCACGCCTTTCCACGTTTATGACGAAGACGGAATAGAAAAAAACGCCGACGAACTGTATTCCGCCTTTTCGTGGAATAAAGGGTTCAAGGAATATTTTGCGGTGAAAGCCACCCCTAACCCGGAAATTCTTAAACTTCTCAAAAAACACGGTTGCGGCGTGGACTGTTCTTCCCTTACCGAACTTATAATGGCGGAAAAATGCGGGTTTTACGGCGACGAAATTATGTTTTCGAGCAACGAGACTGCGGCGGAAGAGTTCGTTTACGCAAAAAAACTCAACGCTATAATAAATCTCGACGACATAACCCACATACCTTTCCTTAAAAAGCATGCGGGTATTCCCGAAAAAATCTGTCTCCGCTTCAACCCCGGCGGCGACTTCAAAATCGGCAACAAAATTATGGGCAACCCCGCCGACGCAAAATACGGACTCACACGTCCGCAGCTTACCGAAGCGGTGAAAACTTTAATTAGCGAAGGAGTGAAAGAATTCGGTATCCACGCTTTTCTTGCAAGCAACACCTTAGGTAACGAGTATTACCCGGAACTATCGAGAATACTTTTCCGCACGGTGAAAGAACTTATCGACGAAACGGGAGCTAAATTTTCTTTCGTCAATTTAAGCGGCGGAATAGGTATACCTTATCTCCCCGACCGAGAAAAAAACGACATTTTCGCAATAGCCGACGGCGTAAAAAAAGCCTACGAAGAAGAGTTTACGAAAAAAGGTATCGACGGAATAAAAATCTTTACAGAGTTGGGCAGATACATGCTCGCCCCTTACGGACACCTTATCACCACGGTAATTCACTTCAAACACACCTATAAAGAGTACGCGGGGGTGGACGCCTGCGCCGCTCACCTTATGCGTCCGGCTATATACGGAGCGTATCATCATATAACGGTATTGGGAAAAGAAGATAAGCCCTGCGACCACGTTTACGACGTAGTGGGGTCTCTGTGCGAAAACAGCGATAAGTTTGCCGTGGACAGAGCCTTGCCCGAACTTGAAACAGGCGATATTTTAGCTATCCACGATACGGGAGCGCACGGTTTTTCTATGGGGTACAACTATAACGGAAAACTTCGCAGCGCGGAAATTCTTCTTAGAAAAGACGGCTCGTTCCGCCTTATTCGCCGCGCGGAAACGATAGCCGATTACTTCGCTACGTTCGATATTCTCGACGACTTTACATAAATCTACTTAAACACCGTCACTCGCTTGACCGCCGTCGCCGAAAAGGCGACGGTTATTTTATATCCGCCGTCTTTATTATATTCGTACGACACAGTCGGTTCGTTGCCGCCGGATTCGAAATACTCGGTGAAAATTTTCCTGATATCCGATTTGAGTATCTCCAAAACGTCGTTCGGGATACCCCTATCGTCGTTATTTAATATTTTCTTTAATCTAAGATAGTCGTTTGTTCCGCTCATAAAATATCCTTCATTCTGCAAAAAAACGAATATAGCGATTTGCCGTCTTTCCGATAGTCGAAAAGTTTTTTGCCTTTGCCGGTAAGATAATCGGCTATCATTCGGTACGACACGGCGGCGGGGTCTTTTTTCGACGCTATATCGGCTATACCGCTTACGTCAACGTTGCCGCTTTCGGGGATTATTCCGATAAGTTCCAACCGCATCGCTTCGGCTATTTCTTCGGGACTTAACGAAAGATTTTTTTCCACGTTGCCGTATTTTACCCTGTTTACCGCGAGCGATTGTTTTTTATATCCTAACCCCGCAAGAATTTTCGCCGTTTTATATCCGTCTCGTACTCCCGACAGGTGCGGCGTGGTCACTATTATACTCTCGTCGGTACATTTCGCCGCCCGTAAAAAGCTATGCTCCACCCCCGCCGGACAGTCTATAAAGACATAATCGGTTTCCGCCGAGAGTTCGTCAATTATTTCCTGAAAAATTTCGTCGGTTACGAAAGAAGAACACGCCGTCACGCTCGGCATAAGATAAAGGTTAGGTTCTATTTTTATAAGAGCCTGACTTATCGTAGCCTTTCCGCTCGCCACGTCGCCCACGTCGTAAATAATTTTGTCTTCGGCGTTCAAGGCTACGTCGAGATTATTAAGCCCTATATCCCCGTCCGCAAGCACGGTTTTTTTGCCGACGGCAGCAAGGCACCGCCCTATCGACGCCGTGAAAGCGGTCTTTCCTACCCCGCCTTTTCCGCCCGTAATCAAAATTTTTCTTCCCATAGCTCACATTATAAATATCTTCCGCTTGCAAAATTCTGCGAATAATCGCAAAACAACGGAAATTCCGTCGAACGAATCTGCTTTTTGCAAACCCCGCCGCCGTGTACTGAACGCTTGACAGAATAGTTTTTTTTACGATATAATACAGTGTAAATAATCTAATATTTACAGGAGCTTTTATGGCAAAAATTCTTAAAGAAGGACTTACGTTCGACGACGTTCTTCTCGTCCCGCAACACAGCACGGTTGTTCCCAAAGACGTTGATTTAAGCGTCAATCTCGCACCCGGTATCAATTTGCAGATACCTATTCTTAGCGCGGCTATGGACACCGTTACCGAATCGGGAATGGCTATCGCCATGGCGAGAGAAGGCGGACTCGGCATAATTCACAAAAATTTATCTATTGAAGAACAAGCTTTACAGGTAGACAAGGTAAAAAGAAGCGAACACGGCGTAATTACCGACCCTTTTTTCCTTTCTCCCGAAAATCTTGTCACCGACGCGCTCGAACTTATGCACAGATACAAGATAAGCGGCGTGCCTATTACCCGCAACGGAAAACTCGTCGGCATCTTAACCAACCGCGATTTGCGTTTCGAAACGAACTTTAACCGTCCGATAGGCGAAGTTATGACGAAAGATAACCTTATCACCGCCCCCGTCGGAACCACGCTCGAAGAAGCGCAGAAAATTCTCGGCAGACACCGCATAGAAAAACTTCCCATCGTAGACGAACAATACCGTCTTAAAGGGCTTATCACCATAAAGGACATCGAAAAGTCCATTCAGTATCCCCGTTCGGCAAAGGACAAAAACGGCAGACTGCTCGCAGGAGCCGCTGTCGGCGTAGGTAAAAACTGTATGGACAGAGTACAAGCTCTCGTCGACGCTAAGGTAGATATAATAGCTATCGACACCGCTCACGGTCACAATCAGATGATTATAGACTCGGTAAAAAAGATAAGAGAAGCTTTTCCCGACTTACCCATAATCGCCGGCAACGTGGCTACCGCCGGAGCTACCCGCGCTTTAATGGAAGCGGGTGCGGACGTGGTTAAGGTCGGTATCGGACCCGGTTCTATCTGCACTACGAGAGTAGTAGCCGGTATAGGGGTCCCGCAAATAACGGCAATAATGGACTGCGCCGAAGAAGCCGACAAGCTCGGCAAACGCGTAATAGCCGACGGCGGAATAAAGTTCTCGGGCGATATGGTAAAAGCTATCGGAGCGGGAGCAAGCGCGGTAATGGTAGGTAGCCTGCTTGCCGGCGCGAAAGAAAGTCCCGGAGCACTCGAAATCTATCAGGGCAGAAGTTTCAAAGTTTACCGCGGTATGGGCAGTATCTCTGCAATGGAAGCGGGCAGCAAGGACCGTTACTTCCAGGAAGACAGCACGAAGTTCGTACCCGAAGGCGTGGAAGGAAGAGTTCCTTACAAGGGAGAACTTTCCGAAATAATCTTCCAGATGGTCGGCGGTATTCGTTCGGGCATGGGATATTGCGGCAAAGGCACGATAGACGCTTTAAGAACCGACGCCGAGTTTATTAAAATAACCAACGCCGCTCTCGTCGAAAGTCACCCGCACGATATTTCCATAACGAAAGAAGCGCCCAACTACTCCCCCAGACACTAAGTCGGGGCAGAGTACATGGACACTCCCGGCAAAAGTAGTAATTGACAAGAAAGAGAACTTCCCTTAAAATATATCCGTAAGGAGATTTTATTATGGCAAAAAAAGTTTTGACCGATGAAGAAAAACGCGCGACTTACAAAGTCGAGATGGATAAAATAACCACCAGACGCGACAAGCAGTATCAAAAGCTCGAAGATAAAAAAACGAGACTTATCGCAAAGATACAGAAAAAGTATGCCGACAATCCCGAAAAAATCGAACAGGAAATCGGCATTCTCGAAATCGACAACGGCGTATGGCACGACCTGTATGAAGAACAGTTCGTCGACCGTGCGAAGACTTTGGAAATAAAGTACCTTAAAGGGGAAGAATAATTTTCTTTACTATTCAAAACAACAAAGGGACTGTTAAAAACGTAAGTTTATGCAGTCCCTTTTGTCTTTTTGCTATACAATAAGAACTTCCCGACGATTGCGGTTGTCGCCGGGAAGTCGTATCGTAAAAAAACGTTTTATTATAGTTTTCTAAACGATTTTCCTTACTCTTATAATTCCGTCGGTGGCTATTTTTATATCGTCAGCCGAGTCGATTATTGCGTAAACGTAGTCGCCTTTTTCGCCGATAACTTTGTCGTAAGGCAGGTTTTCGAGATAGTTTTTAGCGGCGGTTTTTGCAAAAACGCAGGTTCTTATTTTGTCGGTTCTTGCCTTTTTTACCGACGGAAAGTTCACGCCGTGAAGTACGTTGCCGTTTTCTATGTAGTCTTTAAGCTGTTCGGCTGCCGACTTGGCGCAGTTGTCTTCCGCCTCTTCGGTACTTGCTCCGAGGTGCGGAAAAACTATTACGTTTTCTTGTCTTATCACCTTTTCGTCGGGGAAGTCCACGACGTATTTAGCGATTTTACCGCAGTTTATACCTTCCTTTACCGCATCGAAATTGACCAAACCGCCCCTGCTCATATTTATTAAAATTACGCCGTTTTTCATCTTCACGACGGCTTTATCGTCAATCAAATTTTTCGTGCTCTCAAGCAACGGTACGTGCAAAGTTATTACGTCGCTTTCCGACAAAATTTCCTCAAGACTCGTTACTTTTATACTTTTATCGAGTTTTTTACGGTTACTATCGGTAAGGAACGGGTCGTAACCTATTACTTCCATACCTAAATTTACGCAAGCGTTGCCGACGAGTACGCCGATAGCGCCCAAACCTACCACTCCTACCTTTTTACCGAATATTTCGTTGCCGGCGAACCGAGATTTGCCTTTTTCGGCGGTCTTCGCGACGTCGGTTTCCAGCGTATTTACCCATAAGTTGCCGCCGATTACGTCTCGTGAAGCTATGAGCATGGCTAAAACAGTGAGTTCTTTCACGGCGTTGGCGTTGGCTCCGGGCGTGTTGAAGACGACTATTCCTTTCTCCGTCATTTTTTCTACGGGAATATTGTTCACTCCCGCACCGGCTCTGCCTATCGCAAGCAAGTTGTTATTTACGGCGTAGTCCGACATATTGTAACTTCTTACGATTATCCCGACGGGGTCGGTTTCGTCGTCGCTTATTTTATAATTTTCGTCGAAAACTTCTTCTATAACGGGACTGATTTTATTTAACTTTTTTATACCGTACATTTAGCCGTTCTCCCTTTCGAATTCTTTCATAAAGTCAATAAGAGCCTTTACTCCGTCGACCGGCATGGCGTTGTAGATACTCGCTCTCATTCCGCCCACCAGTCTGTGTCCTTTTAAGGATACGAGTCCTTTTTCCGCCGCTTCCTTAACGAACTTCGCGTCAAGGTCCTTATCAGGGGTCACGAACGGAACGTTCATAATAGAACGATCGCTTACCCTTACGGGGTTATTGTAAAAGTCGGAATTATCTATAAAATCGTACAACAACTTAGCTTTATACTTATTGGTTTCGTATATCGCTTCCACTCCGCCCAAACTCTTCAACCATCTGAAATTAAGCATAGCCATATATATGGAAAAAGCGGGCGGCGTGTTGTAAAGGCTGTTGTTTTCCGCCTGAGTTGAATACTTTAACATCGTCGGGCAAATCGGCATCGGATTGTTTATAAGATCCTTTTTTACAACGACTATGGTAAGTCCCGCGGGACCGACGTTTTTCTGCGCACCCGCGTAGATTAGGTTAAATTTACTTACGTCGACGGGTTCGCTCAAAATCATACTGCTCATATCTGCGACGAGATTGTTTACTTCGGGGTATTTATTATACTTCGTGCCGAAAATCGTGTTGTTAGCCGTTATATGAACGTAGTCTGTATCGGCTCTGAAATCTATCTTATCTACGTCGGGAATATAGGTATAGTTATCTTCTTTACTGCTCGCCACGCAGGCTATATCGCCGTATTTTATCGCTTCCTTATACGCTTTGTTTGCGAAATTGCCCGTGACTATATAGTCGGCTCTGCCTTTTTGTAAAAGGTTAAGCGGTACCGCTTCGAACTGCATCGAAGCTCCGCCCTGCAAAAACAAAACGTAATAGTCGTCGGGTACGCGCATAAGTTCTCTGAACAAAGACAGGGCTTCGTTATGAATTTCGTCGTACCATCTTGAACGGTGGCTCATTTCCACCACGCTCATTCCGCTGCCGTTATAATTCAAAAAATCTCTCTGTGCCGCACGCTTGACTTCGTCCGCCATCATGGACGGACCTGCCGCAAAATTGTATACTTTCATTTTTTATATCTCCCGTTAAACTAAACGAATATTTTTTTGATATTATATATTCCAATCGGGGAGACTGTCAATTAAAGTACGCAATTCGTCGATTTTTTGTGCCGAGAACACTTTTTCTTTTACTTTTTTTTGCCCGGGGCAGCCTTTAAGGTAAAACGCTATATGCTTTTTCATACAGTTTACTACCGTTCTTTCCGGTAAAAAACGCAACAAATCCATATGCTCGTTTATTGCTTTCTTTATATTAAAATCGTATTCCTTGCCCAAAACTTCGGAAAAAACGTACGGTCTGCCGAACGCCCCTCTCGCTATCATTACGTAGTCGACTCCGGTCGTTTCTTTCATTCTTAAATAACTTTCTCTGTCCACTACGTCGCCGTTGCCGCAGACGGGAATTTTCACTGCGTTTTTTACCTTAGCGATAATACCCAAATCGGCTTTGCCGGAATAGAACATTTCTCTCGTTCTGCCGTGTACCGTCACCATATCCGCACCTGCGCTCTCTATTGCGGCTGCGCACTCGTCGGCGTTCTCGTCTCCGTTAAAATATCCCGCCCTTATTTTGACGGTAAGGAGTTTGCCATTCTTAGCTTCCGCCGCCGCTTTCACTACGGAATATATCTTGTCGGGCGATTTCATTAAGGCGCTGCCTTCGCCGTTATTTACGATTTTGGGTACCGGACACCCCATATTAAGGTCTACTATTCCGAACTTTGCAAGCTCCTTACTCGCTATCGCTTCGGCTATTATTTCGGGTTCGGACCCGAACAGCTGAACCCCCGTATTTTTCTCTTCAGCCCCTAAGTACAGTAAGTCTTTAGTGTTCTCGTTCTTATAGTGCAGTCCTTTCGCGCTCACCATTTCGGTATAGCAAAGTCCCGCGCCGTAACGAGCGCAGAGAGTGCGGAGCCCCACGTCGGAGTATCCCGCGACGGGAGCGAAAATAAGGTCGGTTCCGTTATTCGTTATCATTCGTATTTTTTACTTTCTTGATAATATCTTTCCATCTCGTCGAGAGTAAGGTCTTCCACCTTTTTGCCTTGCTTTTCCGCTTGCTCAATAACGTAGAAAAATCTTTTCTTAAACCTTGCCGTCGTTCCGTTAAGGGCGACTTCGGGGTCTATGTCCGCCATTCTCAAAATGTTGACCGCGGAGAAAAGTATATCGCCCGCTTCGCTTTCCTTATGCTTTTCGTCGGCGGCTAAAAATTCGTCCACTTCTTCGTAAAGTTTATCGACCGCGCCCTGAATATCGGGAAAATCGAATCCCGTCTTTTTTATGTACTTCTGAACTTTGTTGGCGTACATCAACGCGCCGAACGTGACGGGGATACTGTCCACCTTGTCTTTTACCGACGCGTAATGTTTTTCTTTTGCTTTCGCCTTATCCCAAAACTGCAACGCTTCTTCGGCGTTGTTGGCTTTATCCTTGCCGAAAATGTGGGTATGACGAGATATTAACTTGCGGCACAGTCCCGATATTACGTCGTCTATATCGAAACGCCCTTCGTCGTCGGCAATTACCGAAGTAAGCACGCTCTGCAACATTACGTCGCCGCTCTCTTCTTTCATCTTTTCGTTGTCGTCCGAATCGACTGCTTCGACGAGTTCGTACGCTTCTTCAATTATATTTTTCCTTATAGTCTTGTTAGTCTGCGCCCTGTCCCACGGACACCCGTCGGGGTCTCTCAGTCTATATACTATCTCTTCCAAATCGGAAAAATTAAAATTAGTCTTCGAGAAAGTGTCCACGGGGTCTATTTCTATATAGTCTTCTTTTTCTGAATACTTCGCCCCGCCGAACAGCTTGTCTATCTTAGCTTTGACCCTTTCCGCGTCGGTTATTCCGAACACCACGGTTTTTACGTTCGTGTCGAACTGATTATGTTTTCTCTGTAAAAAATCTTCTTCGCGGTAAAACGCTACGCTCTCGCCCGAAAACCCGTTAAAATCCATATTACCCTGCCTTAGCCGTGAATTTTTTTATCTATGGCGACGAGATATTTCCCTAACGGCATCGAAAAAAGTTCTTCTCTCGAAAAAACTTTCAGCGTAAACAACGCTATCGCGTACACCGCCGCGGCAACTGCTCCGACTATCACCGCGCCCTTCCTGTCTGCGGTAAACTTGTCGCTCATAAATATCACGAGTCCCATTATAACACCGCAAAGAGTAATTAGACTAACGTTTTTCATAAGGTTGTCGCCGACTCTGACGTAATTAAAAAAATAAACCATAATAATAACGCCGCTCAGTCCGTACCCGACTACGCTCCCTATCGCCACTCCCTTTATCCCGACGTACGGGGTAAGAACGGCGTAGATTACCGTTTTTATAGTCATACAAACCGCCATTATAATAACGGGAACTTTCGTTTTGTTCAGTCCTTGCAGCATTGCCGAATATATCTGAAACAGACTTAATCCGAGCACACCCAAAGCGGATATTCTTAATAAACTCCCCGCCAGGACCGATTTTTCTCCGCCGAGTGCGGGGAAAAGCAAACTTACTATCCCTTCCGACATAAACGTAAATACGAACACGAACGGCACTCCGAGCATAAAAGTAAGTTTCGTGGCGACGTTGCACTTATCCATAATAAAATCGACGTCGTGTTTTTCTTTGCCTTCCACCATCTGCGGAGTTATCGCTATGCCGAGCGTAATGCAGACCATTACGGGCAGGTTAATTAGCGGCGTAACCGCTCCGCTGTACAATCCGTAAAGTCCGGTTGCGTTTTCGTACGCTCTTATTCTCAACAAGTTGACGATAAAAATACTGTCGAGAAACTGACTTAGCGGCAGAATTATTCCGCACAGAATAAGGGGCGTAATTATTTCGGCGACTTCCTTAACGATTTCTTTTTCGGCGGATAATTTTATTTTTACGAAACCGCCTTTTTCTTTAAGGTAAATAAAAAACATTACCGCAAGGGTCACTATCTCGCTCGCCACCACACCGAACAAGGCTCCCGCCACGGCATATTTTAAGCCGTACGGCAATAAAAGTAGCGACAGACTTATCCCGACGCCGAGTTTTACTATCCCTTCGGTAATCTGACTTACAGAACTCGGCACCATATTTTTATTGCCCATAAAGTACCCTCTGAACGCCGAAATTACCGTCACTATAAACACGGCGGGGGCTATCGTGAGATACCCTGAAAAGGCTTCTTCCGACTGTAATTTAGACAGCGGATACGCTAATATCAAAAGTACGCCCGTTCCTACGCACCCTACTATTATCGCCAACCGTAAAATCACGTTAAACGCGCGTTTCGCTCCTTCGGCATCGCCGTAAGATAAGCGTTTACTTACGGTAATCGACACCGCCGTGGGCATCGCTCCGCTCGAAAGGGTAAGAATAAGGGCGAACACGGGATAAACGAACTGATACAAGCCCATTCCGTCCGTCCCGAGAATGTTTGCCAGAGGTATCCTGTACGCCGCGCCCAGAACTTTGGCGAAAATTACGCTGAGAGCCAGTACTCCCGCTCCCGAAAGAAAGGTTTTTTTCATCGGTTATTGAAACTGTTTTGCCAGAAAGTCCGCCGCTACCGTAGCTATCTGAACGCCGCTTTCCCCTACGGGCGTTTTTCCTAAAAGAACTATCCCGCCCGTCACGTCGCCGTTATTTATTATCGGCGTAATCGCCATATCCTTGTATTCCGCCCCTTCATTGGCTACGCTTATCACGGCGTTACTTTTAAGATAAACCGCCTTACGCTCCGACAAAAGGTTTTCCAACGCTTTGCTTATTCTCTTACCGTAATAAATATTTTTATCGGCGGCGGCAGCCAGAAACATATCGTTGTCGCAAACAAGACAGTTGTGCCCCGTAACTCTGTACACCGCTTCGGCGTACTCTTTACAAAAGTCTTCCATAGCTTTCAGCGGCGAATATTTTTTCAGGACGAGCGTATCGTCGGGCGCGACGAACACTTCCATTTCTTCGCCTTCCTTAATACGCATCGTACGCCTTAATTCCTTAGGAATAACCACTCTTCCCAATTCGTCTATACGCCTTACTATACCGGTAGTTTTCATATTTTTCCTCCTCTTTCAGTAAAACGGACAAACCGAAATGTTCGCCGTCCTTAACTTTATAATGTGAAAAGATACCCGATATATTCCTGAAATAATTTTTTATGAAAAACAAGCGGAAAAACATTCCGTAAATTATTGTTACAATAAGATAAAAGACGCAGCCCACAACACGGAGAGTACGCAAACGGTAATTATTTTCGGCGTTAATTTAAGTTTTACGAAACGAGAACTTACCACAATCGCCGCTACGTAAAAGACAGAACTTACCCCGAGACTCGTCACGCTTACGGTTGCGTACGGCAAGGAATAAATAAAGCTACAGATTATTCTTACTGCCATTATAGGAAACTGAACTAAATAATACAGTATACCGAACCCCGGAAATACAAACGTAAGTATAGCCGACACCGCCAGCAATGTAAACGTAAAACTTACGAGCGGTAAAATTATAAGGTTTGCTACGACGGAGTACACCGCAATACTGCCGAACACGTTACAACATATAGGGAAAAGAGCCGTGTTGGACGAAAGAGTAAGCGCAGTGCCTTCGCCTAAAAACTTTCTCATACCGCCGCCTTTCTTCCCGGTAAAGAACGCTGCGAACGGTTTATAGAACAGCACTATTCCGAACACTGCCGCCGCACTCATAAGGAAAGACAAGTCGAAAAGTTCTCGCGGGTTGGTCAGAATTATAAAGAAACATGCTGCTCCGAGAGTGTTAAGGGGGTCGTTCTTGGCTCTTGCCATAGGAGCGATAAGACAAAGAATAGTCATTATGGCGGCTCTTTTAAGACCCGACGGAAAACCTGTGATAAAACCGTACGCAGCGAGCACCGCCACGCTTACGACGAGAGTGACTACGGGCGACGCCTTTAATTTCTTGGTTACGAACACCACTATCGCCATAAGAAACCCTACGTGCAAACCGCTCAAAGCGAATATGTGGCTTAGTCCCGTGCCTCTTATTATTTCGTTGTCCTCTACGCTCAAATCCGACTTGTCGCCGAAAATCAGGCTTTTCGCTATCCCCTCGTCGTCAATGGACATAAACTTTTCCATCGGCGCGGTAATTCTGTCGCGTATCTTTTCGTATACGGTTTTGTTCACGCCGACCACGTACACCGTTTCGGCGTCGGTTTCGTACCTTACTTTTTTTGAGAATAACCAACTCGAATAGCTGTCCGTAATATTTACGTCCAAAGTTTCCACTTCTCCGTATAAATACACTTCGTCGCCCGAATCGAGTTCTTTATCGCAGTTTATTTTGATTTTGCCTACGCAAGATTTGCCGTTAAGTCGCACGTCGTCGGCTAAACAGTAGCCGCTGCCGACTTTGTCTATTCTCGCTTCTATTTCGTAAGAACCCTCCGTCTCCGTGCCTTTATATACGGTATAATCTATCGCAAAAGCCGCTATCCCTACTGCAAGGCAAAGGTAAATTGCGAAAACCGTCGGGAATTTTTTGCAAAGAAAAAGCACGCCTGTCGCCATTAACGCAACGGGTATGCTTATCGTAAGAATTATATTGTCTATTACCAAACCGCCGATGAATACGCCTGTCATTAGCGCCACCGCCGAAAAGGCGGCAATGCGACGGTTCAGTACTTTCATTTTATCTGCCGGGCAAAAATCTCTTGTTGTAAGCGTCCATAGATCTTTCTATCGTGTCTATTGCGGACTGCTTGTCTGATACGGTAATGTTTGCGGTACGCTTGCCTTCCAGTTCCTTATACACGGTGAAGAAGTGGCATATTTCGTCAATAACGTGGTTCGGGAGCTGTTCTATATCGGTATAGCTGTTATAGCTCGGTTCTTTGAAAGGTATGGCCACTATCTTTTCGTCGTTGTATCCGTCGTCGGTCATCTTTATCATACCGATAGGGTAGCAACGGCATATTGCCATAGGCTTAATTTCTTCGGTAGACAGCACGAGTACGTCGAGAGGGTCGTTGTCTTCGCTGTAAGTACGCGGAATAAAACCGTAGTTTGCGGGATAATGGGTGGACGTATACAGTACTCTGTCGAGTATCAAAAGTCCGCTCTGCTTATCGAGTTCGTATTTGTTTTTACTGCCTTTGCTGATTTCGATTACGGTAAGGAAATCTTCCGGGTGAATTCTTTCGGGACTGATGTCGTGCCAAACGTTCATTTTGCGCCTCCTTAATTTTTACATCGTGAACATAAAACTTGCCAATACTATCTGCGCCGCGTAATACAAAACGTGGTTTATTACGCAAAGAGTTTTATCTTTGGGTCTGCCGCCGAAGTACATTTGCGTAAGCACTACGTCGGACAAAAGGAACAATACCATACCTATCGCGAAGAGAATCATACGCGTGTTCTTCATAACGATACACGTTCCTATCGCAAACGCGCTCATAAAAATAAGCACGAACGCATACAAAATCGAATGT
>CAZUJW010000004.1:0-82911 GCA_964620655.1 uncultured Christensenella sp.
TTTTGAACCACCAGCCGGACTGGTGGTTTTCTTTAGACGATTTGATATCGTCTAACGCAATAAACGGAGCGAAAATTTATCCGTTCCGTTTAATGGTTTTTGTTTCGTAAACCCTTTTTACGCTCGCTTAGTGAGTCAGGAAGAGCATAAGGATAAACAATGCGGTTATTATATACGTTCCTATATTTATTTCCTTGAACTTGCCGAGAACGAGTTTTACGAGGACGTAAGATATAAGCCCGAAAGCGATACCGTAAGAGATGTTATAGGTAAACGGCATCATTACCATCGTAAGGAATGCGGGCAAAGCCACCGCGGGGTCTTTCCAGTCTATCTCTTTTACGCAGCCTATCATAAGGATACCGACGTAAATAAGAGCCGAAGCGTATGCACACGCAGGGATAAGCTGAGCTATCGGGGAGAAGAACATTGCGATAAAGAACAGTATAGCGGTCACTACAGCCGAGAAGCCGGTGCGTCCGCCTACCGCTACGCCGGAAGAAGATTCGACGAAAGTGGTTACGGTAGAAGTTCCGCACACCGCGCCCACGCAGGTAGCTATCGCGTCGGACAGCATAGCCTTGTTGCAATTGGGGATTTCGTCTTCGCCTTTTTCGTTTTTGTAGAGCATGTTTCCGCTGCGGCACGCGCCGTAAAGAGTGCCCATCGTATCGAACATATCCACCATGCAGAACGCAAGAGCGGTGGTTATTACCGTTACGATAAGGCTGCCTGTATTGTTGCCGTCCTTAGCAAGGTACGCGTCGAAATTAAAGCCTTCGGTAAATACTTTACCCACTGCTTGGGTACCGAAATCCTTAAAAGGCGAAAAATAGTCCTTGAACGGAGCGGCAAAGCTGTCGCCCATTCCTTCGTAAAATCCTTTTACGGTAAATCCCAATATATAGTAAAGAGCGGCTGCTCCGAGAATAGCCCAAAGGATAGCTCCCTTAACGTTTTTCTTCATCATAATAGCGATTGCTATGACGGCGAGCACGGTTATTATCATAGGCATTACGTCGCCCAAGGTAGCCGAACCCAAAAGGTTAAACGAATTAAGCGTTACTCCCGTGGAAGAACTCGCTACCACGATACCCGCGTCCTGTAATCCGAGAAAGGCGATAAACATACCGATACCTGCCGGAATAGCCGCTTTGACCGCCGCGGGAATGGCGTTGAAGATAATTTTTCTTAAACCCGTCGTGGTAAGAACGACGAACAATATTCCGTCGAACAATACGAACAAAAGAGCGTTGGCGTAAGTGAAACCCAACTGAAAACAAACCGTGTACACGAAGAACGCGTTAAGTCCCATTCCGCTCGCCTGCGCCAAAGGCATATTCGCGATAAGACCGATAAGAAGAGTTCCTATTACCGCAGATAACGCCGTAGCTACGTAAATCGCACCGTAAGACACCGTGCCCAATTCGGAAAACATTCCCGGATTGACCATAAGAATGTACGCCATTGCCATAAACGTGGTACAACCCGCTATTACTTCCGTACGCAAGGTCGTACCCTTTTCGCTGAACTTAAAAAACTTTTCCATTTTTTCTCCTTCGTTTCACGTCGTCGGGACGAAAAACGCAACCTACTATATCACACGCAAATTTTTTTAGCAAGGAATTTCCTTTCAAAAAACAAGAAAATTTCAATATTTTTCCGATATTTTAACAAATTTTTCAATATTGCTTTTTTACCCCCGTTTTTCGTTGAGATTTTTTGCGTTTGCAATATAATAATGAAAATACCTTTTAACGTATCCCGTCTCCATCCCTCCAAACCGTCAAAACGGCTATATCATTATTTACACCGAAAATCGCTTAAAACTTCGGGACGGAGCTGCCTTCATTATGTTCAAGACCAAAAAAACAACGAATTATGTATAAAATTTTACTTTGCTCTTGCCTTACACAATAGCTGTTTAGCATAATGGTATCAATAACGCCCAGCAAATCTTTACGGCTACTCGTATAATTTCAACGTTTCTTCTTCGCTGTATTCATACAGGACTTACACTTTGACAATAACAGCCAATTCTTCAACGCCTACGTCATCAAAAATCAATATTTCTATCAAATATAGCGCTTAATTAAAAACCGTAAGACCGCTGGGCTGTTAAGAAACGCAAGTTTCTTAACAGCCCCTTTCTTTTTTACGAAAATTGCACTGGAAATAATCAGCTATATAAACCCGACGGGAATTATAGAATGTCGCTCGTCGACGGGATAAACGCTGTCTATCAAACAGACAATGCCTCCGTTTCAGAGAAATCTAAAATTCACTTTATAATACTCGGCGCAACAAAGCAATCTGCACTGTTTAATCACGCTTTTTCAGAGAAAAGTGTGTAAAAAATCACATAATCAACCGAAAAAATGTGATTGCACCTTGACTATCCACATTAAAAAGGATATAATATATATAGTCGAAACAAGGATGGTGTAGTAAAATGCAAAGGTTTGTTTTAGCAGAGCTGAACAAGTGGAAAGAATCCAAATACAGAAAGCCGTTGATTTTGCGCGGAGCAAGACAAGTGGGCAAGACTTGGGCTATGAAAGAATTCGGTAAAAGTTTCGAGTCTGTTGCGTACTTTAACTTTGATGAAAATACAGAATATAAGCAGTTTTTCGAAACCACGAAAGACGTATTCCGTATCATGCAAAATCTTTCGCTTGCGAGCGGACAGCGGATAAACAAAGGCTCGCTTATAATCTTTGACGAAATACAGGAGTGCAACGACGCGCTGAATTCCTTAAAATACTTTTGCGAGAATGCGAAAGAATATTACGTTATATGCGCGGGTTCGTTACTCGGTTTGACTCTATCCAAAGGCTTCCCTGTCGGTAAAGTGGATTTTATCGATATAGGACCGATGACTTTCTCGGAATTTTTGATTGCAAACGGAGATGAGAATCTTTACGAATATATGACTACGATTGACAAAATAGGCAATATCCCGGATGCGTTCTACAATCCGCTTTGCGAAAAACTCAAAATGTATTTTATTACGGGCGGCATGCCCGAACCCGTATATCTTTGGACGCAAGAAAGGGATATAGAGTTGGTAGATAAAGCACTTAACGGGATTATCGGCTCGTATGAAAAAGACTTCGGCAAACATCACGAATATTTTAAGGATGAAGAGATTAAATACGACGTTCAGAAAATAACCCTTATATGGAACTCGCTACCTGCACAATTGTCCAAAGAAAAAAAGAAATTTACTTACTCGAAAGTAAAACAAGGCGCAAGAGCAAGGGAGTACGAGAATAACCTTCAATGGTTAGTAAACGCCGACCTCGTAAAAAAAATCTTCAAAGTATCAAAACCTGCTTTGCCGCTTGCCGCTTACGAAGAAGAAGAGTTTTTCAAATTATACCATATCGACGTAGGACTGCTACGCAGTCAATCGAAGTTAAGTTACAGAGCTTTCACCGAAGGCGATAGACTATTCAAAGAATTTAAAGGTGCATTGAGTGAGAACTTCGTTTTGCAAAGTCTGATTAGAATTTATGGTTCAAATCCGCATTATTGGGCAAACAACAAGTATGAAGTGGATTTTATCGTACAATCGAGCAACGATATAATCCCGATAGAAGTAAAGTCGGGTAAGAACGTATCTTCTCCGAGTATGCTTGAATATAAAAAAATGTACGAAGGCGAAACCCCGTTAATAGTAAGGTATTCCTTAAAAAATCTAACGCTTGACGGTAACGTGCTGAACATACCGATGTTTATGATAGACCAAACGGAACGCCTGATATCATTAGCAAAAGCGGAAATAAAACAACAAAAATAACTAACGAAAACTCAATCTGCAGCAACAGAAATTCCGGATATAGATTTTCTATGACGGTTTCGTTTAGAACCAGTGTTTTCTCGCTCGTCAGATTTCGCAATTATGCGAAATTTGCGAACCCACTCTTTTGTCAAAGAGCGGTTTTTTAACCGTCACCGAGAGCATACAAAAAAGGTAGGCAAAACGCCTACCTTTTTTGTATGTGTGCAATTACCTATTGTGATACAAAATGCGTACACCTACCGAAAAATGCGTACAGTTGGATGTTTTGTTTGAAAAAAGGAGAATGATTAACGCTATCTGCTATTTCTTAAACACAAACAAATACTCGTGGGCGAGTAAAAGAAAATTGAATTTTATGCTGTTTGTTTTCCAATAGCCCGTGGCTTTGCAGTTGTGTTGTTCTTTGATTATAATCTCTTTTGTTTTGAACCCTGCCATTTCAAAAATACGCATTGTTTCAAACGCTAATGGTTGAACCATACCTTTTTTGCGCGTATCTCCCATAAGTATAGCGCAAAACTTGTCCTTTTTAAGTACCCGATAACACTCTTCGGCGACCTTGCCGATTTCAAATAAAAAATCTTTCATCGGCATAAGCGACATATCGCCGTCAATATCTTCGGTATAATGAATAATATCGGCATAAGGCGGGTGGGTGCAAATAAGGTCAATAGAATTATCGGCAATAGTCGAAAGATTACGCGCGTCGCCTTGCATAATATTTATCGTCGGATTAAATTCACACTCGAAATTCAATTTGCTTTTTGTAATTTCAAGTGCGTTAGGGTTAATATCGACACCGATAAAATTTCTGTTTGTCAATTTTGCTTCAACAGCAGTAGTGCCGCCACCGACGAACTGATCTAAAACCGTGTCATTTTCTTTCGAATAACGCAGAATTACGTTTCTCGGAATATACGGCGACCAATTTCCGCCGCTTTATAGAATCATACGTACGTTCTGTATGTTTATTTTAATTTTCTATAACGCCCTCGATTGTCAACGAACTCAATAATACCTCGATCCCTTAAAAGTTGCAACTGTTGACGGATTTTATCTTTAATATTATTATTTTGAGGGTGGATATTTTTCAACAAACACTCAAAATAATAAATATCAGCCAAAGAAAACTCATCCTTCGGTATCGCGTTAACGCAATTCAACACATCAAAAAGCCATCCTCTTTTTTCTATGTTATCAACGTTAAGACGGCTTGCTTTTTGATATTCGTTCAATACTAATTCAGGTGAAACAATTTCACCGTTAGTAATAATTTTTATTTTTCCTTGCGAAGGAATTTGCCCATATAAAATATTACTTCCGACCCAACCTGCACGACGGGCGGTTTCTGCAAGAGGTTTACGTTTTTCAATAATATTCGGCGTGAAAAAATATTTAGGTACAACGACGAGATTTCTAACTCTATAGTCGGCATACTGCAAAACAAACAAGTCCGGGTTGGTTTTACTATTCACTCTATCAATTGCAGTTGTATATGCTCCGTCAACTATTTTATTTTCTATTTTTTTGCCACTACTTTTTAATTCGTATTGTTCATGACATTTTTCACAATAGAAATCTGCGACAGGCTTATTATTTCCAAATTTTTTTAACGCTATATTCCCACAACAAGGACAATACATGTTCTCCGACATCCAACTTTCGCTTAATATACGAATTGCCTGAGAATTGCTTTTATATTGTATAGCAAGATTTCTATTAAAATTCAAATCGTTCAAAACTCAAGCCACTCCGTATAAGTATCTTTTTCTATGTCGTGAATTTCCATTTGTTTACAGACCAAATTGCCCGGTTCTAATACAAAATCGCCATTCTTGTACTTTTCGATTGCGATACTCATAGCGTCGGCTTCATCTTGTGCTTCTACTAAAAATGTTTCAGAAATCATTTCTTCTATCGCAATTTCAAATGTTTTTTTAGACGTCGAAACTACTCCTGCTTCAGAAGATATTCTTTTATCAATCGGTTTTTCGGCATTTGACGGAATAATCCACATATTGCCGACCATCATTGCACCGTTTATTCTGTTTTCGCTGCATAATACGGAAACGCGTCTTTGCGAAATATTCCACTTTTCGGCGGCTTCTTTTGCAGATATAAAACTTAACATAACGTCACCTCAAAAATTCTTGCTTATATTATATTCCAAAACGCGAACAATAACAAGCCATTCTTTGTTCATCTAAATGAAAATTTTTAATTAAAACTTCAAATGGCACTTTGGCAAGCGTTTAATATATTACGAGGCTAAAATGAAAATTTTATAAAAAGGACAATCGTTCAGTAGCAAATTACAAAAAGAAAAAACCTCGAAAAAACACCGTTTGACGTATCTACAATGCTTTGATATCTGCTTACGGACAGGAGAAAACGCCCTTTCTGCAAAGAAAAAAGGTCTGACACGTATTGTATCAAACCTATTCTTCTTTTTGGTCGAGGAGACGGGATCACTCGTATTTACTTTTATACTTTTTTAAGTTTAGTACGGTTGCTTTTTGCGTACTTTCAGAACAAGTGTTTTCTCGCTCGTCAGATTTCGCAATTATGCGAAATTTGCGAACCCACGGCCTCTTGGTCCCGAACCGCGTCGATACTGTCGCTTCTCTGCGACCTCCCTTGCGGGCAGTCGCACTTCTCTCTCCGTATCTCCTTTCCCCCAAAAATTTACAATTTTCGGGGACCCCTCTTTGCGCTTGGTTCGTTCCCAAAAGGCGTGTCCTTATCACCGAGAGTATACAAAAACGGACAGGTAAAATCCTGTCCGTTTTTGTATGGTCGAGGAGACGGGATTCGAACCCACGGCCTCTTGGTCCCGAACCAAGCGCGCTACCAAACTGCGCTACTCCTCGCTTTTCGTATGCTATTTTAGCACAGTTATTATATTTTTGCAACTTTTTTCTTCATTATTATATGCGTGAAGAAAAACTTTTCTTACAGAACGGCTTGTTTCATAAATCCGTTAATCTGCGCTAAACAAACTACTTTGCCTTTGTCGTCGGTTATAGCCACTTCGTACACGCAGGTATGCTTATGCACGGACAATTCTTTGCCTTTCGCTATTATGTATGCGGTGTCGCGGCAAGGAGCCAGATAGGTAATTGAGGCTCCCGAAGTCACCGTATCGGGATGCCGAAAGTTGGCGGCGACGCCGAACGCAAAGTCCGCTACGGTGAACAACATTCCGCCGTGAACCACGTCGTTGCCGTTAAGGTGGCAGTCGTGAATTTCCGCTTTGACTTCAGAGCCGTTTTCGTCTACTTTGACTATTTCGATGCCGTTCTGTTTTGCGTATCTGTCTTTTTTGAACTCTTCTCTCAATTCTTCTTCCGTAATCATTGGTATCTCCGTATGGTTTTTCCGTCGTATATTTTATACTTTACACGGTCAAAACGCAACAATTATTCGACAATTATTGACTTGTTTTCGTTTTTTTGTTACCATCGTTTTATAACAATTTTGGAGATATATTATGTACAATTCGGATTCGTATAATTTAGGCAACGTGCGTTCGGTCATTCGCGAACTGTTCGAGTACGGCAAAACTTACGCCGAAACTCACGGAAAAGACTCGGTATACGACTTCTCTTTGGGCAATCCGAGTATCCCCGCCCCCGCCTGCGTGAACGAAGTCATAAAGGATATCCTCGATACCGTACCGTCGGTGGAAGTACACGGATACACTTCCGCGCAAGGCGACAAACGCGCGAGAACGGCAATTTCAGACAATCTTAACCGACGTTTTTCGACAAAATTATCCCCCGACGATATTTATATCACCTGCGGGGCGGCAGCTTCACTTACAATAATTCTTAAAGCGGTGACCGAAAAAACCGACGATGAAGTAATAATTTTCGCACCGTATTTTCCCGAATACAACGTTTTTATAAAAGCGGGCGGCGCTATTCCCATAGCCGTAGCTCCCGATGAAAATTTCCGTCCCGATTTCGACGATTTACGCAAAAAAATTACCGAAAAAACGAGAGCGGTTATTATAAATTCTCCCAACAACCCGTCGGGAGCGGTTTACGACGAGAACACAATAAAAACTTTATGCTCTATCCTTACCGAAAAGAGCGAAGAATTCGGCAGAAAAATAGTACTGATATCCGACGAACCGTACAGAGAGATAGTTTACGACGGAAAAAAAGTTCCGTTCATAATGAATTACTACGCCGACTCGGTAGTATGCTACTCTTTCAGTAAATCGTTAAGTCTGCCCGGCGAAAGAATAGGCTACGTCGCGGTAAATCCGGACGCCGCCGAAACAAAACGCCTGTACCTGTCCGTATGCGGCGCGGGAAGAGCCTTAGGTTACGTTTGCGCCCCGTCCCTTATGCAAGCGGTAATCGCCCGTTGTATCGACGCGAAGACCGAAACCGACGCTTATAAGGAAAACCGCGATTTACTTTGCGAAATCGTAAAGAAAGCGGGATTTAAGTATATAAACCCCGACGGAGCGTTCTATCTTTTTATAAAATCCCCCGTCCCCGACGCAAATATATTCAGCGAAAAAGCCAAAGGACTCGGACTCCTTCTGGTTCCGTCCGACAGTTTCGGCGTGACGGGATACGTCCGCGCGGCGTACTGCGTGTCGAAAGATATGATTATCCGTTCGGAAAAAGCATTTTTAACCCTTAGCTCCCTTTTCAAAGACTAACGATGCGTTGCGTAGGTTTTCCGCCGTTTGTTGCCGACGACAGCGAAATTCTCATACTCGGAAGTTTTCCGAGCGTGAAAAGCAGACAAACTTCTTTCTACTACGGCAATGACAGGAACCGCTTCTGGACGGTTCTGAGCCGAGTTTTCTCCGCCGACCGTCCGAGTACCAACGACGATAAAAAACTTCTCCTGAAACGCAATAAAATCGCTCTGTGGGATATGGTCGTAGAGTGCGATATAGAAGGCTCGATGGATACCGCAATAAAAAACGCCGCCGTTGCCGATATAAAAGGACTTCTCGTCGCTCACCCGAAAATAAGAAAAATAATAACCAACGGCAAAACCGCTCACAAATTTTTGTCGGATAATTTCCCCGAATACCTTAATATTACGGTTTGTCTTCCGTCCACGAGTCCCGCAAACCCGAGATTCGGTTTCGACGCATGGGAAAAGGCTTTGAAATAATCGTGTTTTTCATTTTTAATATTGATAAATAAAAACGGCGTTCACATCAAAATGAGCGCCGTTTTTATTTTAAGTTAGTTGATACGGAGTATCGTGTACACGTAGAACGTAAAGTCTTCGTATGCACTGTCGGGCGGATATGCGTCGTCGGTCGTAGGTCTGTTCTCGTAAATCTTCTGTGCGTCGCTCATCGTCGACATTCTGAACGATACCTGAGTGCAAAGGACGTATCTTATCTTGTTGCTTACGTTGGTGTTAATACCCGCTACGCCCTGTTCTACTTCCTTCACTCCGCCGCTTGCGGTGACGGTAGTACCGTTAATCTTCAAGTCGCTGCCCGTCACCTGATATACCTTGGCTTTGTACCACGGAATGAATATCGAAGCGTAGGTGCTGTCTTTGGAGTATTCGGTCTTGAGACTAATTCCGCCGGCAATCGGGATCTCGATGTCTGTCTTTATCGCATAAGCCATATTGACCTGGAACAGCGGCAGGTTGTGAACCGCGAACTTGGTGCCTTTCTTTACGTACAGGGTAGGTACGGTACCTAAACTTACTTCGTGTAATCCTTCGGTGACGTAGTACTGACCCGCGCTTATGGAACTTAACATATTGTCATCGTACTGGTATCCTTCGTCAAGAGTCATGTTGGCGTTGATGTACGATAACGGCAATGCTCCGGTCGGGTCCATTTCTTCGGTGTTGGGTGCAAGCAGAGCGTGCTTGTTGTTGCCGCCTTGATCCGATACGAAGAACCTGTTAAAACCTATATTGTCCTCGTTCTTGAATATGTTGCCTATCATATCTCCTATTCCGTTATTCGTCTTCAAGGAGTAGACGTAGTTGGGCATAACCGCACCGTAACCGCTGAGGATTATCGTGCCGCCTATCTTCACGTTGGAAGACGGATATGCGCGGCGACCCGTCACCGACCAGTCGAGCAAGGCTATCTGATAATCGTTGACTATCTGAACGTCGTTGCCGTCGCTGTCTTCTTCGGTGCCGAAGTCGAGACTCTGTACCGTGGCGGGAGTGGAGCGTTCGGCGCTGACTACCTTTGCGGAAAGGTCTCCGACTATCGCGGTGGAGTATTTGTCGTCGTCCACGGGCTTACGCAAATTGCTGTACTCTATGGGAATGTACGCGTCGCCGGAACTTTCAAGGTTGGTCGAGTTGCCGTTGACGAAGTACTGAATCAACGATTTTTCGAGTTTTACGGCGTCCCCTCCTACGCGTAACGCCATTACGTCCTGAATGTTGCTGTTAATCCATTTCCTCTGCGAAGTTCTGCTGAGTCTCCATCTGAACGTCTGACCGCCCTTGCCGCCGAGCGTAATCGTCGCGTACTGGTCACTTTCGCCGAACTTAACCGCTCCGAAGTACCACTTGTTGTAGTTGTTGCGATAGGTTCCGCCGCCGTCTACATTCTTGATTTCGACCTGTTTCTCTTCGCTGTTTACTTTGAAGTGCACGATATAAGTATAGTTCGCGTCGTAGATAGGATGTCCGTCTTCTTCGGCGTATCTGACTTCGACGTAGAAGTCAGAATCGAGCGTTTTTGTAAGGGACGATACCGTCGGCAACAATATGATGTCGTCGGGTCCGTACGGTGTGGAATCTTCGAATGCCGTTATAGCTTCGGTGGTGTTCTTAAACAGCCACGGCTGAACTCTCATACTCGTTCTGTAAACCTGATCGTCTATCGGCATGGTCATCGCTCCGCTTATGCTTTCGTCGTAGAAGTTTACGTTAAGTCTGTTCTGACTGCCGCCCGTCCAGTTGACGTCCACTTTGTAGGCTTTTATCTTGCCTGCGTTGGTTATCTTCCAAGCGGCTATCTCTTCTTCGCTGTACGCCGGGTCGTACTTACCGGTAATCTCGTTCTTGGTGGTTTTTATCATTTCCTTATACTCTTCGTACAGAGCTTTGGTCGTGACGTAAGCGTACACGGTGTCGGGCATCTTAACGCCGCCCTGCTGTATGAAGTAGTACGGATTGGTGACGAACAAGCTGTGGCTTGACGCGTCGTATTCCATTGCGTCTGCATCGAAAGCGTCTTTGTAGAAGGTGTCAAACTTCACTTCTTCGCCCGTTAAGTCGTCGGCGGGGTTAGCGTAAATTACGTACTGTTCTTCCATTTCTATGGATACGGTGGCTTGCTGCTGACCGTTCTTGCCCATTCCGTAACCGGGTATGGTCATCGCAAAGGTAAGTTTGCCGCCCCTATAACTTATGGTTTCGGTCGTATCCATCGTGAACGCCATTCTTACGCCGTTGTTGTAGGTGGTGTCGCCGTCGACATAGTTGAGCTCGCTGTCGGTAAGAATATACTTGCCGTCGCTTGCCGCCACCGTGTTCATCGTATACTCGATAGGCTCGTCAAAGTCTTCGAAGTAAACTTTGAAGGTGACGTTACCGTTGACGAAGTAGTCGCTTATAAGTTTAGCTTCCACGTTGCTGTAACCTATATAGTCGTAGGCTTTTACTTTCGTGGTAAGGTCGACGTCCGACTTGAAGATGTCGCTGCTAAAACCGTTTATCGTGCCTTCGCGCTTAGTGTCTACTCTACGGGAGAGAAGTTTTACGGTGACAGGGATTTCCTGATAGTTGTCGCCGCTGCCTAACAACGCCTTAACATCGAACTCGCCGCCGGTGTATCTCCACTTTAATTCCTTATCTTCGAACGTGACGCCGATACGGATATCGTTGCTTTGGTCCATAGTAAGGTCGTATTCGAAAGTAGAACCTTGTCTTCCGCCGAATATTCTGTCAATGTCGTTGTTCTTAAACGTAAGTTTCGTGCCGTACTGACCGTATCTTAAGAAGCCTTGTTCGTTGTCGCCGAAACCGTTTGCGCTTGCGTTGTAGGTGACGAACGGGTCGAATTCGAAGCCCTGTTCCACGGTGCCGTTGCTTAACGTGAGAGTCTTATAATAAGGAGCGTTTTCTCCGTTAAATCCGAGACTTTCTACCGTTCTGTCGACGTAAATTACGGGGATATTGTAGACCTGCGTCCCCGCAAACGAGTTGTCGCGGTCGCTTCCTAAGGTCACGGCAAGTTTTCCTACGCCGCTGCCGTACTTGATTCTGCCGTCGTTACGTTTGCGTTCTTTCAACGTGAACTTACCGGTAGCGGAATCGATGCTCACTATATCGAACCACTTGTAGTTTATCGCGCTTCCGTCGTAATTAACTTCTTCGAATACGTAAGTGGCTATATCGGTTCTTGTACCGCCGTCAATATAATAAACGTCGCTGTCTTTACCGACTATCTTCACGTCGCGGACGGTGTCTTCGGGATAAACTACCTTGCTTTCAAACGTAATGCCGCTCTTGCCGGTAGCTCCGAGCACTCCGTACGGGTCGATGTAGTAAATATCCTTTTCGAGTCCCGAGCCATAGGTCATGTCGAGAACTCTTACGCTTAAGAATTCTTCGAAGTCGCCGCCTTCCGCTTCCTTGTTGGGAGCGACGTTGAGTACCGCCGCGTCGGGAGCGTAAGTCCCGTTACTTCCGGAAGAATAGCTTTCGCCCACGCGTAAGTCTATCTTTATAGAACGACCGCCGGAGTAGAAGTTGTTGGCGTTGACTTTCGAGAACGCAACGTAGTTCTTTGCGTCGAGTTTATACTCTCTTACGTAACCGTCTTCGCATACTATTCTGACGTAACGGAAGAAGGTAAAGTCGGCGTTTTCGACGAAGTTGCCGTCCGCGTCTGTCGTCCCGAAATTGGTGTCGTAAACCTTGGACGACGAGTTGTAAACGTCGTTTACCGACTTGTCTAAGCCGTTTCTTTCGGCGTATGCGTCGAGAAGCGCGTTACGCATGTCGTACGGGTTGAGAAGCAGTTCGTTAGTGTAATTATTAGCGTTTACTTTCTTGCCGTAGACTAAGTCATTAAGGGACTTGAAGTTCTTGCCGTCGTAGCTTACTTCGTAGTAAAGTACCGATCTGTCGGGTACTGTGACGGAAAGTTCTATCGTCTGTTCGCCCGCTCTTTCTCCGTCGGAATCGGCGTATACTGTGACGTAAGCCACGTTGGCAGTACTGCCTACGTTAAATTCGCCGCCCGTTATGCTCATATTTGCGGTGACGAGCGCGCCGTCCCATTCCGCGGATACCGTTCTGTACGCTATCTCTCCGCCGCCGATATCGACTACTGCGATTACCTTAGCGGGCAGGTTATCGAAACCTAAGAACGGTTCTATTACGAGTCTGGTTATGTTGCCGTCGGAGTCGGTCTTGACGGGAACGTATACGCCTCCGCTCGTGCCTGCCGCCAAATATTCTTCGCTGTCGGAGTATTCGTAGGGAAGAAGTTTTATTCCCGTAACGAGAGCGCGTTTTACGTTGACGGTGACGGGAACGGTCTGTTTAAGTTCGCCTTCGCCTATTACCGCCTTAACCACGTCGGTGTAGAAGCCGCCGTTAGCGGTGTAGACGATATCTTCGATACCTTCGAAGGTTACGTCCGATACGTAAGTGGCTTCTGTACCGCTGCCGTAGACTATGAAGCAACCGTACTTAGGCTCAGTAATCTCGTACTCTACGCCCGTAGCCAGACTTTCGTCGTAGATATAAACGGTGGTTATGCCGTTGTACTTGTCGCCGAGGGTAGCTTTTACCGCGGCTATCGTGCTTTCGGCGGGATTGACTCTTATTTCGTACGCAAAATCGTTAGTACCTATCTTGTCGAATACGTCGGCGGTAATATATTCTATTTCCGTCCAGTCGGCTTTGCCGTCTACTATGCCGTTAAATCCCGCAATGTACATATCGGTTATGCTTCTGTCGCGAAGAATTACCGACTTGCTTACTTCGTATCTTACGTCGAACTCGCCGCTGTCGGTTCTTGCGGAAGTTACCGTATGTCCTAACGCAAATCTTACCGGATACTCGCTTCTTACGAAGTTGTTGTTTCTGTAATCGGCTAAGTCTACGTCTTCCATGAATATCTTGACGTCTACGGTCTTGGTGACTCTTCTTACCGTGCCGTCAGCGTCGTGAACAAGAGACGTTATTGTGGCTACGGAGTATTCTTCCTGCATCCATTCGAGGTTTTCCGTCCCGTACGGGTCGACGTTGATGACGTCGGGGATACCGCTTACGACGATTTCGCTTTCCGCACCCAGTATGAGTTCGACCGTTCTGTCGGGGATATAACCGAACGTTCTGTCGCCGATTAAAGCTCTCGCCGTCGGATATCTGCCGTCGGAAGTAAGACCGTTAAGTCCGTATTCTTCGACGGAAGACCATATTACGGGAAGTTCTACCTGTTCGTAAACGCCGTCCATAGTACCCTCTACCAATGCGACGTTCGGAAGTATAGCCTCAAGGTCTTCGAGAGAAGTAGCTATCTGATTATCGAAGTCGACTACTTTGCCGTCGCGCATATAGACGACTTCCGCCACTTCGTCGAACACGTATTCCGCTTTGTTTATAAGGGTTACGTTTACGGTCTGAACGTTGTTGGTTCTCGTTCCGAAAGTAGCGGTCGTGTCGAACTTTTTGAGTTTGTAGAATTCGTCGTTGTCGTCAAGGTCTATCGTAGCGGACATCCAATTGCTTATTCTCTTGCCTTTCGCGTCGTACTTCGTTCCGCCAAGGTCTACGTCGAATTCCACTACCGAACTTTCGTCTATCTTGACCTGCGACGGGTTGAATGCGATAGCGTATCTTCCGGTGCTTTCGTTGTACTTGACGCTCGCTTTGGTTTCGTCGCCGTCTACTCTTACCTTAACTATATTTGTTATGGTTTCGTCTACGAGTTTAGAGAATGAAACGAGACTTGCCACGTCGTCCGAACCCTGGTAAGCGTGTTTTATATCGGTGAAGTCGATTTCCACCGCATATTGCCACTTGCCGCCGGTTACGCTTACGCTGTCGTAATTCTTGCTCTGAACCCAGACTCTTATCTTGTGCGCGCCCTTAGCAGGGTCGTAGCTTAGACCGTCGTTGTCGTAGTTGCCGTCGCCGTTCGTGTCTTCGGCGTACTGCCACAATATCTTTCTGTTGGTCGTGCCTTCGTAGTAAGCGTCGCTCGTAGCGAGTTCCCAGACGGCGTTTTCCATACCGCTCTCGGTGTTTATTCTTACTATCTTGTCCGTGCCCTCTATTATGATAGCGAACGCATAAGCTCTGACGCCGAGAGTATCCGCACTGTAATAACGGGACAGGAACTCGTCGATGGTCGCTTCGTCGTACGCGCTTACGTCGGGCAGGTCGCCTTCTTCGAACATGCTCGCTATACCCGAAACTTTAAGCTGATTTATTCTCATACCCACGCTGCGGAGTACCTGGTCGCCGAACAGTTCGTCTTTAAGTAAAGCTTCCGCGCTTATAATCGCGCCGTTATAGCTCATCTTTTCGACAAGTTCTTTTCTGTCGACTATCCAGGTTACGTCGGTGGTAATCATCTTGTATTCGCCGTCGTCGCTCGTAACGTCCTTGTAGCCTACGCTTACGCCCGTGGGCATGAAGTCTAACACGTTGTCTTCGGTGACTTCCTTGTCGGGGCTTACGTTTACGCTGCCGGTAGCTTCGGCGTTTCTTGCCATTACCGTTCTTTCTATATTAAGTTCGTGTCTGGTGCGTTCGTTATACCACTTAGCAAAAGTGAGAGCCTGCTGATCTACGGTGGACTTGTTTATATTAGCCGCTCTTACTTCGGCGAACATTTCACGAAGTTCGGTCACGCTTATCTTGTTGCTGTCGGTAATTGCTGAAGTGTTGTCGACGAGAAGTTTTTCGTACGCAAGGCTCTGCGCTGTGGTGTAACTTATAGTAACGAACGACAGTTTTGCGTCGGTGAGCATAACGTCTAATTTAAGCACGTCGTTTACGCTGTAAGTGTCTTTCGTTTCGTCGGCGTATATGTCGTACCAAACGTCCCATGCTTTCGCTTTGTTGTTGCTCTGAGCGACGAGTATTCTCGACAACGACAACTTGTCATAACGATTAAGGCTGTCGTACAACGTATCGTACGCAATAGCCTTGGCTTTGCTAAGAGTATAGCTTACGTCAAGGTATCCTAAGACTATTTTCGTAAGAACGTCGTCGAGTTCCCACCGGGCGTATCCGTGCTGTCCTATTACCGCTTCGATAGTCTTAGTTCCGCCGTCGGAGTAGCTAAGGTACGGGATGCGGTAGCTGAAATCTCTGCCCGTGACGAGCGTAGCGCCTTTCGCAACGAATTTGCCGCTTTCTTCGTCGTAGACGACGTAAATTTGTTTATTCGTTTCTTGGGTTTCGCCGAGAGCCACTCTTTCTTCGTATCCGCTTTCGTAGACTACGTTAATATTGTCGGACAGGTACAGTCTTGCGAGAATATCTCCGCTTGCGTAGCTGTTCGCTATTTCGCTGTCGTAGTTTTCGGTAGCGGCGTACGGATAGAGATTGCGGTTGCTTTCGATAAGAACCTTGTCGCTGCCCTTAGTGTAATAGCTCTGTCCTTCCTGAATGTTGCTGGACAAAATCTTGACGTAGACGTACATCGTCTGAACGTAACCCGTTCCGTCGGTAATCTTGTAGCTTACCGCATAGGACTGTTCGCCGGCATAACTGTTGTCGTAGTTGACTAAATTCTTACCGTTCTGCGTAATCGACTCGAAACTGTTGGGGATAATCGCCCAATCGTTTATTATCGAACCGTCTTTCTTTACCGCCACGTCGAAACTTTCGAGATAGTAGAGAGAAGAGTACGGGTCGCGGTTATTTAACGGGTTGAAGGTAATCATACCGTTGTATCCGCTCGGCATACCTACCGATACTATTCCGCCGATACTGTTGTCTACAGCGCTTTCGACGTAGTTTACTTCGTTGTTCTTGACTTTAAGCGGTATCTTGACGGTGGTATACGGGGTATTGCCGTCGGCGTCCGTCCACTTGTCTTCGTCTTCCGCGTCCTGAACCGCTTCGTACGCTCTGAACGTAAGGTTAATGTACGGTTCGAAACCTTCGGTTACGTAATCGAGAGAATCGTACTTTCTTATTCCGTCCTTTACGGTGTAGTCGAGCGACCATTTAAGTTCGTTGAAGAGATAAGTCTTCTTGCGGGTTTCCGTACCCGTGCCGCTTTCGTAATCGTAGTAGAAGAAACTCGGGAGTCCCGCTACGAATTCTTCCGCGTCGAAGGTGTACGGGTCAATAACGAGATTATCGGAGACCTGTTTTATAATCTGGGCTTTCGCGCTGACGATATCCACGGTGAAAGGTTTCACTTCAACCTGGATTTTCGCATAAGTGCCGTTGCCGACGTAGCCTTTAAGGTAGTCTTTTTCAACGCCCGCCGCGGTAAGGTTCAACGCGCTTACGTCCCAATAAATATTCATACCGTTCGTTCCCGAACTGTTGCCGTCCGCAAACGAAGCCATATATCTGTTGGGTAACACTTTGTCCACGGTAATAGTCGGGTCGGTGTTTCTTCTTACGCCCTGATATCCGGCGGAGTTCGCCCAAGTGCCGCCTTCTATGGTAAAGTCGGTCAAATCGAAAGGATCCCAGAAAGTAATCTTGGTAGGCGGAGTGACTACTTCGTCCGTCCAAACCTTGGTCACGCTGTCGTAAGCGACGTACTTGAACGTACCAGTGAAGGCGTCTTTTACCTGACGAATGTCTATGCCGTTATTCTTTATCTCTATCTCCTGATACATGTCTTCCTTGACGTTCTGTTCGTCGTCGTAGATAAAGAGTCTGTTGTAGACCACTCTCTTATTGGTCGCGGGGTCGATATAGTAGTCGTCGATTACCGCGTAAGAATTGACGTTGGTACGCTTAATCCAATCGTTCATGAACTTTTCGTTCTCTTCGTCGGTTACGCCGCTTACCACTACTTTCATAGACTTGACGTCTACGCTCTTTATTCCGTACTTCGCATTGGGGTCGGTGGTATACGACACTTCTCTCGATTCCACTTCGGTAGTGTCTATTACTTCGCGACTGTACTTGACTTTTTCGCCCGCGGCGTCGACTTCGTAGTTTCCGTCTTCGGTTGCGGCAGCTGAGATAACGTATTCGCCGGTATCATTATCCTTGTAATAATATTCGCCGGTATAGCTGCTGTCTGTTATTGCGGTATATATCGCTTCTTTCTTGTATTTTACTGAGTCTTTGTAGTACTCGCCGACTCTGCCGTTGTTCTTCCAATATTCGTAGTTCCAGTCGCCCTGTTGCATAGCGGCGTATTCGTCCATACGATTGCCGCTGGTGACTCCCGTGGTTCCGCCGTCGAGATTTTCGCTTATCTCGCTTGCGGCGTTGTAACTGGCGGAATTTATGAACAAGGATATACGGTCGAGATAGCCGCCGTTGTTGCCCTGATTCAAGGTTATCTTAGCGTAAGTGGACAAGTCGTACGTCCTTGCGTCTTTGTACAGGGTGACGTACTGACCGTCTATAAGTTCGGGTTTGTCGTACGTCATGTCGGTAAAGTCTGCGACTGTAAAGCCCGCCGCTTGCAGCGGACTGTCGGCAAGGTCTACCGTATCGAACATGTTGTACCCTAACTGTATCGGCAGTAAGCTGGAGAATATCGTGGCGAGTTCTCCTATAATGGCTCCGAGTTGCGTGCCTACGGTACTCAAAAGCGAACCGAGCGCGCCCGTCACCGTGCCTATAACGGTGAACACTATACCTATGCCGGGGATAGCTCCGAGCATCTTAATAGCGTTAAGAGCTTCGAATGCCGACGGGTCGAGAATAGCGTAAGCTATAAGGTCGGTAAGGTGAATGCCGAGAGCTTCCATCGTGGCAATACCCGTCGAATCGAACACCATAGTAAGCACGAAGTGAACAAGACCCGCGCTCATCTTCGCAAGCGCGCTGTGCATTGCCTGATAGTACGCGCCCTCGTCGACGTAAATCTTATTGAAGACGTCGCTATCGTCTTCGTTGTAACGGCCTTTATAGCGATCTACGAAAGCCTTCTTCAATTCGGCTTCGCCCTTGTTTATAATATCGGACTCGCTGTACTGATCAAGACGGAAGTCGGCGTCGGTAGTCGTACCGCCGAGCGAAATATCCTGCGCGCTTATGGTTTGTCCGGGAGCTATGCCCGTCACGCCCATCATACCGAGAATGATATTTTCCACTCCCGCGAGTATATCGTTAATCCTGCCGGAATTGAGCCATGCTTCGATATAGGTATACGTGTTGTATCTGTCGGTAGCGTTGCTGCCTTCGTAAATAAGATTGCTGACGTCGTCCTGATAGCTGTGGTCGTGGTCCTGAACGCCGTTGTCGCCGTCGTCGTGGACTTCGCCGTCGAGCTTGTCGGCGCCGAGTCTTATTCTTACGCGGCTGAGAAGCTGTCCTATATCGGAGATATTCTCGTCTTCGCTTATGCCCGCCACGTCTTCCGACCAGTGCTTTTCTCTGTAAATAGGATTGAGAGTGACGTAGTAGCTTGCCACCTGACCGTTGTAGGTGTCCAGAACTTTCATATTGCCGAAGGTGTCGGTAGCGTCGCCGTTAGCGTCGGCTGCGAGATTAAGGTTCTGATAAATTTCGCTACGGAATTTTATAATGTACGAACTTGCGCCGATATTTTCGAGAGCGAGTTCTTCACCTGTAAAGGAGAAGTTGCCTTCGCTGTCTACCGCCACCGAGAAGTCGTCGGGAGTAAGGTCGTAGTAATCCACTACGCCCGAAGTGTGTCCGCCCACGCTTACCCAGATCTGATAAGTGCCGGGCTCGGGAACTACCCATTCGGAGCTGCCCCTTTCTTTCGGAACGAGTATCTTACCCACTATCGTGGTGGTAGTAACGTCGGTGCGTTCGAATATCATATCGACTTCGATGCTCATACCGCTACTGCCTTTGGATATAAGGGCGTTAAGCTGATTATTAAGTCCCTCGTCGGTGATTGTCGTCGAATCGCCGTTAAGTCTGAATCCGACTAAGTTGTAGCCCGACAGGTTTGCGGTGAATTTGTTCGCAAGAGTGGACAGGTGATTATTTTCGTAATACTCCCTTATGGAGTCGTAAACCTTTACGGTCATTTCGTAAGAACCCACTCCGTTTCCGTCGGAAAGAACGCTCGATACGGTAAGCCCCGTGCCGCCGTTGTAGACAAGGCTCGCTCCGCCGAACGGTACTAAGTCTTCGCCGTCTTTATAGTAAGTCTTGCCCGTAAAGGTCACATCCTTGGGGACTTCGCCGGTCTTGGCTGCGTCTACCAAAGTTACGTTACGGACTACCGCGGTGTTGGTTTCTTTCGGTAAAATCCAAATCTCTCTTTCATAGAAGGAAGAGCATCCGTCTTTCGACACGCTTATCGCGGTTCTGTCGCCGAGATTGTAGTACACGCCGTCGATAAGCTCGTAGTGCTTGCCGTCATAGTCTATGTACTGCTCCGTATACGTGCCGTCGGAAGCAATCTTATTGTTGTCTTTGAGCCAGTTTTCAAGCTTGTAGATATTGTACTCGCCGTAAATATGTTCGGTGACGGGGAGATTGGTGAAGTAATAGTATCCGTCTGCGTCGGTGGTCCTTGTCTGGTAATCGCCGGTGCCGTTGCTGACGGTGACGGTGGCTCCGCTTACGGGATTGCCGTCGGTGTCGGTGACTCTGCCGTAGAATCTTCCCGTGCCGTTTTCGGCGTTTTCCGACGCAAACATGCTGTCGGGGAAGAGTACCAAGCCCATAATGCTTGACAAGTTAAGACCCTTACTTTCCACACCGTCGTTACTTCCGTTCAGGAAGGAGCTTAAATCGAGCGTTATATAAATCTTGATGGTGAGCGACATACCTATCGACAAGAAAATCTGATGGTGGTCGATATGCGCGCTTATATTGCCCTGCTTATACGACGGGGTGGATATATCGGCGTTAATTACGTTGGTGACCGACTTGTACGCCAAAATTTTGCCCCTTGCGTACTGGTTACGGGTGAATACCGGTTTGTTCTTCGTGTTGGTGACGGAATTTAACAATCCGCTGCCGCCCGTGAAGTACTGGTACCACTTCTTAACGTTAACGAGATTATAAATCTTGTTGACGATGTTAAGAACTTTCATTATTCCGCTTAATGCGGCGGCGTCGTTACCTAAATATCCGTCGTCGATGTCGGCATAGGTGTACGGACCGGTAGAATCTACTTTCGGGTACTTCGCAAACAAGTCTTTTCTCGACCAGTAATCGGTTCTGTGTTCGAGATAAATGGTAAGGTCGTCTATAAAGATACCGTCGAGAAGGCTGTTTACGAGAGCGGTGGTGTTAAGGTCAAGACCGCTGCCGTTAAGGCTTACGCCCGTAAGTCCGCCGTAAGAAGATACGTCGGGCAAATCGAACATTTCGGTAAAGGACTTGTCCTTGCCGCCGGCGAGTTCTCCCACGCCTTCGTTAAAGGCAAACGTAAGTCCGCCCGTAGGTACGGATAAGGCTACCTTGTTGCCGTACGAGTCTATCGCCAAATTGAAGTTAATATTACTTAATCCGTCGTAGGTGTTAAGAACAAGTTCCATACGCTTGAAGTCGGGTACGGAAAGGTTCTTTCCGGGCATAACCATACCGATTATCAATCCGAGCGTAGCCGCATTCGGATTTATCTTTATTTCGGTATTGGTAAGAATGAGATTTACGATAGGCTTGCCGACCACGTTGCTGCCGCTTGTTCCGCTTATAGAAGAACCGCTATTGCTGTCGTAGATACCGAAGTGAGCGAGAGTCTTGGCTTTCAACTGTTCTTTTTCGGAATCGGTGATACCGTATTTTACGTTGACGTAGGCGGAGCAGTAGGAATCCACCGTGCCTTCGACAAAAGATCTCTTTCTTGCGGTCACGTTGGTTTCGCTGTTTCCGTCCGTATCGTAGTGGCTGCCTTTCATTTCAAGGAAGTCAAGGTTTGCAGCCGTCATACCGCCGACAATGGCGTTAAGAATTTCGGGCGTGGCTCCCGCGAAAGAACTTATCATTGCCGATAAGAAGTTTTCCACCGCTTTTACCATATCTTTTTCGGTGGCGAACAGAACCGCGTTTATAGTATCGGCTTTCTTTTCGGCGTAATCGGAAGCTATCTTCGCTTTAAGCGATGTGCTCATCTTGTCGATGCTCGTAAGATTTTCTTCCTCGAGTACGTCGTAAATAAACTGCATCTGATTTACGCCGAAACCTTTGTATGTCTTGCCCGAAGCCACGCTGTCGGATATAGCGTCGGCTACCTGAGCGGAAGTCATTCCGCTAAACGTACTCTGTGCGGAAGTGATAAGGGCGCTTATTGCATTAGCTACTCTCGTCTTTTCTCCGTAGTAGAGATAATCGGTGGCGGCGGAGCTTATTATATATTCCGCTATGCTCTTTCCGCCTAAGATATAGTCGTACAGAGCCGTGTTTTGTTCGGCTGTGAGTCCCGACAGAACACTAATCTTGTTCTCGGTCATAGCGTTTGCTATCACGCCTATCTGCTTAGCGGTGTATCCGCTGTTAAGAGTACTCGAAGCCACGTTCTGCATAGCGGAGTCGAAATCGGTCAACGCCGAGCCTTTCGTTTCGGGTTTTATAAAGGTGCTCGATTTAACAGTGCTGCCCTTTTCGCCCTCGTTGAGTTTTTCTGCGTCGAGTATTCCGCCGACGAGACTTGCCACGTCTATTCCGTCGGTGGTAATCATCGTTTCGAAATCGGTGCCCGAAAGCATACTCATAATCATCGCCGCAAGGTCGATACCGCTTATGCTCGCTCTGAAAAGTCCGAGAGTGCCTAAGTCGGCGTAAACCACTCCGTCGATGTAATAAAGACCTATCATGACTTCGTCGTTATAGGTTATTTCCAACTTCAACACGGACTTAGCAAAATCGGTAAGGTCTACGCCTAAGTCGAGACCGACGCTGAAAGTCATCGTGGTATCCTGCAAGTCGAACAAAATAGTGTCGGCTTGGAGACCGAGTATCTTTTCGAGCATGTCTTCGAAACCGGAAATAACTTCGCTCTTGTCGTCCGAACCGGGGTTTTTGGTCTGCAACGTAAGGTCGAGATTAAGACCTATATGCAAGTTCTTCAATCGGTCTATCGAAGTGTAATCGTCCTTGTCGTCGTCGCTTACGATAGTCATATCGGTCACTTCGCCGAGTTTTGCTCTCGGTTTCATGTGAGAGTAACTCTTATCGAAGTTGTAACGAATGGAGAACTGCTTGTTTTCGTCCAACACAAACTGAATACCGTTTACCTTATCCGCGTCGTCGCGACCTATCTTAACGTAGCTGAACGTCGGGATATTGAGTAAAGCGTCGGGAAGAATTCCGCCGAGCAAGTCGTTAAGGTTGCCCACCAAAGTAAGGAGCAACGCGCCGGTTATAGCAATGCTTGCTTCTTCGTCGGAGTAGATAAGCATAAGCATGTTCTGCCCGAATTCCATATCCGCTATATCCTGATATCTCTGAGCGCGTTTTTCCGCGTCGGTAATATCGTTGCCGACGTTGCCGTCAGCCTGTTGCGGAATAATTTCCTGTTCGTCGTTACTTAGTCCGGTTTCTATCTTTTTAAGGATGTCTTTGACGAGTTTGCCTAAGTTTACGTTGCTTAACGAAATCTTCGGCAAGCCGAGACCCGAAAGGTCGAGATAAACAGTGCCGTCATCTTCCGTCCCTACGTATTTTATGGAGAGTATTCTCTGAACCAACGAGCCGTTGCCGTCGCCGTGCGCTACTTCCAGCTCGAACCTAAGTTTACTTATATCCGAGAAATCTATGTAGGAACGTAACGCGAACAGTATCTCTACGTCGAGCGCGTCGCCGCTCTTAATATTGAAGCCGAGTCCGTTAATAAGAGAAGCGGTAAGTCCCGAAAGATCGAGAGCGGTGTTGAAATCGTCGTTTATGTGGAACGAACTGTTGACTTCGGTCACCCAGACGTAGTTCTCTAAAGGTTCGTATCCCGTCGAGAACTTTTCGGAAATGTTTTCGCCGAAGAAGTTTTCTTTCTGTCCGAGTCTTATGTCTATATCCGACAAACCGAAACCGAAGTCAATTTTAGAAGTGTTGACCACGTTGCCGTTTTCGTCATAAACGGGAGCGTCGAGAGGAATAGTCAGGAACAACGTGTTGTTGATGTTGTCGAGTTCCAACTGAATGTTGCCGAGTTCTGCGAATTCGAATCCGAACAGAGCCTGCAAGAAGGCGTTTACTATCGTGGTGGCAAGACGAATACCTATCGTGCCTTTACCGAAAGTAAGACCTTCTATTACGTCGCTCCAATCCATGTCGTCTACAAGAGCGTCGAGAGAAGCGGCGTTCTGCGCGGCGGCGTTACTCATATCGATATCGTAACGAGAATCGCTGTCGAGGAGATAGAAGAAGATGTTGACAAAGTTGATGTTAAACAGGTTATAACCCATTTGCGGCGTGAGAAGCAGTTTGTCGTGCAAGCCGTCTCCGCAATCAACGTAAATCTTCGGATCGAGAGTTCCCGTGCCTTCGCCGTCATGGTTAAGGAGTCCGCCGACGAAGTAGATATTGAATATGTTGACGTTGTCGCCGTTATATCCGCTTACGTAGAAGTCGAACGCCGTCTGTTCGAGGTCGATATCGAGACCTATGTCGAGACGAATTCTTCCGCTGGCGTTCTTCAATATTTTGAGCTGGAAGAAGGTTTCTATTTCCTGAACGCTGAACAAGTCGCTCCAGTCAAGTATGGATTTAAGCACGTTGCTTTCAAGATAGATGCTAAAACTTACCGTGGTACGCGCGCCGATTACCGAAGCGAGTATTTCGCTGAGGGTAGCGGACGTGTCTACGTTAAGTCCGAGCGCGAAGAAGTCTTCGAAGAAACCGTCTTTATACAGTTCGTCTATCGAGCCGTACAGACTGTCGTACTTAGCCCTGTCGAGACTTACCACGGTGTTTCTTAACAAAGCGAGTTCCGCGTCGTAACCTATCTTGTCGCTGCCTTCTTCGGCGTTCTTTCTTATGCTAAAACTCAGACCTAAGTCGTCGCCGTATTCTATGGCGAGTTCTCCTTCGGTAAAGGCGAGATTAACCAAATCTTCGAGGTCGCTGCTCAACGTTTCTTCCTTAAAGATTACTTTGACGAGTTCTGCTAAGATATCTACGGTAAGAATAAGAGCGGTTTCTTTCGAACCTATACGGAGCAATACTTCAAGTACGTCGGCAATGCTGCTGTCGGCGTTGTTTACGACGGAATAGAGCTGTTCGAACGGGTTAAGCATATTTTCCGCTTCTTCGCGGCTTACTCCGTGGTATGCGCTCATTACGGCGGAATTCAACGCTCTTATCGTAGCGGCGGAAGAGCCGCTCGTTTCGTCGCTTTCTTCCGTTCCGCCCGACGGATTTACTATACTGATAATCTTTTCGCCGAGAGCAAAAGGTATCTTTGCGCTGACGTGGCTGTCAAAGAGTTCTACCTGAGCGTAGATATTCGGTCCGTAGAGCCAGATATGGATAAGGACTTGCTCGAATCTCGTGTTTTCGCCGTTGGTGTCGTGGTCGATAAGGTAATAGGTAAGAGCAAGCTCGCCTACTATAGAACTGTTTATTCTGTCGGTATCGCCCGAAAGCAACGCTTCGAAGTTAATGCCGAGCTGTCCTTCTATCGTAGCGTACAGGGTATGTTCCGCAAGGAAGTCTATATCGAGTTCGCTAAGTTTAACGGGCAGGTTAATAAGGTTAAGAAGCGGGTTGATGTCAAGACGACCTTCGTCGAAGTTTATCGAAAGCGAAGCGTTAAGGTTTACTCTCAGAGTAAGGTCGGAGTATTCGATATATTCCGCTTTCTCGTCGTCGGTAAGAACGTCTTTAATAAGCGATACGCTCGTACCCGTTTCGTCTTCCTGGTATCTCTTTATGTCGAAGAGTATGCTCGTATCCTTGCCCGAAATACCTAATGACAGCGTGAGATCTGCCAATGCTTCGGCGGATTTCAACGCATTCTTATAGATTTGATCGAAGCTCTTTATTAAGGTAGAGCTGCCTTCGAGTACCGATACGAGTCCTATTATCGCCTGCGACTGCTTGTAGGAGAGATATTTTTTAAGTATATCGCTCATTTCGTCGAAAGTAAGGTACTCGGTGACGTCGCTTTCGCCGCTTACGGCGAGAGTTTCTTTAAGGGCGAGAGCGTTCTTTATTTCTTCGCTTGCTTTGAAAGAATAATACTTGTTCCAGATATAGGAAGTAAGGTATTTTTCGGGTTCGGCAAGGCTAAGGATTGCGCTTCTCGTTTCTGCGTACGCAGCGGACGTAACTTCGCTTAACGTCTTACCCGACGCGAGATAACTTTCTATTTCGTCGCTGAGAGCTATAAGGGCGAGAGCTTTTTCCTGCGCGGTGGAAGTCGAGTCTATTCCTTGTCCTTCCACGAAAGATTGAAGAAGCGGGTCGTTTGCTCTAATCGCGGCGGCTATATCGTCATAATTTGCCGCGAGAGCGTTTCTGAACGTAACTTCGGTAATGGTAAGGTATACCGCGCTGTTTACGTCCTTAGCGTAACCGTCGAACTTCTGTCTGTAAATTTTGTTGATACCGCCTATATTGCTGCTGCCCGCCATAAAGATTACGCTGAGCATATCTATATAAGCGTCGCTTACGTCGCTTACGTCGCTTACGTCGTATCCGTAACCTGAGATAAGGTTCTTCGTTTCGGTGCGTTTAGCGACGGTTTCCGCAGTAGTAAACAGAGCGGAATATTCTTTGGAAAGAGAAGCGAAACTTTCGTAATACTTAGCGAGCGTAGCCAGCATATTTTCTGTCGCGCCGAACGTGAGGTAATTGTCTCTCACGAACGCGACGAAGGCTTTTCTTATTTCCGTCATCTTTTTTACGGTATCGTCGTTACCGGTAAGAACGCCGTTTCCTTTAATAACGGTGGCGAGCGTTCTCAACTTGCCGTCGGAAGTAAGCACGCCGTCTTCGGTAAACTTAGCCGTTTCGTCGGCGAACACGTTAATAAACGAGACGAATCTCGAATATTCGCCGGGGATAACGAAACCGCTGAACGCGCTTGCCGCGGCGGTAATCGTGTTTACGTTAAGTTCCGAACCGGTGGTGATTTCAAAATATATCTGTTTAAGTAACGCTATCGCTACGGTAGCGTATTCGTCGTACAACGCCGCCGCTTTCGTTCTGAAATCGCTGTAAATCGTTCCGTTGCGTTCGGAATAGATAAGCTCGGTGAAGTATTCGTAAGCGGTTTCGTAAACCTTATTTTCAAACGCCGCGCCGTAGCTGTTTAATACCGAGTCGAAATCTGAAACCACGCCTGCGGAGAGTTTACCCGCGACGTAGGACTTGTAAATCTTCTCCATAAGGAGAGCCTCGTTTTTATCTGTAAGAGTAAGCAAAACTTCCGTTCTGTCCTTTTCGTACAGTCCGACGGTATCTTTGTCGGTCTGCGCCGTAGACGAACCGAGAGCCGAAACGGCATCTTTCAATTCGTCGAACTTAGCTATATAGTCGTTATACTCTACTTTCGCGTCGGTTCCGCCGAAAAGCGAGGTGATATATCCCTTCGCAAAAAGCGAATCGAACATATTTTCGGCGGTCTCGTAGTATACGGAATAAATATTGTTTCTGTAACCGACGAGAGTAGCGTCGGAATCGTACCAGGTATCGAGGCAGAAAGAATACACCTTGGTCAGAAGTGTCTTTATGTCTATCGTGGTTTCGTTATCCTTAAAAAGGTTTTCCCAACCGAGAGCGGCGGTACGATAATCGCCTGCGTTCTCTGCGATGGTGTTTCTCGACTGGACGGATATCTTGGTATCGTTTTCCAACACTCTCAAAGTGCTGATTTGTCTGAAATAGAAACCGTATTCGGTTTCGCCCTGTTTTCTCGTAAGGGCGCCGTATCCGTTCAGATATGTGTACATAACGTAGTTGCCGTCGTCGTATTTTTCGTTATTGACGGACTCTACGCCCTCGTTGTATTCGTCAAGGGTAATACCCTCGTCCTGATTATATGCATAAGTGTCGTACTTAAACTTCAACGTATCCTTTCTTATCTGTCTGTCGGCGGCTACTACGCTGTCCCACATAGGCTTCAACGCTTTCATAGTGGTAGCGGTCGAAGTGTCGGTAGGATAGGTAGGAGCGGTATAGGACACCTTTTCGTAGTCGGAACCGAGATATTCTTCTATTCCGCCGTCAAGTTCGTCCATAGCCTTTTCGAAATCGCTGTCGGTCTTACCTACGTTTGCGGCGTCGGCGAAGTACTTATTGTACGCTTTAAGATAGTTCTTTTCGTATTCGTAAGTGCTTCTTGCGCTTTCCGCTTCGTTAAGGTGACCGTTTACCGATTCGATAAGGGTATCGAAGTTCGTCTTCGCGTCGCCGAGAAGAGCGTTTTCCGTAGCGGCGGCGTATTTACTTATCGTATGTTCCACCGCGGCGTCAAAGGCGGCAAATACGTCGGATGCGTACTTATTTTTGTCGTCGTCGGACAATTTGTCGTACATAAGGTCGCTGTACTTCTGTCTGTCGACGATAATTAACGCTTTGCGAGCGGTAGCATAACTTTCCGCCCACGTCACCGCAACGCTTTCGGCGTATTTTGTGCTGTCGGCGGTGATTTCGTCATAAACTTTCTTCATAATCGACGCTTTCTGCACGTCGGTAGCGGAACTTTCGAATTCTAACGTAAGTTCGTTTTCGGCGGCGTCGGATACGTCGGTCAATTCCTCGTCGTAATCTTTAAGGGTGGCGTACAGAGCTTCGGTTTCGCGCTTTAAGTCTTCAAAGTACTCGTTGTAGGAGATAATGTTGACCTTTTCGTAGGTCTTTGCGCTTACTCCTATTACGCTCATGCCGTCTTTGATTACGGTGTTTGCGTTGCCGACGATTATTTCGGTAAGCAGGTTCTTTATGGACGGATAAAGGTCTTCGAAAACTTTCGCTCTGAGCATATCGTCCATTTCTTCTATTCTCGCGGCGGTGGAAGACAGTCTGTACCACGCTTCCCATGCCGAACGTTTAGCGTACTCTTCGTCGGCAATACGCTCGAACAATTTGTTTATAAACGCCGCTCTTTCCTTTATTTCGACCACGTTGCGGTCGTTGTCGTAGACGTCGCCTTCAAAGTTAAAGGCGTTCCACGCTTCGGCGGTAAGAACGGAGTAGTCGCCGCCGTTAAAGGCGGTAATCGTCTGTTCCAATTCTTTTTTGAGACTGTCGGATTCGCAAATCTTAACGAATCTTCCGTATACAGCCGCTACGTACTCGTTAAGTCCGAGAGTACGATATTGTTCCGCATAATCGAACGCCGTATTTACCGACGCGTCGCCCGCGTACTTGGTCCTGAACAGAACGAGCGCAAGGTAGGTCTGATACAAAGGCATACCCTTGCCGTCGACTATTTCGCCGTTGGTTTTTGCTTCGGTAAGATTATCGGTAGTCATTTCGCGAACGGGCATTATCGACTTGACAGAGTCGTTAATATCCTTTCTTACGCTCTTGTTTAATTCGGTTTCTTCTTCTTTAAGGGTAGCGTACATATCTTTTACGATACCGAGAGCGGTGGCTATTTCGCCGTAGCGAGTCGTGCTTTCGCCCTTGTAGGAAGCAAAACCGTCGTAATACGCTTCGCAGGATATTACTCCGTAATTGCCTTCGGATACGGCTTTGACCATCTCGACGTCTTCCGCAGATAAGGTAGCTCCGATAAGGTAGAGATAACGGGCAAAACTTCTTGCCGTCCTGTAAAATTCGACGAGATACCCGTCTTTTCCGTAACCGGAGTTAGCGCAGATACTTATTACGTTGCCGATATTGTCGGAGTCGTCGGCGTAAGTTTCCGCCGCTTCGAACAAAAGCTTACTTTCCGCTCTCGCTTTGAGTTCGGCGTAGATAAGGCTCAGTTTAAGCATATCGTTTTCGATATTTACGTTATAGTTGTCGGCAAAGTAAACCGACGGGTTGACTTCGTATCCGTTATTTTCTTCGCTAATTGCATACCCGCTGTTTTTAGCGCCGATTTCTGCCGAAAGGATAACGGCGTTTTCGGGGAGAATACTCTTATATTCGAGACTTATAAGGTTATTCCAAGCGTCCGCGCGGAAAGATTTTCCGTCGGCGTAGTCTTCTATCGCAAGCTGTTCGACGGACTGCCCGCGAATTAACTCGAACCTGTCGGCATAACGACCGATAAGGGCGGAAAGAAGTTCCGTCTTGTCGGATTCGGTTTCGTCGGGAGAAGCCACAATCTGGTTGGTTATTCTTTCGACGTCGGATTTTCTCAGTTCGTCTATTGCGTAAGCTCTTATGGTCCTTAACACTTCGGTGGAGTTGCCGGAGAAGAGTTCGCCTATGACGTTAAGGGCGTCGGAAGAAGAGAATATTATATCGTAAACAAGTTCCGCTTCCTGATATTCGTTAAGTATAACGGTATTCTTGACGCTGTAAGTCTGAATTCCCGTTACTATCGCTTCGATAATCGCGATTAAGTCGGCAATATCGTCTTTCGTTACGCCTGTCGAACTTATATCCTCGCTTTCTCCGCGATATTTATACAGACGCATTTCGTTAATGACGACGGTCTTCAATATGCTTACGTCGTCGGCTACAAGGGCTTCTTCGTAAATGGTGGAGTCTTCTATAAGGTCTTTTCTGTACTTGTCGTAAGCGTAAGCCTTGAGTTCCTGCTCGGTAGCGGTCTTGTATCTTCCTGCGGCGTAGTTAAACGCGCTTTCCATCATCGCGACCTTGACGTAGTCCCTATCTTCGATAGCTTCTGCCAAGAACGTATCCCATGCGTACGCGCGCTGGATAATGTACAGTTCGTCGTACTTAGCGAGATAAATTTTAATTTTGTCGCTGCCCGAAGTGTACTTAATCTGGTCGGATATATAGGATATCCAAGCGTCTTCCATAGCAAACGTAGAGTTCATGATACCTTTTATTAGGTTCATATAAACGACCGCTTCGTGACCTACGGAAGATTTCATTTCGTCTATCTTCTCTTTGTGAGTATCATTTTCGTAAAGGTTCCTTAATTCTTCCGCTCCGCTTTCCGTACTTGCTACGTACGCGTCGTAAACCGCAACTTTACTACCCGAATAGATGCTAAGCATACTGTCGAGAACGCTCTTTACCGCGTCGTCGGCAGAAGAATAGAAACTGTCGAAAGCGACGGTTTTTAAGTAGTCGTTATAGAACGCATCGAGTTTTTCGCTGCGTTTAGTCGTATTGTCTATAACCTTGTCGGAGCCGAAATCGTATCCGTACGCGGCGGCGAGAGAATCGTTGCCGTAAATCTCGCCTATCATATAATCGTAAGTAAGGGTATAGATTTGGTTATCGCTCATCTTCGAGAAGCGTAAACGCATCTCCGCATAAACTACGCTTATATCGGGAAGACCGAGAGCAATCCATTCTTTTACCTTGTCGGCTTTGACCGAACCCGAAACGTTGTATAAGTCGTACAAAAGACTGTCTTCGAAAAGTTTGTTCCAAGCGTCGTCGGGGTAGATAAGGTCGTCTTTCCTGTCGGAGTACCAGTTGTTTATTGCGGCTTCCATACTCTTAGGTACGGCTACGACGCTTTCCGACACGTTGTAGGCTTTGCTCGGCAGTCCTATAGTGATAAGGACAGTCATACTCGGAGTAATCGTAATTCCGAGATAGGGGTCCAGAACGCTGTCCACCATCGTTTCCACGTTGGTGATAAGTTCTTTCATGTCCACGCCCATAAGCTGTTTAAGGATACCGAATATAGCTCCGTTGACGAGTTCTACGGTAAGACCTTTAACGACGTCGCCGATAATATTGACGGTTCCGTTGACTTTATTGTTAACGTCGGCAAACAAAGAAGTGTTTTTAGAAAAGAGCTGTTCGTACTCCTTTATGTTTTTGTAAGTGTTTTTTGCGTCGTCGGAAGCGTCCGAACCGGTAAGAGTCTTTATCATATCCATAAGTCCGGATATCTTGACTTTGCCTAAGTAGAAGTTTTCACTGTTACTTATTCCTTCGGCGTCGATATAGACGTCGCCCCTTATGTATGCGAGACTAAGTACGGGACTCTCGTTATCGGATCTTTCTTCGGGGGCTTTGGTATAAATACTTATCCTTGCCTGTAAGTCGTCTATTATGTTCTTTATATTTACGGTAAGATCAACCTTGACGTAAAGTTTGGACTCGAGCGATTCGAGGAACTCTATAACGGGGTCTATCGCAGTGTCTATGCCGAGAGTAGCCCCCAAGTCGAAGTAACCGTTTTCTTTAAGAACCTGCAACAGTCCGCCCAACTTGTAGATACCTTTTTCGTCGGTGACGTTGATTATTATTTCGGTGGAGAAATAAACGGTATCGAGACGGTCGAGTTGGATATATTCCGCACTGTCGGATACCTGAATGTCAAGTCCGCTAAAACCTACGTAAAGTCCCTTTATGGACATTCCGAGTCCTAATGTCGGATTAAGTTCGGTGCTGCCGGTGACGAGATTTTCGCCGAGAGCGAGATTAAATCCTATATCGAACGTATTCACACCGTCTTCGACTTTCATACCCTTGACGTAGAGCTGAATAGCCGCATCGGGGAACATATCGAAACCTCCGAAACCGAATACTTTAAGCATGCTCGCTATGGCGGCTTTCTTTATGATAAGGTATAATCCCGAAGAGTTTATTTCGGCGTCCACGCCCACCTTAACAGCTCCGATAGCGGCGTTAAGAGCGTCGAACGTTGCGAACATCGCCGCCGACTGTGCGTCGGTGCCGTCGCCGAAAATAAGGTTGCCGACGTCGGCGAGATACAACTTGTCGCTGTTAAGTTCGGACAGGTCGATATAAAGGTTGCCGCCGAAATAGGTTATTACCGCCCATTCCTTATTTTGATCGGTAGCTACTTTTTCGCCCACTCTGAATATACGGAAAGCTATGCGGAACGAAGAACCGGATATAAGGTGGTCGAGATAGTTGTTGTCTTCGCCGTTGCCTAAATCGAGACTTGCTTCGATGTCTACCGCGACGGTTATTTTCTGTTTGTTGGCTATGTACAGAGCTATGTCCATCACGAGTCCGCCGAGATAATTGTTCATTATCGTGTTGACGGGGTCTTGATAAAGATTGGTTCCGTTGGTTACGCCGGCTTCGATTTCGAGAAGAACGGTGGTCTTCAACGCAATTTTCGGCAACATTCCGTCCACTTCTGCAAAGTCGATAGGGTCGCCGTTTTCGTCGCGTTTAAGGACTTCGTCTTCGTCGAATTCTATCATCTTGTCCTGAGCGAAACTCAGTTCCATATTCCTTATGGCAAGTTCCAGTCCTATGCCCCTGCCGGTGCTGACGCCGTTTTCGTTGATGCTGTCGAAGTTAAGACTTACGGCTATTACGTTTCTGTCGCCGTCGTCATAATTCTGCAAAACGTCGCTGTCCTTGCCGTAATTAGCCACGCTGAATATGTCGAGAGCAACTTCGGGCGAGCCGACTTTGCTTATCATGCTCTTGACGTCGCCCATACCGAGGAATGTAAGTAAGGTATAGATAGCGTTGGCGGCGAGCTGAACGCTCATTCCGTACTTAGCGAGATTTACGTCCACTTCGGGGTTGCTGTTGCCGTCGTCGACGGCAAGCACGTCTGCTATCATAGCAGCCATAATGACTTTCGCTATCGAGCCGCCGTTGTGAACGTCGTAAGCTACGGCGTATGAAGCGTTAGCGTTACCCAACAGTTTCTTAATCTGTTCGAGAGCGTTCTTGATGTACAGACGCTGAATATTGAATCTTCCTGCGTCTACGTACACGAAGTCGTACTTCGTACCGTCGTCTTCGCTCCCCGCTCCGAATACCAATTGCAATACCGTTTCTTTTCTATTGCCGCTGTCGTCGAGAGAATATACGGTAAGGGATATATCGGTGTCGCTCAAATCCTTGTTTACAAGTCGGAACATATTTACTCTCGCTTCGAGAGAAATTCTGAAATAGTCGCCTACCGTGCTGAGAATACTGAGTACGGGGGCTATCTGCAAGGTCTGTCCGTTTATATTAAGGTTAAGTCCGAGTTGCGTAAGAAGCGAATTTACGAGTTCGGTAAAGTCGTACTGCACGTCGTCTTCCATGTTAAGCCCGAATTCGACGTCGAGTTTTGCGTAAACGTAACCGAAGTTTTCGTCGAGAAGGGAGAATTCTCCGTTGGTTTTTTGGAGATTTTCGTCGTTGACTACTTCCGTGACTTCTTCCTGTCCCGTGATTTCGTCGTAGTCGTTATAAACGTACTGCAATCTCGTTCTTGACAGGTCGCTGTCGGCTATCTTTATACCCGCCTTTACAAAATCGACTTTAAGGTACAAATTGGCTATCTCCGCGCTGACGTCCGCGATAGAACCGTCGTACAAGAAACCTATCGTAAGCACGCCTTCCTTGTTTGCCGCGTCTACTATAAGCTGCGGGATTTCGGAATACGACTTGTCGTAGTAGTCTTCCAAAGTAAGTTGATATTGTTCGGTTATTTCGGTCTTGTACCAGGTCACCGTGCCGTCTTCGGCGGTAGTGGCTCTTATCGTAAACTTGTTGCCGTCTTCGGTGGTGGCAAGAATACGCTCCGCGTCGGCGTTAAGATACTTCCATGCGGCGTATCTGTATTCGAGGTAAGTAAGAAAGTTCCTTGCGTTCCTTACGTAATTATTTACGGCGGCGGTGTAATATCCGTCGGCGGTGTCGGCGTCTATCGCCTTATTGCTTACGAGATACTTCCAAGCCATCGCCTTATAGGTATAGCTTACCGCGTCGGCGTAACGACTGTATCTGCCGTCGGAAATTACAAACACGTTGTTTTCTCTTATGAAGTCTTCTTCCGAACCGTTGAGAGTCTGATTACCCGTAGTCTTCAAACCGAAATCGTTATAGGCGTAAGAGTTGACGTAACGGAGAGCCGAAAGTAAGTTTTCGTACTCGTTGTTTATCATACTGCGGATAGCTTTCCACGCTTCGGAACCCGCCGTAAGTTTGCTGCCGCCGCTTTCGGTGTACTTCGTGTTGTAAATACCCTTGTATACGTCGTTATCGGCGGTGCTCCAATTGAATCTGCCGACGAAGTATTCGTACGCAAAACGTTCTATATTAGCCTGTTTTGCCGATTCGGATATGCCCGACATCGTAGCTACCGTTTCCTCCGCCTGCGCATATGCGGTACTCAAAGCGTCGAGTTTTACGTTCATGGCGTTGGCGTAGCTGTCAAGCGCTATGCCGGAAACGTAATAATCGGTGTATTCTTTTGCGAACGCCGACATAAACTCGCCTTCCGCGTCGCTGTCTTCGAGAGCGTCCTGTAACGCCTCGATATCTGCGTTTATAAGCGCTGCCAGCTTATCCCAAGCGGCGGGACAGACTTCTGCGTCGGCAGAACTGCCGTTTAAGAGTCCGTTATATATTTCCATCGCCTTGACGGTATAGTAATCGCCCAACGTACCGCTGTCGAGAAGAGCTTCCCATGCGTTGGCTTTTCTTCCGTCGTTTTCGGTGCTTGTCTCGCCGTCTACCCATTCGTTGGCGATGAGAATATCGTTCATCCTCGACAAAATCGCTTTCTTGTCCAGAATTTCTTCTTCTTTGTCGCCGGCGTACAACGCTTCGAGATAATTTCCTAAACTACGGGAGAAACGGCTCTTTTCGTCGTTGAAAGCTTCGTTAAGAAGTTTTATGAGAACGTTCGCCGCGGCGGACACGGTAAGACCGTAGGTATTGCCCACTATTCCGTGAATAAAGTCGCTTAACGCTTCTCCGTCGGCGTATAAAGCGGGAGCGTTGCTAAATCCGCTTAATCCGTTATTACCATTCATTGCGGCGAGAAGTTCGTTCATTCTCGCTTCGGTAATAAACAGGTCGGACGGTATCTTGTCCAAGTCTTCCTTGTTAGCTTCCGCGGTGGACTTCATCCATATAATGTATCTTACGAAGTCGTAAATTTCGGTACTCTTCTCGAACGCGCCTTTCGTGAATTCGGAATCTATTTCCTTTTCGTCGGCGTTGGAAGAAGTACCGCCCGTTTCGGAACCCGTATCGCTCGTATCGGAACCCGAATTGCCGAACAATTCGCCTATTCTCTTGATGAGAGCGTTGGCGGTGGATTCGAAGTCGGCTACCTTTATTCTTCCTATATGGAAAGCGGACATATCTATATAAAGGGACAGATATTCGCTAAGTCCGTCGGCGGAAGTTTCTTTAATAAGGTATATACCCAGAACAAGGTCTTCTTTTATGTAACCTTTATTTGCGCTGTCCTCCCGGCGGTTTACTATTTCGAGGAACATTTCCACGCCGGAAGAACTCAATACTTTAAGCAAATCTATCTTGCCGTCGTCGCCGCAAAGAGCCTTTTTAGCTTCTTTCTGCACGTCGGTAAGGGTGGACTCGTCGGCGGTAAGCAAGGTCATCAGCATAGAAAGCTGAGCAATGTTGGCTTTCGCTTCGAGATAGAAGGATAAGTCTGCACCCACGGTTTCGAGAGACTTCAATATTACGTCTACGGCAAAACTTTCGTCCTTTAACAGTCCCCTTAACAAGTCCCCGAAGTTTATCGACGTGATATCGTCGGGAGAAGTGGAGGTGTCTTCGCCTTTCGCTCCGAGAGCCAACGAGCCTTCGAAGAAAATCTTGAAGTCGGTGGTCCATTCTTTATCGATTACCGTGTAGGCGTCTTCGTTAATTACGAGTTCCATTCCGTCGGTAAGCGTAAAGTCGGGGTAGTTTATGGCTATGGACAGGTTAAACAAATTCTCCAAATCGATATTCAATTCGACTAAGTCTTCGCCGAATGCGCTGAGATACAAGTTGGGGGTGTACTTATTAAAGTAGTTTTCGATATCCACGCCGAGAGCCGCCGTAAGAGCGTAGATGGCTCCGCCGGTAATTTTGAGCATAAGAAGGTCTTTGCCCTGTTCGGTGTTTACGGTAAGAAGAATTTCTCTCGCTATCGCGCCGGTAAGGTCCTGAACCGCCGCGTTGGAGGCGGCGTTGCTGCTGCCTCTGCCGGTAATTTTGCCCAGGTCTAAGCCGAAACCTTTCGCCAGAGCGATAAGAATCTGACTTACGTTGTTTAATTTGATTTTTTCCACGCCTAAGAAGCCGAGATTTATATAAACGTCGGCTACGCCTTCGGCGTCGAGAATAACGTAAAGAGAAAGGGCGTTGCCCAAATAGAAGTCGCCGCAGAGACCGTACAACTTGTTCCAGCAAGCGGTGAACTGTTCGGTTTCGGTAACGTATTTACCCGAAGAACGTATTTCGGTCTGAATATCGAGCATAAGACGATAGCAAAGGTAATCGTCCAGAACTTGCGTTTCGTCGGTATAAAGGTTGCCGTCGGAGTCGTAACCGTCGCCGGGAACGGAATCTTTAAGCTTGCTTACGAGCTGTCGCCATGCGGCGTCCTTTTCTCCGCCGTAATCTTTGAGCAATTCGGAAAGCATGCCTCTGCGGTCAGCCAGCTTTTCGTAAAGTTTGTAGTTCTTTTCCGAAGTAAGGTTAAGGAACAGTTCCACGTTCTTTAAGTCCTTAACGGTGGTAAGGTTTACGTTGGCGTTAACGGAGAAGTAGGTAGCCTGCTTGAAGATATCGCCGTCGGCTATGTCTATCTGACCGCCCACGCCCCAGTCACGACCGTCCAACCAATAGTTGGCGAACATCTTAATGGCGTAGTCGAAATTAAAGTTGCGATACACGTCGGTCATCGCAAAGGACGTAAGACCTCCCCATTGCAAACCTACGGTAGTAAACTTTTCTACTTCTTCGTAATCTTTGTTTTTGTCTTCATCGGTAATTATATCTTCTTCGAAACTTGCGTTGATATTACCGATAGTCACGCCGATTTCGGTGGCGTGGTTGCCTTCTTCCGTTACGTTGCCTTCGGCGTCGAGATAAATATTCGCGCTTACGTCGACGTTGCCCTTGAACCCTACGAGAACTTCGAGACCGAAGTCGAGTTCCGACAAGGCTTCGGTAAGGTCGATGCCGAATATTCTTATCACGCTTATAAGCGTGGCTTTCGTGACCGCAATACCGAGGCTGCCGTCTCTGAACATAAGATTAAGATAAGTGGCTAAATCTTCGCCGCTTTCTCCGTCTGCATAGGAAGCTCCGTCGGCAGAGTATGAAGCGGAACTATCCGACTTATCCAACCCGAGGAACTTGTCTATCGCGTCGTTAAGCGAGGACATAAAGGAGGAATCGAATATATCCATAACGCCGTTTATTACCGCGGTGACGTCTTTCAGAACCACGTTGCCGATATTGAAGATGTTGGTGGAAACGTAAACGTCGCCCGAGAACTGCGTTTCTCCTACGGGAACTTCACTTCCGTCGTAGAAGAGAGTAAGCACGGTTTCGTCGTGAATTTGTCCGTCGGCTTCGGAATAATTGTGACGGATAAGTTCTATTTTAAGAACGCTGCTGTAAATACTTGCGAACTCCAACCAGGCGTCTATTTTGAATTCGAGGCTGTCGTCCATTTCGCCCATAAACTGAGCCATAATGACCATCGCAAGGTCGTTAAGGTCGACTATTATGGAGTTGTTGACGAGATAATCCCACGCCTTAGCGTAATAGTTGTCGTCGCCTTCGACCCAGGTCTTCCATTCTTCGACGTTGTTTTTGTTGGCTTTTATATCCTTAACCGCCGAAGCGTAACGGGTAGCCATTTCTTCTTTTTGCGCAGAAGTAAGTTCGGTTCCGTCAAGTCTTCTCCACGCCGCGGCTTTCATTGCGGTGACGGTCATATCCGTGCCGCTGTTTTCTTCGGCTATTTCCGCATATATTGCGTCAAGGTCGGTCTTCTTGAAATCGGAATTGCTGAACAACGTGCCTATCATATCGGTGATATCGTAGTCGTTGCTCAATCTCAATCCGGTTTCGCCCGTATCGTTTTTAATATATATAGAACCCGACGCAGAAACGTGTACTGCGTTCGGCACGCCGTCGGTCGTATTTTCGGGTTTGTATCTGTCGGTGTTTACGCTTATCGAATATTTTTCGCGCTCATCGGGGTCGACGCTCGCTACTAACTCCGTAAGTCCTAAACCGAATTCGTACGTTCCGCCGAACGCTACCGATAAATCAAGCTCTATTCCGTCGCTTAAATCGAGTCCGAGTTTTATGTCGTCGAGAGTGACGTACTCGTTTACTTTTTCAAATCCCAACATGGTAAGTACCGCCGAAATGGTCGCGGCGGAAAGTTCTACCGATACCTTGCCCGAATTGAACAGTATCTGCAATGCGATACGATTAGGATTGCTTATATCGGCGTTTTCACTAACGGTAGGCACGCGGACGTCGGAATTAAGGTTGGGCGTGACGGACTTTCTGAATTCTTCTATGGTTTCGCTGTTCGCGTTCTGCGGTTTGCTTTCTTCTATTGCGTTGAGTTCCGCCTTGAAAGAAGCGTTGTTCCTTATTCTGAAACAGGTGACCGCTTTAAGTTCGGTTTCGGTCACTTTGCGGGCGGTATAATCACTCTCAACCTGGTCTTCGACGGCTTTATCCACCCATTCGGGGAGAAGTCTTATATAGTCTTCCGAAGCTCTTATCTGCGAGTTGGTCTTGCCGCCGTACATTTCGGCGTAGGTCATACCTTTGCCGGTATCGGTGGTTTCGTCGGTCTTCAAGAAGTCTATAAGGGCAAGGTCCTGCTGACGCTGAATAGTTGCGTAGCTGTCTACCTTTATTACCGCTCTTAAATAGTTCTTTATTTCCGCTACGGTGTTGGCGTACTCGGTTCTCAAAAGGGTATCGAGCTGATCGCTTTTTCCTTTCTTGTTGTAGACGCTGTCGTATTTAGCCGCATAGTCGGCGAGCATCGTTTTATATGCGGAATTGGACTTGCTTGCGAGCAAGTCGTTAAGGTCGACGTAACGGGTTCTTTCTTCCTGGTTTCTGTCGTCGGTTTCCCATTGGTCGAGACGCATTTTTTCTTCTTCTTCCGCCACGCTTATCCTTAACGGAGTTTTGTCGGTGGTTATGTACGGAGAAAGGGTCACGTAAATTTCACCCGTCGCGTTTCTTATCGTAATTACGCCGTTATTTTCGATTTCGTAAGTTTTGTCACTTTCTTTCAACGAAATATCGCAGGAAGAGTCGGTGTAATTGAAGTTTTCGGAGAATTCTTTGGCAAAGTACAGATAAATATATCCGTCGTCGTTAAGGAGATATTTATAAGAGCTCGTCGGGTAGCGGCTCGCATAACCGTGTCGTGTATAGAAGGTGTCGAAGAAGTAATTAAGGACGGTTTCTTTCATAACGTAATCCATAAAATCACGTTTGCTGTTGTACGCGTCTTTGGAATTAATTCTCGTGTCGCTCGTCTTATTGTAAGCGTTGTTCCACAGCAAGGCTATCGCGCCTACGTAAGTACCTTCGAGGTCGCTTACCGCTACGGTGTTAATGCCGAAATAGCTGAAATCGACGTAGCCTTTATTGTCGTCTACGTATACGCCCGCTATTACGGTGTATCCGAGTCCTTTGCTTGTTATATATCCGCTTGCGTCGGGAGCCGACTTATCGAAAATTACCACGCCGACGTTACTTTCGAAAATGTTGTTGACGTTTATATTGCCCTTGACGGCGATACCTATGTCGAGTCCCGTGTTGTAGAAGTAATCGTTGTCGATTTTAAGAGCTAAGCTCTTAATGAGTACGTCGAGGAAGTCTTCGCTGTTTTCGGCGGAACCCATTATTTCTCTCAGCATCTTGCCTATCGTAACGTTGAGTTTTTCGGGGCTAAGTTCGGCAGAACCCGCCTCGAATTTAATTCCCAACTCGACGTTTACGGAAATAACGAGTTCTTGCACCCATTCGGACAGAGAGGTATAGGTAGCGGAGCTGTGACCACCGATAAAGTCGAGGTCAGAACCTTTCTTCATCGAGATACTTTCGATAAGGTCGAGTCCGACGTAGAAAGCGTCTTTCTTGCCCGTATCGCTGTCCACTATTCCTATGTAAGCGGTGATATAATCTTTGTCCACGAAGTGGGGTACGATTTTGCTTATGTCTATATCCCAATCGGTAAGGTTGCCGTTTTCGTCGTAGATAAGGAGTTTTCCTTCCTCGTTATACTTATAAGAGAATACCTTTTTCTCTTTCTCGCCTTCGTTGTAGTAGACGTATTCGTAAAGCGGATTACCGTTCGCGTCGTACGCTATCTGCGTGCCGAGATGCAAGAAAAGATTGCCGTTTACCTTCGGTAAATCGCCCGTTATGTCGAGAGACATAAGAGCCACCACCGCACTTAATACTTCGGCGTTTACGATAACACCGAGTCTTCCGTCTTTGACGGAAAGTTCTTCCACAGCTTGTTCGATAAGTCCCATCATATCGAGAGAATCTCCGCCGGCAGAGTCGCCGTCGGCGTTAAGGACCACGGTATCCGCCAGCATATAGAGAAGAGTCCTTTGCATGGCTTCTTTGTCAAAGCCTTTTCCGAATTCGACGGTGCCGTCGGCGTTAAGGCTTAAATTGAAGTCGGCGTTGGCGCCGATTATGGAGCCTATTCCCGAGAAGTCCAATTTTATTCCTTCCAGCATCTTGGCTATACCCACGTCGGGAATGGACAGTTTGGGAATTTTGCCGTCGATTATCTTCGTAACTCCGAGTTTGTCGTGGAGCTGAGTCATCATATCGGCTTCTTCGTCGACTCTCGGGTTTATGTACAGGGTATCGTCGGTACCCGAATAGTAAATTGTAAGGAAGGGGAAGCCCTTAACTCTTTCTCCGTTCTCCAACAGATACAGGTCTATAATAAGACCGAGTTCGGACAGTCTTAAAAGATTTACGCCGGCTTTGATTTCGTATCCTATATGAAGTTCGCTACCGGTTTCTATACCGAGTCCTACAAGAACGTTCTGAACGAACGCTCCCACCAAAGCGGAAAGGTCGATTTCCGTATCGGCGTTGCTGCCTATCTTAAAGTCGCCCGTAATGGTAGCTCCGTATTCGAGAGCGCCCGCCATGGACCTGTATTCGCCCCTTAACGCTTCCGCTCTGTCCGCTCCGTCGCTCGGAACGTCGCCGTGGCTGTCGCAACCTACCGCGTCCATATCGAACGCGGGGGACTTGAAGTAGCTTATTCCCGTGGTGTAGGTACCGTCCTCGTTGGTCTTGCCGAAACCTACGTGGACGTTCATATTTTCGGTAACGTCGAGATTAACCCTTATCGAGTCGAACACGTCGGCAAGGTCTAACGATAATCCCATGCCGTAGATACCGAGATTCATTCCCGGCATAAACATACCGACGAGAGTGTTTATTCCCGCGTTGTCGAACTTCAAGCCGAATACTTTCGATTCGTCGTCGGGGAAGGTGAAGCATTTAAGATTACCTTGTTCGTCGGTTTGCAACAGTAGTTGCAACAGTTTCATAACGTCAAAACCGCCCGTCGTATCTCCGTCGGCGTTGCTCGAACGAGTACCGCTCGTCGTTCCCGCATAGTACGGGTCGAAATATTTCATTATTCCGCCGAGAAGCCCCGGTACTTCGGGAGTTCCCGCAAGGATTTGCGTAATGTTAAGAGACGGCATACGCAGCTGCGGCATAAGAGCCTTGCCGTTACTGGTAAGGTTGCTCGCGTCGATATACAGAGTATTGAACATTACCGAACTGCCTTCCTGCAAGGACATGTCGGGCACGAGATATAGGGATATTACTTCCGCTCCGCAATACTTTATGGTCGCCTGCGCTTTGTTGTTGGCGTTGTTAAATAAGTCGAGACTTGCGGCGAGTTTTACGTCGAAGTCGTAATGGGAATTACCCGAAATATGCAAAGGAATGCCGCCTACCGCTCCCAAATCGAGGAAACCGCCCAAAAGGCTGTCTATCGTCAGCTCTTCGTCCTTTTCTGCGTCTACTCCGAGATTAAGGTTAAGTTCGAGATTGGTGAAACTCGCTTCTTCGTAAGTGCTGTTTTTGCCCGACGCGCCGAAGTTGTAACCGGCAAGGTTCATCTTGACTTCGTCGCTGTCGCTCGTGTTCAGTTTGAACGGGTTAATCGTAAGATTAAGGTCGTATTCTTTGGTTGCGCTCTGTACGTCTATCGCAAAGCCCGTAAACTTATAATCTTTTTTAGTAGTGCTGTCGGCTTGCTTTACGTCGGCAAGTTCGGTAATGGCTTTGAATTCCACGGTCATGGACGGCCATTGTTTATTTACTATGTCTTCCAAACCGAACCCCAGGAACGCTCTCAACAGGGGATCGAGATTGGGTAAGTCCATATCGAGAAGACCCGCTATGCCTTCCCACGTGAGGTCGAGAGAGAAGAAATTACCGATTTGTATCTTCTTCTTCATAATCATACCGAACAGGAAGTCGGCTTGGAAATATTGATTTATGTATTGATACTTCGGCAAATCGCCGTCTTTTTCCGCACTGTAAACGACGGTAGACGCGTCGTCGAACAACATACCCCAAATCAAGGGCAAAAGGGAAGCTACCGTTTCCGCGCCGGCAATATCGAGCGACGCTCCGAAAAGATTACCGACGAGCGGAACTATATCGAGATTATTGTCGGTGAGAATTTTAAGCAAAGCTCCGCCTATCTGACTCAAATTGAGCTGTTCGGCGTAATATTTTTTGCCGCCTATATCGACGTAAGTGGTCGAGTCGTAATAATAGAAGCCCGCCTTGACTTCGTCGCTTCTTATATCGGTCACTTCGACGAACAACGCGCTCTGAGCGTTATCTTCTAAGTTTATGGCGGCTTTTACCACAATGTTATATTCGACGGCGGTCACCGTATCGTCGGTGTACTTTTCGTCGACTTTTGCGTAGGTATTGAAGGAGAAAGCTATACCGAAGTCTACATTGAGCCATTTGGGGTCGGCGGCGTAGGTAGTGCCGAGGTTCTTAACCGAAGTCTTTATGTATTCGCGAGCGTCTTTATTGACGACGTTGACGACCTTTTGTTCGCTCTTGCCGGGATCGATTACGTCCCCGCCGTTATTATCCGAGTCGTCGGGTCTTTCCGAACACGCCGCAATGCTGAATACCAATGCGAGTATCAGCAGCAACATCAACGCATAACTGAAAAAAGATTTCTTTTTTCCGCTTTGCGCTATGGATTCTTGATTTTTCGGTCTCATTTATTCTTCTCCGTTTGGCTTTTTTGTTAAAGGGCGCACTTCACCCTTTTTCTACGCAGTTTAATTATAACGCGTATCGCAATGCGTGTCAATAGGCAAAATTTTCTTTTATATAAATATATATAAACCGTGAGCGACGCATGACCGGGCAAGAACGAAAGACCTTGCGTCGCGACTTTTTACGCTATCGAAAAAGCGGATAAATTCCCTTGCGCGAATTTACGATTTTTGCAGAAAAACGACAAAAATAATCTTGCCCGTTTTTGTCGGATTTTGCCGAAAAACGTCGACTCGACAAACCTGCCGCGATGGGAACGCTGTTCACAAATTCTTTTCCGCCGGAATAATATTGTCTCGTGAAAAAAACGTACTTTATCGAAGGCGAATTCATTACCGTAAAAAATATCCCCGATTCCGAATTTTCCGTCAGGCTCGACAATCTCGGCATAACGGAAGGGTGTCACATATATATTAAAAAAGTAAGTTCGCGCGGCGGTCCTTTGATTATTTCGGCAAGGCGTACGCTCTATGCCGTACGACAGGAAAATTTAGCGTCGGTGGCGACGACGGTAAAAAATGAAAATAGCTTTGATAGGAAACCCAAACTGCGGCAAAACGACTCTCTTCAACAGGATTACGGGAAGTAAAAACCCCGTCGGGAACCGCGCGGGAGTCACCGTGTCCGTCGCCGAAAAGACGGTAGGTAACGACGTTTTCGCAGACCTTCCGGGGATATATTCCCTTAATAAAGCCGTCAACGAAGAAAGTATATCCGCGTCCTACCTCGACGGAAAAGTCGACCTTATCCTTAACGTAATCGACGTAAGGTATCTTTCCCGCTCTCTTTATCTTACTTCACAACTTCTCACTCTCGGTATTCCCGTCGTGGTTTTACTCAATATGTCGGAGAAAATAGAGAAAAGCGGGGGCAATATAGACGATAAAAAACTATCGTCGATTTTAGGCTGTCCCGTAAAAATCTTGCGAAAAAACGAGAAAGATTTTTCGTCGGTTTTTCGCCTTTCCGACGTAAAAACGTACGCGTGTTTTTCGGGTACCGCCGCCGAAAAATACGCGCGGTTCGACGAGATAGAAAAGGAAGCGGTTTCTTTAGGAAAACCATCGACGATTTCCGATAAAATCGACTCGTTACTCCTTAACGACTACCTGTCGATACCGTTGTTTTTTCTCGTGATGAGCGGCGTTTTGTTACTCTCCGCAGGGCTGTTCGGCAACGTATTAGGCGGCAAAATAAGCTATCTTTTTTCTCTCCTTTCCGACAAGTTTTCCGCCCGTTTCGACGGGGTCGTTACGCCGTTTTTACTATCGCTTATCGCCGACGGAATATTCGAAGGAATAGCCGGGGTAGTGTCCTTTATCCCCATGATATTAAGTCTTTTTTTCTTCCTGTCCTTACTCGAAAACTGCGGATATTTATCCCGCGCCGCGGTATCTTTCGACAGTCTTCTTTCTTCGGTAGGACTTACGGGAAGAAGCGCGATTACCTTTATCTTAGCATGCGGTTGCACCGCGCCCGCCGCCGCTTCGGCAAGGACTTTAACCGACGACAACGAACGTAACAGATGTCTTAAAAATCTGCACTTTTTTCCGTGCAGCGCGAAACTCCCCGTACTAAGCTGTCTTCTTTCTCTTTTTTCCGAAAAAGGTTATCTCCTTTCTCCGCTGTTTTACCTTGCGGGGATATTTATAGCCCTTTTCTTTTGCAAAAAGGCCTCTTCGCCTAAAACCGATATTTTTCTTCTCGAAATTCCCCCTTTGCAAAAACCCGATTTTGCGGAAATTTTCGGTTCGGTTTACAGAAAATCCCGTTCTTTCCTTTTTAAGGTCTGCACCGTAGTTTTTTTATCGTCGATAGTGGTCTGGCTTACGATAAATTTCGATTTTTCTTTCCGCGCCTGCACAGCGGAAAACAGTATTCTCGCCGTAACGTGCGACCGCCTTAAATTCCTTTTCCTGCCGTTGGGGCTTGCCGACTGGCGGATAATTGCGTCGTTTTTTGCCGGGTTTGCGGGCAAAGAAACCGTCGTAGGGGTACTTAACGTAGTCTGTAACGGCGATATATCGGCGGCGTTTACCCCCTTTTCTTCCTTTAATTACGCCCTGTTTTTGTTCCTTTCGCCCCCTTGCGCGACCGCTCTGTCGGCGTTAAGAACCGAACTCGGAACAAAAAAATTTGCGGCGGTTTTCTTTCGACAGATTTTATTCGCTTACGCCGTATGTTCCGCTCTGAACCTTTTATATATGCTTTTCTCCGTTTAGAAAACGGTTCTGCGGTTGATTTTTTTGCAATTTTTATATACAATGTTTTTATCACTTTCTTTCGGGAGAAAATCATGCAAACGGATATAGAAATTGCTCGCGAAACCAAACTCATACCCATAAAGGCAGTCGCCGAAAAACTCGGACTTACCGAAGACGATTACGATTGTTACGGAAAGTACAAGGCGAAAATTAAAGTTAAACCAAAAAAACGCTCTTCTCACCTTATTCTCGTGACGGCGATGAATCCCACGCCTTTCGGCGAAGGGAAAACGACGGTAAGTATAGGACTTGCCGACGCGTTGAGTCTTCTCGGTAAAAAAACCTGCCTTGCTTTACGCGAACCGTCCTTAGGTCCGGTGTTCGGCATAAAAGGGGGAGCCTGCGGCGGCGGATACGCTCAGATAGCTCCGATGGAAGATATAAATCTTCATTTTAACGGCGATTTTCATGCGATAACTTACGCCAATGACCTCTTGTCCGCCCTTATCGACAACCACATTGCGCAAGGGAACGAACTTAATATAGACAAGGTGGTCTGGAAACGGTGTATCGACCTTAACGACAGAGCGTTAAGAAACGTGGAAGTAGGTCTTGGGGGAGAAAAAAACGGCGTTCCGAGGGAAGACGGTTTTACCATAACCGCGGCGAGCGAAGTCATGGCTATCCTTTGCCTTGCCACCGACTTAAAAGACCTTAAACGCCGCTTAGGCAATATCCTTATAGGTTACGACAAGTCGGGAAAAGAACTTTTCGCAAAGGACTTGGGGGCGGAAGAAAGTATGACCATACTACTTAAAGACGCAATTTATCCCAATCTCGTTCAGACTCTCGAAGGTACTCCCGCGATAGTCCACGGCGGACCGTTCGCAAACATAGCCCACGGTTGCAACACCGTTACGGCTACTACCGTCGCTATGGCGACAGCCGATTACGTCGTCACCGAAGCGGGTTTCGGCGCGGAACTCGGAGCGGAAAAGTTCTTCGATATTAAGTGCAGAAAAACAAAATTAAGCCCGGAAGCCACCGTTCTCGTAATTACTTTACGGAGCATAAAACACAACGCTTACGTTCCGTCCGACAAAATCACAGAACCGAATAAGGAAGCGATAATTAAAGGTTTCGGCAACGTAAAGCGACATATAAGTAACCTAAAACACGTTTTTAACCAAAACGTCGTCGTCGCCTTAAATCGTTTCCCGACAGACACGGAAGAAGAAATATCGTTAGTTAAAACCCTGTGCGAAAAAGAAAACGTAGCCTTTGCCGTAAGCAAAGGTTTTTCTAAAGGCGGCAAGGGAAACTTATCTCTCGCGGAAGCCGTACTCGGCGCGTTAAAAAAGACCGACCTTACATTAGCCTACTCCAACGACGTTACCGTAAAGGAAAAAATCGAAGCGGTAGCGAAGAGAGTTTACGGTGCGAAAGGGGTTACTTATTCCGAGCAAGCGGAAAAGGTTTTGTCTTCCCTTGACGGTAAGTATGCCGGTTTTCCGGTGTGCATAGCGAAGACTCAATACTCATTCGGCGGCGACCCGACTCTTCTCGGCGCGCCCGAAGATTTTTATCTCGACGTAAAAGACGTGCTTATAAGGAGCGGAGCGGAGTTTTTGGTAGTCGTGTGCGGCAGTATCCTTTTGATGCCGGGGTTAAGCAAAGTCCCGTGCGCGTTAAGAATGACTATTTCCGACGACGGAACGATAAACGGTTTAATGTAAAATGACGGATAAAGAAAGATTAAAATCTGCGATAGAAAACGGCGAATACGTCGTGTTTTTCGGCGGGGCGGGAGTGTCCACGGCAAGCGGTATCCCCGATTTCCGCGGGGCGAACGGAATTTTTACCGCGGGCAGGCGTTTTTCCGCCGAACAGATAGTAAGTTCGGGCTTTTTCTACGCTCACCCGAAAGAATTTTACGATTTTTTACAAGTCGAAAATGCTGTATCCGAACGCTTTGCCGAACAAAGCGCACCTCAAACTTGCCGAACTCGAACGTAAAGGCAAAGTCAAGGCGATAATAACCCAAAATATCGACGGACTACACCAAAAAGCGGGCAGTAAAAACGTAATAGAACTGCACGGAAGCGCACTGCGAAATTACTGTCAACGCTGCGGAAAAAGTTTCGACCTTAACTATATAGTCGACAGCGACGGAGTACCCCGTTGCGATAAGTGCGGAGAAATTATAAAACCCGACGTCGTTCTTTACGGCGAGCAGCTCGACGAAACGGCACTCGAAAGGGCGTGGGAAGAAGTGGAAAAGTGCGACGTTCTCATAGTGGGCGGCACGAGTCTTTCGGTTTACCCCGCCGCTTCGTTCGTGTACGCCTTTAACGGAAAAACCTTAGTCGTCATTAACAAAACTCCCACGGGAGCGGACGAGCGGGCGTCTTTCGTTATTCGCGACGACATAGCCGAAGCGTTCGATTTTTAGCCGAAATTCAGAATTCCCGTCGTACGAATTTATAATAAATATTCGACCGTGCGTCGATTATCTCGGTTTATAGAAAAAGTTGACATATTCTTTTATATATTATATAATTTTACAGTTAGACGGACGCGTAACGAGCGTTTATCGACAAAGATTTAACACAAACGGCGGACGACCGCCGATATCGGAGGCAATATATGGCAGGAATTACCATCACAAAATCCAAATACGAAGAACTCGTAAACAAACTTTCTTATCTCGAAAACGAGAAGACCAAAGAAATATCCGACGCTCTTAACGTAGCGAGAGGCTTCGGCGATTTGAGCGAAAACGCGGAATATTCCGCCGCAAAAGACGCGCAGAACGCCAACGAAGCGGAAATCGCACGTCTTAAAGACACCATAAATCAGGCTATCGTTATTGACGAAAACGCCATTTCCACTCACAGCGTATCCATCGGTACGAAAGTAAAAGTTCTCGACGTAGCAGAAAACGAAGAAATCGAATACAACATCGTATCCACGCTGGAAGTAAATTCCCGCGAAAACAAAATAAGCGATAAGAGTCCTATCGGAAAAGCTCTCATAGGTCACGGCAAGGGAGAAACGGTAGTAGCCGCCACCCCGTGCGGAAACCTTTCCTTCAAAATTCTCGAAATATCCAAGTAATCAGGAGAAATTATGGCAGAAAACGTACAAAACAATCCGCAGACGCAAGAACTCGACCTTACCGAAGTAGTAGCAGTAAGACATAAAAAGCTCGACGAACTGAGATTAAGCGGCAAAGACCCTTTCGAGATTACTAAATTTAACGTTGACGCAAAAGCGGCGGATATAGTAAACGATTACGCAAAATACGAAGGAAAGACCGTAACTATCGCGGGCAGAATGGTTTCACGCAGAATTATGGGTAAAGCAAGTTTTGCGCACCTTCTCGACTGCGGAACCACTATTCAGTTCTATTGCAAACGCGACGAAATGGGCGAAGAAGAATACGCCGAGTTCAAAAAATGGGATTTAGGCGACATTCTCGGAATAGAAGGCGAAGTCTTCACCACTCACACCGGCGAAGTCAGCGTAAAGGTTCATAAGGCTACTTTATTAAGCAAGTCCCTTTTACCCTTGCCCGAAAAGTACCACGGACTTAAAGACACCGACCTTCGTTATCGTCAGCGTTACGTCGACCTTATCGCAAACCCCGAAGTTATGGACACCTTCAAAAAACGCAGTAAAATAATAAGCTGCATACGCCGTTTCCTTGACGAAAAGGGCTTTATCGAAGTGGAAACGCCTATTCTTAACAGTATTCCGTCGGGTGCAAGCGCAAGACCTTTCATTACCCACCACAATACTCTCGATATCGATATGTATCTGCGTATCGCGCCCGAACTTTACCTTAAACGTCTTATCGTAGGCGGTTTCGACAAAGTTTACGAAATAGGCAGACTTTTCCGTAACGAAGGTATGGACGTAAAGCACAACCCGGAATTTACCACGATAGAATTGTACCAGGCTTACGCCGACTACAACGATATGATGGATATAACCGAAGACATGTACAAGTACTGCGCGAAAGAAGTTCTCGGAACTACTACCGTAAACTTCCAGGGCACCACGCTGGAACTCGGCGGAAAATGGCCCCGTCTTACTATGGTGGAAGCTGTCAGAAAATATACGGGTATCGACTTCGATACGATGGAAATGCCCGAAATTCTCGAAAAAGCGACGACTATCGGCGTAGAACTCGACAAAAACGTAAGCTGGGGCAAAGCTCTTTACGAAGTGTTCGACCAAAAAATAGAAGAACACCTCGTTCAGCCCACCTTTATTATAGACTACCCCGTAGAAGTAAGTCCTTTGGCAAAACGCAAACCCTCCGACAAGCGTCTTACCGAAAGGTTTGAATTCTTTATGATTGCTTGCGAAATGGGCAACGCTTTCTCGGAGCTCAACGATCCCATCGATCAACGCGGTCGTTTCGAACAGCAGGCTAAGGAAAGAGCGAACGGCGACGACGAAGCGCAGATGACCGACGACGATTTCGTCACCGCTCTGGAATACGGACTCCCCCCGACGGGCGGACTCGGTATCGGTATCGACAGAATGGTAATGCTCCTCACCGACAACTATTCCATAAGAGACGTGCTTCTCTTCCCGACGATGAAACCGAAAAAATAATTTACGAAGCAGAAAACGGGCTTCTGCGAAATTCGCGGAAGCTTGTTTTTTAAGAGAATAATAAAGATAAAATAAACCCGATCTTAAAAAATCGGGTTGCGAGATAAAAAGATGAAAGGTAAGTTTATTACGTTCGAAGGTTGCGAAGGGGTAGGTAAGTCCACCCAATTGCGACTAATTAAAGAATATCTGGAAAAGACCAATCAGGACGTCGTGTTCACGAGAGAACCCGGCGGCACGCCCTTAGCCGAAAAGATAAGGGATATTATCCTTACGGAAAATATGTGCGCGGAAACCGAAGCGGAACTTTTCGCCGCGGCTCGTTGCGACCATATCCGTAACCTTATTCTGCCCGCCCTTAACGACGGCAAGACGGTAATATGCGACAGGTTTGTGGACTCGTCGTTAGCGTACCAAGGTTACGGCAGAAATTTAGGATACGAAAGGGTGAAGGAAATTAACTTTTTCGCCTTCGAAAACTGTATGCCCGACGCGGTGGTTTTTCTCGATATGAACCCGCTCGAAAGTTGGCGAAGAAAAAAAGGCACCGTTATAGACAACGACAGGTTGGAAAGGGAAAAGGACGCTTTTCATCTGAAAGTTTACGAAGGGTTCAAAGAAATCAGGGAAAAAAGCGATAATTATCTGTCTATTATTCCCGACGTTGACAAGCAAGCCACTTTACAAAAAATTATTGAAGGGCTGAAAATAAGGGGGCTTATAAAATAATGGCGGACATAGACGCTCTCATTTTAAGAAGAAACGCTTTCAAATCTTTCGCTTCCGACACAAAGTCCGAGTTAGGACACGCATATTTGTTGGTTTGCGAAGACGGACTTGCGAGAGAACGGCTTCTTACTCTGATGGCTAAAAGCGTTTTTTGTCCGAGCATATGCGGCGAGTGCGCGACTTGTAAAGGGATAGAAGACCGTTCCTACCTTGACGTGACTTTTTTCGACGGCGCAGACATGAAAGTACCCGACGTAACCGACCTTACGGAAACGGCTATGATAAAACCCGTCGTAGGCGACAGAAAGATTTATCTTATCGACAACGCCGACAAATTAAGTCCGCAGGCTCAGAATAAGATGTTAAAAACCTACGAAGAACCGCCCGCATACCTTACGATTATCCTTGCGTGTTCGTCGGAAAACGGTATCCTTACCACGATAAAAAGCCGCGCGAAAAAGCTGTATTTCGATAGTTTTACCGCGCGGGAAATAATAGATTATCTCACCGAAGACGGAGCGGACGCGAGAGAAGCGGACGTAGCCGCCGCCGTCAGCAACGGCAGTCTCGAACGTGCGGAAAAGTTCCTTCATTCGGAAACTTTCGCCGCTTTGTACGACGGTTGTTTTACGGTAATGAGCGAGCTTACTGCGAGCAATAAAGTCCCCGAACTCGTGTTCAGAGAAGAATTTAATAAAGAAAACGTACAGATATCTTTCGATATAATGGAAATAATCCTGTGCGACGTAATGAAAATAAAATCGGGCAGCGGCTTGCCGTTACTTAACGACGGTCGCGAATACGACATTAAAAAAATCGCCGAAAAATACACGGCGCAAAGCGCGGCTATGGCTCTCGCCGCAATAAACGAGGGCAGAAAACTACTTAACAGCAATCTTTCTTCCGTCAGCGCGGCGGAAAGCGTACTGTTCAAAATTTTGGAGGCTAAATACAAATGGCAATAGTTGTGGGCGTAAAGTTCAAAAACTCGGGCAAAACCTACTATTTCGACCCTAATAATATAGCGTTTAAGGACGGTGACGGCGTAATTTGCGAAACCGCCCGCGGCGTGGAATACGGCGTAATATCCGCCGCAAACAAGGAAGTAGGCGAAAAAGAAATCGTAGCTCCGTTAAAACCAGTCACGAGAAAAGCTACCGCCGAAGACGAAAAAAGGCAGAAAGAAAATCTCGGTAAACGCGAATACCTTATGAAAACCACGATGGAAAAGGTCGCGAAAAACAAGCTCGAAATGAAAATCGTTGACGCGGAATACACTTTCGACAGACAGAAAATAATAATCTATTTTACCGCCGAAGGAAGAGTAGACTTCCGCGAACTCGTCAAAGAGCTTGCGGGCGTATTCCACGTAAGAATAGAATTGCGACAGATATACGAACGGGACGACATAAAAATGCGCGGAGCTCTCGCCGCTTGCGGCAGACCCTGTTGCTGCACGACCTTTTTACAGGATTTCGAAAAAGTGTCCATAAAGATGGCGAAAGTACAAGGGCTGAGCCTTAATCCGCAAAAAATAAGCGGTTGCTGCGGAAAACTTATGTGCTGTCTCAAATACGAAAATCCTTACTATCAGGAAGTATTCAAGAAGATGCCCAAAATAAATTCCGTCGCCACCACTCCCGACGGTAAAGGCGTAGTTACGGGACACGATATGCTCCGGCAGGAAGTTAACGTAAAAATAACCGACAGCGACGGCACGCAAGAAGTAAGGACTTATCCTTTGGATAAAATAAACTCCGCCTGCAAACAAAACGCCGACGAACTTACCGACGACCCCGAGGATAACGAATAATGAAAAAGAAAACGGCAGTCTTAATACTACTCTTAACAGCGTGCTGTATTATGCTCGCCGCTTGTTCTTCCCCCACCGTTAAAGAACCTACCGCAGAAGAAACACTTCTTACGCTTTTAGCGAATTTCGAAGAAACGAGCTGTTATAGCGTGAGCGGAAAAATAACGAAAAATAACGAAAATCCGACCGCAGTTTCTTTCGTAGCCGACCGTGAAAACAAGAAAATAGAGCTTGTTTCCGACGGAAAAACCTACGACTATTACGCGACGTATCTTATGGAAACCACGGACAAAACCGTCATAACGAAAATAAACACCACCTATGCTGAAACTTTACGGACGCTCGCTCCGTTCGTCCTTAATTCCTTTACTTACGACAAAAACTATCGCGGCGAAGTCTACAAGACCGACGGAAAAATAATCGTGACTTTCTTAAATAAAGGCGTTAAAAAATCTTTCGACTCGTCCCTGAATATCGACGGCGGCGTACTTACGATAGGCTATAAAGACGGCGTGATTACCGATTCCATTCTTACGACAAGCCTTACCGAAAACGGAGTTACGGTACCCTTTTACGCAAGATACGAATACCAAACAGCCAACAGCGAAGATATAGGAAGCGTTCCTTTCGTCACTCCGACCGACAGCCTTAATTACGCTTCGTACGCAATGAGTATCCTTAGCGAACGGTACGTCGGCAAGACTTTAAGAACGGTCGCAGGCAAAAAGGATACGGGCGTATCCTTAAAGTCCGTTCCCGTAACGGCGGCTACAGTGTCGTCTGTCACAGCAATAACAAACGAAAATTATATTACCGTGGTAATAACTTACTCGGAAAAACAGATTATCCCCGGCTTATCTTCTTCCGTCGAATCTTTCAGAATTACGTTCGACGAAAACTACGTCGTAAACGGAATAGACATAAACGAAGGGATACGATTTAATTTAGAATAAAATACGCAAAAAATGAAAAGTTATCGTAAAGTATTAACCGTAAATTTGCCGAAAAGACGCGCTTTTCTCAACATAACTTTCGACGTCGCGACAGCTGTAAAAGAGTCGGGGATAAAAGAAGGTTTCGTTCTCGTCAACGCCATGAACATAACTTCGAGCGTGTTTATCAACGACAACGAATCGGGACTACTGTCCGACTTCGAGAAGTGGCTTGAAAAACTCGCCCCCGAAAAACCCTACTCCCGCTACGCCCACAACGGATACGAAGATAACGCCGACGCACACCTGAAGCGTACTGTTATGGGCAGAGAAGTAGTCGTGGCAATAACCGACGGCAAACTCGACTTCGGCACGTGGGAACAGATATTCTACGGCGAATTCGACGGAATGAGAAATAAACGGATTCTTATAAAGATTATAGGAGAATAAGGTTTAGCCTGTAAACGACGGATTTGCCACGGCGAAACCGCAAGGAGTGAAAATTAGCCGCGCCGACGGCTTGGCAATCGACTCCGTACGGTGGATTTTTTGCAGCCTTACGCCGTAATAAGAGGCTTTGCATAAACGCGGCGAGAAGAGTGGAGTGCCGAGTGTATGGTAGACGCCGGTTTCATAACCCTTTCCGCCACGATTTACATATTTTTATTGACAGAGCGGAAAGATTACCGCTACAATCTTACTATAAGGAATACGCACAAGGAGTAAATATGAAAAAAGCGAAATCGATATTATTGTCGGCGATATTTTTGCCGATAGTCGCAGCGGCTTTGTTTTTGACTGCTTGCAGCAGCAGCGGCAGCAGCGACGGCAGCAGCAAAACCGTGACCCTGTTCTTCAATACGTCGGGCGGCAGCGAAGTAGCGACGATGGTTCTTTCCGAAAAAGACTCGCTACAGACGACGCAACCGACAAAAGAAGGGTATACCTTTGCAGGTTGGTATCTTGACGAAGAATACAGCGTACCGCTTACTCTCGGAGCAATCGACTTCACGTCTTCTTCCGTCTCGGCTTATGCCAAATGGGATAAAAAGTCATATACCGTGACTTTCGATTCGCAGGGCGGAAGTGTGGTTGGTCCTCAGACCGTATTGTACGGAGACCACGCTACGGAAGCGGTTGCCACGAAAAACGGCTTTGACTTAGGCGGTTGGTTTACCGATGCGAATTGCTCGTCAAAATACGATTTCGAAAGCATTGTCGTTTCCGACCTTATTTTGTATGCCAAATGGCTCCCGAAAAAAGCCATCGTCAATTACGTAACCAACGGCGGCGACAGCATAGACTCGGCAGAATATTCTATCGGCGATATGATAAAACTTCCCTCCGCGACAAGAGAGAATTACGATTTGGAAGGATGGTACGAAGAAGAAGAGCTTGTCGCCAAGGCGGGGAACGCGGGGACGCAAGTGAAGCTCGAAGCGGGCGAAACGACGTACTACGCTAAATGGACTCCGCATAAGTTTACGATAAATTTCGATTCGAACGGAGGTTCGGATGTCCAACAACAGACTTACGACTACGGCGATGCCGTTTCTCTCCCGAAAAACGTAACCAAGGACAATTACGAGTTTGTCGCCTGGTGTACCGACAAAGAGTGTCAAAACGAAGTCGACTTCTCGGTAGAATTTTCAAAAGAAACGTATCTCTATGCCAAATACGCCGCAAAAAAACATACTTTTTCGTTTGACGTTATGGGCGGAAACGAAGAGATCTCCCCTTATACCGCAAGGTGGGACGACGTCGATTTGCCGTCGCCCACAAAAACGGGTTGTACCTTCGTCGGGTGGTATTGCGCCGATGCCGACAATGTATACGCTGCCGAATTTGACAAAGAGCAGTACGCCGCCGACAAGGGAGCTGCGGGAGACCTTACCCTTTACGCAAAATGGGACGCCAACGAGTATACCGTGTCCTTCCATACGTTCTCTTCCGCAAAAGTCGACAGTATTACAGGAAAATACGGAGACGTTATTCAAAAACCCGCCGATCCGATAGACGACGGCAGTATCTTTGCCGGTTGGTACACAACGCCGATGCGTTACGACGAAGATAAGTACACTTTTGACGAAAACCCCACTATACCGGAAAACGGGCTGGAACTCTACGCGAAGTGGGATTTGAAGACGTGGACGATAACGTTAAAGTACAAAAAAATCAACGCTTCCGGAAACGAAGTAGAATCGGGCGATATTAACGACGTGAGTTGCACAAGCAATTATAGCTCGTTCTGGTTGGATAATTTCGACACCCAATTTAATTCCGGCGTCGGAAAAACATTCATCGAGAATTTAGGAGATTACAATTCGATACGAATCTTAGACGAAGCCGACAAGGAAATCGGCGACGTATGTCTTTTTGCCGACGAAACAATATTCATGGGCGCTGCATCCCTGCCGACAACGTTCGGCGATTACGATTATACGTTGACGCTCGTTTGTAGTCCATCGGAAAAGACGGTGACTATCAATCTCGATGAAGAAGGGAATGACAAGTTGGTTTATAAATTGAAAATCGATACAAACATCGGCGACTTTCTGTACTCGGACGAAGTCAAAGACGCTATCGAACGCAAGGTGGGAAAAGAACTATACGCCTACGCATATGAAGGAATAATTCCTCTGCGTACACAGCTGGGCGAGATACAAGGGGACGTTACGGTCGAAGCCGTTTACTATAAAGTAACGTTGACGCTACGCGTTTCTAACGTAATGCACGTTCAGGACGAAAGAGACGACAGCCCGGGCGAAGTATCCTACTCCACGGAGACGGTCGTTTTGTCCCGCGATAGTATCAATCCGACTGCTCTCGCCGCGCGTTTTAACGACGTATATTACCAAAATCACAAAAACGCCGATTTTAAGGGAGTGTTTATAACGGGCACGGAGACGATGATAATCGATGAGAACGGAAATCTCTGCGATAGCGGGTTTTTTGACATTCTCCCCGATGAAATAGAGGCGGATTGCGCTTACGGATATGAAAATATCGATTACGAAGAGTTCGGATCGGGCTATATCGTCACGAAGATAGGCGACTTCGATAAATACTATACTCATTTGGTGTTAGACGAATACCGCGGGCAACCTATTGTAGGAATCGCCGCCAATGCGGCAAGCTCAAGCGTAAAAACGGACTATACGATATATGCGCCCAACGTCGTATTTATCGGAGACAGTGCATTCCGGGGCAGCTTTATTAAGGCTTTTTTGTATGGGAAAAAGGTATCGAAAATCGGAGCGCACGCTTTTGACGGTTCGCGTTTGGAAACAGGCGTATTCGAAGGCACAAATCTCGTAATAGGAACCAACGCTTTTGCCAACTGTACAAAACTCAAAGAACTGACGTTAAGTCAAGTTTCCGAACTCGGCGCCGTACCTTTCGTAGGGTGTTCCGAATTGACAACGGTACACGCCGACAAAAACGCTCCTCTCAAAAAAATCTGTGCGAGCGCCTTCCAGGATTGTAAAAAACTCGTCACTTGCGACCTGCTTACGATAAGCGGTTTGGAGACGGTCGGCAATTATGCCTTCAAAGGTTGTTCTGCGATGACGACGGAGGTTACCGTCGCTCTGAAAGAAATAGGAATAAGAGCGTTTGAAGGATGCGAGAAAATAACGAAAGTCGCGTTGACAGCTTCGCTCAAAAAACTCGGTATGGGAGCATTTGCAAGCTGTACCGGTTTACAGACGGTTTCTATGGTGGCTGTCGCAAACCAAGCCGTCGACGCAGCGATATTCATAGGCAGCGGAACCGGCTTTACTATAGATATACTCGACGCGGGCAATTATATAAAAAAATGGAACAAAGATTGGAACTTTTCGGGAAGCGCGGCTTCCGTCAAATATTCCACACGGACGAAATAGGAGAATAGCCATGAAAAAACATAGAAAAACAAGAAACGCATTACTGAGTATCGTTTTGATTGTCACGATTCTCGCACCGGCGGCCTTGACGATAGCCGGCTGTACTTCCGACAGTAAAGACGTATGGAAAGAATACTCCGAGGACAAAGAAAACAACTGTCTCTATGCGAAGTTGGGGGAAGACGCAGTACAAAAGAACGGCTCCACAGTGACCGTCACGATAGGGCTTTCGGAATCTCTCGGCATAACTTTCGATAAAAAAATCACGACTTCGGACGTAATATTCGACAATTGCTCCGACGTTACGGTGACGGCTGTTCAGTGTCCGGACGACTACACCCTGACAATAACCGCCGAAGAAAAAACCGATTACGGAGAATATTACGTCGTAGTCAGCAAAGAACGCAATTCGGCTAAACAATTTATTAACTTCTATTGGTTTTTGAGACCGACGACCGCAAGTTATTCCATCGTCTCTTCCGTAGAAACGGTAGGCTATCACGATAGCTCGTTCGACGTCGTGTTGACCGCCCAAAACTTCACTTTCGACGAGAATATTTCGACGAGCGATATTTATTTCGGGGGAGTTTTCAAAGACAAGACCGTTTCTTCGCTTACGAGAGTGGACGACAAGACGATTAAGTTGAGCGTAGACGGAAAAAATATCGTCGACAGATGCGATTTGGGCAATACCGGGTTTATTTACGTCGACGGAACCGAACAATACAGTCTGTCCGGGCAAGAGGATTTGAGCGTGGAAATAGGGGTAGAAATACCGTCTATCGACGTCGTGAACTACGAAATAGGCGAAGGAATCATTACATATTACGTCGAGACAAGTTATTGCGAATTTTTGCCGACGTTCGATTTTGCGGGGGTTGACGCGATAATCGCATACGATACCGGTACTCGCGCTCTCAGCAAAGAAGAAGAAACGATGTTCGACGCTTTCGGTGCGAACGGAATAGACGAAGAAAATTCCGCAGTAACTTCTTCCACCACCGCGAAAATAGTGGTTGATTTGCAAGAATATTCCGTAGCCGAACTGAAAGATATTCTGGATTACAGCTACTTTAAGTTCAGCACCGCCAACACTTCCGTAAAAGACGACGCGGCGGATTTGTATTTTTCTTCGTCCATGGCGATAAACGATCCGTCTATCGAAGTCGAATACGTATCCGTGTCCGAATCCAAGACAAACGCCGGCTATTACGCCGTCAATATGAGAATTAACGTGCTTAACGGTACTTTCGGCAGCGATACGGCGTTGACGACGGCGTATTTTGAAGGAGAATCGGGCGTAAAGGTTTTGAAAAAAACCAAAACGTACATGGACGTATGTCTGGTAGCCAAAGCCGAAGAAGGTACCGACGGCGATATCGACATTAAAGGAAGTTTGGTAATAAGCGACGTCATTAACGACTGGAAAGAAAAAATATCCGCTACGGCTTACGTCAATCTCTGCACCAACAACGTGTACGTCTCCGAGATAGAAAATTTCGGCGCCGCAGCCTCTGCCGCTACCGCCGTAAACGTTGTTTTTAACGCTCCCGGAAAAGCCGTCCTGCTCGCTTCGGACGAAAGCGGCGTAGTTGAAGAGTTGCTCGAAGTAGCAACCGATCCTTCCGCTTGGGAAAAGGTAAAAACCTTCTTCTCCGACGTTGCGTTGCCGACGGTGGAAGGCAAACTCGACAGTCTTAACTCCTTTATCAAAGAGAATATAGGTTATGGCGAGATAGTCAAGAGTTTGTTGAGTTTCGCCGCGAAAAAAGCCGCCGAAGCCACCGAAGACGAGACTATAATAAATCTTGTCTACGACTTGACGAGCGATATGTCTTACAGATTGGAAAAAATCCAAAAGACGCTCGACGAAATAAATCAAAAAGTGGACAATCTGCAAAAGTCCATAGACAAAATGGCGGAGACGCAAGAGATAAGATCTTATTTGGAGTCTCTCAAAAAGTATTTGCTTGTCCTTAACGATTTGAATTATCTCACTTCGGGAAGCAGCGCGCTTGCTTCCACCTGGAATAAGATTCTTGCAAAAGAAGCGGAATGTTCCACTAAGGACGCATTGAAGGAAATGAGAGAAACCGCTGAATATAAAAAGCTCATAAGCGATTTTAATTTCTTAATTCAGACCAACAACATAGAAAGAGAACTTAACAAACTGTTTAACTATATTACCGGAGATTCCATGATAGAAGCTATACAGTCTATTTCGACCACGTTGACGAATTACATTCCGTATATCTACAATTGGAATTACGAAGCCTTCGCATTGAGAGAAAGCATCTGGATGAAGACGATTTCTACCATTTCCTTATCCAGTAAGATGTTGCTTTATTATTACAAACTGAACGATCATACGAGCAGCATTTACGTCCTGTCCGAAAAGACGAACAGCGTAATTAAGTTCTTTTATTCCGACGACGACTCGTCCTATCCGACCGGTATTCTCGCCGATTTGGACAGAGAACAGTTTATTTGCGAAAAAGGCGTAGTGAAGAGCTATATCAACAATAAGTTCTATTCCACGACCTTAAAGAGATTTTCCACCGAGGGCACCGACCAGAGAGCTCTCGCCGACAACTATTATACGACGCCGAAATACATAAACGGTTGTCCGACGGACGGAGCATTCACCGAAAAAGAATTCTTGAAGATGGAGGCTCGCGCAAAAACTATGGGATACGTCGGAATTTTGGACGAACTTCAAAAAGGTAACATCTTCAAAGCCGAAAACGGAACCTTCACTAATTCTTCCTCCAAACACTTCATTGAGCCAACTAGTCACACCTCCAGCGGCGTGGAAAAATTGAGCGACGCGGAAAAAGCCAATATAAGAGCAAAAGTCGGATTCTTCGTATGCTCGGTGGCCTTGAAAGACCGTTTCCGCGCTCCTAAATATACTCCGTTCTGGCCGGAAAAGGAATATTTAGCCAACGTTATGTACAGCGGCGGCGAGACGGAAGACGTATATTTGAAAAATACGCGTATAGCCTACCTTGAATGGCATGGTCGCGGGCTTAAGGCGTATCATAGTACCCACAACAGCGACACCGTGTACGCCTTCATCCTTGCATGGGAACAGTAAGCTGACAATAAAACGAATTTCGGCTAACGCCGAGCTAATTTACAGCAAGATAAAGCAAAGTTCCGCCGTCGGCGGAACTTTGCTTTATCGGGTTGTCATACCGCTAAAATTCTGCTTTTTATATTCAAATTACAAAACCTATTGAAAACCGTTAAATTTTTTAGTAAAATTATTATATTATCGTTCGGGAGCAAAAAAGATGAAAACTTCTACCGTATTAAAAAATATCGTGAAATCCGTTATTGTTATATTACTTATCGCAGTTTTGGGTTGCGTCACTTATTCGCTGATTTTCGGCAATGCGAAAAAACCTTGGGACGGCGTAAGTCTGCAATCCCACGAGAAAGGGGCGGTGTACGACTACAAATACTATAAAAGCCAGGTTAAGCACGATAAGGCTATGATACTTATACCGGGACTTATGGCGAGTTCTTTCTACAATGCGGAAACGGAAGAACCTATGTGGAGCGTAGCCGGTTTCGGCCATCTCGCAACCACGATGATATTAAAAGAGACTCTCGAAGAACGCAGCGAATACTTTGACTTCGTGGTAAACAGTCTTAAATGCGACGAAAACAACGTGCCGCTACTTAAAGAAAGAATAGCTACTATGAACGACGACGAAAAGTACGCGACTTTCGGCGGAATGAAATACATTTACGATATGGTTTATCCTATCTACGGCGACCGTTACGACGTGGTGGTGTGGCAGTACGACTGGCGTCAGCACAACATGGGCAGTGCGGAAGAACTCGAAAAATTCATTAACTACAACGGTTGGAAAGAAGTTATGTTTTTCACCCACTCGATGGGCGGAATCGTCACCGCAAACTACCTTTCCCGCAGTGCGGAAAACAGAGCTAAAACAAAACTGTTTATGCCGTTTGGGTGTCCGTTCTTCGGGTCTATGGACGCCATAAACAACCTTTTTGAAGAGGAGAATCCATCGGGGCTTATAGCCGATTTGTTCAAGAATGTCGGTTCTTACGCTAACCGCGATTTCGCTCTTACCGACGTAGCGAGAACCCTTGCGAGTATCTACGAACTTCTCAATTCGCCCGCTTTCGACTCCGCCTGGTACTTCGATAGCGACAGTCCTTACTACATAGGCGTAAACGGCTCTATCGGCAACGGCGAAAAGTATCTTAACAACGCCGAAATTTACGAGCTCGTATGTTCTTTCGACTGGGCTAGACGTGCCGACGGAAGTCTTATGCCTGCGGTAAACAACCTGCCCGCCTATTGGGCAAACCTTTACGTCGACGACGGAAAGGGCGGCAAAATCTTTGTAGCCGACGCAGTGCCGACCGAATTTATCGTAGGTATCGACGTGGACACCACGATAGCAGTCGAGATAAACGAAGACGGAAAGATAGTGAATAAAATTAAGTCCGCCTACGGCGACGGAACGGTGCCCGCTTACAGCGCGTCTGCGGGACACTCGCTCGACGACCCGAGAGTACACTTGGTCCGCGGAGTGGAACACGGACCTTTGGCTAACAATAACTTCCAGGCGACCGCCGATAAGTCGGGGCTTCAATACCTGCTCGGAATTCTGGAACAGTATATTAAATAACGAAAACTTTCTTTTTTAACTAAAATATGTCTCTCGGAAACGGGAGACTTTCTTTTTTTCGCAAAAAAATTACGGAGAAAAGGACGATAAAAATATTTGATGATTACGTATTGAAATCCGCATAAACATTTGATATAATATAATTACTTTTATAAAGGAGAGTTCTTGACTTGAAAAAAGCAGTAATTCCGACGATTTTTTTAGTAGCCGCGGTTGCGCTGTGTCTTTTAGTCATTTTTTGTTCGACGGCGACTTCTTTCGCCGTTGCTTCGGATAAAGTTTCGTTCGTTTTCGACGAAACCGACGCCGTCGTTTTATTCGACGGTAAATCCGCCGCTATATATTTCAAAAACTACCCCGACGTAAACTACGAATACAAATTTACTTTCAAAAATACCGCAGGCGAAACCTTTCCGTATCCGACGAAAAATCAATACGCCGTTCCCGCCGACGGGGAATACGAAACGGTGACGGTGACCGTCAAGCGTAAATCCGACGACGTTTACGAAGATTTTGAAACCGTTCTTTCGGAAACTTCGCCAAACACCGACGTATCTCCCGCGCAAATCCCGGCGGGACAGAAAGTAACCTACGACGGAAGCGAATATTCTTACGATAACGTAACTTTTTATCAAGGTAGCGACGAAGTCGTGCCCCTTAACGCAGGGCAATATATAGCCGAAATAAACTGCGGCAGTCCCTTCCGGATAGCCTTTACGGTGGAACAAGCCGCCGTCACGGCTACATGCAGGAATTTATCCTACCGCTACGGCGAAACTCCCGCCGACAATGCCGAAATTCTTATAATCGGACAAGTCTCGGACGAAGATGCGGAAAATATAAAGAAAGACGTGACCGTAACTTTGCCTTACGGCGAAACGCCCCTTACCCCCGCCGACTACAAAATAACCGTAGCTTACGACGGCGAACCGTCGGATAACTACGTCGTGAACACGAAAAACGGGACTTTGACGGTTCTTAAATGTGTTTTCCCCGCCGACGACTTTACCTTCGACGGCGAAAGCATTCTTTACGACGGCAAAGCTCACACTCTGTCTCCTGTCAAATACGACGAAGAAAAGTGGACGGGCGTGGAAATAAGCTATTCCGTCGACTCCGTAACCGACGAGGGCAAGTATGAAATATCCGCCACCGTAAAAAAGGAATATTACGAAGACTTGACTCTTACGGCTACTCTTCTCATAAAATCGACCTCTATAGAAAGTAACAATTTAGCCGATGCGGTGTCGATAAGCGGTTCGAAAAACGGTTTTGATCCGACGCTCGAGATAAGTCTGACCAAGACAGAAAACAACGTCATCTCCCAAAAAGCCGCCAAATTCCTTACGTCGGACAATTCTTATACCGAGATCGTCAAAGCCATATACAAAATCACCGCTATGGACGGGGCATACGAAACGACGCTCGTCGACGAAACCTGTCAGATATCGATTAAAGCCGACGGCATTTCGTCCGACGACGGAGTAAGGATATTTATTTACAGATACGATGACGATACCCTTACCGAAACCGAATACACTTTCGACAGTGGCGTCTTTACGATAGAAGGCAGTCCTTCAGACAGATACGTCTTCGTCTGCAAATCGGCGGTAACCGTCGACAACAGAGCCGTCGTTATTAACGCCGTCCTCGTCGGGATAGCTATAATAATAGTGCTTATAGTAATAATCAATGCCTTTACAGGAAGCGGAAAAGACAAGAAGCGTTGGCGTAAAAAACACAGCAGGTGGGTTTAATGGAAGGGATAAAAGTAAGTTTACCAAAAATTTTGTTACCGCTGATCGCAATTACCTTTGCGATACTTTTTATTTTTGCGATTACCCCCGCCTTTTCGACGAGTTACGCCTACGGAGCAATCGGAGTATTTAAGGAAACTTACGAAACGGAAATTACGAAAACTTACGACGGGAATCCCGTTGAGATAGATATAAAAGGTTCTTTATCCGACGGAGTAACTTACGTTTGGTATAAAAAAGGAGATACAGACTCGGTAGCTGCCGAAAGTTCGGTTCTGTCCGTCGTTTATCCTACCGAAAGCGGCGTATACTACTGCAAGGCTACGAAAGACGGCGTTGAAGAAACTTCTTCCGATATAGCGATAACCGTTAAAAAAGCGACTGCAGAAGTAAAAATCAACGACGTAACGACGGTTTACGGCGAAAAAGAACAGGCTCTTACTTACGAAAGGACGACTTCTCTTATAGGAAGCGACGCGGACGACGGCCTTAAAATTACCCTTTTCCGCGAAGCGGGCAAAACGGTCGGCGAATACAAAATTTCGGGCACGTCTTCGAGCGATAACTACGACGTAAAGTTCACGAACGGCGTTTATAAAATAACGAAACGCAGGATATACGTCACAGTGGCTTCTCTCGACAGCGTTTATGGCGAACCGCTTAAAGAACTCCGTTTCGAAGCGGAACAGGGAGGTGTTTTCGCAGCGGGAGAAAGTATCGACGACCTTAACGTCATTTTAACAAAAGAGAACGGTTCCGACGCAGGAAGGTACGCCATAACCGCAACCTACGGCAACGACAACTACGACGTAAAATTCACGGTGGCGACCTACACCATTACGCCGAAAATTCTTAACTTCAGAGTAATCGGCTCGGAAAATCTCGTATATAGCGGTTCTACTCCCGAAATAAGCTGCGAAATTGTGGGAGAAGAAGCGGAAGCTTCACACAAAATAATCTTGTCTTACGACAAAGCGGTGAAAAACGCGGGCGAATACGTAGGTTATGCGAGATTGACCGACAACAACTTCGCTTTCGTCAACGACGGAGAATTCGCTTTTTCCATAGCGAAAGCCCCCCTTAAAATAGTCCTTTCCGACGTATCGTACACAAAATCTTCCGACGTGAAATTGAGCGACTGCCTTAATTATTACGGTTTTGTCGGCGACGAAAACGCCGAAAGCCTTAACGTAAGCCTTCGTGCCGACCTACCCGACATTCCGGGAGAATATTCGATAACTCCTTACGGGGCTACTCTCGATAACTACGAAATAACCTACGTCGCCGGAACGGTCTCCGTCTACAAAGGAAAACTTATCTCCGATTCGGGTACTCTCGTAGGGACGTTTATGCCCGAATGTTCGCTCAACGTTACCGAAAACGCAACCAACGACGTAAACGGATACGATAGAATCGACAGACTGATAGTTCTTGCATACAAAATAGATGCGGAAGGCGGAATTGCGGGCAGTTATACCGGGGAAATAACCCTTTCGAAAACGCCGCTTACTTTCGGTTTGCGTGCCTGCATAGTCGATTCCGACGGAGTAAAACACAAATTGGACGGCTTTTCCGTTTCTAACGGAAAACTTACTTTCGCGGCGGACAGCGAAGGAGTACTCGTACTTTACTACGACCTTCTTCTCCCTGCGATAATCGTACTCGTTATTTTACTCATAATAATAATCGTGGTAATAAAGCGTTCTTCCGACGCAAAAAAATACAAAAAAGCGGCGGCTCTTGTGGAAACGGCGAAAAGTTATGCCGACGCGGCAAGGAATAATTTGCCGAAATACTGATTTTTTACCGAAAATATTATAAAAGGAGAGTCGGAATGGAATTTTTTACTCAGTTCGGATTGCTGTTTACGAATATGCCGTGGTACGTCGCCGTATGTATCGCCTTAGGAATAGTTCTGCTCCTTATCGAAGTTTTCGAACCGGGGTTCGGGATATTCGGAATATCCGGTATAGTTCTGCTTGTCCTTAGTATAGTCTTACGCGCGGTTATAAGAAAACCCGAAGATAACCCTATCGCGCAGGTCTTTCAGATGCTGTTGCTGTTTCTTATAATAGGCGCGCTTTTATTTATTCTTCTCGCTGTCGCGACGAAAAAAAATTGGCTTAGAAAAACGCCCCTTATCCAGTCGGGAACTGCCGTAAACGAAGACTTTTCGGACGGTACGGAAAACTTTTCCGCTCTCGTCGGGAAAGAAGGCGTCGCCGTCACCGATTTACGCCCGGCGGGCAAAGCCGAGATAGACGGCAAAATATACGACGTGGTCGCCGATAACTTTTTTATAAACGTGGGCGAAAATATAAAAGTAAATAACGTCGAAGGCTCTAAAATCGGCGTCGAAATAATCAAAAATAAAGGAAAGGAGTAACAAATTATGGTTTCTTTACTTGCTCTTAACGTTCCGCTTCTGGTTTTCGGAATAGTATTCGCGGTTGCTATCGTGGTAGCCTTTTTCGTAATCGTCCCCATGTCCACCTGGTTCAGAGCCTTGGTTTCGGGAGCGTACATCTCGATGGGAAAGCTTATCGGTATGCGTCTTCGTAAAATAAAAATCGGAATGATAGTGGAAGCGTACATCACGGGTAAAAAAGCCGGGCTTAACATAAATATCGGCGAATTGGAAACCCACTATATGGCGAAAGGCGACGTGGTTAAGGTAGTAAACGCCCTTATTTCCGCCCACAGCGCGAATATAGAACTTTCTACCCGTACGGCTATGGCTATCGACCTTGCCGGACGCGACGTGCTTAATGCGGTAAAAGTAAGCGTAAACCCGAAAGTAATCGAAACGCCGGTAATAGCGGCTATTGCAAAAGACGGTATAGAACTTCGCTGTAAGGCGAGAGTAACCGTCCGCGCTAACATTTCTCGTCTTATCGGCGGTGCGGGAGAAGAAACGATAATAGCGAGAGTAGGCGAAGGTATAGTGACCACCGTCGGCAGTGCCATAACACACAAAGACGTATTGGAAAACCCCGACCGCATATCCAAAACGGTTTTACAAAAAGGTCTCGACAGCGGAACGGCGTTCGAGATACTCAGTATAGACATAGCCGACGTGGACGTAGGCAGAAATATAGGCGCTCAGCTTCAGATGGACCAGGCGGAAGCCGACAAGCGTATCGCTCAAGCCAAAGCCGAAGAAAGAAGAGCTATGGCTGTGGCTACCGAGCAGGAAATGAAGGCAAAGACTCAGGAAATGAGAGCCGTCGTAATAGAAGCGGAAGCGGAAGTCCCTAAGGCTATGGCGGAAGCTTTACGCAACGGAAAATTGGGCGTAATGGACTATTACAACATGCAGAATTTGCAAGCCGACACCAATATGCGTAACGCCATAAGCGGAACGGATAAGGCTGTTTCCGACAAAAAATAATGGCTGCCGTAAAAGAAGATAACAAAATAAAGCACGATCACCCCGCTTGTCAAGGCGGAGCGCATCGTCACGAAAAGGTAATTACGGGCGGTTCTGCCGGCGGAGCCGTCACCGAAGGGTGCATAGACCACTACGAAGACAGAATAGTCTACGAAGAAGAACCTATTACCGTACACGGAGAAGAGTTTTCTCGGCGGGAGTTAAAAAGATATATCGTCATGGGAGAAATTCTTTCCGCTCCGAAATGTAAAAGAAGGTAAAAATGAAAAGAAAAGCGGGCGTTTTACTTAACGTATCTTCCTTCCCCGGAAAATACGGGATAGGCGGATTTTCGTCCGACGCGGAAAAGGTATTGGACGAATTCGCATCGATGGGAATAAAACTATGGCAGACTCTCCCCGTGACCGCTCTCGGCGCGGGCAATTCGCCTTACAGCGGAGTGTCGAGTTTTGCCGGCAACTACCTTTATATAGACCCCGAAAGGCTCGACGGACTCCTTACGGCGGACGAAGCGGCTTCTTTCCGCTACGGCGGAGATATTTACCTAACCGACTACGCTTTCGCTTCCGCAAAAAAACGTGAAGCGTTGGAACTTGCGTATCTCAGGATAGGACTTAAAGAAAGAGAAGGTATGGAAAAGTGCCTCGAAGACAACGCCTATTGGCTGCCCGACTACGCCGTATATATGACTCTCAAAGAAAAAAACGGCGGAGCTATGTGGTTCGACTGGGCGGACGAAGAGAAGTTCTATTCCGAAAAACTTTGCAAAAAGGTGAAAAAGGAAATGTCGGAAAGGTACTATTTTTACGTTTTCGAGCAGTACGTTTTCTTCTCGCAGTGGAAAAAAATTCACGATTACGTCGCAGGATACGGAATAGAAGTTTTCGGCGATTTGCCTATTTACGTAAACTACGACAGTTCCGACGTGTGGGCGCATACCGACTTATTCTTACTCGACAAGGAATTGCGGCGTAAAAAAGTGGCGGGAGTACCCCCCGATTATTTCGCAAAAGACGGTCAGCTGTGGGGCAATCCCCTTTACGACTACCAAAAAATGGCTCTCACGGGCTACAAGTGGTGGGTGGAAAGATTAAGTCACGCCCTTAAGCTTTACGACGTGGTAAGGATAGACCACTTCCGCGGACTGTACGAATACTGGGCGGTGGACGCCGACGAAACCACCGCAAAAAACGGCAAGTGGGAGAAAGGTCCCGATTTAGCTATCTTCAAAGAACTGAAAAAGAAGATAAAAAATCCGCAGATAGTAGCCGAAGACCTCGGAATAATCGACGACAATATAAGAGATTTTCTTAAAAGAAGCGGTTTTTACGGCATGAGAGTGTTCCAGTTCGGATTCGACGGCGACGTCAACAACAAGCACCTCCCCCACGAATATATCCCCGAATGCGTGGCGTATACCGGTACGCACGACAACGACACTACCTTAGGGTGGTTACTTAGTCTTGACGAAAACACGAGAAAACAGGTGTTCGATTACGTCGACTGCGACGACGGATACGGTTGGGCGAGCGGAGCGGGGTATTGCCGCGCGACCAAAGCGGTGATAAGGAGCGTACTTAGTAGCTGCGCCGATATTGCGATAATACCAATGCAGGACTTATGCGGTTACGGGTCGGACACGAGAATGAACGTCCCCGGAAAAGCCGAAGACTGCTGGCGGTATCGTACCAACTTCGGAGCGATTAACGGAATAGACCGCGACTTCTTGCGGAAAATGATAAGGATATACGGACGTTGACGATAGTTTTTTTCACCGAAAACTCCGTAAAAAGCGATGATTTTATCATTGCCGCTTACGAAAAGTATTGTAGTATCACGGGAAAGAAAATCTTCCACGCGACGGTGGACAGAACCGAACCTAAACCCCGAATTATCGGCGACGGCGGCGAAAAATTAGCGGAATTTTCTCTCTCGCACAGCGGAAAATACGTCGTTTGCGCTATGAGCGAAAAGCCGGTGGGAGTAGATATACAACTTAAAAAAGAAACCCGTATCGAAGATATATCGGAAAGGCTTTTCAATAAAAAAATCACCGATAAAGACGACTTTTTCGACGAATTCAGTAAAGGGGAAGCCACGACGAAACTTTACGGAATACCCTTAGCCGACGGGTTACGGATACGCGAAGGGGAAACTTTCCGCATTTTCGACGGATACTCTTTCGCCCTGTGCGGCGGAGATAAACCGATTACGTTTAACGAGATAAAATATGAACAAACCTAACTACGACAAACTTATGCGAGAGATTATCGACGGACTTACCGACAAGCCCGCTCTTTTCTTGCACAGTTGCTGCGCGCCGTGTTCTACCAAGTGTCTCGAAGACCTTTATCCTTATTTTAATATAACGGTGGTCTACTACAACCCGAATATAGATACCGAAAACGAGTACTTGTTACGCCTTGCCGAACAAAAGCGGTACATAAAAGAAGTCTACGGCGACAGCGTAAAAATTATAGACTACGGTCACAGAAAGGAAGATTTCGACGAAATCGCAAAAGGCAAAGAAAATTTGCCCGAAGGGGGCGCAAGGTGTTTCGAGTGCTACCGCCTGCGCCTTGATAAAGCGGCGAAAGAATGTAAAAAAGACGACTATTTTGCCACGACTTTGACGGTTTCGCCCTTAAAAAACGCCGATAAAATAAACGAAACAGGCTTCGAACTTGCGAAAACTTACGGCGTAAACTATCTCCCCACCGACTTCAAAAAACGGGAAGGATATAAGCGGAGCGTAGTTCTTTCCGCCGAACACGGGTTATACCGCCAGAACTATTGCGGTTGCGAGTTTTCCAAAAGAAACCCGTCTTGAACGATTGGTATATTTATGTTAATATATAAATAGACAATTACACTCCACGGAGGAACGATATGACACTTAACAAAAACCTTATTGCGGAATTCAATTCCGCCGCCGACGAAAGAAGCAGCATAGTCGAAGACGGATACAGAATAACCGTTCTTACCGAAAGGCTCATAAGGCTCGAACGGGGCAGAAACAGGCATTTTTGCGACGGAGCCACGCAGTCTGTGTGGTTCAGAAACTTCCCCTACGTCCCGTACACGGTCGAAGACCTGGGCGGTTCTTACGTAATACGCACTGCGATAAGCGAGTTCGTTTTTTTGAAAAAAAGCCGAGTTTTCGTAAAAATAGCCGTTGACGGACAGGAGCTTTCCACTTTCGACAAAGGAAACTTAAAAGGAACCTGCCGTACCGTGGATATGCGTAACGGCGCGGTAGCTCTTTGCGACGGGGTTATTTCCCGCACGGGGGTAGCGTACCTTTCAGATAAGAGTATGGCTCTCGGCACCGACGGCAAGGTAAAGGAAAGAACCGTCGATTCCGACGTGTACGTTTTTGCGTACGGTCACGATTACCGCGCGGCTTTACGCGATTTTTACTGTCTTTGCGGCAAAGTACCCATGATGCCCCGTTACGTTTTGGGCAACTGGTGGAGTCGCTACCGCGCTTACACGCAGGAAGAGTACATTTCGGTAATAGACAAGTTCGCCGAAAAAAATGTTCCTCTTTCGGTAGCTACCGTGGATATGGATTGGCATTGGGTAAATATAGACAAAAAGTTCGGAGAAAAGTTCCCGAACAAATATTTTTGGCTCAGTTCCGGCTGGACGGGTTACAGCTGGAATACAGACCTTTTCCCCGACTATAAAGAGTTTCTTAAAGACCTTCACGAGAAAAATTTACGCGTCACTCTCAACTTGCACCCGGCAAGCGGCGTAAGGTGGTTCGAAGATAGTTACGAAGCTATGGCGAAAGCCGTCGGCATCGACCCGAAAACGAAACAAACGGTAAAATTCGACCTGTCCGACGACAATTTTATAAACGCCTACTTCGATATACTGCATCACGGTTACGAAAAGGACGGCGTTAATTTCTGGTGGATAGACTGGCAACAGGGCAAAAAGAGTACCGTAAAGGGCTTGGACCCTCTTTGGGCTTTGAACCACTTACATTATCTCGACAATTGCCGCGACGGCAAAAGGGGAGTTATACTTAGTCGCTTTGCGGGAGCGGGAAGTCACCGCTATCCGTTGGGTTTTTCGGGCGACAGCGTGGCTACCTGGAAGAGTCTTAACTTCCAGCCCTACATGACTTCCACCGCCGGCAACATCGGCTACGGGTGGTGGAGCCACGATATAGGGGGGCATACTTTCGGAATATACGACGACGAACTGTATCTCCGTTGGTGTCAATTGGGCGTGTTCAGCCCCGTCAACCGTCTTCACAGCACGGCGCACGACTTACAGGGGAAAGAACCGTGGCGGCACTGCGAAACGGTGGAAAAAATTACCGAAGACTTCTTACGCCTGCGACACAGATTGGTACCGTATATCTACACCGCTATGAAGAACGCTTCCGACTACGGAACTTCGTTATGCGAACCGCCTTATTACAATTACCCCGAATGCGACGGAGCGTACAAAATAAAGAACGAATATTTCTTCGGGTCCGAGCTTTTGGTCTGCCCCGTCACGAGCAAGAGATTAAAATCGCTCAACATGTCAAGAACCGACGTTTGGGTGCCCGAAGGAAGATATACGGATTTCTTTACAGGCAGAATATACAACGGCGGACGGATAATATCCATGTTCAGAGATTTGGAAAATATACCCGTTCTTTGTAAGGAAGGAGCTATTATTCCTTTATCCGACGACGGCGTAAATAACGGTTGCGACAATCCGACTAAGTTTGAAGTCCTTATTTATCGCGGCAACAACGCTTACTCTTTATACGAAGACGACGGCGAAAGCAACGATTACTTGGACGGCGAATACGCCTACACCGATTTTACCGTGTCGGAAGAAAACGGCAAAATCACCTTTACCGTTTCCGAACCCCGTTACGGCAAAGAGAACGGAAAGTTCGCTCTTCCCGAAAACAGAACCTACCGCCTTACTTTCAAAGATATATCGGGCGGCGAAGTTAAAATAAACGGCGTACTATGCGACGGAGAAATTATCATAAAAAGCGGCGACTCGGTAGAAATAACCGGCTACGAAGTCGCGAAAAATCCCGAACCGTTCGACGAAGCGAAGAGAATACTAAGTAGGGTTCAGGGCAATACCTTAATGAGAATGATAAAGTATTCCGGTATGGGCAAGATTGCCGACGAAACTATCTATCTCGACAAGATAAGAAAGCGGTTCGGCAAAAACGTTTATCTCGCGGCAAAAGAAGTTTCCGAATAGGAGTTTTCCGCAAAATAAAGCCGAAAACGGCGGTCGGGAAGTAATCTTAAATTAGGCTTTAAGGTTTTCCGATAAAAATGTGAATTGTTCATTTATTATTGCATAAAGTAATATAATGTGATAAAATAACAATAATTTTAGTGAATTCGTAAACTATGGAGGTTTATATGAACGTATTTTTCAAAGCGTATTGCAGAGTGTATCAATTCGTGATGAAGTGTGCTATGCCTTTGCTGCGCATGCGCGAACCCGAAAGAGTTCAGGGACTTGACAAACTTGCCGAACTTATCGAAAAACAGGGCAAAAAGTCCGTACTCATCGTTACCGACGACGTACTCCACAACAAACTTCACCTCATCGACGGTCTCAAAGAAGATTTGGCTAACCGCGGCGTTAAGGTAAGCGTGTACGACAAGACCGTACCCAACCCCACTATCGACAACATTAACGAAGCGTACGAAGTATATAAAGAAAACGACTGCGAAGGCATCGTGGCTTTCGGCGGCGGTTCTCCCATGGACTGCGCTAAGGGCGTGGCTTGCAGAGTAGCCAACCCGAACAAGACCATTCCGCAAATGAAAGGCGTGCTTAAAGTCGGACACGGAAAACGTTTCCCCGACGTATACGCCGTACCTACCACCAGCGGAACGGGCAGCGAAGCCACTTTGGCTGCGGTAATCAGTAATTCCGAAACCAAAGAAAAATACCCTATCGAAGATCCCGTCATCATACCGAGATACGCCGTGCTCGATCCCAATCTTACCGTAGGACTCCCGCCCCATATCACTTCTACTACCGGTATGGACGCTCTTACTCATGCGGTTGAATCTTACATAGGCTCGGAAAACACCGATCTTACTATAGACAGAGCGATTAGGGCTACCAAGCTCATCTTCACCTGGCTCGAAAAAGCGTATAACGACGGACACGACCTTAAAGCCCGCGCTTATATGCAGGACGCTTCCTATATGGCGGGCGTTGCGTTTACCCGCGCTTACGTCGGCAACGTGCACGCTATGGCTCACGCTCTCGGCGGTTTTTACCACACTCCCCACGGCTTAGCCAACGCGGTAATTCTTCCTTACATACTCGACTTCTACGGAGAAAAGGCTGCGGTTAAACTCGCCGAACTTGCCGACTGCGTAGGAATTAAAGGCGCAAGCGCTTCCGAAAAGGCTAAGAAGTTCGTTCAGGAAATCAAGGATATGAACGCAAGAATGAACATCCCTACCTATATCGACGGAATAAAGGAAGAAGATATCCCCGTAATGGCGGAAAGAGCTTACAAGGAAGCAAACCCGCTCTACCCCGTACCAGTGATTATGTCCAAACAAGACTTTATCGACATGTATCACAAGATTATGAAGCCCGTCGAAAACGCCGCCGAATAATCGCTTATACCGAAAAGCGGAAAAAAGAGGGGCGCATAATTGCGTCCCTTTTTATAAATAATAATGAAAAAAAAGGAGAAAGTCTCGTTTTTTATAACCCTCATCGTTACGGTAATTTTGCTTGCCGTAACCTTTTCCGCCGCGGTAATCGGTTCTCTTACCGAACGCAGCGCGTTAAGCGTGATGGGCGAAGCGGGACTTGACGTATTTATGGCAGGACACACTTACGTTTCACCCGAGAAGACCGATAAGAAAATCGAAAAACGCCGTAGAAAAAACGCCGATTATTCCGTCCCCGACATTTGCAAAACGATGTACTCTTTCGAAACGGAAAAATTCGACGGCAACGAAGTATGCTACTTCGGCGAAGAAACCGAAAAGAAAATAATCTACTTCCACGGCGGCTCTTTTATGTGGCAACCGCTTTTGGTTCACTTCGCTTACTGCGAACGCCTGAGTAAAGAACTTGACATACAGGTAATTATGCCGATTTATCCCAAAGCTCCCGAATATAAATACGATTACGTTCTGGAATGGCTGTACGACTACTACGTTACTCTCGGCGGCGAATTCTACTTCATAGGCGACTCGGCGGGCGGCGGCATACTCCTTTCCTTTTCTCAGTTTTTAGCCGACAGGAACGTAAGCGGCGCAAAAAAACTGATAGCGATTTCACCCGTACTCGATATCGCCTTAACCAACCCCGAAATAGACGAATACGCTCCTCTCGACCCGATGCTTAACAAAGCCGACCTTGCCCGCAAAATGGCGACTTATTCGGGCGACTGCGACGTAAAAAGCCCCTACGTCAGCCCCTTGTACTGCGACTACTCGAAGTTAGGGAAAGTCACGATAATTACGGGTACGCACGACATTCTATACCCCGATACCAAACTTCTCGACGAAAAACTCACTTCCGAAAATATAACGCACAACTATTGGGTGTACAAGTACCAAACCCACGTCTTCGCCATCTACCCTATGCCCGAAAGAACGGTAGTGCTTAACAGAATAAAAGAAATAATTTTCAACGAGTAGGGTAAAATAAGTGAAGTTGCGTGTTTACACGCAGTGAAGTTCACCTTACGGTGAGTGAAGTTGCGAGCCTGCTCGCAGTGAAGTTTGCAATTATCATTGCAAGTTAAGGATAAGAATAGCAGATACAAATAGTGAAGTTCGGCTATTGCCGAGTGAAGTTGCCGCTTTGCGACAGTGAAGTTTACCTTACGGTAAGTGAAGTTTGCGACTGATAGTCGCAAGATATTGATAAATATAAGATAATAGACATACGCATTTGCGTACGATTATTTATAAAAATATATCGTAATTGAGTAGTAAAAATCATAAAAAGTCGTTAGACGCAAACTAACGACTTTATTTTTTTGTTTATCCGCAACTTGCGACGGTAGTCGCAAACTTCACACGGCGTAGCCGTACTTCACTATCGCATTGCGATAACTTCACTTTTGCGTAGCAAAAACTTCACTACCTAAAACGGATACTTCTTATCCTTATCGTGTTTATACATAGGGTACACCGACTGTTCGCCGGTAGAAAGGCGACAGCGTAAAAAGTAGCTGTATGCGTAATCTCTGCTTATTATAACGTGGTCGATAAGTTTAACTCCGATAGAGTGAAGCAAAGTACCCGCCATATCGGTGCCGTCGGTATCGGCTACGCTCGGAGCAACGAGTTTCGACGGGTGGTTATGGGCAAGAATGACTTTCTTGGCGTTGTTTCTTAATACTGTCGCCACCAAATCTTTCGTGGGAAGAGCGATAGAATCGGGCGTACCGTAGGCAAGCGTGTCGCAACTTATTAGTTCGTTTTTCTCGTTGAGACTTATCGCGACGAGTTTTTCGGTAAGGTCGTCGGCGAATAAATCCCTCAGGTAGGACAAAATATTATTCGGTCCCAAAATCTTTTTGTCGGAGAGTTCGGTTTTAAAAACGGAATCGTAAATTTCGCCGTAAGATTTTAATAAAAGAGCGGCGTTTTTAGTCACGTTCCTGACTTGCATAAGTTCTTTCACGTCGGCGAGAAAAACGTTTTTTAACGTGCCGAACTTCGCCAGCAACTCGTACGCTATCGGTTTGGTATCCTTATACGGAATCCCGTAAAACAATAAAAACTCCAACACCTGATAGGGCGGGAGATAACGCAAACCGTTATGTTCCACCACGTAGCGGACTCTTTCTCGATGTCCGCTATGCGAAGAAACGTTAGTTTCCATAGGCTTATAACACCACCACTCCGTATTCGGCTGCGGGAGCGACGAGATAACCGGTCTTACCGTAAACCACGGCGAATCTCGTGGTTTGTTCTCCCGTAACCAATTCCATAATAAAGTTAAGAGCACAGTTTATTGCGGTAGCAACCACGTCCGCGTCCACGTCGGCAAGAGCTACTTCCTTATCCTTTTTAAGGTCGTAAAAAGCGATTTCTATTCCGTCGGGGCGAGCTTCGAGTTGCGTTCCCGCTACGGCAAGCACGTCGTTTATCACGGGAATAACGACGTCGAACAATTCTCCGTCGGTAATCTTTTTAAGTTTATCCATCTTAGCGGTAAGCACTTCGCATTCGGAAGTCTTTTCGTAAGCAAGGTCTTTCGCGGCTTCCGACACGGCAAGGCGCGTGGCGGCTTTGTCGTACGCCTTTTCGGCAGCGTCGACTTCGGCTCTCAGTTCCGAATGGTCGTCCTTCTCGAAGTCGTCGGCTTTGTATCCGTCGAGAGCGGCTATCTGAACGTCGAGAGCATTAAGATCGGTGTGGAACTTTTCTATCTCGTCCGCGTATTCGGCACGGGTCTCTTCGTCCAACACGCTTTCTTCGTCGGTTTCTTCGACTTCTTCTATTACGATAGCGTCTATTCTCTCTTTAAGTTCGTCTGCGGAAGTTATACAACGATTAAATTCGGCTTGTTTCTCTTCGACTTCCTTTCTTAATTCGTCGGCTTCTTTTTCCGCTTCGGCTCTCGCTACGTCGGACTTCTTTATTTCCGCCATGACGTCGGCGAAGATTTCGGCGGTAACGTTGACGTACATGTCGGCGTTGCCGTTGTCGGAAGAGAAGGTATTGTCGCCGAGAACGGTATCTCCGCTGATTTTTGCGATGAGTTCGTCTTCTATTCTCTCTTTTTCTATAATGTCGTCGAGACAGTTAAGAGCCTGTTTGCCGTCGAGTTCGGGCCGAATGGCTTCGTCGTAGGCTTTCTGCATGATTCCCAACTTGTCTTCTTCTTCGGCGAGAGTCTTCTTGTCTTCTTCTGTGGTAGCGGCTATATTTGCGAGTTCTTCTTTAAGGAAAGCTATGTGTTCTTTCACGGCTTCTTCGTCGCCGCCGAGAAGTATAAATCCCCTGAACTTTCTTTCGAGATCGGCTACCGTCTTGACTCCGTAGGACGAAAGAAGAGCGGTAAGTTCTTTCCTTTCTTCCTTTACCTTTTCGCTTAGTTCGTTGACGGCGTTTATCATAGTCGCGTTGCGTTCGGTAAGCTGACTTAATCTTACGTCGATTTTATGAAGTTTTTCCGTGCTTTCAGCTAAAACGTCGTTACTTTCTTTTGCGTCGGCTTCGATATTCTTAACGCCGTCTTTTACTTTGTTCATTTCTTCGGTGAAAGAGTTCTTATCGTAAATTCTGCCGTTGCAAACGGGGCAGATACCGCCGATTTCGGCGTTTTTAACGGTGGCGTCGAAAGCGAGTTTCGCCTTTTCGTCGATTATGCAAACGTTAAGGTAGTCGGCTTTCGCTTTTACTCTTCTTATATATTCTTCATGAGCTGTTTTAGCCTTTTTGAGAGCGTTGATATCTTCGAGAAGGGTTTTTCTTTCTTTAAGCAAGTCGCGGATTTTTTCTTCGTTGTCGGCGGCTTCCTTTTCCAACGCGTGCGCTTTTATTTTCGCTTCGTGCAAGGAAAGTCCTTCTTCTTTGTTTTTTACGGCGTTTTCGTCGGTTTCCGCCGGCAGCAACGCTTCGTTTACGGCGATTTCTCCGCGTATTTTTTCTGCGAGAGCTTCGTTTTGTTCTATCTTTACGTTAAGGTCGGCTATTCTTAACTTGGAATTGTCGATCGAATTTTCGAACGCTACGCCTTCTCTTATGGCACGGCGTTTGCGGTAGGACAGGTGGTTCTTTTTAAGTTCTTCCGTAGCGGAATCCGCATCCTTGTCTTCTGAAAGGGTGGCTACCACGCCTTCGGTCTTCTTTACTACGGCTGCGGTAAGTTCTTTATCGTCGAGATTGGCGTATAGGATATCGCCGAAACTGTCTCTTAACCCTGCTGCCCTTTCGGCGTGCGAAGCGGCTTCTTCGGTCTTTTCGTTCACTTTAAGTTCGACAGCGGAGATTTCTTCATGCAACTTTTCGAGTTCCGCCACCTTGTCGTCCAACTGAACGTGCAACGCTTCTTTTTCTTCAGCGGCTTTACGGGCTTCTGCGTTTTTTTCCTTTCTTAAACGCAAAGCGTCGTCTTTTGCGATAATTTCTTCTTTTTCTTTAATGCCTTCTTCGTTTTTAAGAAGATTTTCTTTGCGTGCGGCGAGGCTGTTCTTTAAGGCTAAAACGAGTTCTTTTTCTTCTGCGGACCGTTTCAGAAGGTCCACCTTGTCGAGTTTTTCCTGCAAAGCGTCAAGTTTCGCTTTCTTTTCGGCGGCGACAGCTATGTAGGAGTCGTCTACAAGCTCGTCGTACGCTTCCACTTTGGACACGCATAAAGAATGGTCTTTGTAATAAATTTCCCAACGTTTTTCGAGTTCTTCCCCGTCGAAACCGAGTTCGGACAGGTATTTCTTAACGAAAGAAGAAACGTCTTCTATAAATTCCGCTCCGTTTACGGGGGCGGCGTTTTCTTTCCACTGTTTGCGTTTAAGTCCGGCTATCTTCGCTATGACTTCCGCACCGTCTTTTTCGCCCGACAATTCTCCGTCTTTATAGACGACCGTATCCGACGAAAAGTCGCGTATTATCTCGTATAAAGAACCGTCGTATTCGGCTGTCAGAGTTATTTTCCCCGAAAACAAGGCTTCGTTGCCGAAAAGGGCGTATTCGAGAAATTTTATTGCGTCGGCGGGAGAATCGACCGAACCGGTAGTAAAATCGTATTCGGCTGTTACGTTTTCGACGTCGTTAACTGCAAGGGTGAGAAGTTTCATTTAGTCCTCCGTTGTGTTTTGTGTAAGGTTTTCGGCGATATACCATATCTTGTGGATAATAAATTTGTCTCACAAACCATTAGCGCAAATTCTATCCTTGTGATATAATATGTTTCGCACGCAAGGGTATACAAATACACATTATTATTTATTATACAACAAACGTCGCATACTTTGCAATATCAAAGGAAATATTTTTATCTTATTATGGCATTTTTAAGTCTTGGCAGCGATTATCTTAAAGCGGGTTACACGCAGGTGGACAACGTTTTTTTGTTGTCGTACCTTCCGTACGCCGACGCGTTGGACGTGAAGATTTATCTTTTAGGACTCGTTATGGCGAGCGACGCTTCGGAAGAAAACAGCCTCGAAAAGATGGCTATCGCGCTCCACGTCGACGAAGAAAGGATAGCCGAAGGCTTTCGCTACTGGGAAGAAAAAGGTTTGGTTTCCCTTACGAAAACCGCTCCCTTCTCGGTAAAATATCTCTCGGTAAAGACCCCGCTTAAACCCGTAGTGAAAATAAACGGCGAAAAGTACAAGGTTTTTGCCGACGAAGTGGCGAGACTTTTCCCCGAAAGGATAATGTCGCCCAACGAATACAACGCCTATTTCGAGCTTATGCACGATTACAAGGTGGAGACCAACGCCATGCTTCTGATAATGCAATACTGCAAGGATCTCGGCGGCGGAAGATTTTCCACCCCGTACATACTCGCGGTAGCCACCGACTGGGCGAAAAACGGTCTTACCACCGAAAAAAAGGTGACCGCACACATAGAAGAACTCGAAAATAATTCCGAAGACGTAAGACAGATATTCTCTGCGCTCGGCATAAAAAGAGCCGCCGACCTTACCGACCGTCAGTTGTATCTTAAATGGACGAAGAAAAAGAACTTCCCGTTAGACTCGATACTCGCCGCCGCGAAATCTCTTAAAAAACGCGGTGGAACGGAAAAACTCGACGAACTTATGGAAGAACTCGAAAAGGCGGGAGCCTTCAACGCCGCCGCCGTCGCCGATTATATTAAAGAAAAGGAAAGCGTTCACGCCCTTGCAAAGGACCTTGCGAAAACTCTCGGTTCTTACTACGGAAGTACCGACGCAATAGTGGACAGCTACGTAAGACCGTGGCTAAACGTCGGTTTCGACGAAGAAGGGTTAAAGAAACTCGCCAAGTTCTGTTTCTTACGCAATATCCGCTCTTTCGACGGGCTGTCGCAGACCGTGGACAAGTTTTATCGCAACGGCGTGCTGTCGTCTTCCGCGATAGACGCTTTCGTCGAAAAACAGTTGAAAATCGACGAAGACGTAAAAGAAGTTTTCGACAAATGCAACAACTACGGCGTGGTAAGTAACCGCGACCGTGAATGTTACCGCGCATGGAACGAATGGGGCTTCGACAAAGAAGCCATCCTTACCGCGGCGGAAAGCTGTTCGGAAGAAATTTATCCCATGCAGGCTATTAACAGAACCCTTGCTTCTCTCCGCACCGACAATATTTTCTCCGCCGAGAAGATTAAGGAAAAATTATCCGAAAAACAAGTTAAATCGAATAAAAAAGGCAAAACCGACGATTATATGAAGCACGTTTACAGCGACGAACAACTCAAAAACGTGCTGGTCGATTTTGACGACTGGGAGAACTGATGTTAGATACGCGCAGAGCAAAACTTCTCATAGAGAGAAGGAAAAGGGAAGCGGAAACCGCTTACGAGAACAAATTGGAAAAGCTGAAAAAAGACGAAGATTTTTCGGAAGCCTTTTTTCGTGCGTCTTTCCTTAAATTCGAGATAGCGAAAAGAAAAGTTTTTGGTATGGACGGCGTGGAAGACCTCGAGAAAGAGTATTTAGAAAAGCTCGCTTTCGTCGAAAACCGTCTTAAATCGGTGGGGATAGAAGAATTAGACTGCCCCGATTATCATTGCAAAATATGCCGCGACACGGGTTTTGTCGACGGCAGGGATTGTGTCTGCCTTGAACGGACGAGAGTGGAAATAAACCTTAACGATTACAAGTTTTTACGGAATATTCCCGACTCGCTGAAAGGGGTGAACTACGATTTTTACGGTGACAAAAAAGGCGACTATTTGAAGTACGCCAAGTTTATAAACAACCGATTCTTAAAAGGCGACCTTAATTTCTGCACCGTTCTGGGCAAGCCCGGTTCGGGGAAAACCTATCTTGCGCAAGTCGTCGCAAAAGAAGCCTTACTTAGCGGCAAGTCCATAAAAATACTCAATTCCGTACGGCTCAACCGAGAACTGCTCGCGTACCATTGCGCGCCGCTCGAATCGAAAGCTTCTATGTGGGACGAGATAGCGGGGTACGATTTTCTTATTATCGACGATCTCGGCGTGGAAGCTACTATAAACAACGTGACTTTGCAGTACCTGTACGAACTTCTCACCGAAAGAACCGAATTGAAAACTCTTATTACCGGCAACCTTACTTTGCGTGCGTTGGAAGAAAAATACGGTCAGAGAATTTTCAGCCGTTTGAGCGACAAAACGAAAAGCGCGGTAATAGTGTTCGACGGCGACGATTACAGACTCAACGGAAACCAATAAACGGTTAATTTTAAGTATATAATTCTTATCGTGAATTCCCAAAGTAAATTCCACAATAGAATTTGAAATAGAATTTAGTCCGGGGAAACACGCTCTCAGACTTTTTTGCATACTCTTTTTCCGTTCTTATCCCTGCTCTTAGCCTTTTTTGTTTCTTTCTACATTTTTTCCATACTAAATTCAACTCATTTCTCATACTAAATTCCATCGTTTTTCTACTGTGGAATTTACTTTGGGAATTCACCCACAAAAACATTGCGATACAAAATATTCGGAAAACAATTGACAATGTCGATTAAAATAACTATAATAATAAAGCAATATCGAAAAAAGGTGCTGATATGGCTCAGTCGGGGCGACGCGTTAAGGCGATAGCTCGGTGAGCTGTCGCCAGCCAAAGCCGACAAGGGCTATGCCCGAAGTCCGGAAGCGCACGTCCTTACCAAGGACTTGCGTAAACGATATAACAACTTAATGCTGATATGGCTCAGTCGGTAGAGCACGTCCTTGGTAAGGACGGGGTCACCAGTTCAAATCTGGTTATCAGCTCCATA
>CAZUJW010000005.1:0-50739 GCA_964620655.1 uncultured Christensenella sp.
TCCTTGTGAAAAAGAAAGCGTGCTCGGTCGAGCCGAGCTTCGCAACTTGCGGCTCCTGTGTTTCTTTGTTATCTTTCTTTTCACACCGAAAAGAAAGTAAAAAGCTAATCTTATAATAAAAAACGGAATAGAACGCATATCTATTCCGCCTTAATCATTGTATCCTTAACTCAAAACCGTCGGTTTTGAACTTCACTCGGCGAAGCCGAACTTCACTATCGCTACGCGATAACTTCACTGCCGTAAGGCAACTTCACTTTGCAGTCCGCAGAACGCTTTAACGGAAGTTTACAGTAGGACGACCGTTGCAAACGCCGCAATGGCTTTATTTTCTCCGATTATCCCCACGTTTTCGGTGGTGGTAGCGGAGATGCCGACGGAGTCGGGGGTTATTCCGAGATAGTCGGCGATATTCCGACGCATTTTTTCGATATGGGGGGAGAGTTTCGGGTTTTGGGCGATGATTACTATGTTCACCGATTTTATTACGGCGTTCTTTAACGACACGATATCGGTCACGCGGCTCAGTAAGACCACGCTGTTTATATTTTCGTAGGCGGGGTCGTCGTCGGGGAAAAGGACGCCTATATCCCGTTCTCCCACTGCTGTCAGCAGGGCGTCCATAAGGGCGTGGATAGCCACGTCGCCGTCGCTGTGGGCGAGTAGTCCGTATTCGTACGGAATATCGGTTCCGCAGAGTCGAAGTGGCTTATTCTTGGTGAATTTGTGCAAATCGAAGCCGGTGCCTACTTTGGCGTTAAGACCGTAGAAGTCCGATTCGTAGGTTATTTTCTTATTGGCGGCGGAGCCGTCTACCGTTCTGCACGGGGCGATAAATTCGGCGTAAAGGCTGCTTTCGTCGGTGTAAACTTTTCCCTCGTCGATTTTTCCTTGCGCTGCCGAAAAGGCTCTTCTTAACTGTTCGGTTTTGAAGCCTTGGGGCGTTTGGACAGAAGCGAAACGTTCTCTGTCGGCGGAACGGACGAGTTGGTTTTTGTCCTTTTCCATAAGGGTGTCGGTGACTGGCAGACAAGGGACTGCGCTGCCGAAAGCCAAAGTGGCGTTCATCACCCGTTTTATCAAGTCGTTGTCGACGAAAGGTCTTGCTCCGTCGTGTACAAGGACGTATTCTGCGGTGACTTCGGCAAGTCCGTTTTTTACCGATTCCGACCGGGTTTCGCCGCCTTTTATTACCGTCACGTCGGTTCTGTCGTCGAAAATGTCGGTATCGCCGACTACTATTATTTTGTCTATTCCTTCTACGCCTAAAAAAGCGTTAACCGCGCGTTGAAGCACGGTTAACCTTCCTATTTTTGCGTTGAGTTTGTCAAAACCCGTTCTTACGGACTTTCCCGCGGCGGGTATTATTACGTCAAACATATTATCCTATAATCTCGTAGAGCATTCCGACGGAGTTTTTCGCAACGTTTCCTTCGGGAACTTCCAATATTCGGAAAGTAAGTTTGTTGTCGCCGAAACCTACCGTGACCACGTCGCCCGCCTTTACTTCCTTGGACGGCTTGGCTTCCTTGCCGTTTATAGCCACTCTGTCGTGGCTGCACGCTTCGTTGGCGACCGAACGGCGTTTTATTATTCTCGCAACTTTCAGATACTTGTCGAGTCGCATTATTCGTTCTCTCCGTCCTTTCCGTCTTCTTCGGTAGCGGCGGTCTGCGCTTCTTCAGCGGGGAGATTTTTCTTGCCCCAGTTACGCATAATAAGAAACTTGTTTCCGAGGAAGTTTATCACGAATGCGGTAAGTCCGCCTACAGCCATACCGGTAAGGGTATAGATAAATCCTAAGAAAGAAGTTTTGTCGACGGGGTTCGCTTGTTGGCACGCATTGGTGACCCAGCCGCCGAGAGCGGTTTGCAAAAGTATTATTCCCACAGCCATTATAGCGTACATCGTGCCGGAAATAAACACGTTATTCGTAGACTTAAAGGTCTTTTTGCGGTTGAGGATAAAGGTAAGAACCTGCCCCACGACCGCACCCGCCAAAAATCCGATAAAGTCGGCGGTATTGCTGTCGGTAAAGTCGAATATGAACCATTCGAACGAATGACTGAGCGACTCTACGGTCTGCAACGAATATTTGAGAACGAACTGAGTCACCATCTGCCCGGCTGCGCAGCACATACTGAACAGCGTGAAAAGTATGACTTGTCTTAAATTTTCGTGAGCTTTCACAAAGTCGACGATATAACGAAACTTGTTCTTAAATCCTTTCGCTTCTTTATAGCCTTGCTTAAACTCGGCTTTTTCGGCTTCCGAAACCGCGGATCCGGAAGATAATTTCTTTTCTTCTTCCATTTTATTCACTCCTGTGGAAATGTAATTCTTTAACTATGATAACCGAAACTCGATTATAAGTCAACATTAAAAAAATTTTTGCTCCGCCGACACGTCGGGAAGCAGAATTTTTATAAAATTTTATTTATTTTAATAAATATATTTGACACCGCTGTGAAAATCGACTATAATGCTACAATGTATAAATATTATAAAGTATCATACCCTTCAACCCGAAAACGAAAGGTTTTGGGGTTTGGGGATACTTGCGGTTTTATATGGTACGGCGATTTTTTCACCGCGTGAAATGAATTTTTTATTAAGGAGCAATGCGATGTCTCAGAAAATCCACAAGATTAAGTGCGGCAAAACCGAGAGATGGTCTTTCAGTAAGATAAAACACATTCTCGATATGCCTTATCTAATTGAAGTCCAGAGAGATTCTTACGACACCTTCATACGGGAGGGTATCAGCGAAGTTTTTCAGGACTTTTCCCCGATTACCGACTACAGCGGAAAACTTGAGTTGGAATTCTTGGAACATACCCTTGACGGTACCTGCAAGTACACAATAAAGGAATGTAAAGAGAGAGACGTTACCTACACTTCTCCGTTGAAGGTTAAGGTAAGACTCACGGTTAAGGACACCGGTAAAATGTTGGAACAGACCGTATTTATGGGCGATATTCCCAAAATGACGGAAAAAGGTACTTTCATTATTAACGGCGCGGAAAGAGTAGTGGTAAGCCAGCTTGTCAGAAGCCCGGGCGTTTATACTAAAGGAGAACTCGATAAGAACGGCGTTATGCGCTACGGCACGACCGTTATTCCTAACCGCGGCGCGTGGTTGGAATTCGAACAGGACCCCACCGGAGTATTGAGCGTAAGAGTCGATCGTAACCGTAAAATAACTTCCACCGTTTTGTTGAGAGCGTTGGGATACGGCACCAACGAGGAATTGTTCGAACTTTTCGACAACGACCCCATGATTATGGCTACCGCCGAAAAGGACGGAGAAATAGAAGACGTGGAGAAAGCGAAGATAGAACTTTATCGTCGTCTGAAACCGGGCGAAGTCCCCACCCCCAACGGCGTTGACGTTCTTATTCACAACATATTCTTCGACTCCCGTCGTTACGACGTAAGTCACGTCGGCAGATATAAATTCAACAAAAAACTTTCGCTTGCGGCGAGAATAAACAAGTTGACGCTGTCCCGCGACGCGGTTTCGCCCGACGGAGAAATCCTTGCGGAAGCAGGCGAAGTGATGACCGAAGAAAAGGCGAAAGAAATTCAGGATTCCGGCATCAACGTGGTTTTCGTCGCTACTCCCGACGGAAAGGAATACAAGGTAATCGGCAACAATACCGTCGACCTTGCCGCATATATCGGCGAAGATCCCCGCAATATCGGCATAAAGGAAAAGGTTTATTATCCTGCATTGGCGCCTTTAATTGACGAGTTCGGCGACGACAAGGAAGCCTTGAAGAGAGCCTGCGCGGCGCACAAAGACGACCTTGTGGTAAAACACATAACCACCGACGATATAGTGGCTACCGTAAGCTATAATCTCGGAATGAAATACGGCTTCTACTTCTGCGACAACATCGACCATTTGAGCAATCGTAGAGTAAGAAGCGTGGGAGAACTTCTCCAGAACCAGTTCCGTATCGGTATATCCAGACTCGAAAGAGTTATAAAGGAAAGAATGAGCATAGCTCAGGACCCCAACGAAGTTACTCCGCAGTCCCTTATAAACATAAGACCCGTGTCTTCCGCTATAAGAGAATTCTTCGGAAGCAGCCAGTTGTCTCAGTTTATGGATCAACCCAACCCCATTGCGGAACTTACTCACAAGCGTAAACTTTCCGCGCTCGGACCGGGCGGACTTAACAGAGAAAGAGCCGGCTTCGAAGTTCGTGACGTTCACCACTCCCATTACGGAAGAATGTGTCCTATCGAAACTCCTGAAGGTCAGAACATCGGTCTTATCACGTCCTTGTCTTCTTACGCTAAAATCAACGAATACGGATTTATCGAAGCTCCTTACCGTAAAGTCGATAAAACTACGGGTATAGTAACCGACCACGTCGATTACCTTGCCGCCGACGAAGAAGATAAGTACATCGTAGCTCAGGCTAACGAACCCCTTACCGAAGACAGCCGCTTTGTAAATTCCCGTGTTACGTGCCGTTGCCGCGAAGATATAAAAGAATATCCCGCAAGCGAAGTAGATTACATGGACGTCGACCCGAAACAGCTCGTATCGGTAGCGACCAGCCTTATCCCCTTCCTTGAAAACGACGACGCAAACCGCGCTCTTATGGGTAGTAACATGCAGCGTCAGGCAGTGCCTTTGCTCCGTCCGGAAGCTCCCGTTGTCGGTACCGGTATGGAATATAAGGTGGCGTACGACTCCGGCGTGTGCGTCATCGCAAAAAAAGCGGGTACCGTTCAGTCGGTCACCGCGGACGAAATCGTCGTACTCGAAGAAGACGGTGAAGAAGAAGTTTACGAACTTCAAAAATTCAGAAGAAGCAACCAGGGTACCTGTATCAATCAGCGCCCGATAGTAAATAAAGGCGATAAGGTAAACGCAGGCGACGTGCTTGCCGACGGACCTGCCACGCAGAACGGAGAACTCGCTCTCGGACGTAACATTCTTATAGGATTTATGACCTGGGAAGGTTACAATTACGAAGACGCTATCCTTATAAGCGAAGAGTTGGTAAAACACGACGTGTTCACCACTATCCATATAGAAGAATACGAACTCGAAGCGAGAGACACCAAGTTGGGCGAAGAACAAATTACGAGAGATATCCCCAACGTAAGCGAAGACCTTCTCAAAAATCTCGACGCCGACGGTATCGTAATGGTAGGCGCGGAAGTAAGAAGCGGAGATTATCTCGTAGGTAAAGTTACGCCCAAGGGCGAAACCGAACTTACCCCCGAAGAAAGACTTCTCAGAGCCATCTTCGGCGAAAAGAGCAGAGAAGTGAGAGACGTATCTTTGAAAGTTCCGCACGGCGAAGGCGGTACGGTAGTGGACGTCAAGATATTCACGAGAGAAAACAAAGACGAACTCGACCCCGGCGTAAACAAACTCGTAAGAGTATACATAGCGCAGAAACGTAAAATCTCCGTCGGCGATAAAATGGCGGGACGTCACGGTAACAAGGGCGTTATTTCCAGAGTTTTGCCGAGAGAAGATATGCCGTTCCTTGCGGACGGAACTCCTTTGCAGATAGTTCTTAACCCGTTGGGCGTTCCGAGCCGTATGAACATCGGTCAGGTATTGGAAGTTCACTTAGGGTTAGTCGCTAAGATGCTCGACATTAAGGTAGCTACTCCGGTATTCGACGGAGCTACCGAAAACGACATTCAGGAAATGTTTAAGAACAATAACCTGCCTTTGGACGGCAAGATTCAGCTTTATGACGGACGTACGGGAGAACCGTTCGAGAACAGAGTTACCGTCGGATATATGTACATGCTGAAACTCGTTCACTTGGTAGACGACAAGATTCACGCAAGAAGCGTAGGTCCGTACAGCCTTGTCACGCAACAGCCTCTCGGCGGTAAAGCGCAGTTCGGCGGACAGCGTTTCGGCGAAATGGAAGTCTGGGCTTTGGAAGCGTACGGCGCAAGCCATATCTTGCAGGAAGTCCTTACCGTAAAGAGCGACGACATTATGGGTCGTCAGAAGATATTCGACAGTATAATAAAGAGCAACGTGGCTACCGAACCCGGTATTCCCGAAGCCTTTAAGGTATTGAAGAAAGAAATTCAGGCTCTCGGTCTCGACGTCAAGTTGTTCAGCGAAGGCGACGAAGAAATCAGCTTGCCCGAAAGCTACGACGACGAAAGAGATTACGAACCCGCCGGGCACAGTGACGGCAAGGAAGAAACCAAGGAAGTCAGTCTCGACGACTTCGGTCTCGACGGATACAGCTTGTTCGACGACAAGTCCGACGAAAAAGACACCCTTTACTCCGACGACGAAGACGATATACTCGGAAAACTTTCCGATATGTACGGCAACGACGAAGACGATGCGGGCGACGACGACGAAGATGAAGAAGACACGGAAGATTTGCTCGCTTCTCTCGGCGCGCTTAACGTCGACGATACCGAAGACATCTTAAAAAAGAGCTTCGACGACGACGAAATTTAGTGAGGTGAACGTTTATGATAGAGATAAATAACTTTGATTCGATACAAATAAGTATTGCTTCACCCGAAAAGATAAGAGAATGGTCGCACGGCGAAGTAACCAAACCCGAGACCATCAATTACAGAACGCAAAAACCCGAAAGAGACGGTTTGTTCTGCGAAAAAATATTCGGGCCGACGAAGGACTACGAATGTCACTGCGGTAAGTATAAAAGAATCCGCTACAAGGGCATAATCTGCGACAAGTGCGGCGTCGAAGTCACGAAGAGCAAGGTTCGTCGCGAAAGAATGGGGCATATAGAACTCGCCGCTCCGGTAAGCCACATCTGGTACTTCCGCGGCGTGCCCAGCAGAATAAGCACTATTCTTAATATGAGTCCGAAGAACGTCGAACAGGTAATTTACTTTGCTTCTTTCGTCGTAATCGACCCGGGTAAAACCAACTTTTATAAGAAGCAGGTAATAAAAGACGACGAATACAGAGCCGCGATAGAAGAATTCGGCGACGGCAGTTTTATTGCGGGAATGGGTGCGGAAAGCCTTAAAATTCTTCTCCGCGAAATCGACCTCGATAAGGAAAGCGAAGAACTTAAAGAAGAACTTGTCAAGTGTCAGGGCTTGAAAAAAGTAAAGATAGCCAAGCGTCTCGAGATAGTGGAAGCGTTCAGAAAGTCCGGCAATCGTCCCGAATGGATGATAATGGACGTGCTTCCCGTAATTCCGCCCGAACTCCGTCCTATGGTTCAGTTGGACGGCGGCAGATTCGCAACGAGCGACCTTAACGATCTTTACAGAAGAGTAATAAACAGAAACAATCGTCTTAAAAAGATGATGGAATCGGGAGCACCCGACATTGTTGTTCGTAACGAAAAGCGTATGTTGCAGGAAGCGGTGGACGCACTTATCGACAACGGTCGTCACGGCAAGCCCGTAACGGGAGCCGGCAACAGGAACCTTAAATCTCTTTCCGATATGCTCCGCGGTAAACAAGGTCGTTTCCGTCAGAACCTTCTCGGTAAGCGTGTCGACTACTCCGGTCGTTCGGTTATTGTCGTAGGACCCGAACTCAAGCTTTATCAGTGCGGTTTGCCGAAAGAAATGGCTCTCGAACTTTTCAAGCCGTTCGTATTCCGTAAACTCGTGGATAAAGAAATCTGTCACAACATAAAGAGCGCCAAACGCGCCGTGGAAAGAATGAAACCCGTCGTATGGGATATTCTTGAAGAAGTCATAAAAGATCATCCCGTATTGCTTAACCGTGCTCCTACCCTTCACAGACTCGGTATTCAGGCTTTCGAACCGGTACTCGTGGAAGGCAGAGCGATAAAACTTCATCCGCTCGCATGTACCGCATTCAACGCCGACTTCGACGGAGACCAGATGGCAGTACACGTTCCGCTTAGTATAGAAGCTCAGGCGGAAGCGAGAATACTTATGCTTTCTACCAACAACATTTTGAAGTTGTCGGACGGCAAACCGGTAGTTGTGCCTACCCAGGATATGATTTTGGGTGCCTATTACCTTACTTTGGAAAAGCCGGGCGCATTGGGCGAAGGTCGTTATTTTAAGGACCCCGACGAAGCTAAGATGGCTTATCAGATTAAGGAAATCGAATTGCAGGCGAAGATTAACGTTCGTATGACGAAAGAAATCAACGGTCTTATTTACAAGAAGATTATTCCTTGCACCGTAGGTAAGATTATCTTCAACGAAGCCATTCCGCAGGATCTCGGTTTCGTCGAAAGAAATACTCCAGACGATATGATGAAGTTGGAGATAGACTTTATCGTCAAGAAGAAACAGCTTTCTCAGATAGTGGAACGTTGCTTCAAACTTAAAGGTGCTACCGAAGTAAGCAGAGTTCTGGACAAGGTTAAGGCATTGGGTTATAAGTACTCGACGATAAGCGCGATTACTACCAGCGTATTCGATATGAAGATACCGGGAGACAAGAAAGAAATTCTTGCCGATGCGGAAAATCAGGTGCTCAAAATCGAAAAGAACTATAAGCGCGGACTTATCACCGACGAAGAAAGGTACAACGAAGTCGTCGAAGTATGGAAGAACACCACCGACGCCGTCGAAAAAGACCTTGAAAAGAACTTCAAAGAGTTCGACAAGATGAATCCTATATGGATGATGGCGGACTCCGGCGCTCGCGGTAGCATGCAGCAGATAAAACAGCTCTCCGGTATGCGTGGTCTTATGAACGACCCGACCGGTAAAGTTATCGAAATTCCGGTTAAGTCTTCCTTCCGTGAAGGTCTTAGCGTTTTGGAATACTTCATTTCCAGCCACGGCGCTCGTAAGGGCGGAGCGGATACCGCGCTTAAAACGGCAGACTCCGGTTATCTTACCCGTAGGCTCGTAGACGTAAGTCAGGACGTAATCGTAAACGAACTCGACTGCGGCGACAAGAAGGGCGTACTCGTACGCAACTTGTACGACGCAAGCGGCAGACTCGTGGAAGAAATCGGCGAAAGAATTGTGGGCAGATACACCGTAAGCGACGTAGTCAATCCCGCTACGGACGAAGTTATCGTTCCTGCGGACACTATGATAAGCGAAGAAAAAGCCAAAGAAATTCAGGATGCCGGCATAGAAGAACTTTATATCAGAAGCATCTTGGGATGTAAGTGCAAGATAGGCGTTTGCGCTAAATGTTACGGCGCCAATATGGCAAGCAACAACCCCGTCAAGGTAGGCGAAGCGGTCGGTATCATAGCCGCTCAGTCGATAGGCGAACCCGGTACTCAGCTTACGATGCGTACCTTCCACACCGGCGGCGTAGCTTCCAGCGCAGATATAACGCAAGGTCTTCCCCGTGTAGTAGAACTTGTCGAAGCTCGTAAACCTAAGGGCGAAGCTGCCGTAGCCGACGTCAAAGGTAAGATTACCGTCACCGAAGAAGGCGTCAATCGTACCGTACATCTCGACGGTGCCGACGATATTAAATTCGATTACAAAATTCCGTTCGGAGCGAAACTTCTCGTCAAAGACGGACAAAGCATCGAAGCGGGCGACCCGTTGTACGTCGGTAGCGTAAATCCGCAGGACATTTTGAGAACGAAAGGCGTAAGCGGCGTTCAGGAAATGATGATAAGAGAAATTCAGTCTGCTTACAGAACCAACGGCGTTCACATAAACGACAAACATATCGAAGTCATCGTAAGACAGATGTTGAGAAAGGTTCGTATCAGCAATCCGAACGACACCGACTTGCTTCTTAACGAACTCGTCGATATATCCAGACTCGAAGAAGCCAACGAAAAGGCTCTCGATAACGGCGGAATGCCCGCTACGGCTACGAGAGTGTTGCTCGGTATCAGTAAAGCAGCTTTGGCTACCGAAAGCTTCCTGTCCGCGGCGTCCTTCCAGGAGACCGCAAGAGTACTTACCGACGCTGCCATTAAGGGCAAAGTCGACAAACTTATCGGTCTTAAAGAAAACGTCATCATAGGTAAACTTATCCCCGCAGGTACCGGTATGAAACAGTATCGCAACGTGACCCTTATAAATCACGATGAGGATAAGAAGCAGATTTCCGAAGATAAGTTCGACGAAGTCGACTATTCGGACGAAGAAGAATAGAAGGCAAAGAAAATTAAAACTACGAAGGCGGGCGACCGCCGACGAGGAATAACCGTCTAAAAAGTTATTACAGTAAGGCGGGCAAAACCGCCTTACTTGTTTTTACTAAAGGAGAATTATTATGAAAAGATTATTTACTTCAGAAAGCGTAACGGAAGGACATCCCGACAAAGTCTGCGACCGTATAAGCGACGCCGTACTCGACGCTATATTAGCGGAAGACAAGAATGCGAGAGTGGCTTGCGAATGTTGCTGCACCGAAAACTTTTTGCTCATTATGGGCGAAATCACCACGGTAGCTAAGATAGACGTGGAAAAAGTGGCGAGAGACGCGATAAGGCAGATAGGATATAATAAGGAAGAATACGGTTTCTCTGCCGACGGAGCGGAAATAAAGGTACTTCTTAACCGTCAGTCCCCCGATATAGCTTTGGGAGTGGACAACAGTCTCGAAGAAAAAGCGGGCGGAAGCGATTTCGACAAGATAGGCGCAGGCGACCAGGGACTTATGTTCGGGTTTGCGTCCGACGAGACCGAAGAGTATATGCCGCTTGCGATAGTGTTAAGTCACAAACTTTGCAAACGCCTTGCGGAAGTAAGAAAGGAAGGTAAGTTTAGTTATCTCCGTCCCGACGGAAAGGCGCAGGTTACGGTAGAGTATGACGACGACGTACCGGTAAGAGTGGACGCGGTGGTATTGAGTACCCAGCACGACCCCGACGCAGATATGGAAGTATTGCGTAAAGATATGCTCGAGGAAGTAATAAAAAAAGCGATACCGGCAAAATATCTCGACGAAAACACTAAATATTATATTAACCCGACGGGCAGATTCGTAGTCGGCGGACCGAAAGGAGACAGCGGACTTACGGGAAGAAAAATCATAGTGGACACCTACGGCGGATTCATTCCTCACGGCGGCGGGTGCTTTTCGGGCAAAGACCCCACCAAGGTGGACAGAAGCGCGACTTATTACGCCCGTTACGTCGCAAAGAACATCGTTGCCGCCGGGCTTGCCAAGTCCTGCGAAATACAGGTAGCTTACGCTATCGGAAAAGCCAACCCCGTATCGGTGGACATAAACACTCACGGCACGGGAAAACTCAACGACGAAAAACTGTCGGAAGTAGTGAAAAAGGTATTCGACTTCCGTCCGTCGGCTATTATAAGCAACCTTAAATTAAATGCGCCGCAGTTTGAAAAGACCTCAAGCTACGGACACTTCGGCAATCCCGATTTTGCGTGGGAAAAGACCGATAAAACGGAGGAACTGAAAAAGTATCTGTAATGACTGTTAAAGGAAGAGTAGCGGATATAATCTTCGTCAATGAAGAGAACGGGTATACCGTCTTGAATTTCGAGACCGACGGCGATTTTTTTACTGCCGTCGGTATTTTCCCTCTCGTAAGCGAAGGTGAGGTAATGGTTCTTACCGGCGAATTCAAGAAAAACAGCCGTTTCGGAGAGCAGTTTGTCGTCGAGAGCGCGGAAATTAGCGAGCCCGACGATTTGGAAGGGATATATAAGTACCTTTCGAGCGGACTGTTCAAAGGGGTGGGCGAAAAGACCGCTATGCAGATAATAAACACTTTCGGCATGGATACCATCGACATTCTCGACCATCATCCCGAAAGGTTAAGGGAAGTGCCGGGGATAGGACGGGCGAAACTCTCGGATATAGTGGAAAGCTACCGCAAGACAAAACAGATGAAAGAAAGTCTGTTTTTCCTGCAAAAGTTCGGGCTTACTATGGGGCTTGCGTTGAAAATTTATAAGTGTTACGGCGAGTCCACCGTATCGGTCGTTAGTAACAACCCGTATATCCTTATTGAAAACGTCAACGGAATAGGCTTTTTGACGGCGGATAAAATAGCCGAAAAAATGGGTATTGACCGAAACGGCGATTTCAGGATTAAGGCGGGGATAGTGCATACCCTTAACGAAGCCGCCGGAAAAGGCGGACATACCTGTCTTCCTAAAAATATCCTTATAGAAAACGCGTCCGGACTTCTTTCGGCGGACCCTTCAACGGTGGAAGAAGTTCTTGACGGAATGTTCAACGTAAAGACGGTGGACGTGGACGGGGTGGAAACCATCGCCACCGACTTAAATTACCGCACCGAAAATTCTATTGCGACAAAACTCATACTCTTGAAAAAAGGCGTTGACAGATGGGACGTGGACGAAGATAAGGAATTAAAAAACTACGAAAAAACGCAGTCCATTACCTTGCACGACAAGCAAAGGGAAGCGGTAAAAAAGGTTTTCTCTTCCGGCGTAACCGTAATAACGGGCGGACCGGGCACGGGAAAAACCACCATAATAAAGGCTATCACCACTATTGCGGAACACAGGGGAAAGAAAGTTATTCTCTGCGCGCCGACGGGAAGGGCAAGCAAGCGTATGACCGAAATGACGGGGACGGAATCGAAGACCATTCATCGTCTGCTCGGCGTGGACTTTGCCGCGGAAGGGAAGTTCGAGAAAAACGAAAGTAATCTTCTTACCGCCGATATAATAATAGTAGACGAAATAAGTATGGCGGATATTTATATCTTCTACGCCTTGCTTAAAGCCATACCGCGGGGAGCAAGACTCGTGCTTGTCGGAGACAAGGACCAGCTTCCGAGCGTGTCCTGCGGCAACATTCTTACCGACGTAATAGAAAGCGGGGTTATTGACGTGGTGAGCCTTACCGAAATTTACAGACAGTCGGAAAAGAGCTTTATAATAACCAACGCCCACAGAATAAACCGCGGCGAAATGCCCCTTGTCGATAACAGACACGACTTCTTTGTAAATAACAAAACCGACGGTACGGATATCGTAAATACCGTAATCGGTATGCTAAAAACGAGAATTCCGAAATTTGCCAACGTCACGACGAACGATATTCAGGTGCTTACCCCGGTAAGGAAAGGCATAGTGGGAGTGGAAAATCTCAACGCCGAAATCCAGCAAGAACTCAACCCCGACGGGGAAGGAATAGTTCACGGAAAGACGACGTTTAAGGTAAAAGACAAGGTAATGCAGACCGTCAACAACTATTGTTTAAGTTGGCGTAAGCCCGACACGGGAGAAATAGGAAGCGGCGTTTTTAACGGCGATATAGGTATAGTGGCTGCGGTAGGGAAGAGTAGCGTGGACGTGCTTTTCGACGACGGGAAGGTGGTGACTTACGACGGTGCGGATATGGACGAACTTACCTTAGCGTACTGCATAAGCGTGCATAAGTCGCAAGGCAGCGAGTTTCCGGTGGTTATTTTAGCGTTGAGCGGTTCTAACTATATGATAATGACGAGAAATCTTCTGTACACCGCCGTCACGAGAGCGAAAAAGATGGTGGTAATAGTCGGCGACGAGAACTGTATTAAAAAAATGGTCGGCAACAACTATACCGCAAAACGATATTCTCTTCTTAAATTCCTTTTGGAAAAGAACGTCCACAAAGTGGAGATTTTATGGGGATAAAAAGGAAGTTGTCCGACGTAGTAAGAGAAATCTTTTTCCCCGAAGGGATAACCTGCAACGTTTGCGGAAAAGAACTCGATACAGAGCAGAAAGAATATTCCATTTGCGACGAGTGCGGCAAAGGATTAGTCAAAATAAACGATAGTTCCGTCATTCTCGAAAATCACGAAATAATCTCCGTTTTTCGTTACGAAGGCACGGCAAGGAAGTACGTTTTGTTGTACAAAGATTCGGGCAAGCCGTATATAGCCGATTATATCGGAAAATATCTTGCCGAAAAGTACGCCGAAAGCGACATAAAAGCCGACGAAGTGTGTTACGTTCCGTCGTCGCCGTCCGCAATAAAAAGAAGGGGTTATGACGGGATGAAGTACGTCGCGGCTAAGTTTTCCGAAATTACGGGAGTTAAACTTAACGAAAACCTTTTCCGTAAAGACGGTATCGACCAGACGAAAGTGGCTAACGAAAAGCGTTATCAAAACGTGAAAAACAAATTTATGTCGAGAGGCGGATTTTCGGGTACGGTGGTAATTTTAGACGACGTGGTGACTTCGGGAGCCACGCTAAGCGAGTGCGCCGACGTAGTAATAAGTCACGGCGCGGAAAAAGTGGTCTGTCTTACCTTCGCGTCCGCTTACGAAACGAAAGGAAAGAGATAATTTTCAAGGCGTAGTTCTGTCGAAAACCATTATTTTTGACCTGCGAAAGCCGTTTTTACTTTTTTATACTTTTTATATGCCCGTTATCTGCGGGAAAGCGTTGAAAAGAACCCCTTTATATGCTATAATTAAACACAATAATGTTTTATTGCGGAGAGAAAAATGTTTGACAAGAAAATTGAAACCGCGTCGAGAGCGGAGATAGCCGACTTACAGTTGCGCAAGTTGCGGCACATCGTAAAATACGCCTACGACAACGTAAAAATGTATCGCGACAAGTTTGACGCGATAGGCTTAAAACCCGAACATATCATAACTTTGAAAGATATAGAAAAGATACCTTTCACGACTAAAAACGATTTGCGGGACAACTATCCGTATAACCTTTTCGCCGTGCCGATGAAAGAAATTATAAGGCTTCATGCGTCGAGCGGAACGACGGGAAAACCCATTGTGGGCGGTTATACCCGTTACGACCTTGATAGCTGGGCTACCTGCATAGCTCGTATCCTTTCTATGGCGGGAGCCACCGACGAAGATATAATACAGGTAAGTTTCGGCTACGGACTTTTTACGGGCGGTTTCGGTCTTCATTACGGGATAGAAAAATTGGGCGCGACGGTAGTCCCTATGAGCAGCGGCAACACCGAACGCCAGCTTATGATTATGCGGGATTTCGGCGTAACCGGACTCGTAGCTACCCCATCTTACGCAATGTATCTTGCGGAAACCGCGAAAAAACTCGGTATTCTCGACGAGCTTAAACTTAAATACGCTTTCGTCGGAGCGGAAGCGTCCACAGCCGAAATGCACAGGGCTTTGGCGGATATTTTCCACGTTTTGCCCACCGAAAACTACGGACTTACCGAAGTGGGGGGACCGGGCGTAAGCGGCGAATGCAAAGAAAAATGCGGTATGCATATAAACGAAGACTTTTTCTACCCCGAAATTTTCGACGTGGAAAAAAACGAAGCTAAAAACGAAGGCGAGTACGGCGAAATGATACTTACCACTCTCGACAAGCAAGGTATGCCTATTTTACGATACAGGACTAAGGATATAACAAGCCTTACGTACGAACCCTGCAAATGCGGTCGCACCACCGCGAGAATGGCGAGAGTAGTGGGCAGAACCGACGATATGATGATAATAAGGGGCGTAAACGTATTCCCGAGTCAGATAGAAAGCGTGGTTATGGATATGCCGGAACTGGGCAACAACTACGAAATAATCGTGGACAGGAAAAACTACATGGACGTAATAGAAGTTCACGTCGAAGTGGGAGACGGTTCTCTCCTTACCAACTATTCCGATTTGGAAAACGTGGTAGCAAAACTCAAAGCCAAGATGAAAGCGGTAATTCAGCTCGACGTCAAGGTAAAACTTGTGGAGCCGTTCTCGATAAAACGGGGCGAAGGCAAAGTGAAGAGGGTGACCGATTTAAGAAACGTTTACGACGGAAAAAAGGAGACTATATGAAAAAATTATTGTTAGGAGATTTTGCCGCGGCAAGGGGAGCTTATGAAGCGGGAGTCAGAGTAGCCACCGCTTATCCCGGTACGCCGAGCACCGAAATTACCGAAGAACTCGCCCGTTACGACGACGTTTATTCCGAATGGTCGCCCAACGAGAAAGTGGCGTTGGAAGTAGGGTTCGGTTCTTCGTTAAGGGGGGCGAGAACGATTGTATCGATGAAGCACGTCGGACTTAACGTAGCCGCAGACCCTTTGTATACCGCCGCCTACACGGGCGTAAACGCAGGACTCGTAGTGGCGGTAGCCGACGATCCCGCGATGTTTTCGAGCCAGAACGAACAGGACACGAGACTTATCGCAAGAGCCGCCAACGTGCCCGTAATAGAGCCGTCGGACAGCGCGGAAGCGAAAGACTTTATGAAGTTAGCCTTTACGCTCAGCGAAGAGTACGACACCCCGGTTATTTTCAGAATAACCACGAGAGTGGCTCATTCGCAGGGGCTTGTCGAAATAGAAGAAAGGAAAGAAGTTCCCCTTAAAAATTACGAAAAGAACGTTCCTAAATACGTTATGATGCCGGGTAATGCGAAAAAGCGTCATATAGTAGTGGAAGAAAGGTTAAATAAACTCTGCGAAGACAGTAACGATTTTGCGATTAACAGAATTGAAAACGGGGATAAAAAACTCGGTATTATCTGTTCGGGCGGAGTGTATCAATACGTCAAGGAAGCTTTGCCGACGGCGAGCGTACTTAAATTAGGATTGGTTTATCCTTTACCTTACCGTCTTATAGAAAAGTTCGTGTCTTCTGTGGACAGATGTATCGTTATTGAAGAACTCGAACCGCATATAGAAACTTTGATTAAAGCGAAAGGAATAAATGTGGAAGGCAAGAATTTATTTTCTGTACAAGGAGAACTTTCCGCAAATATAATAAGGGAAAAGGTTTTGGGAATAAAGACGGACGTTATCCGCGCAGAAGTTCCCGCCCGCCCGCCCGTACTCTGCGCGGGATGTCCCCACAGGGGAGTTTTTTACACCTTAAAACAGCTTAAAGTCACCGTTACGGGAGATATAGGCTGTTATACTTTGGGAGCGGTTCCGCCCCTTGGCTCTATCGACAGCGTACTCTGTATGGGCGCAAGCATCGGTATGGCGATAGGGTTTGACAAAGCCGACGAAAATTCGCATAAAAACACGGTGGCGGTAATAGGCGACAGCACGTTTATCCACAGCGGAATAACGGGGCTTATCGACGCCGTTTATAATAGAGCCAACGTTACCGTAATAATAGTGGACAACTCGACTACCGGAATGACGGGACATCAGAATCACCCCGCCACGGGCAAGGATATAAAAAACGAACCTACTTTCCGATTGTCTCTCGAAGACGTATGCCGTAGCGTGGGAGCCGACAGGGTGGACGTAGTCGACCCGTACGAGCTCGACCTTTTTAAGGAAACGGTAAAAAGTTGTCTTTCCGAAAAGGGAGTCAAGGTGATAATCGCCCGCAGACCGTGCGCTCTTCTTGTAAAAAGACTCTATAACGGTTGCGAAATAACCGCCGCTTGCAAAAACTGCAAAGCCTGCCTTAAATTAGGTTGCCCCGCGATAATAAACGGCGACGACGGAATAAAGATAGACCTTTCGCTCTGTACCGAATGCGGGCTGTGCCAAAAGGTGTGCCGTTTTGGCGCGATAAAAACAAGGGAGGAGTAAAATATGGATATACTTATTGTAGGCGTAGGCGGACAAGGAACCCTCCTTGCAAGCCGCGTTTTAGGTAAATACGCCTTGTATAAGGTTTGGACGTAAAACTATCCGAAGTTCACGGAATGGCACAGCGCGGAGGCAGCGTAATGACTTTCGTCAGAATGGGCGAAAAAGTCAATTCTCCCGTAATAGACGAAGGACAAGCCGACGTAATTTTAGCGTTCGAGAAGTTGGAAGCGTTAAGATATATGCACTATCTTAAAAAGGACGGAAAAATCCTTTATTCCACGCAGGAAATTCTGCCCATGCCCGTAGTTACGGGAGCGGCGGAGTATCCGAAGGACATAGAAGAACGGTTAATTAACGCCGCAGGAATAGACGCGCTTTCTCTCGCCGTAGCCGCCGGCAATTCCAAAGCCGCCAACTCGGTTATGATAGGGTATCTTACTAAAAAATGCGGTTTCGATAAGGACGTTATGAAAAAAGCACTTGCAGAGGCGGTTCCGCAAAAGTTCCTTACCCTTAACGAAAAGGCGTTCGAGTACGGTTATGAGGTGAACGAATGAAAAATATAAACGATTATATCTACTCTCCGCAATACGAATGTATGACTCGCAGCGAAATGGAAGCGTTGCAGAGCGAGCGACTCGTTAAGCTTGTAAAAAGAGTCTACGACAACGTCAAAGTCTATCGCGACAAAATGGACGCGATAAAACTTAAACCCGAAGATATAAGAAGCGTAGCCGATTTAAGTAAACTTCCCTTTACCACGAAACAGGATTTAAGGAATAATTATCCTTTCGGTATGCTTTGCGACGATATGGACGATATAGTAAGGCTGCACGCGTCGAGCGGAACTACGGGAAAACTTACCGTGGTAGGGTATTCCCAAAACGACCTTGACGTGTGGCAGGAATGTATCTGCCGAGCTTTGGCGATGGCGGGGATAAGTAAAAAAGACGTTATACACATAGCCTACGGTTACGGACTGTTTACCGGCGGTTTAGGCCTCCACGACGGAGCGACTAAAATGGGTTGTGCAGTGGTTCCCGCGTCCAGCGGAAATACCAAAAGACAGCTTTCTCTATTGAGAGACTTCGGAGCGACGGCTCTCGCCTGTACGCCGTCTTACGCCGTTTATCTCGCCACCGAAATGGGAAAGAACGGCATAACGCTCGACGATCTTAAACTGAAAGTGGGTATCTTCGGAGCCGAGCCGTGGTCGAACAGTATGAGAGAAGAGATAGAAAGAGAACTCGATATAACCGCTCTCGATATTTACGGACTGAGCGAAATTTCCGGTCCGGGAGTCGCTATGGAATGTCGCTGTAAAAACGGCAGTCACGTTCAGGAAGACCATTTTATTCCCGAAATAATAGACCCCGTCACGTTAGAACCTTTGCCGTACGGAGAAAAGGGAGAGTTGGTCTTTACCACGATTTCAAAGACGGGACAGCCCCTTATCCGTTACCGCACGAGAGACATAACTTCGCTTAACGCCGAAAAATGCGCCTGCGGACGGACGACGGTAAGAATGAACAAGGTGCTCGGTCGCGACGACGATATGCTGATTATCCGCGGCGTGAACGTCTTCCCCAGTCAGATAGAAGCGGCAATTATGAACGTAAACGGCATAGCTCCGCATTATATCATATACGTCGACAGAATAGGTAATCTCGACGTAATGGAAATCCACGTCGAAGTAAACGAGAGTTTCGCAAGCGACAACATAGGGGATATGGAATCGTTAAGAAAGAAGATAGAAAACGAAATTCAAAGTTATCTCGGAATATCTTCTAAGGTAAAACTCGTCGAACAGAACACCCTTCCGAGAAGTGAAGGCAAAGCCGTTCGAGTCATCGATAAAAGAAAATTTACGGAATAAAGGGAGGTAAAACATGTTAGTAAAACAACTTTCAGTCTTTATGGAAAACAAACCGGGAAGATTATTCAAACTTACCGACGCGTTGGGCAAGGCGGGCATTGATTTCGTCACTTTGTCCATATCCGATACGAAAGAATACGGAATAGTAAGGTTTATTGCCCGCGACAACGAAAGAGCCTACGACGTTCTTAAAAAGGTAGGGTTTGCCGTAGAACAAACTTTACTTTTAGGCGTGGAAGTTCCAGACAGACCGAACGCCCTTGCGGAAGTTATTGAACTTCTCGAAAAGGAAGGGATAAACATAGACTACCTTTACTCCTTCGCTCTGTTCAAAGCCGACAGCGCAAAAATCTTACTTAAGGTATCCGATACCGACAAAGCGGTATCCTTATTTAACGAAAAAGGTATAAAGATGCTCGACGAAAAGATATTATAAAAGGTGGAAAATTACAAATGAAACATACCGAACTTAAAAACCGGGACAAGGAAGTTTTCGACGCGATAAGGAAAGAAACTTCCCGCCAGAAAAAAACGATAGAACTTATAGCAAGCGAAAATTTCGTATCGAAAGCGGTACTCGAAGCGGTGGGTAGTCCGCTTACGAATAAGTACGCCGAAGGGTACCCGGGGCACAGATACTACGGCGGTTGCAAGTACGTGGATATGGTGGAGCAGATAGCGATAGACAGACTTAAAGAACTTTACGGCTGCGAGCACGCCAACGTTCAGCCCCATTGCGGAGCCAACGCCAACTTTGCCGTATACCTTGCCTTGCTTAACCCCGGCGACACCGTTATGGGAATGAGTTTATCCCACGGCGGACACCTTACCCACGGTTGCAAGGCCAACGTAAGCGGAAAGTATTATAACGTGGTACCTTACGGAGTAAGCCCCGTCACGGAAAGGATAGACTACGACGAAGTGGAAAGAATAGCTATCGAAAATAAACCTAAACTTATAGTAGCCGGCGCAAGCGCGTATCCGAGGGAAATAGATTTCGCCCGTTTCCGCGAGATAGCCGACAAGGTGGGCGCGTACTTAATGGTGGATATGGCGCACATAGCGGGGCTTGTAGCGGCGGGACTTCATCAAAGCCCTGTTCTTTACGCCGACGTCGTCACGAGTACCACGCACAAGACCTTACGCGGACCGCGCGGCGGAATAATAATGTGTAAAGAAGAATTAGCCGCAAAGATAGACAAGGCGGTATTCCCCGGTACGCAGGGCGGACCGTTGGAACACGTAATAGCGGGTAAGGCGGTAGCTTTCGGCGAAGCTCTCACCGATGAGTTTAAGGAATATCAGCGTCAGATAGTAAAAAACGCCGCCGCTTTGGCAGACGAACTGACTTCACGCGGAATAAAGCTCGTTTCCGGCGGCACGGATAACCACCTTATGCTCTGCGACTTCACTTCTTTGGGCGTAACGGGACTCGAAGTGGAAAAAAATCTCGAAAAAGCCAATATTACCGTCAACAAAAATACCGTTCCCAACGAAACGAGAAAACCGTCCGTCACGAGCGGCATAAGAATAGGCACGCCGTCGGTTACCACAAGGGGAATGAAAGAAGAAGAAATGAGAATTATAGGAAGACTCATCGCTAAAATCGTCTTCGAAGGCAAATCGGCGATACCCGAAGTAAAAAAGGAAGTGGAACTTCTCGTAAAGAAATTCCCGCTCGATTATTAAAAATAACCGTAAAATTAAAGCGGAACGGATATTTGTCCGTTCCGCTTTTTCGTGTAGAAATTTTTAATTATTCGTTTACCGCGTCGGTAGTTTCGGTAATGTCGGGAGAAGCGGTTTCGTTTTCCGTTTCGGGTTTGTTCTTTTCGGTAAGGATAACGCTTACGCCGTTATACGCGGCGACTATCGCCTGACTTAAAAGGATACCCGCAAGTATGTCGGTGAACCAATGCACCCCCGCAAGGAGTCTGCCGACGACGGCGAGAAGTATAACAGCGTAGGATATTATATACGTGCAAATCCTTATAGGTTTGGTCTTTACGAGATAGTTTATTTCGGTAACTCCCGTGCCGAGTATGCCGAGAATAACTAAGGTGTGTGTAGACGGGAAAGACGGGTCTGCTTTTCCGTCGGCAAGTATCGGACGGCGGTTAATGACCACCAGCTCGAAGAAAATGTACAGAAAAACTATCGTAAGGTAGGTTATCGCAAGGGCTATAAGAGTGTAGTCGATTTCTTTAAGGCTTTTCCTTTTTATTCCCTGAAAAACGCCCAATCCCGCAAAAACGACCGCTTCCAGCATCGCTACGATTAACAATACGTCGGTAAGTTTTTTCCAGCCGTCGTTTACTCCGATAGCGTCGGCGATAGCTTCGTTTATCGTGGAAAGTCCCACGTTACTGCCGTCGGGAGCGATGGGGCGTACGTCCACCGTCAGAACCAATATGAGTAACAATATAAAAAGGGCGAACAAAACGCCCGATAGTATAAATTGAAATTTAGCTTGTTTGTTCATTTTCTCTCTCCGCAAATTGTAAGCATTTCAAATGATACCACAGGTTACTATTTTTGACAAGTTTATTGCGGTGAGTCAGAATCACAGCTTATTTGTCTCTATATAAAAGCAAGTCCTAAAACGCTGATTAAAATAAACACACTAACGACAAACGAAATGAGCGATATTATAATTGCCGCCACAGACAAGCCTTTTCCGGTGTCGACTTCTTTTGCCTTGTGAAGTCCGATTATGCCGAATATAAAACCGAGCAACGGAATAAAGAAAGATAAAATAAATCCGGCGATAGCCATACCGTTGGTTTCGTTTCTGACTATTGTTCTTCCCACGGCACAACCGCAATTCGGACAAACAACAGCATCGTAATGAAGCGCTCTTCCGCATCTGGTACAATATTTCATAGACGTCCCTCCAAGATATATCTAATGTATACATTATATATTGTGGGTATCTATTAGTCAAGTATAAAAATGTTATATACTGTACACATTCATTAACGTACAGGTGATATATGAAATTACGGTTGTATGAAATTCTGAAAGAAAAGGGTAAGACGAAGTATTGGCTTTATATTCGCCTGGGGTTAAGCTATCAGAATTTTAACAAGATTATGAACAACGAAACGAACGGAATAAAGTTTAAGACGTTGCAGACGTTGTGCGAAGTGCTCGAATGTACGCCGAACGATTTGTTCGATATGAGCGAAGACGAGTAGTTTTTATTTAAGGATATTTATTTTAATAGTATTTTTCTTTTCGCCGTATAAAAAGGGTTTTTTTTCGTCGCTCTGCGGGGTTTCGGCTAAGTTTTCGGTTTGATTTCCGATAGTAGCGGCGGGTAAAGTTTCGGGTTGCGAAGCGGTGGCGTTTTCGGGCGACGCGTCGCGGAGAATGGGGTGTACGGGCGTATTTTTCCATTTTCTTATTTGAAGCAGGTACATAATAAGTCCGACTACGCCGGAGACGGTTTCCGATATGGGGAAAGCTATCCAGGTGTAGTTAAGTCCGAGCAAAGAGAACGCCCAAAAGATGGGGATAAGGCAGAAAACCTGTCTTAAAAGGGAAAGAAACGCGCTTTCTTTACCCTTGCCGATGGCTTGGAAAAAGGTGGGCATAATGAGTCCGAACACGGCGGAAATAAAGCCCGAACCGATTATAGGGAAAGCGATTTTTCCGATGGCGAACACTTCTTCGCTCGAAGAGAAGATTTTTATCATCGGTATCGGGAAGAAGATAAAGCATATCATACCCGCTATCATAAATACGGACGAAATAAGGTAAGTCATATTCATTATCTTTTTGCAGCGGTCGTAGAGTTCTGCCGAGTAGTTGTAGCTAAGGACGGGAACTATGCAGGTTTGCAGACCGAACAGCGGAATAAAGAAGAAACTTTGCAGTTTATAATAGAGTCCGAGTACGGTTACCGCCGCGTCGGAAAACTTTTTCAGAATTACGTTAAGAGCGACTATGTACACGGTGTAAAGAAGTTGCATTAAAATAGAAGAGTATCCGTAAAAGTAGATACGCTTTATATAATGGAACGTTCTTTTAATTTTCGGCGGCTTTTTAATCGCGCCGAAACAGACTATTATCGCGGAAGAAAACTGTCCTATAACTGTGGCTATCGCCGCTCCCGCCACGCCGAGAGAGGGGATTTTGCCCACGCCGAAGATAAGAACGGGGTCGAGAACGATATTTACGACCGCTCCGACTACCTGCGCTATCATAGGTCTGCGCATATTGCCTTTGGCTTGGTGAACTTTGGTGAAGTTGCCTTCGAGAAAACTGCCTAAACTTCCTATGCACACGATATTGCCGTAGGTTACGGCGTATTCTATCGCCGCTTCTTCCGACGCGCTCGTCAATACGTACGGCCGCATAGTAAAAAAGGACAGCAACGCAAAAATCGCCCAGGTAACGACGGCGAGAATAGTACCCGTACCCGCCGCGTATTCGGCGTCTTCGGTTTTGTCGTGAGCGTACTTACTCGCCATATAGGTGTTTACCCCCACTCCCGTGCCTACCGCCAAAGCGATAATAACGAGTTGCAAGGGGTATATTACAGACAGAGCGGTAAGAGCGTCGTTAGAAAACTTGCCTACGAAAAAACTGTCCACTATGTTATAGAGGGACTGAATAAGCTGACTGAACATAACGGGCGGGGCGATTTTAAGAAGAACTTTCGATATCTTTTCCCGTCCGAAATAATCGTTGCTCAAAGCGGCGTTGCGTCTCATATTTTCCTCATTACTCAAAGTAACGTATTTTTCGCCTACAATATAGTCAATTCTAAAAACTAAGTCAATTATTTTTAATAATTTAGTAAAGAAAATTTTACCGAGAAGAAACAGTTTCCGAGAAAATCGCAAACAGTTGTATTGCGGAAATAAAAATGTTATAATTTTTCCATAAATAAATATGAGATAACTTGACAAGGAGCAAAATGTCCGATTTTTTGAGAATAGCAACGGCGTCGCCCGAAGTTGCCGTAGGTAACGTCGAAAAAAACGTAAAAAACATCTTATTAAAGGCTTACGAAGCGGATAAAAACAAAGCGCAGATAGTAGTCTTCCCCGAACTTTGCATAACGGGGTACAGTTGCGGCGATTTGTTCTTTCAGCATACTCTTCTTGAGGAAGCGAAAAAAGGACTGCGGGAAATCATAGAAAAGAGTAACGGAACGGACGCTATTCTTGCGGTAGGTCTTCCCGTAGACGTCAAGGGCAAGTTATATAACGCGGCGGCTATCATAAAAAGCGGCGTTTTGTACGGGCTTATTCCCAAGACCTTTATCCCTACTTACAACGAGTTTTACGAACGCAGGTGGTTTTCTTCGGGAGCGGAACTTAAAGAAAAGACGGTAAGTTGCACTTCTCTTGCTATATCCGATATACAGGCTACCCCCGTGCCGATAGGTAACGATTTGGTGTTCGACGCGGGATTTTTCCGTTTCGGAACGGAAGTGTGCGAAGATATCTGGGCGGCGGTTTCGCCCGGAGCGATACTTTCTCTTAACGGAGCGGAAGTTATTCTTAACCTTTCGGCAAGTAACGAAATTATCTCGAAAAGGAATTACAGACGGACTCTCGTGTCACAACATTCCGCCGCGCAATTATGTATATACGCGTACTCGTCGGCGAGTTGTTCCGAGTCGACGACCGACCTTATCTTTTCGGGTCACTCGATGATTTGCGAAAACGGCAGAATAGTCGCCGAAAACGAGAAGACGATAGACGGCGATTACATTCTGTACGCCGACGTAGATTTAGGCAAGATAAGAACCGACAGGCTGAAAATAAAGACCTTTTCGGAGTGTTACGCCGTGTACGGCAGCGACAGGGCGGTGAGAGAAATAGCTCTTCCGTGCGCGCAGAGAGAAAACGATTTGCGTTATTTTACGGTAGCGAAACTTCCGTTCGTGCCGAGCAGTAAAAAGGACAGAGCCGAAAGGTGTATGGAAATTTTCGAAATGCAGGTAATGGGACTTAAAAAGAGAATGGACGTCACGCGCGCCCGTCCCGTGATAGGCGTAAGCGGCGGACTCGATTCTACCCTTGCCTTACTTGTGTGCGCGGAAGCAGTAAGGAGAAGCGGAAGACCCCTTACCGACGTCGTGGGAATAACGATGCCTTGTTTCGGGACTACCGACAGGACCTATAACAATTCCATAACCTTAATGCAGAAACTCGGAGTAACGTATCTCGAAATACCGATTAAGGAAGCCGTAATTCAACATTTTAAGGATATAGGACAGGATAAAGACAAGTTCGACCTTACCTTTGAAAACAGTCAGGCGAGAGAAAGAACGCAGGTCCTTATGGACTACGCGGGCAAGATAGGCGGTTTCGTCGTAGGCACGGGCGACCTTAGCGAACTCGCGTTAGGGTGGTGCACCTACAACGCCGACCATATGAGTATGTACGGCGTAAACTGCGGAATACCGAAGACTCTCGTAAGATGGATGATAGACGTAATTAAAGAAACGGACTCTTTCGTAGCGAGTAAGGAAGTTTTATCCGACATATTAGACACTCCTATAAGTCCCGAATTGCTTCCCCCCGACGCAAACGGAAAAATCGCACAACAGACCGAAGAGATAGTAGGACCGTACGCACTGCACGACTTTTTCCTTTACTATACCGTCCGTTTCGGCTTTACTCCCGAAAAGACTTATCTCCTTGCTAACAAGGCGTTTGAAAAGGACTTTGACAAAGCTACCGTAAAGAAATGGCTCGTCACTTTCTACCGCCGCTTTTTCAGTCAGCAGTTCAAGCGCAGTTGCCTGCCCGACGGCGTGAAGATAGGAAGTATATGTTTATCCCCCCGCGGCGACTGGCGTATGCCGAGCGACGCAGACGGCGGCGATTTTGTAAAGCGCGCGGAAAATTTACCCGAATAGGACGAAAAGTTATCTGAAAGGCGGCGTGGACGAAAAAGTTTACGCCGTTTTTATCGTCGCCGCGTTTTGCAGGGAAGTAAGGAATAGGGTAAGTTTTAGTTTTAAGAAAATCCGCGTAGGTGTTGTCTTGTCGGCGGTTTTGTTGTATTATTGATAATAGATTATTACTTATATAAAGGAGTTTATATGGCGGATAAATTCGTGATAAATTTAAGCTGCGCGACACAAATCGGTTACTACATGGTTCAGAACGGAATTTCGCCGATACAGAGATTGTATATAAAGAACAACTCTTCCGAGGATGCGGAAAACGTCGTCGTAGAAGTGACTTCGACGCCCGCGTTTATTCTTCCCGAAGAGAGGATAGTGGACGTTTTTCAGGCAAGGGCTAATTTAAGGTTCGACACGTTCGGAAAACTATCGCCGCTTTTTATGGTGGCGCAGGACAGACACCTGGACGGAACGGTCACGGTAAGGGTAAGAATAGACGGCGAAGTAGCGGCGGAAAGCACCGTCGACGTATCGGTTCTGGCGTTTAACGAATGTAATCTTCTTAATCCCGAATCCATAGCCACTTTCGTAAGGCGTACGCAGGATATAAACAGGTACATAAATTTAGCTAAGAAAAAGTTGTCCGACTGGCGTTTGCCGGATAAAGGCAACGGCTACGGAAACAACGGTAAAAACGCTGTCCGTAACTATTTTGCGGCGTGTTACAGCGTCATTGCCGAGAACGGGTTTATAAGACAACAGCTTTCTTCTTCCGCCGAAACCGCGATAATAACCGATTTCGGAGAAGTGTTCGACAGCAAGATAGCCACGCCGTTGGAACTTGCTCTCGTGCTTGCTTCGATGGCGGAAGGGGCGGATTTTAATCCCGTTATAGGTTCGGTGAACGGAAAATTTTACGTCGGTTGTTTCCTTACGGAGCAGTGTTTTAACGACGTCGTGACGGACGACCCGTCGGCGATAGCGGGGAAGACAGGTTCGGGTTCAAACGAACTTTCGATAATCTCGGTAGACGCTCTTTACGGCGGCGAATCATTTGAAAAAGCCGAGAAAAACGCAAGCGTAGCTATAAAAAAAGCCGCCTTAGCCGACTATTTCGTCGATATAAAACGGGCGAGAATCATGGGCGTAAGACCGCTGCCGAACAGGGTTAAGACCGAAGCAGGGTACGACCTTATAGAAAGTTCCGACTACGTTACGGCGAAAGCCCCGAAAAAAATAAAGGAATATTCCGCCGACATTTCGGGCGAAAACGTTTATTCGAGAGAAAAGCAGTGGGAAAGGCGGTTGCTTGAACTCGATTTAAGAAACGGACTCCTTAATTTCCGAGTTTCCGCCACAGCGGTTAAGGTACTTACCTGCGCGTTGGAAGATTTCGTCGAGAACGTCATGAACGCGAAACAGTTTACCTTCCATCCTCGTCCGTCCGACGTTAAGGAAGGCGACGAGAAGTATTCGGCTACTTTCGACGACGCGGAAACCCTTAAACCGCTTAAAGATTACGTTAAATACGAGTACCTTAACAAAAAATTACATACGGTGTACTCCGTTAAAGAACACGAAAAGACCTTGCTTAACCTTTTCAGAAAGGGCAAAACCTTGCAGGAAGAGTCGGGCGATTCGAGTCTTTATATCTGCGCGGGATTTTTAAGGTGGAGAGAAAACGACGACGACAGTTTCAAGTACGCTCCCGTCCTTCTTTTTCCCGTGTCGATAAAGAAAAGGGGAATATCTTCGCCCGTGTATACCGCCGACGTAGCGGTGGAAGATGCTCAGATAAACTGCACCTTGCTCGAATTTTTATATCAGGAATTTAATCTCGACATGCGGGGATTAGGGAACGTTCCTTTGACCGACACGAGCAGTATTATGGCTGTCGTCGCGAGAATAAAGAAAGAAATTTCTGACCGTAAGGGGTGGGTAATCACCGACAACGTATTTATGAACGCGCTGTCGTTTACTAATTACCTTATGTGGAATGACGTAAGACTGCATATAGACAAGATGAAAGAGTCGCCGCTTATCCGTTCCCTTATCGGAAACAGCCTTGACCCGGAATGCAGTTGTTCCGCCGACGAAACGCTTACTTCCGACGATGCATATATAGATAAAGACGGAATGTATCTTCCGATAAGCGCGGACTCGTCGCAGTACGAAGCCATAGCGTCTTCGTTAAGAGGTTCGTTCGTCTTACACGGACCGCCCGGAACGGGTAAGTCGCAGACTATAACCAATATTATAGTAAACAACATCGTCCGCGGAAAGAGAGTTCTGTTCGTGGCGGAAAAGATGGCGGCGCTGAACGTCGTGTATAAGCGTCTTAAAGACATAGGCGTGGGAGATTTTTGTCTGGAACTTCATTCCGACAAGACCCATAAGACCGACGTATTGTCGCAGATTATCCGTACCCTTAACCTTACTCCCGACGCGGGAGAAAACGACTCTTCGGAAAAACGCGAAGAGATAGCCGCAGACGTAGAAAAATTAAGTTCGGAAATAAACGCTATGCACAGGAAAAGATATTTAGGTTTTTCCCTGTACGAAGCGATGCTTGCCTACCTCGATAACGCCGACGCTCCCGACTGCCTTAGAATAGACAATTCGTTCTACGAAAAACTTACTTTGACTTCCTTTAACAAGCATCTCGATTTGCTTACCGAGCTTGCGTTGCGTGCAAAAGAGTGCGGAGATATAGAAAAGTCGCCTTTTAAGTTTATAGGAAGGTTCGATTACAGCGAAGAGTGGAGAGAAGACGCCGACGCTATGCTTTCCGTTTATCTTATGGAATTAAAGCATCTTAAACAGTACGCGAGAGAATTGCAGACTTTATTTAATATGCGTACCATTTCCCTTACCGGCGAAAAGTTGAGAGCGTTGTATATCATAGCCGACGCGTTGATTAACGATAAAAACGCAGTTAAATTTTTCGTTAACGCCCGCGCCGCGGACAACGCAAAGGGGGTGGCGGAATCTTATTCCGAAGCGGTAAAGCACGGCAAGTCGATAGCCGACGGGTACGAAAAACTTTACGGAAAATATCCCGAAAAGATAAGTATAGACGATGTGAAAGCCGCCCAAGCGAAACCTTTGTTCGTACCGAGAAGCGTAAAAAAGATTATGCCCGCCTCCCTTGACAAAGACGGCAGGACGGAATTTTTGGAACTGCTCATAAAGTATGAAGAAAACCGCGAAATTGTAAAAAACCGTCGCAAAGAGATAGCCGACTTGTTCGGAATGAGCGTGGACGACGAAAGACTCGACGACGAGATAAAAAAGATAAACGAACTTTACGAGTGCGCGAAAATTCTTTTCGCAGACTGCGATTACAGACAGTTCGAAGACCGTTGCAGAATTCTTTCCGAAAGGAAACCGCATATCCTTATGGAATACTACGTCAGGGCGTACGAAACCGAAGTTTCGGCTAAGGAGAAGTTCTCCGAACTGTTCCGCATAAACAGAAAAAATCAAAAGGACGAAATAAATTCCACAATAGATTACGTCACCAACATAGAAAAGAATATCGACTATATTCCGAGTTGGTGCAGGTATCAGTCGATAGTGGAAAGGTGCGGAAAGGAAGGTTTCGATTTTGTGTTGGAACCGCTTTCTACGGGAGCTATCACGGCGGAAGACGTGTTGCGTAGTTTCAAGAAGTGCGTTTATTACAACTTTATCCGCAGCGAACTGTATCTTGACGAAGTATTGTGCCGTTTTTCGGGACTTACGCTGGAAGAAACGATGCAGAAATTCAAGACTCTATCCGACGAGTACGAAAAACTTACCCGTACCGATATTTACAATTCGCTCGTCGCCCGTTTGCCGAAGACCGACACTGCGGGAGAACACAATCTCGAAAGGGTAATACTTTACCGCGCCGAAAAGACGAATATGCAGGGGACTACCATTAGGTCACTTTTCAAGCAGATACCGGGAATTCTCAAAGCGACTTGTCCGTGTATTCTTATGAGTCCCGTTTCGGTAGCGCAATATCTCGACATAGAAGGGGATAAGTTCGATTTGGTAGTCTTCGACGAAGCGTCGCAAGTACCTACCTGCGAAGCGGTGGGCGCGATAGCAAGGGGTAAGAACGTTATTATAGTAGGCGACCCGGAGCAGTTGCCGCCGACGTCGTTTTTCCACACCGATTACAAGGACGACAACCATTACGAAGTGGAAGACCTTGAAAGTATTCTCGACGATTGCCTTGCCGTCGGTATGCCCGAAAGACACTTACTGTGGCATTACAGAAGCAATCACGAAAGCCTTATCGCTTTCTCGAACTCTTTCTTCTATCACAACACCTTGCTTACCTTCCCGTCACCGAACGAACTCAATGCGAAAGTCCGCCTTGCGTACGTGGACGGCGTTTATGAAAGAGGCGGAACGAAACAAAACAAGAAGGAAGGCGACGCCCTTATAAAGAACGTGTTGGAACGCCTGAAAAACCCTGCCGAACGGAACCGTTCTATCGGAATAGTTACGTTCAACACGGCGCAGCAAAACTACATAGAAGACAAACTTACCGCCGCTATTCACGAAGCGGGGTTGGACGACCTTGCGTTTGAACGCGACGAGCCGCTCTTTATCAAGAACCTTGAAAACGTACAGGGAGACGAACGCGACGTCATACTTTTCAGCGTAGGTTACGGACCCGACGGCAACGGAAAACTGTCGCTTAACTTCGGACCTATAAATCAGCAGGGCGGGTACAAACGCCTTAACGTAGCCGTGACGAGAGCAAGGACGGAAATGGTGGTGTTCAGCTCGATAACGGGCAATATGATAGACCTTAACCGCACCGACAGCGCGGGAGTTAAAGCTTTTAAGGCGTTCCTCGATTACGCGGAAAAGGGTCCCGATATGCTCGCAATAGACGCCGATAATGCAAGTTTGGCGACGAAAGGATTGGGCGAGAACATCGCCCGCGACCTTAAAGACAGGGGTTTGGTATGCGAAAGCAATTTAGGCGTGTCCGACTTCAAGATAGACGTGGCGGTAGTAGACCCGAGAGATAAGGATAAGTATATATTAGCTATAATAATAGACAGCGAAAATACCGCCCGAATACAGTCGGTTAAGGACAGAATAACGATGCAGACTAAGATACTCAAAAAGCTCGGTTGGAACACATACAACCTTTGGAGTATCAATTACTACAATAACCCTCGTCGCGAAATCAACAAAATCAAAGAACTTATCGCCACCCTTACCGAAAAGAAAGTGGTGTCGAAGAAGACTGTCAAGGAAGCTATGTCGCGTTACAAGCAGACCTATAAGAGCCTGTATATAAAACCGTCGGCAAAGAGCGGCGTGGACTACGTAATGAATTTCGCTAACGAAGAAGCTATTCTGACGAAGATAAGACAGGTTATAGAAACCGAGTCGCCTATGGAAGCGGGGTATCTTACCGATAAGATGCTTGCCGCCTACTGCGTGCCGCGTACCGCGAAAAAAGCCGTCGCGCAGATTAACGCTTATATTGCCGAATACGAAAGTTTTCGCAAGGAAGAAAACGGCAAAGTCTTCTACGTCGACAAACCCGTCAACACGTTCCGTCCCGTGGACGAAAGAGTGCCGAGAGAAATCGCAAAGATTTATCCCGACGAAATTCTCGCCGCCGCGAAGTGCGCGATAGAAACCGCCGTCAATATCGACAAGGAAGACTTAATTAAGGAAGTATTCCGCCTGTTCAACGTTCCTAAAAGGACGAAATCCGCTACCGAGTGGGTGGACTCCGTAATAGAAAACGCCATCTCGAAAGGCGATATAATAGTGACTCCCGAAGGTTATTGCAAGATATAGGAAATAATCTATGAATTCAAAGAATAGGTTTTGCCGATGTTAGCAAAACCAAACAAGTGATGATACGATAAAAACCACTAAAAAAGCTGTTAAAATTTACGTTTCTAACAGCCTTTTTTTAGACTTTGAAAAGGTAAATTCGGCGGTTTACCACTTGTTTTCGACGTATTCGCAGAACGCGTACATATCGTTTATTTTAAGAACTTTGCCGTCGTCGAGAGTTACCGTTCCGTTCCAGAGACCGTGTACCTGATGCGAGTGCATACGGGCGATATTGAGTACGTTGGTGTCGGCGTGGTGGTCGTATACGGGGGTCATCGTCATATCGAACCTGCCGTCTTCGGAAATAAAGTGCCATTTATCCATATACTTATCGGGCTTTGGGAATACTTCCACGTCTACCGAGCCTATCTTGTGAGCCTTGCCGTCGTAGAAAAGGCAGGTTTCGGTAGCGTTGTCTTCGTTGCCGATACCCCAGGTGATTTCAAATCCGAAAATATGGTTTTTGCCGTTTTCGTCCTTTATATACGTTGCGCCGTTGCCCCAGTACCATACGCTTTTATACGGCCAAACGCCGCGTCCCCAGTCGAGTACGCAAAAGGTGTTTTCTTTCGAGAAGTCTATCTTCTCGTCGCCTACTTTGAAGTATCCGCAAGCGGGCATACAGTTTTGTTTCATCGTCATAAAAAATCTCGTGGGGAGATATTCGCCGTTCTTTTTGAAGGGGGTGACGATGGTGATGTTTTCGTGATTTTCGAAAAGGTCCATCGTAAAGACGGTTTCAATAAATCCGTCTTTACTCGGTCCGCGGAAACGCACCGTGCGGGTGGTTTCTTTCGTGTCCGCGAAAAATTCAAAGTTTTTGTGGACATAATGCACGGTATTCGGGCGGTCGCCGTTTTCGGGAAGTATATGCGACGGTTTGTTCTTTCCGCCGAGCCATAAGTCCATGGAAGAAACGGTTTTCTTTTCTTTTCCGCTTACGTCGACGAGTGCTGCGGAAGCGTATCCGCCGATAGAAATGTTGGCTATGGATATCTGAACCATATATTTACCGTTCCCGAACTGGTAAAAATCCCATTCTTTGCCACGCCAATGAGGTACGGCTAAGTTACGGTCGTATTCGAATACGTTGTGCCTTGCCCAGCCTCCCTTTACGAGTAAGTTGCCGTCGTCGTCCAATAGTCTCGTTTTGTCGACGTATTCCGTTTGGTTACGTTTGTAGCCTAATTCCTGCCACCCTACGTAAGTCTTTTTCATTATGTATCCTCCCTGAAATAAATTATATTTTTCGGCTTGCTGCAATATAGCGGGAAGCAAGCCGTAAAGTACGGTTATTCCGTGACGGGCAATATCCCGTCTCTGAACGCCGTGTAGCGGCTGTACCAAGCCTTGTTTTCGTCGAGTTCCGCCACTATTTGTTCTACGTCGATGTTTTCGTCTTTCAGGTCTTCGTCGGTAAGTTCGAGCGTTTTGATAAAATCGGCAAACTGTATTATTTTATCTTTCCGCGCGTAGCGGCGGTTCCATTCTCTGTCGTTAAGGGTGACGTAGTAAGATTTTTTCGATACGCCGGCATAACGCAGATTTTTTTCGGTCATCGCTTTGAGAATACGCAGCATCTGCTTGAAGTGTCTGCTTTCGTATTCCGACGGAAAACCGTATTTGTCGCCGTTGCAAACCGCCTGATTGTGTTTTACGTATTGCAGAAAAATTTTACGGTTGCGTTTGCCCATGGCAGAAGATTCGACGTATCCGAAAGCGTTTTTTTCCACGATATGGTCTTCGAAGACCTGACAGAGGACAGGGTAGGCGTTTACAAGTTCTGCAAAAGTCATACCTTTGTCGGCACACATGTATTGAAGAACTTCTTTCGTGAGTTCCGCGTCGGCTATCGCCGAATGGATTTGTTCGTGCGATTTTTCGGGAAAGAAATCGGAATAAAGTTCTATCAGCCTTAATCTCGTTTCTCTGCCGTAAAGCTGTCTTGCCACTTCCTGCGTGTCGATAAATCGGTAGTTAAAGGACGGCAAGTCGTAGCGTACGCAGTCGTTTAATATATATTTTGCGTCGAAGTGGGTAGCGTGACCGACGGCTATAATATCGTTCGCAGTGAGAAGAGATTTTATTTCTTCGTAGTACGCAGGGAACTTTTCTTTCGTGTAGTATTCCGAATAGGGGCAGGAAAGTTTTATTTTTTGTATGGCAAAACCTTTCTTGTCGAAAGCCGCTCCGGGGTTTATTATAATGTTATCCTTTTTAATAACGTTAAAATCGGCGTCGGTAAGGATATATCCGAACTCGCATATTTTACCTTTCCCGTCGAAGCAGTTTGAACATTCGGTATCGAAAAACAGTATTCTCATTATTCTTTTGTAACTTTTTTATTAACAAGAAACGATAAGAATCATCTTAAAACGTTCTTCTCCGTAAACGGCGTGGGGAATATCTTTCGGCATTATGAGCGTTTCGCCCGCTTTGACTATCCTTTCTTTGTCGCCGACGGTGAATTTGCCCACTCCGTCGAGGACCGTTACCATTGCGTCGCCGCCTGCGGTATGGGTGGAAATTTCTTCGCCTTTTTCAAAAGAAAACAGCGTCACGCTGACTTTTTCGTTCTGTACGAGAGTCTTGCTGACTATTTGTCCTTCTTTGTATTCCACTAAGTTTTTAAGTTCGATAACTTCGTCTTTAACAATATTTTTATACATATCTACACCTTCTTTTTGTTTTTTATCAATATTATTATTGCGCCGATCAGCAATACCGCCCCGGCTACGGAAATAGCTATTATTTCTTTCGTGCCGAACAAAGTAGTCTTTTCGGTAGCGGTAGTCGTTTGCGACGTGCTTGCCTTAAAAACAACCTTTACGGAAATTTTTCCGTCGGGCATAATAAAGGATACTACGTTGCCGCTTCTTTCGGTAACGACCGCTTCGCCGTCGCAGCTTACCAGAACGTAATCGAGTGCGTAGCCGGTTTCGTAATTGCTCAGAGTTATTTCTACGACGCTTCCCACGGTCATATCGCCTTCTATTACTGCCGTGGCGTGTTCGCAGTCTAAGCTTTCTATGGTGCCGGACGGGTCGAATTCTTCGTTCCCGTCGTTATTGCCGTTATCGTCGTTTCCGCCGTCGCTATCGCCGCCGTCTTCGGAATTGTTAGACGGATAATCGGCGTAAAGAATCATATTTTCTTTCACCGTCAGCGGAAAAGTAACTTTCTCGGTATGGTTTTCGTCGTAATAGTAGTCGGTGACTTCGGCTAACAGGTCGCTCGCAAGTAAGGTATCGCCCGCAGAATAACTTAAACCGGTATCTTTTTCGCTGCGAATAATAATCGTGCAAGGGACGCGAGTTGTTTTAACGCCCACGAAAGTAATCGTATATCTTCCGTCTTCGAAAGTAGCGTCGTCTAAGGAAAGAACGTACGGAAAATTAACGGCAGAACCGTTCAGCTCCCACGAGTAGTAGTATTCGTCCGTGTTGTTATCGGAGTATCCTTCGTATATCGTAAACCCTTCGTAAGCGGGAGTTTCCACGACGACTCGTCCGTCTATCGAATAAATTACGACGATTTCGGCGTCGGCGGCGTACGCCGCGGATAACGAAACCGTTCCGCAAAGAACCGCAATTACTGCTACGAATATGACAAGGCACAAAGTCGATTTTTTACGCATGATGTAATTTTAGCATAAAGAAAGCAGTATTTCAATAGCGACAAAGGATGTTTATTAAAAACATTTTGTAGGATGTTTATTAAAAACATTTTTAACATCTGGAAGAAAAATGAGTCGGCGAAGCGTTTCCGCGTCATCCTTCGCTTGCGGCTCAGGGATGACAAACGGATAAAGAATACGAGTAAAAAAACAAGGCGAACGTAATTTGCGTTCGCCTTGTCGAGATTTTATAAGCAATTATTTGTTTTCGTCGGAAGAGTCGGTTTCGGTTTTGTTATCGTCGTCTTTTTTCTCTTCATCGGCATTTTCATTTTCTGCGTCGTCGTGTTTTTTCGGACCGTCGTCGGGAATATCGATTACGTCCTTTTCGTTTACTATTATAGTGGACGCTTTGTCGAAAGCGGGAGTTATTATAGGTTCGTCCTTTTTCTTGCTTTCTTCATCGCGTTTGGCGAGTTTTTCGTCGATATAGGCGTTTATTTCGTCAAGCGACTTTCTTTCCATAAGCATATCCACTTCGTCGCCGTAGATGGTTTCTCTGCCGAAAAGAAGTTTTACCATATTGTCGAGAATATCCTTGTTGTCGCACAAGCATTGAATAGCTCTCTTGTAGTTTACGTCTATAATCTGTCGTATTTCTTCGTCTATTATAGAAGCCACTTCGTCGCCGTAGTTTACCTGCGTCTGATAATCTCTTCCGATAAAGACTTCCTGATCTCCGCCGAAGAAAACGTTGGGGAGTTTTTCGCTCATACCCCATTCGCAAACCATACGACGGGCGAGTTCGGTCGCGCGTTTTATATCGTTGCTTGCGCCGGTGGATACGTCTTCTATGACGAGTTCTTCGCTGGCTCTGCCGCCGAGCATCATGGCTATTTCGTCGTTAAGACGGTTCTTAGTGACGTGGCTGTCGTCGTTTTTCGGACGGGAAAGGGTATAGCCTGCCGCCATTCCTCTCGGGATAATGCTTACTTCCTGCACCGCGTCGCAGTATTTCATAAGTTTGCCGACTATCGCGTGTCCCGCTTCGTGGTAAGCGGTAATTCTCTTGTCGGCTTCGGTAATTATTCTGCTCTTTTTCTGCGGTCCCGCGATTACCTTATTGATACCTTCGAGAATATCGGTCATTACGATTACCTGACGGTTGTTTCTCGCGGCGAGAATAGCCGCTTCGTTAAGAAGGTTCGCTATATCCGCGCCCGAAAATCCGCTCGTCATTCTCGCGAGAAGTTTGAAGTCGATTTCGGGGGAGATGGGTTTGTTGCGGGCGTGAACCTTGAAGATAGCTTCTCTTCCTTTTACGTCGGGGATATTGACGTAGATTTGTCTGTCGAATCTGCCCGGACGGAGCAAAGCGGGGTCGAGAATGTCCGCTCTGTTGGTGGCAGCCATAATTATTATTCCGTCGTTGGTGTCGAAACCGTCCATCTGTACGAGTAACTGGTTAAGGGTCTGTTCTCTTTCGTCGTTGCCGCCGCCGAGTCCCGCGCCTCTCTGTCTTCCTACCGCGTCTATTTCGTCGATGAAGACTATACAAGGCATATTCTTTTTAGCCTGCGCGAAAAGGTCTCTTACTCTGCTTGCGCCCACGCCGACGAACATTTCCACGAAGTCTGAACCGGATATGGAGAAAAACGGAACGTTGGCTTCGCCGGCTACCGCCTTTGCAAAAAGGGTTTTTCCCGTTCCCGGAGGACCTACGAGAAGAACTCCTCTCGGAATTTTTGCGCCGAGATTGATGTACTTTTTAGGAGATTTAAGAAAGTCGACTATTTCTTTAAGTTCTTCTTTCTCTTCTTCCGCTCCCGCTACGTCGGAGAATTTAACTCTGGTGTTGTTGGAAATCCTCGCTTTCGTCTTTCCGAAAGTAAGCGCGCCGTTATTGCCCTTGCCTCCGCGGAGGGATACGAACATCAGTACGGCAAGCCCTATTATGAGGACAAAACTCAATATCGATATAATAGTCGACCAATTGGTTCCTGCGTTGGGATCGTTGAGATTGACGTACGGCATCGTGTAATTTTCGCCGTTTTCGTTGTGTTTTGCCACTATCTCGGACATCGTGTCGGCTACGTTGTTGCGGGAATCGACTACTACTCGGAAGTCGCTTTTCTTATCGTTTTTCTTAAAGTCTTCGAGCGAATATCCTTTTCCGTTAAGTTTTCCGTTAAGGGCAGATTCGTCTTCGACTTTTGTTATTAACACTCTCGCGGTGTAATTCCCGGTCATTATGATACCTTGTACTCTACCCGCTTCGGCGTATTCGAGAAATTCGGAATAGCTCACGACGGGCACAGTATCGGCACCCAAAGTCTGCATTAAGATTACCGCAACTGCGATTATCAAAACGATGGCTATCAAAACGAATATCATCGATTTTTTGTTATTCTGATTTTTTTCCGGCATATTTTTCATTTCCTCAAAGGTTAAATATTTTTTATTTTAGCATAAGCGTGGGGTTATTGCAACCAAAGAAATGCTTAAAATTGTCACGATACGCCGCAAAATTGCGATTTTGCAAAATCTTTTCTGCGGAGCGTAAGGTGACGATTTTAAGACAGCGCGTTAATTTTCCCCCGAAATCCGACGTGCCTGATATCGTGCTTAATATAAAGACGGCTGTCGGGCGACGGTTTTTTCGCCGACCGTCGTTTCGATTTTATGCCGGTCTGCATAATTTAGTCTTAAATCTTTCACCAGGGTAAAAATTTTTGCGGCGGTTTTTTCGGCAAGGGCGTCCACAAATTCCTTTTCGGCAAGGAGAAGGGAGCGGAGATTGTCTTCGCCTTTTTCCGCCACCACGCAAAGCACGGTAAGGTCTCCGAACTCAGTAAGGTCTTTTTTTAAGGCGGCTCCCGCTCTGAGCCCGCTTAGCGAGTATTTGACTTTGCCGACGTCGTTTTTTTTACCCAGGCAGGCGTCCACTGCAATAACTATGCTGTGCGGATGATGAATTTTAATAAATTCGACGTAGCGTTCGTAGTTTATACCGTTAACGGGGCGTGAAGATTTGCCGTAGACGTAGGCGTTTACGCCGAGGGAAAGAAGATTGTCTCCGACTTTCGGTCCGACGCTGTCGCCCGACACGTTTGTCGTGCCGACGCATAAAATTACCGGTTTTTGAAAAGAAAGTTTTTCCATAAGACGGAGTTTTCCCGTAATCGGGCGATTTATTCGGGTGAAAGAGCGTTTTTTATTCTTGACTAATAGCGGTTTACAAAGTATAATAATCGTGTATATATGCGTTATGCGGACGCATACGCGCACGGAGGGTATATGACGGGTATAATCTTGGATATAGCGGTGGTCGTAATAACGGTGCTGCTTCTTATTTTCGGCATCTGGAGAGGAATGTACAAACTTATTTTCGGCTTAGTATCGGCTTTGCTGGCGATAGTTCTTGCCGTAATATGCGTTTCTCCCGTATCTACGTTTATCGTGGACAAGACTACGCTTGACGAAAGATTGTCTTCCGCTATCGACCAACCCCTTTCCACCGCTTTGCCCAACGGCGACGTGGTAATTCAGCTTCTCGACCTTGACGGCGACGGCAACGCTTCCGAATTAGGTTTCGTTATGGACGGCGAACAGCATCCTTTTGCCGATCTTCTTGAGGGTACGCCGTATTCTATGCTGAGCTCCGTAGCCGAAAGCGCGGTTAAAGGCAGAGTGACGGAAGAGTCGAGCGAAGTTACGTTCAGAGCCGCTCTGGTCGCGTCGATTACCGCCTATATAATAATGGCGATTGTCTTTATTCTACTGCTGATTATCTTCTCGATATTGGTTGCGCTTATTATGAAACTAATCAAAAAATTCGTCACACACACCTATTTAGGGCATTTTATAGACAAACTGCTCGGAGCCGTGCTGGGACTTGCGATAGCCGCCGTTATTATTTTCGGCGCGCTCGCTATAATAAGGATGCTGGGGACTTACGAGTGGATAATCCCCGTCAACAATCTTATCGAAAGTTCTACTCTTACGAAAATTCTTTATAACAACAACTATCTGTATACCTTCATCGTCGATATGGTCGACATTCAAGGTCTTATAGATAAAATAATGTCAAGTTTCGGCGGCACGACAAGCACCGCCGAAAGTACCGACGGTTCCGAAACGCAGCAAGCTATCGGAATGCTCAAAAATTTAGTCTTGTCAAAATAAATTCAGGAGAGACGAACATATGAAATTTACAGGATTTACTTCAGGTTGCGTGGGCAAAGCCCTTACGATTATACTCTGTATCCTGCTCGGTATGATTTTGGCGATAGGCGGCGAAGCTCTCGCCGGGTACTTATTGCTCACCCGAGAAGGAACGGTCGGGTTTGTCGCCGACAAAGTAAACGGCGATTCCGAAAACCCAACTTTTGATTTCGACGACGAAACGAAGAAGATGAGCCTTCTTACCTGGGGACAAGAAGTAGCGAAAGCGGTGGGTAATTTATCCGACAACAGTATCGGGTCTTTGGAAAACCTTATCGGTATGTCGATAATAAGCGAAACCATATCCGACGCAATGGGTGTGGACGCCGAAAAAATCAAAGCCTCAACCTTAAACAATATCGGCGAAACCGTCAGCAATAACCTTACTTTGAACAACGCGCAGGATAAATTCGGAATTACTTTCCCCGAAGATATACCTTTGTTTCAAAACGAAGAGTTCTTATCCAAACCCTTGAGCAAAGCTTTCGAAGGGTTCACCGACCATAAGCTGTCCGAACTTATTAAAATCACGTCCGACACAAACAGCGTATTGAAAGAACTTTCCGACGTGTCCATAAGCGAATTGCAGGGCAAGACGGGCGACGAAAAAATAAAGAGCATGTGTTTAGGTCAGATAATGACTATCAACGACTCTTCGAGCAAAATTCTTAAAGCTCTCAAAGACTGCTGTATCGAAAGTCAATGGACGGACGACACGAAAACCGAATACAAGACCAAGGAAATTACCGAAACGGTAGACGGCAATGAAGTTACGAGAACCGTCGAACTTATGGGTATCAACGAGAGAATAGAAACTCTTCTCGTGTCCGAAGTAGTCGATATTACCGAAAAAAGCAATGCAATTTTGAGAAAAATGCGTGACGAAGATCTTAAAGTAACCGAACTCGGCGGATCTAAAGTCACCGATTTGGTAAACGACACGAAGATAGGGGAAATAATAACCATAAAAACCGAAGGCGAAAACAAGAGCGAACCTATTATGATAGCCCTTAAAGACGTCACGATAGGCGGACTTAACGACAAGATGAAAACGCTTAAAGTAAACGAAATTTTCTCGGCGGACAAGTTGGAAACGGGAGCGTTGAGCCTTATTCCCGAAGATACCGTGCTGAGCGATATTCCGAGCGAAATGACCAAGATTATGCAGTCGGCTACCACCGCCACACTTAAAGGTAAAGGACTCATAAATTCCAACTTAGCGACTCTCGATGACGAGGCGAAGTTTAAGAAGGAACAAAAAGCCTTTATCCTTAACAGCAACGTGGGACAGATGATGGAAGGACTTATCGAATTCGTCTCGGATCCTATCGAAAAGGATGAGACTACGGGCTTGCCGACAGGCAAACCTAACTATAAATATATTACGCCCGAACAAAGAACGATATCTGCAACATCATTCTCTTCCCTTACCGCGTTCGTCGCGGTGTATAATCAGTTCGAAACGGTGACGTTTGAGTCTTCCGTGGTGACTATTACGATAGACGAGGAAGCCGACAAAGGTCTGCTTCAAGAAATTGACGGCGTACAGTATTACTGCATACCCGTATTTAACGGCATAGCGGATACCGCCGTAACCATTACTTTCAACGGCGGCAACGTTCGCCTTGCGGTATACGACACCGTGACGGACGGAGAAGGCAACGAAACGAAGACTTTATCCCGCAGTCAGTACGCTTACGCATACTTTACCAACGTGACTAAGATAGAAGGAGCGTACGATACGGTAGGCGAAATCGTAGCCAACGACTTGGGAAAATAAAGAAAGAATGGAAAACTTTTACGTTTCCGTAATATCCATAGAAGAAAAGGGCGCAGGAATTCTACACGAGAACGACTGCGCCGTTCTTTTGCTCGGTTTAAGAAAGTGCCTTACTCTTCACGACGTGGAAAAAAGGTTTTCGATAGGGAGTATTGCCACGGGAGAAGCGGCGGCTTTCGTCGAAAAGGGCAAGGTACTATATATTGATAAAAGAAAAAACCCCGATTTGGTAAAGGCCGTCAGGACGGCGTTGTGTTTCGGGGCGGTCGGAGTGGCTATACCTTTCGGGAATAATATAAACCGCCCGTATATAAGAGAAGGCAGAGCGTACGGAAAAAAAGAACTTACCGCCGCTATAGGCGAAATAAAAAGGCTCGCGTCGCTATTTGGAAGAAAGTTTTTCGATATAAGCGAAGAGCAGGTTTGTACCGACGGAGCGGACGACATAATTAAATAAGGATAATATATTAAATATAAACATCGGAGGATAGTATGAGCGATAATTGCAGTCACAACTGCGGAAGTTGTTCGGAAAATTGTTCTTCTCGCGATATGAGAGAAAAACTCAACGCGAAAAGTTCGGTAAAGAAAGTAATCGGCGTAATAAGCGGGAAAGGTGGCGTAGGTAAATCTACCGTAACCTGTCTTCTCGCCGTGACCGCCGCGAAAAAAGGCTTAAAGACCGCCGTATTAGACGCGGATATTACCGGTCCGTCTGTACCCACCGCTTTCGGACTCACCGAAAAGGCGACGAGCGACGGAGAATTCATGTGCCCCGTCACCACAGCTAAGGGCATAGACGTAATGAGCATAAACTTACTGTTGGAAGACGTGACGAGCCCGGTAGTGTGGAGAGGTCCGGTTCTTGCCGGAGCGGTAAAACAGTTCTGGACAGACGTAGTCTGGAAAGACGAAGACGTAATGTTCGTGGACTGCCCGCCGGGAACGGGCGACGTTCCGCTTACGGTTTTTCAGTCGGTTCCGCTCGACGGAATAGTGATAGTCACCACTCCGCAGGACCTTGTGACCATGGTGGTGGAAAAAGCCGTCAACATGGCTAAGATGATGAATATCCCCGTATTGGGACTGGTGGAAAACATGAGCTATGCGACCTGTCCCCATTGCGGAGAAAAACTCGAGATATTCGGCATAAGTCGCGTGGCAGAAACCGCCGGAAAATTCGGTATCGGACTTAGCGCGAGACTTCCGATAAACCCCGCCGTCGCAAAACTTTTCGACGCGGGCAAAATAGAAGACGCCGACACGTCCGTCGTAGAAAAATTTTTCGACGAAATTTTCGACGGCGTGAAACAAGTGAAACAATAGACCTTTTTCAAAGGCTGTTTGAGGGCACCCGAAACATACCTTTGGGATACTCTAACAAGAGGTAATTTCCCCGTGATTTTCACGGGGTTGTTTTTTGTATTAAATGTAACAGAAACCACAATATATTGTGTTTGTGAAAAACACCCGAACAATATATTGACAAGCAAAATATAGAATGATATAATCAAACAGCACAACAAAAACGGAGGAAACCAAGGACATGTTCAGAGTTAAAAAAAGAGACGGAAAAATCGCATCGTTCGACATCGATAAAATCAAAGAAGCGATAAAAAAAGCTTTTGTCGCAAAAGAAATCGATTATACCGAAGACATAATAGACATGCTCGCCCTGAAGGTGAGTGCGGATTTTGCTCATAAAATAAAGGACGGAATAGTCACCGTCGAAGATATACAGGACAGCGTGGAAGTGGTCCTTATTCAGGCGGGCTACGTTGAAGTGGCGAAGAGCTATATCCTGTACAGAAAACAGAGAGAAAAAGTAAGAGACATAAAGACCACCATCCTTAACTATAAGGACGTGGTAGACGACTACGTCAAGGTCAACGACTGGCGAGTAAAAGAAAATTCCACCGTCACCTATTCCGTGGGCGGACTTATTTTAAGCAACTCGGGTGCCGTCACCGCCAACTACTGGCTGTCGGAAATTTACGACGAAGAAATCGCCAACGCGCACCGCAACGCCGACATTCACATTCACGACCTTTCCATGCTTACCGGTTATTGCGCCGGTTGGTCGTTAAAGCAGCTCATTAAAGAGGGTTTGGGCGGTATCCCCGGCAAGATTACTTCTTCTCCCGCGACGCATCTTTCGACGTTGTGCAATCAGATGGTCAACTTCCTCGGAATTATGCAAAACGAGTGGGCGGGCGCGCAGGCGTTCTCGTCGTTCGACACCTATCTCGCTCCTTTCGTAAAAGCCGATAATCTTACTTACAGAGAAGTAAAACAGTGCATACAGAGTTTCATTTACGGCGTGAACACTCCGTCCCGTTGGGGCACGCAGGCTCCGTTTACCAACATAACGTTGGATTGGGTGGTACCTAACGACCTTGCCGAACTCAACGCTATCGTCGGCGGTAAGGAAATGGACTTCAAGTATAAAGACTGCGTGGAAGAAATGCGTATGGTCAACAAGGCTTTTATCGAGATTATGATAGAAGGCGACGCCAACGGCAGAGGCTTCCAGTATCCTATCCCCACGTATTCCATTACGAGAGACTTCGACTGGTCGGCGACCGAAAACAACCGTCTTTTGTTTGAAATGACTGCCCGTTACGGCACTCCTTATTTCAGCAACTACATTAACAGCGATATGGAGCCGAGCGACGTTCGTTCTATGTGTTGCCGTTTGCGTCTCGACTTGAGAGAATTGAGAAAGAAGAGCGGCGGATTTTTCGGTAGCGGCGAATCGACCGGTTCGGTCGGCGTAGTCACGATAAATATGCCGAGAATTGCGTATTTAAGTAAAGATAAAAACGAATTTTACGAAAGACTTACCCGTCTTATGGACATATCGGCAAGAAGCCTTAAAGTAAAGAGAGACACCATTTCGAAACTTCTCGAAAACGGGCTTTATCCGTACACGAAGCGTTATCTCGGCACTTTCAACAACCACTTCTCCACGATAGGACTCGTCGGTATGAACGAAGCCTGCCTTAACGCCAACTGGATAAGAGAAGACCTTACCCACAAAGCGGCGCAGGAATTTACTAAAGACGTCCTTAACTTTATGCGTAACAAGTTGAGCGATTATCAGGAAATGTACGGCGACCTTTACAATTTGGAAGCTACCCCTGCCGAATCGACTACGTATAGACTGGCTAAACACGACAAGAAGCGTTATCCCGATATAATCACCGCTTCCGAAAACGGACGTACTCCGTACTACACCAACAGCTCGCACTTGCCCGTAGGATACACCGAAGATATATTCACCGCTTTGGATATTCAGGACGAATTGCAGACCCTGTACACTTCGGGTACGGTATTCCACGCTTTTCTCGGACAAAAACTTCCCGACTGGCAAGCGGCGGCTAATCTCGTAAGAAAAATCGCCGAAAACTACAAACTCCCGTACTACACCCTTTCGCCGACCTATTCGGTATGTACCGACCACGGCTATATCGCGGGCGAATATTACGAATGCCCCAAGTGCGGCAAGAAGACGGAAGTTTATTCCAGAATTACCGGGTACTACAGACCGGTGCAGAACTGGAACGACGGCAAACGCGAAGAATTTGCCAATCGTAAAGTTTATGACGTAGAACACAGCGTATTGCGTAACAGCCACGCTTCCGCAGCTTGCGGATGCAAAAAAGAAAGCGAAAACGTAGGCAAGGAATTGCTTCTCTTTACGACGAAGACCTGCCCCAACTGCAAAATGGCTAAAATGATGCTCGACAGAGCGGGCGTAAAATACACCGCTATCGACGCGGAAGAACAAAAAGACCTTACTTATAAGTACGGCGTGCAAAAAGCTCCCACTTTGCTCGTGCCCGACGGCGATAAGTTCGCCCGTTACGACAACGCAAGCGAAATAAAGAGATACGTCGAGGGCTTGAAATAATGAAAGACGTAATAGTAATCGGAGCAGGCGCAGCGGGTATGACCGCTGCGTTGTACGCGTTAAGGAACGGTAAAAGCGTTCTTGTACTGGAAGAAGAAACTTTGGGCGGACAGATAGCAAGCTCGCCGAGAGTAGAGAATTTTCCGTCGATTATGGAAATAAGCGGACTCGATTTTTCAAATAACCTGTTTGAACAAATCACCGCTCACGGAGCCGATTTCGAGCTTGAAAAAGTAGAAAAGGTAGAAAAAAAGGACGGATATTTCGTCGTAAGTACCGACTATAATACCCACGAAGCGAAAGCAGTCGTTCTTTCTACGGGAGTAAAGCATAAACATCTCAATCTTCCGAACGAAGAAAGACTTACGGGACACGGAATAAGCTACTGCGCTATATGCGACGGAGCTTTTTACAGCGGCAAGGAAGTGGCTCTCGTCGGCGACGGCAACACCGCTTTACAATACTCTTTGCTTTTGAGTAATTATTGTTCCAAAGTCTACGTTTATACTCTTTTCGATAAGTTTTTCGGCGACGCAAGTCTCGTTAAGGTACTACGCTCCCGCGAAAATATAGAAGTAAGACCGAATACCGCTATATGCGGATACTTAGGGGAAGACAAACTCGAAGGAATAGTCTATAAAGAAAACGGCGAAACGAAAACCCATAATGTGGAAGCTCTGTTCGTCGCGATAGGACAAGTCCCCGACAATAAACGTTTCGAAAACGTGGCAGACCTTGACAAAAACGGCTATTTCGACTGCGACGAAACCTGCAAAACCAAAACGCAGGGCGTGTACGTTGCGGGCGACTGCCGCAAAAAGGGCGTAAGACAACTTACCACCGCGGTAGCCGACGGCGCGAACGCGGCTATGGCGGCTTGCTCCTATATAGACTCGCTGTAATTATTAAAATATCAATTTGAACGACGCTCTCGGAAACGGGAGCGTTTTTTCGTGTTTTGAAAAGAACGAAAGGGAGCGGGTAAGTCGCTTTAATTATGCATATTCGAAAAATATGCAAAAAAATATGCAAAAAGGGTATTCCCTTTTTCCGTGGTTTCTTGTAGAATGGGATAAAGGAGGTAATTAACGAATTTTTGAAAACCAACCTACAGAAGATAAAGAGTTTGAATGAAGAAATATTATTATGGGGGTTATAATTATGACTTGTTTAAAAAAATTATCACTTGTTTTAGGTTCGATTTTGTTGTTGGTTGCGACTGTGTTGTTCTTTACGATAGGAACGGAGTCGCAGGCGGAAGCCGCGGAAATAAACGAAGCGGCGTACGAAATTTCGGTTGACGGAGAAGCGGTTTCCGAAGTTGCCGTTAAACGCGGAGAGACGATTACCGTTACCGTCGGATACGAAGGGAATACGTATATTCCCGCTGTAATTCAGGGTAGCGACGAATACCATATCGCTATCGACGAAAACAGATTTTCTCTTCTTTCGGACAGTATCGTCGGCGGCGAACTGTATTTGTATTTAACGATAGACAAGGATAATCAACTCGTAGAAATTCCTACGCCGTTGACCGTTTATCCGATTTTTGAAGACGATTTCAATTTAACGCAAACCATGACTCCCGACGGATACGAAATAAACGGCGAATTTTCGTCGGCAAACGTAGTGGTGGATATGGCAGGCGAAGCGGTCGATGCTACGTTAAGTAACGACGACGATATAAGCGAAATTCTCGCTTCGTCGGGCAAGGACAGCTACGGCAACGTTACCGTTACCGTCCGTAGCCTTACTTTAAGCGGCAAAAACAATTTAGGTAACGAAATACCGTTCACCGTAGAAAACGGCGTAGCAAACCTTTTGATAGATACTTACGCGACGAATAGCGCGCTCAGCGGTTCGGGAACGAGTAGCTCTCCGTATCTTATTTACGACGAAGCAGATTTTAAGTTAATACCTAATTACAATAGTTCCGACACACAAGTGTGTTATAGACAAATGGCAGATTTCGAAATTGACGGAAATATCAATATGAATTCTAAAATTTTCTACGGCGTGTATTACGGCAACTCGAAAACTATAACGAGAAACGGCGCGAGTATGTACGGCGGATTTTGTTCGACGAATTCAGGGTCGATAAATGATTTAACCATAGTTTATAAAGAAGGCTCGTCGGTAGGCGGAATACTGTTTTGCGGCGGAGTATGCACGTACAACAAAGGCACAATTACTTCCGTAACTGTAAGAGCGGAAGGCGTAGGCACCCCGATTACTTTTACTGCCGCGTCGGGATGCGGCGGTATAGTAGGAGTAAATATGAACGGAGGCGTTATTACGGCTTGCACGGCGAAATATTTTACAATGGTGAGACCGAGCAATTCTCAAAATGACGGCGGAATTGCTGCGAGTAATCAAGGCACAATAATAAATTGTTCAAATTTCGGAGCCAATTTCAAATATTCTACGCTTAACGCGCAAAAAGTCGGTGGTTTGGTAGGTTTGAATTGTAGCGAGGCGAAAGTATTAACGATAGGGTCAGCGCCGATTGCGACATCTTTCGCAATCGATTTGAGTTCTATTACTTCGGTTGATAGCGACGATAAACGCTATTTAGAGATAGGCGCTGTTATAGGTAGGAACGGAGCAGGTGGAATATGCAGCGTTAATAAAGAAGGATGGATAGAGTTATATAAACCGTCACCTACATCTTTATTATATATGACTTATGTGCAAACATCGGGACAAATAGGGCGTTCCGAATAATAATATAGAAAGGGGTATTTATGAAGAGAACAGCGAAAAGTTTTTTATTTTGTTGCGTGACATTATGTATGACGATAGCGATGCTTACGGTCGGCTGCACGAACGGGAAGCAGTATTTCGGGCAAGGAACGGAAGTCAGGATTCAGGACTTTTGCGGAGACCACACGATAGTCTTTGAGTTCGACGAAAATTCTCTCGGCGAAGAATATGCGGAAAAGTATAAAAATTTCTGCAAGGACAGTAGCGAATATTCGCAAAATGCTGTTCTCAAAGACGAGATAATAAACGAGTCTTCCTTATATCGATTTTTTAATATGATTATCTCGTCGTCGATATCGTCACATACGCTTAAAAGCGTTTCCGAAGTTCCGAGCACTACGCAGGTCGTGTACTTTAACGGGCGGAAACGTTTGGGTAAAGGCGAAATATTAGTCCACAAATGGACGTATTATACGTTGCTTGCAAATACGTTCGGTTTCTACATCGACGACGATTTGGCGAAAAAGATTTTGGATAGCGACGACGTTTTGCCGAAATATATCGCCTTGCTCGAATGTAGCGTCGTGGTCGCCGATTTAGGAATATCAGTCGATTATTACGGCTATTCTTCCGTTCTGGACGAGAAGATAGGCAAAAAAGAAATGCCGATAATGTTGTATGAAACAGAAAAAAGGAGTTCAGCCGATATTACTTATAAAGAATACGTAGTCGCGGGATACTATATCGACGAAGCCGATTACGACTATCTCGACGTAACTTACGACAGAGAACAGTTCAGTACGGTGCTTGATATAAGCGGCGGCGGGATAGGCGAAACGGAAAACGAAGTAGCGATAAGAAAGAAATTGGACGAGATAGGAAACGCTTTTTACGTAAGATAGACGGCGGCGCGAATACGTACCGTAGTATATTTATTTAGTTGAAAACGGTAATCGTTCGTCTTTGGCGGGCGGTTATCGTTTTTTTGTGTTACAACGATAACAAAAAAGTAAAAAATTATTGCGGCAAACGAGGAAAAGGAGTTTCAAACTATTGCGAAAACCCACGGGGAGTACTACAATATAGTTAAATAATAAGCGAGGTGAAAGCAATATGAAAGAACTTGTCAATACCGAAAAAGAGCTTCAGGATAAAATCGACGTAGAGAAGTGGCTTAAAAGCGAGAAGGCGGGCAGAGACCTTTGCGGAGAAGAAGATTTTTGCGCTTATTGCGTCAAAAAGGAAGAATATCCCTGCGGACACGCTTGTCTCGTTTGTGAAAACAATAAAGAAAGGAAAGAAGCGGCGGCTACCGCGGACGGATACGAAACTGTAATACGCCTTGTGAGAAGTTTCGCTTCCCGACTTATTCAGGACGAGAATTTGCAGAAAAATTATTCCGCGATTAAGAACGCTATCGAGAAATACAAAAATGTCAAAAGCAGAGTATCGTTTTCTGCGGAAACGTACAAAGCGGGCAGAGAAAAGCTGGCTGTTGTGGCGGTAAGGGGTAAAACCCTTTTTGTATACCTTGCGTTAGATCCGGCGAAGCTTGAAGACGGCAGGTATCGCTTTACCGACGAGAGCGACAGAGCGTCTTACGTAAGGACTCCCGTTAAGGTTAAGATAAAGGGTTCTCGCACCTTAAAACAAGCGTGCGAACTTATAGATATGCTCGCCGAGAAGAAAGGACTTGCGCTTAACGGGAAGTTCGAACCTACCGAGTACGCCACCGAATATCTTACCGATAAAGAGCTTATCGAAAAAGGGCTTATAAAAGAACGTACCGTCCTTGTGAAAAAGAAATAAAACCGATACGAAATATCGATATTTTTTATCGAATAAAATAAGCGTAAAACTCTGGAAATCGTCGCCTTCGGGCGGCGTTTTTCCGTTAATTTACAGTAAATTTTTGATTTTCGGGGGCGTAAGGGGGCTTAATTTCTTGTTTTTTTCTTTATAGCTATGCTATAATATCATAGATATTGCGGCGGAGTATTCTCCGCAGAAACAGTAAAACGAAAAAATCAAGAAAACACATAAAAATCAAGGAGGCTATTTTTTTATGGAATACCGTATCGAAAAAGACACCATGGGAGAGATGAAAGTTCCTGCCGACAAATATTGGGCGGCGCAAACCGAAAGAAGCCACGAAAATTTTCAGATAGGCGGAGAAGTTATGCCGAGAGAAATAACTTACGCTTTCGGAATTTTGAAAAAAGCGGCGGCTATCGCCAACTATAATCTCGGTAAACTCCCGAAGGAAAAACTCGATATAATAAGCGAAGTTTGCGACGAAGTAATCGCAGGCAAACTCTACGAGCATTTTCCGCTCGTCGTTTGGCAGACCGGTAGCGGAACGCAATCCAACATGAACGCCAACGAAGTCATCGCAAACCGCGGTAACGAAATCGCGGGTAAAAAACTTCTTCACCCCAACGACGATATAAATAAGAGTCAGTCGAGTAACGATACTTTCCCGACCGCTATGCACATAGCGGCGGTACT
>CAZUJW010000005.1:50749-81447 GCA_964620655.1 uncultured Christensenella sp.
AACTTCTCCCCGCCATAGACAAACTCATCGCTACCTTCAAGCGTCTCGAAAAAGAGAACGAAGGTATCGTTAAGTGCGGCAGAACCCACCTTCAGGACGCGGTGCCTATCGGTTTTTCTCAGGAAATCAGCGGCTGGCGCAACATGCTCGAAAAATCGAGAAGTCAGATAGTTCTTTCTCTCGACGGATTGAGAGAACTCGCTCTCGGCGGTACTGCGGTAGGTACCGGACTTAACGCTCCTATCGGTTTTGCCGAAGACGTAGCCAAACAGGTATCCGAAATCACCGGCAAGCACTTCGTTACCGCCGAAAACAAATATCACGCTCTTACTTCCAAAGACGAATTGGTATTCGCTCACGGCGCGTTGAAAGGACTCGCCGCCAACCTTATGAAAATAGCCAACGACGTAAGATGGCTCGCTTCCGGACCCCGCGACGGACTCGGCGAAATCTTTATTCCCGAAAACGAACCCGGCAGCTCCATTATGCCCGGTAAAGTCAACCCCACTCAGTGCGAATCCATGACCATGGTGGCGGTTCAGGTAATATCCAACGACGTTGCCGTAGGCTTCGGCGCTTCGCAAGGTAACTTCGAACTCAACGTGTTTATGCCCGTTATTATCTACAACTTCCTTCAATCGGTTCGTTTGCTTGCGGACGGTATCACTTCTTTTGAAAAGAACTGCGTGACCGGTATAAAAGCAAATAAAGAAAAGATGGACTACAATTTGCAACATTCTCTCATGCTCGTAACCGCTCTCAATCCTTATATCGGATACGAGAACGCAGCGAAGACCGCCAAGAAAGCTTACAAAGACAACATTACTTTGAAGCAGGCTTGCGTCGAATTAGGCTTCCTTACCGCCGAAAAATTCGACGAAGTATTCCATCCGGAAGAAATGATTTATCAGAAAAAGTAATCGGAGGAAAAGGTAAATGAAATTCAGTTACTATCCCGGATGTACGTTAAAGACGCAGGCGAAAGACCTTGACAGATACGCAAGGCTTTCCGCCGCCGTGCTCGGGGTGGATATGGAAGAAATTAAAGAGTGGCAGTGTTGCGGTGCCGTTTACCCGCTCGCAAAAGACGAGATAGGCGTAAAACTTTCCGCCGTACGCGCTCTCGATTACGCAAAGCACGAAGACGGGCTTTTGCTTACTCTCTGTTCCGCCTGCCATAACGTAATTAAAAGGGTAAACGACGATATGCGTAACGACGCCGATATAAACCTGAAAGCCAACAATTATCTTGCGCTCGAAGAAAAGTATAACGGCGAAACGAAAGTCGTACATTATCTCGAAATGTTGAGAGACTACGTCGGTTTCGACAATATAAAGAAAGCCGTCAAGAACCCGATTAACAAAAAAATCGGCGCGTATTACGGCTGCCTTCTTCTTCGTCCCGGCAAGGTAATGGCTTTCGACAACCCCGAAAATCCCACTATTATAGAAGATTTTATAAAAGCTATCGGCGGCACGCCCGTAATTTACCCGTTCAGAAACGAATGTTGCGGCGCGTACGTCAAGTTGGTTAATCCCGACCTTACCGAAAGAAAGAGTAAAAAAGTTTTGGAAAACGCAAAGGCTAACGGTGCGGAAACCGTAATTACCGCATGTCCTTTATGCTACTACAACTTGAAGCAAACCCCGTGCGAAAACGTGGAAGTGGTTTACTTTACCGAACTTTTGGCGGAAGCGTTGGGCGTGAAGGACTAAGGGGGTACTAATGTCAGATATTTTTACGGTAGAAAACATTAAAAGAATCTCCGGCACGGACGTGAGAAAGTGCATGAAGTGCGGCAAGTGTTCGGGCAGATGCCCTGCGTTTAACGATATGGATATAAAACCGCATCAGTTCGTCACGATGCTCGGGCAGGGAAGAGTGGAAGAACTTCTTTCTTCCAAAGCTATATTCAATTGTTTAAGCTGTATGGCTTGCGTGGAGCGTTGTCCCAGAGGCGTAGCCCCCGCAAACGTTATAGAAGCGGTACGCGACACCGTCGAGAGAATGCAGGGCGGAGACGCAATTAAGGCGGAAGATATACCCGCTATCGTGGACGAACTCATACCGCAGCAGCTTTTGATGTCGGCGTTCAGAAAATATAAGAAATAAAGGATAAAGATTATGCAGAGAATAGGCGTATTTATATGTCATTGCGGCACTAACATAGCCGCCACGGTAGACGTGGAGAGAGTGACCGAAGCTCTCGCCAAAGAACCGGGCGTCGTGTATGCCGTCAATTATCAGTATATGTGCTCGGAGAACGGACAACAGCTCATAAAAAACGCTATTGCCGAACACAGACTTACCGGAATAGTGGTATGTTCCTGTTCGCCGAGAATGCACGAAGCTACTTTCCGCAAAGCCGCAGAAGCCGCCGGACTCAACGCTTATATGGTGGAAATCGCCAATATAAGAGAACAGTGCAGCTGGATACATAAGGATATAGAAGAAGCCACAGCTAAGGCGATAGTTCTTGCCCGTACGGCGGTAGCGAAAATTCTTCTTGACCATCCGCTTACCGCGGGAGAAACGGGAGTAACTAAGAGAGCTTTGGTAATAGGCGGCGGAATAGCCGGTATTCAGGCGGCTCTCGATATAGCGGACGCGGGATACGAAGTGGATATCGTTGAAAAGAGACCTACTATAGGCGGTCGTATGGCGCAGCTCGATAAGACTTTCCCGACTCTCGACTGTTCCGCTTGTATTCTTACCCCGAAAATGGTCGATTGCGCGCAGAGCGACAAGATAAACATTTTCTCGTACAGCGAAGTGGAAGAAGTCAAAGGCTTCGTGGGTAATTTCGACGTTAAGATAAGAAAAAAAGCTCGTTACGTCGACGAAACCAAGTGTACCGGGTGCGGCGTGTGTATGGCAAACTGCCCGTCCAAAAAGGGACTTAACGAGTTTAATATGAAGTTAAACAATCGCCCCGCAATATATATTCCGTTTGCGCAGGCTATCCCTAACGTGGCGGTAATCGACCCGGAACAGTGTCTGAAACTAAAATCGGACAAGTGCGGACTTTGCCAAAGAAAATGCGGCGTCGGAGCAATAAATTACAAGCAGGAAGACAGTTTTGAAGAAAGAAAGTACGGAGCTATCGTGGTGGCGACCGGTTTCCGCCCCATAAAATTAGACAACTTTAACGAATTCGGTTATGCCGATAATAAAGACGTCGTAACCAGTCTGGAACTCGAAAGACTTATGAACGCGGCTGGACCGACGAAGGGGACTTTGCTCCGTCCGAGCGACGGAAAGCACCCGAAGGTAATCACTTTCATTCAGTGCGTAGGTTCTCGCGACGTATCGGGCTGCGGCAAGCCGTATTGCAGTAAAATCTGCTGTATGTACACCGCTAAGCACGCTATGCTCATAAGAGAAAAATATCCCGATACCGAAGTTCACGTTTTTTATATCGATATCCGTACTCCCGGTAAGAACTACGATGAATTCTATCGCAGAGCGGTGGAACAGTACGGAGTGGACTATATTAAGGGTATGGTAGGTAAGGTTTACAACGAAAACGGCAAACTTATGGTTCAGGGAAGCGACCTTCTCGACAACAAGCAGATAGTAATTCCTTCCGACTTAGTTGTACTCGCCACGGCGATAGAACCCGATCCGTCGGTAAGAGATATCGCTACAAAACTAACGATATCCATAGACACCAACGACTTCCTTACCGAAGCTCACGCAAAACTTCGTCCGGTAGAAAGCCCGACGGCGGGTATATTCCTTGCCGGCGTATGCCAAGGACCTAAGGACGTACCGGAGACGGTTTCGCAGGCGTCGGCTTGCGCGTCCAAAGTAATAGGACTTCTCGCCAAAGACAAACTTAAAGGTAATCCTTGCGTATCTCACGCAGACGAAAATATGTGTACCGGTTGCAGCCAGTGCGAACAGGTATGCCCCTACGGAGCGATTACTTATATCGATAAAGAATTCCGTATCGGCGGAGGTAAGACCGAAACGAGAAGAGTAGCGAACGTCAATCCCGCCGTATGTCAGGGATGCGGCGCATGTACCGTCACTTGCCCGTCGGGAGCTATGGACTTATACGGATTCAGCTCCGCTCAGATACTTAAGGAGGTAGAAGCGATATGCAAGAGATAACTACCACGCATAAACCTTTAATAGTTGCGTTTTGTTGCAACTGGTGTAGTTACGCCGGCGCGGATTTGGCGGGTTCTTCCCGACTTTCATATCCGGCGGAGGTTAAGATAATAAGAGTTCCGTGTTCGTGCAGAGTAAATCCTATTTTCGTGTTGAAAGCGTTCCAAAGGGGTGCGGACGGAGTAATTCTTTGCGGTTGCCACCCCGGCGACTGCCATTACTCGACCGGCAACTATCATACGAGAAGAAGAATGGCTCTTATGTTCTCGATGCTCAATTATTTCGGAATAGAGAAAGAAAGAACGAGAATAGAATGGGTATCCGCAGCCGAAGGCGCAAAGTTCTCTCAGGTTATGAACGACTTTGCGAAAACCATTAACGAACTCGGCGAAAACCGCAGATTGGAGGATTTGAGATGCAAAAAATAGAAGAACTTATGTATAAAAGAGCCTCCGAGATGCTCGAAAGCGGCGAAGCGGACAGAGTAATCGCCTGGAAGAAAGGCGAAAATTGCTACGACGTGTCTCCCGCGACCTTTACGAAAGACAATCTCGAAGGGTTCGTTTACGACGCTTTCTGCGGAGCCAACTTATCGAAATATCTCGTAGAAGAAAGCAAAAAAGGCGGAAAGATACTCGTGTTTTTGAAACCGTGCGACACTTACAGCTTTAATCAGCTTTTGTCCGAACACAGAATAAAACGCGAAAATATCTACGTAATAGGCGTCGAGTGTCAGGGGAAAATCGACGCTAACAAGCTGCAAAAGAAAGGAATTGACGGAATTTTATCCGTGGAAGAAAACGGCGACAAACTTACCGTAAAGACTCTTTACGGCGACAAGGAAATAGCCTTCGAAGAAGCTTTGTCCGTTAAGTGCGAAACCTGCAAAAGTAAAGAGTTTGCCGTAAGCGACGAAACCATCGTCCTTAACGAAATGCGCGACAATAAAGAAAAGCGTTTCGAAGCGGTGGAAAGACTGGAAAAAATGACGGAAGAAGAACGCTACGCTTTCTGGCAAGCGGAACTTTCCAAATGTATCCGTTGCAACGCCTGCCGTAACGTATGCCCCGCCTGCACCTGCACGCATTGCGTGTTCGACAACGACAAGTCGGGTATAGCCGGCAAAGCCAACGCAGACAGTTTCGAAGAAAAACTCTTCCACATTATCCGTTCTTATCACGTTGCGGGCAGATGCACCGACTGCGGAGAATGTTCGAGAGTATGTCCGCAAAACATACCTTTGCACCTAATTAACAGAAAGTACATAAAGGATATGAACGAGTTTTACGGCGAATATCAGGCGGGAGCTACAGTGACCGCCCTTAATCCCGTCGTCGACTTCACCAAAGAAGACGTGGAAGCCGCTACCGTGGTGGGAGGTAAAAAATGATTAAAATAAAAGTTTCTTTATTGGACGACCTTTATAAAAAGATTGCCGAAACGTACCCTCTCTATCTTCCCGTGGAAGTAGCGGGCGAAGTAAACTACGGCAAATACAACGCCGACAGCAAGGTAAGACTCGACGTATTGAAGACCGTTAAATCCCCTAAGGACGCTTTCTTCCCGCAGAGCGAAAACTTAGTCAAGTTCAAAGTGGACGGACAGAAAATAGAAGTTATCGACGTAAGAGAGGAAGCAAAACCTTTTGTGGTTATGGGCGTGAGAGCCTGCGACTATAAAGCCTTCGACGTACTCGACAGAGTATTCTTAGTAGACCCGCTCGACACTTACTATCAGACTAAGAGAGCCGCAGGGATAGTTATTACCGCGGCTTGCGGACGCCCCGACGAAACCTGTTTCTGCACGGTGTTCGGCATAGACCCCACCGACCCTAAGGGCGACGTAACCACCTGGCTTGTCGACGGATACCTTTATTGGAGAGCGAATACCGCTAAGGGGGAAGAACTTACCGAAAAGATTTCTTCCTTAGCCGAAGAGACCGACGGAAAGGCTGTGGACAAGCAAAAAGAAGAAGTCAAGAAAATACTTAAAAAACTTCCGAACGCTAAAATAAAGCCCGAAGTCTTTAACGAAAATATGCTCGACCTTTTCTACGACGAGAAGTGGCAAAACCTCTCCGAAGCCTGTTTGGGATGCGGAACTTGCACTTTCGTGTGCCCGACCTGCCAATGTTTCGACATTAAGGAATTTTTGACGAACGACGGAGTAAACCGTTTTCGTTGCTGGGACAGCTGTATGTACAAGGACTTCACGAAGACCGCGGGCGGACAGCCGAGACCTACTCAGATGCAGCGTTTCCGTCAGAGATTTATGCACAAGCTCGTGTACTATCCGAAGAACAACGGCGGATTGTACAGCTGCGTAGGTTGCGGCAGATGCGTAAAGAAATGCCCGCAACATCTCAATATAGTTAAAGTAATCAAAGCCTTCGGAGGTGACGACAATGAATAATATCGAAGCGTTAATTCCGACCGTGGCGGTCATCACCGACGTCCGCAAGGATACCCCCGACGTAAAGACGTTCAGAGTGGTTACGCCCGAAGGAAAAAAACCGTTTGAACACAAACCGGGACAGTGCGCGATGCTCTCTATTCCCGGCGTAGGCGAAGCTCTTTTCTCGATAACGAGTTCTCCTACGAACACCGAATATCTTGAATTTTCCATTAAGAAATGCGGTTGCGTGACCGAAATGCTTCATATGCTGGAACCCGGTCAGCAAATCACCGTTCGCGGACCTTACGGAAGAAGTTTTCCGGTGGACACCGTTTTTAAGGGAAAGAATTTACTGTTTATCGCCGGAGGTATCGGTTTGGCTCCGTTAAGAAGCGTAATAAACTACGTCAGAGACAAACGCGGCGACTACGGCAAAGTGGTAATAGTCTACGGCGCGAGAAGCGCGGACGACCTTGTCGACTACGAAGAGATAACCAAAGAGTGGGTCAACGAACCCGACTTCGACGTGCGTCTTACCATCGACAGACCTCAGGAAGGCTGGGACGGACACGTCGGTTTTGTGCCTACCTACGCGAAAGAACTCAATATAGACAACACTTACACCGCAGTCCTTTGCGGACCGCCTATAATGATTAAGTTCACTTTGCAGGGACTTTTGGAACAAGGTTTCGAAAAGAAGAACATTTACACCACGCTGGAACTTCGTATGAAGTGCGGTATAGGAAAATGCGGTCGTTGCAACGTGGGAGACAAGTACGTCTGCAAGGACGGTCCCGTGTTCTGCATGACCGAACTGGACGAACTGCCCGACGAATATTAAAAACAAAGTTATTAAAAGGAGTTTTTGTTTTATGAAAACAGTTAATATATACTTATTCGGAAAAAAATACAGCGTACCCGAAGAACTCACCATAATGAAAGCAATGGAGTACTGCGGATACCAACTTATAAGAGGCTGCGGCTGCCGTAACGGTTTTTGCGGAGCGTGCGCCACGATTTACAGAATTAAAGGTCAGATGGAACTGAAGACCTGTCTTGCCTGCCAGACCAAGGTCGAAGAAGGAATGTACGTAGCTACCCTTCCGTTCTTCCCCCTTGTAAAACAGGTTTATGACATAGAAAAAATTTCGCCCGAACAGACTATAATGATGCAACTTTATCCCGAAATTTATTCCTGCATAGGTTGCAACGCCTGTTCTAAGGCTTGCCCGCAACAGCTTAAAGTTATGCAGTACATAGCTTACGCTCAGAGAGGGGAATTCGACAAGTGCGCCGAAGAATCTTTCGACTGCGTAATGTGCGGAATATGTTCTTCCCGTTGTCCCGCAGGCATCTCTCATCCGCAGGTAGCTTTGCTTGCCCGCAGACTTACGGGTAAATACATCGCTCCTAAGTCCGAACATCTGGAAGAGAGAGTCAAAGAAATAGCCGACGGCAAGTACGAAAAGATTATAGAAGACCTTATGCAGAAGCCGCTTGCGGAACTGAAAGAACTCTACAACCACAGAGAAATAGAGAAATAGGAGGGGCAACAATGTACAATTACACGCAAGAACAACTCGAATCTATGAAGAAAGTCGAAGCGACCCGTAAAGACCGCGTCGGCAAAGAATTAAGGCGTATGACCGCCGACGAGAAAGACGCCCTTCTCAAAAAGTTCCACCCGGACTACATCGAAAGCGCGTACGAAACCTTACAGGTGGGCGTAAACAAGGGAGACAAAGTCCTTCACGAACTCGCAGGACTCTTACAGGGTAAGTCGAGAGTACTCGATACGGACATCGACCTTAACAAGGTAGACTACGACGTAGACGTACTTATTATAGGCGGCGGCGGAGCGGGCTGCTCTGCTGCTATCGAAGCCGACAATAAGGGAGCTAAGACCATGATAGTGACCAAGCTCCGTATGGGCGACGCCAACACGATGATGGCGGAAGGCGGAATTCAGGCAGCCGACAAGCCCAACGACTCGCCCGCCATCCACTATATCGACGCTTTGGGCGGCGGACACTTTACCAACAAACCCGAACTTTTAAGAAAGCTCGTTTGCGAAGCTCCCGAAGCTATAGAATGGCTTAACGAACTCGGAGTTATGTTTGACAAAGCCCCCGACGGAACTATGATTACTACCCACGGCGGCGGCACGAGCAGAAAGAGAATGCACGCTTGCCGCGACTATTCGGGTGCGGAAATAATGAGAGTTCTGCGCGACGAAGTTCTTAACAGACAGGGAATAACGATAGTCGACTTCGCCCCGGCGATAGAACTTATTAAAGATTCCGAAGGTAAAGTAGCCGGCGCTGTTCTTATGAATCTCGAAACGAAAGAAATTCTCGTAGCGAGAGCAAAGACCGTTATTATCGCTACCGGCGGCGCGGGAAGACTTCATTATCAGGGATTTCCTACCAGCAACCATTACGGAGCTACCGCAGACGGATTGGTGCTTGCTTACAGGGCGGGAGCAAAACTTCTTTACGAAGACACCTTGCAGTATCACCCGACGGGAGCGGCGTGTCCCACTCAGATTTTCGGCGCGCTCGTTACCGAAAAGGTTCGTTCTTTGGGAGCTCAGCTTATAAATAAGGAAGGCGAAGCCTTTATGAACCCGTTGGAAACCCGCGACGTGTCCGCTTCTTCCATAATAAGAGAATGCAAAGAAAGACACAACGGCGTAAAGACCACCGACGGCGAAGGCGTATGGCTCGACACCCCGATGATAGAAATCTTGGGCGGAGAAGGCACTATCGAAAAGAGAATCCCCGCAATGATGAGAATGTTCGGAAAATACGGTATCGATATAAGGAAAGAACCTATTTTGGTTTATCCTACCTTACATTATCAGAACGGCGGAATAGAGATAGGCGCAAACGGTATGACCAATATAGAAAACCTTTACGTGGCAGGCGAAGCCGTAGGCGGAATCCACGGTCGCAACAGACTTATGGGTAACAGCCTTTTGGACATTATAGTATTCGGTCGCAACGCCGGTCGCAACGCAGGGGAGAAGTGCAAGACCGTCGAAATTAAAGACCTTACGTTAAGTCACGTCAAGGCGTTTGATAAAGAACTTCACGACGCAGGGATAGAACCTACGGAACTTTCTCCGAGAATTCTTCCCGACTACAGAAGAAAAGATATGTAAAAACAAAGGGGCGGATTATCGCCCCTACAAATAATTTGTTTAGGAGTAACAATGGGAACAGACAAAACACAGAAGAAAAACCTTAAATGGGTTTGGATAGCTCTTGTCGCGGTAATCGCGGCGGGAATAATAGCGTGGTGTATTTATTGCGCCACTCAAGCAAAGGGCATAGCCGGGATATTCAAGTTTTCTACTTCGAAAGTAAAACTTTCGGATACCGACGGCAGTACAATAACGCCGACTTATTCGGTAATGGCTCTGCTTGCAGGTATATTTATAATATCCACTTTGGGATATCTGCTCGGAAGAATAACGATAAAGGGCGTGTCCTTAGGCACTGCCGGCGTATTCCTGGTGGCTATCCTTTACGGATATTTGTGTACGCTTATACCGGCGGACTTGCCGATACTCGGAGCTTTCGGGATAAAGAATTCTTCTTACCTTATGTACAATATGTACGGTTCTATCGTGCAGAACATAGGACTCGTGCTGTTTGTGGCGGCGGTAGGATTTATAGCCGGACCGAGTTTTTTCAGAAATCTTAAAAAGAACGCAAAATCCTACGTTTTGCTGGGCGTGATAATAATAGTCACCGGCGCGATAGTATCGGTTTTGTTCGCTCTTATTCCCGGAATAGGCGCGGAATTTTCCGTGGGTATACTTTCCGGCGCGCTTACCACCACCCCGGGATTTTCGGCGGCGCAGGAAGCGGCTAAGGCAGTCGGCGGAAGCGTCGATATAGTCACTCTCGGCCATGCGATAGCCTATCCTTTCGGCGTCATAGGCGTGGTCTTGTTCGTTCAGCTTATGCCCAAGTTCCTTAAATGCGATATGGAAAAGGAAAGAGCGTTGTTGACCGTGGGCGCAGGCGAAAAGGTAGAAAAGAAAGAAGGACTTGTCCATTGCGACCCCTTCGGGCTTATGCCATTCGGGTTTGCCGTGGTACTCGGACTTATATTGGGTTCTATCAACATCCCCCTTACCGGAAAAGGTTATAACGGAACTTGCTTCTCTTTAGGAACGACCGGCGGCGTACTTATAATGTGCCTTATTATGGGACACTTCGGACGTATAGGAAAGATGTCGATGGAAGTTAACGAAAAGACGTCTAAAGTCTTCCGTGAATTCGGACTGATGCTCTTCCTTATAGGAGCGGGCGTATCGGGCGGCGTAAGCCTTGTGTCGGAGATAAGCAAGTCGAGTCTCGGCGCGATGCTTGTTCTGTACGGTTTCCTCGGAGGCGTGGCGATGACCATATTGCCGATGATTGCGGGATACTTCTTCGCAAGATACGTATTGAAGTTGCCGCTTCTTAACAACCTCGGTTCTATAACGGGCGGTATGACTTCCACTCCCGCGCTCGGCACGCTCATTAACGTAGCCGGGACCGACGACGTGGCTTCGGCGTATGCGTCGACTTATCCCATTGCGCTGGTACTGGTCGTGCTTGCGTCGCAGTTTATAATTACCCTTTTGCCGGCAGTAGGTTAAAAGGAAAAACCGGACTGAAAAACACACTACGGAAGCGTCTCATTTATCGGTGACGCTTTCGTTCGTTTCCGAGAATGACCGGCATAAACGAATAACCGCCGAAAAAGCGGACTTAATCGATAAAAAAGCGGAATAATAATTTTATGACGAAAAAAAGAATACTTACGTCACAGGATATTTCCTGTATAGGAAAATGTTCTTTGGCGGTGGCATTGCCCGTAATATCGGCTTGCGGAGCGGAAGCGGCGGTTTTGCCGACGGCGTACCTGTCGTCGCATACGGCTTTTTCCGACTACTATTTCCGACCGCTCACCGAAGAAATGAAAGACACCGTTAGTAAGTTCGTTTCGCAAAAGGTTTTATTCGACGGAATTTACAGCGGTTTTTTAGGGGAAAGAAGGCAAATAAAAATTCTTTTCGAAGCCGTTGATAAAATGAGAAAAGACGGCGCATTCGTCCTTATAGACCCAGCAATGGCGGATTTCGGCAAGCTGTACCCTTGTTTCGACGGCGAGTTTGTCGAAGATATGAAAGAGTATATAAAGAAAGCCGACGTGGTCGTCCCCAATCTTACCGAAGCGGCTCTTCTTACAGATACGCCGTACGTAAGCGACGGATACGACAGAGAATATATCGAAAAGATAATAAAAAAACTTTCAGGCGGCAAAAGGAAAGTCGCAATTACGGGAATAAGCTTTAACGACGAAAAAGTAGGGGCGTACGGATACGACGGAAAGGAATTTTTCTACGTCGCCGACAAAAAATACGACGGCAGGTTTTACGGTACGGGCGATATATTCGCAAGCGTGCTGTGCGGCAGACTTGCGGCGGGCGACGGTTTTTTTACGGCGGTAAAAACGGCTGTCTCTTTTACGGCGGAAAGCATAAAAACGACTGTCGAAAGCGACGACGGCGTGTGGTACGGCGTGGAGTTCGAAAAAGTTTTACGGAAACTGACGGAGAGCAGATAATGGACGAAGTTAAGATTATAGAACTTAAAGAAAGTATTGTCGGCAGCAACGACGAGAACGCCGAAAGGTTAAGAAAAGAACTCGATAAAAAGAGGATATTTTATATCAACGTCATGTCGGGGCCGGGAAGCGGCAAGACCACTCTTTTATGCAACCTTATCGGAAAGCTGAAAGACGAATTTACCGTCGGCGTAATGGAAGCGGATATAGACGGCGACGTGGACACATACAGAGTAATCGAAGCGGGTGCGAAAGCTGTTCAGCTCCACACGGGCGGAATGTGCCATCTCGACGCGGGAATGTCGGAAGAAGGGTTGGCGGAATTGGGAAACGCCGATATGGTTTTTCTCGAAAATATCGGGAATCTCGTTTGCCCCGCCGAATTCGATACGGGCGCGCATATTAAGCTCGTACTCTTATCGGTGACGGAAGGGGACGACAAGCCGCTCAAATATTCCCTTATGTTCGGCGTAGCCGACGCAGTGGCGGTGACTAAGTTCGACGCAAAGGACTATTTCGATTTCGATATAGAGCGTTGCCGCAAAAATATCGCAAAAATAAACGGCAAGGCGGAAGTTTTTACATTGTCGGCTAAAAAGGACGAAGGAGTAAACGAGCTTGCCGAATGGATAAAAAAAGAGTATCGGGAGTGGAAAGAAAGGTTATGAAAATAATCGAAGTTAAGGAAAACGTTTTTTTACGCAACGATATAGAAGCGGAAAAATTAAGAAAAGAACTTTCAGACAAAGGAATATTTTTACTTAACGTGACCTCTTCGCCCGGGAGCGGTAAGACTACGCTTCTTACTGCTTTAATAAATATTCTGAAAGAAAAACTTGAAGTCGTTGCTATGGACGTCGATATAGAAACCGACTGCGACGCAGTGAGAGTGGCTGAAAAGACCGGGATAAGAAGCATGCAAATTCACAACGGCGGACTATGTCATATCGACGCCGATATGGTAAGGCGGGCTATAAAGGAAGCCGATTTAGGCAATCCCGAGTTAATCGTTCTCGAAAACATCGGTAATTTGGTCTGCCCCGCCGAATTCGACACCGGCGCGCACCTTAACATGATGTTACTGTCCGTACCCGAAGGGGACGACAAACCCCTTAAATATCCCCTTATGTTCGAAAAGAGCGATTTTATAGTCGTGACGAAAACCGACGTAGACGGAATATTCGATTTCGACAGAGAAAAGTTTGTCGAACGGGTAAAAAATCTAAATAAAAACGCAAAGTTATTTTTTGTCAGCGCAAAGTCGGGCGACGGTATTGAAAATCTCGCCGAAGCGTTGTATAATATAATAGCGAAAAAATAAAAAATCTACACAAGGAGAAAATTATCATGCCCGAAATGAGTAAAGCGTTCGTTCCCGAATTTATGGGCGATCCTAATCCGAGAGAAAACGTTCTTAAATTGGCAAGAAAAATCACCGACTGCATCGACCACAAACTTTTCGGCGTGACGGTCAACGATCCCGAATACTGGGGACTTGCGTGTATTCTTACCGACGAAATGGTTGACCTTGCGCTTACCTTGAAGGTAAGGCACCATTATACGGCGGAAGATATTCATAAGCTCAATCCGCAGTACGACGAAGAGTCGCTTAAAAAACTTCTTAAAGAAATGAGCGACATAGGTATTCTGGAATACGACTACGGCGACAATTACACCAAAGACGGACCTATTAAGGACGCTCCTAAGGTAAGAAGATACGTATTGCCCATGTTCGTACCCGGTTCCGCCGAGTTTACCAATATGGTAAAAAAGCAACTGGACGAACACCCCGAACTTGCGATGTTCTTTGAAAGAATGACTTTCCTTCCCTTACAGAAAGTCACTCCTATGGTTCCCCCGGGCGGCGCGGGAATAGGTATGCACGTTATTCCCGTGGAAAAAGCCATCGAAATGGAAAACGGAACTATGGATATCGAGCATATATCCTATTGGCTCAAAAAATACGAAGGTCATCTCGGCGTGGGAATTTGCTCCTGCCGTTACGGACGTTCGAAGTTAGGCGAAGGCTGCGGCGACAGCTGCGACGACTGGTGTATAGGAATAGGCGATATGGCGGACTACTGCCGCGAAACCGGCAAAGGTCACGACATAACCTACGACGAAGCCATGCAGATTTTGCGTAACGCCGAAAAGAACGGTTTCGTTCATCAGATAACGAATATCGACGGCGAGAACAAGATTTTCGCTATCTGTAACTGTAACGTCAATATTTGTAACGCTCTCCGTACTTCGCAGCTTTTCAACACCCCGAATATGTCGAGAAGCGCGTATACCGCCAAGGTAGAAAAAGACAAGTGCGTAGCGTGCGGCAAGTGCGTAGAATACTGCCCCGCGGGCGCGGTTAAACTCGGGCAAAAACTCTGCACGAAAGAGGGCGAAATAAAGTATCCGAAGCACGAACTTCCCGACAATTTAAGCTGGGGACCCGACAAGTGGGACGAAGATTACAGAGACAACAACAGAAAGAACTGTTACGAAACCGGTACTTCTCCCTGTAAGACGGCGTGTCCGGCTCACATTGCTGTACAAGGTTATATCCGCAAGGCTAAGGAAGGGAAGTACAGAGAAGCTCTCGCTTTGATTAAAAAGGACAACCCCTTCCCCGCTATCTGCGGCAGAGTCTGCAATAAGCGTTGCGAAGCGGCTTGCACAAGAGGAAAAGTAGACGAAGCGGTGGCGATAGACGATATAAAGAAGTTTATTGCAGAACAGGATTTACACGCGGAAACGAGATACGTTCCAGAAATAGTAATCCCCAGCAACGTGGAAAAGCAATGGGCGCAGAAGATAGCCATAATCGGCGGCGGTCCCGCCGGACTTTCCTGTGCGTACTACCTTGCGGAAAAAGGTTATAAGCCCACCGTTTTTGAAAAGAACGCCCGTCCCGGCGGAATGCTTACTTACGGTATACCTTCTTACAAGTTGGAAAAAGACGTAATCGAAGCGGAAATAGATATTCTGAGAGAACTCGGAGTAGAGATTAAATGTAACGTCACCGTAGGTAAGGACGTAACGATAGAAGAACTGAGAAAGCAAGGATATAAAGCTTTCTATATAGCGATAGGCTGTCAGGGAGGAAGACTGCCCGGTATCCCCGGACAGGACGCGGACGGCGCGGAAATGGCGGTAAGTTTCTTACACGCGGCTACCGAAAATCACGACAGACGTCTTGACGGCGACACCGTGGTAATAGGCGGCGGAAACGTGGCGGTAGACTGTGCCCGTACTGCCGTAAGATTCGGTTCCGCAAACGTATCCATGGTATGTTTGGAAGACAGAGAAACGATGCCCGCTTCCAAATCCGAAATTGCGGAAACTTTGGAAGACGGTATCCGCTTACTTAACGGTTGGGGACCCAAAGAGATAATTAAGGACGAAAACGGAAAGGTTAAATCTGTAGTGTTCAAGAAGTGCTTACGAGTAATCGATCCCGAAACGAAACGCTTTAATCCCGTTTATGACGAAGAACAGACTATGACTATTGACGCAAGTCACGTAATTTTCGCTATCGGTCAGTCGATAGAGTGGGGCGACCTTATTAAAGGCACGAAGATAGAATTCCATCACGGCAATTATCCCGTGGCGGACGCTCTTACCTATCAGACGGCGGAACCCGATATATTCGTGGGCGGAGACGTTTACAGCGGACCGAAGTTTGCTATCGACGCAATAGAAGCCGGCAAGAACGCCGCGGTATCTTTACACCGTTTCGTACAGCCCGGCACGAGCATGACCATAGGGCGTAACCGTCGCGACTTTATCGAACTCGATAAGGACAATATAGTAATCGACAGCTACGACACCGAAGGAAGACAACACGCCCGCGACATAGAAGGCGACAGAAACTCTTTCAGAGATTTGCACGGAACGCTTACGGAAGAACAGGTAAGAAAAGAAGCTTCCCGTTGCTTAGGGTGCGGTGCGAGCGTCGTCGACGAAAACAAGTGTATCGGTTGCGGCGTATGTACCACTAAGTGCGAATTCGACGCAATTCATCTCCACAGAGACCACCCCGAAGCTTCCACCATGGTAAGAAGCGAAGACAAGTTCAAGGCTATCTTACCGTACGCGGCTAAACGCGCGATGAAGATAGTTTTCGGTAAGAAGACCGAAGAAGAAAAGGAATCGCAGAAAAAGCATAAAGAGTACGTCAAAGCCACGAAAAAGGCAGCCAAGGAAGCCAAGAAAGCGGCAAAGGACAACGACTAATCTATGCACGAACTCGGAGTAGTCTTTCACATAGCCGACGCGGTCACCGACGTAGCCAAACAAAATAACGTGTCGAAAGTCAAAAAAGTGGTTATGGAGATAGGAGAAGTATCCACCGTCGTCAACGATCAACTTATCGACTGTTGGAATTGGAACGCCAATCGTACCGATTTGTTACGCGGTTGCGAAATGGAAATAGTAACTATTCCTGCGGTGACTTATTGCGAAGACTGCAAAAAGACTTATCCTACCGTAAAGTACGGCAAGATTTGCCCTTATTGCAAGAGTGAAAGGACGTACCTTTTAGAAGGTAACGGCGTGGCGATAAAACAAATAGAAGTCGACTGAAAAACGGAAACTTAAATAAAGAAAGAACCTTTTTCGCGAAGGTTCTTTTTTTACGCAGATTTTATATAAGGATAGTTATTTTATATTAAGTAATTCTTTCGGAGAGTGGATAAGGGCGGTCGCGCCGACGGATTTTAGATACGGTTCGGAGCGGAAACCCCAACATACCGTTACGCAAGGTAAAGCGGCGTTTTTCGCGGTGGCGATATCGACTTCGCTGTCGCCTATATAGACGGCTTCCGAGCGTGGAACATTAAGGGAAGACAGGACGAAATTTACCGAATCGGGGTAAGGTTTTTTCCTTATTCCGTCCTTTTGTCCCGTCACCGAGTCGAATATATCGGGAAAGTGCAGGTTTACTAAATTTTGAACGGCGGAGTCAATTTTATTTGACACCACGGCTAAAAGGCAACCTTTATTTTTAAGTTCGGACAAGACATCCTTAACGCCGTCGTAAGGGCGGGTAGAGTCGTTGCAATGCTCCGCGTAGTAAGTTTTGAAATCGTTAAATACGGCGTCGGTTACCGTTGCGGGAGTGCCGCTCGGCACACTTAAATCAATAAGTTTTCTTATTCCGTTGCCGGTGAAAGCGGCGACTTCGTGTTTGTTCCTTACGGGAAGTCCGTTTTTTTCGAGCGAATAATTTACCGCGGAATACAAGTCGTTTAACGTGTCGAGAATAGTTCCGTCAAGGTCAAAAATAAATAGTTTTTTCATTTTATCAAGTGTTCTCTTGTCAATGCGTTTTACAATAATGTAGCATCGAAGGGGCTGTTTGTCAATCGATATAAGTCTCCCGAAAAAAATCCGAGACAAAATATGAAAAATAGTTCACATTTTGTTTGACGGAGAGAATAAATAGTGGTAAGATAATTAGGGAAGCGAAAACGACGGTTCGCATTTCCGCTCAACGGCGTTTCGGATTAAAAGAGTAATCTTTGCAATGAATACGAAACAGATATTCGTATGTTAAGGTATCCGAATTACGCTGTTTGATGACCTGAAGGAGATTGTTATGAAAAAAACCACTTTGAAAATCGACGGTATGATGTGTGGTATGTGCGAGTCTCACGTCAACGATATTATAAGAAAAACTTTCCCTGTAAAAAGGTGACTTCTTCGCACGTTAAGGGCGAAACGGTCGTTATATCCGACGATTTGTTCGACGAAGAGCAATTGAAACAAGCCGTTGAATCCACCGGTTATCGAGTGTTGGGGATAAAGACGGAAAATTACGAAAAGAAAGGACTTTTTTCTTTCCTGAAAAAATAATTTGCGTATCTGAGATAATAGTTTATCCTTGAAGTATATTTTTTTGCAAAAAGAGCGGAAACGTAATCGTTTTCGCTCTTTTTCGTTTTCGTTTTTCCGTCGGAACGGACTATTTTTTCGGAGAATTGCCGAAACGGTTATACATATAGTAGTGGCACTCTTTGTCAGCGTTGAAGAACTTTCTGTTGGCGTCGGATTTTCTGCCGAAAGCCTTTTCAAACTGCGGAGCGGCGGTTATTACGTTTATTTCCCAGTCGGGAAGATTTTTTACCGCGTCGCCGAAAGTGCGGTAAAGTAAATTCACTTCTCTCGGAGTAAGCAGTCTTTCGCCGTAAGGGGGATTTGTTACTATTACGCCGTTTTTTAACGAACTACTCAATTCTTTTACGTCGCGGACCTGAAAATGAACGTAATTTCTTACCCCCGCTTTTTCGGCGTGGCGTAAGGATAATTTTATGGCGTCGGGGTCTATATCGTAGCCCGCGAAGTCGAGTTTCCGTAAATTTTCGTTATCTCTCGCTTCTTCTAAACTTATGTCGTAGACCGATTTATCGAAGGTATCCCAGTGGCGGTAAGCGAAATCTCTGTCCCGTCCGGGAGCTATGCCGAGAGCCATTCTCGCCCCTTCGGTGACGAGCGTACCCGAACCGCAAAACGGGTCGATAAAAGGTCTTTCCGCCGAAAAACCCGACAAAAGCAGCAATGCGCAGGCGAGCGTTTCTTTCATCGGAGCCGCCCCGACGAAGTCGCGGTAGCCCCGTTTGTGAAGTCCTTTTCCGGAAGTGTTTATAAGGAGCGTGCATAAATCGTTCCTTATTGAAAATACTATTTCGGTTTCTGCGCCGTTTTCGGGAAAATACGAAGTTTTTGTGGCGAAAGCAAGCCGTTTGAAAATTGCTTTTTTAATGATTTTCTGACAGTCGGACAGGGAGAAAAGCTGACTTTTTACCGATTTTCCGTTGACGATTACCCTGCTTAATTTAGTAAGATAGTTTTCCCACGGCAGGGAATAAACCGAGTCGAAAAGTTCGTCGAAAGACTTTGCGGGGAAAGTCGCTACCTTAATATACACTCTTTCGGCTGTGTGAAGAAACATATTGAGTTTCGCCACGGCGAGTTCGTCGCCCGACAGGTTTATACTGCCGTCTATCGCTTTCGCGTCGAAAAACGACATTTTGCGGAGTTCTTTTTTTAATACGCTTTCCGTTCCGAAAGCGCAGGTTACGGTAATATCATAGTTCATACGACGATTTTAACACGTTTTTGCCGATTAGAAAACTATTTAGCTAAAAGTAGGCGGTTTTTACTTTCCGTAAGAGCGGTAAATTTACGCCGACAGAGATTATTTTTCACACGCGTGCGTATATTAAACTAATATTAAATTAAAAATTTAGCTATTGACTAAGGCGGATACGTAATGTATAATAAAGTAGAAATTTTAACTTAGGAGAGTTGATGCAATGAATATGACAAAGCTCAGAAGAAAGCATAATCGTTATCGTTGTTTGAAGACAATATCCTATTTGCTCGGATTCCCGCTCTTTATCGTTCTTACGATAGTGGGTTCTATGTGCCTTTTCAAATGGGACGCTTATACCGATATCAAGTGGTACGGAATTATCGCTTGCACGGCTATGTGGCTCGTTTCGGTGGTGTTGCAAATAATTATCAGTCTGATTACCAAGAGTTACAACGCGCGTACGATGTTTATGCTGATTGTGTCCGTCCTTTTCGTTTTGGGCGGTTCGGTGTTCTGCGATATCTACGTCGCAAAGAAGTATGACGAAATATCCGAAAAATACGCTCAGTACGGAGTTACGCTCAATACTTACAAGTACGAAGCGGGTTGGGTGGAGACCTGGACGACGGATAAAGACGGCGTAGCCACAGTGTACGGCGAAGACGTGTACAAGTTCTGCGAAATTTATAACATCGAATACAAGTCCAAAAACTACGGCGACTATAACGGCAACAAAGTCGACGATATCGCCAACGCCAAAGAAAAAGGCATCGCCAAGAAAGATATGACCGACGCCGATTACGTATTGAGCAAGGTGACTTACGACAAGAAAGAAGACGCTTATTACAGCATAAACGGTCTTTACGCCGACGGCTTTATCTTCGGATATAACCAGGCTCTTAACGTGCTTATCGATTACAATCAGGCAAAATTCGATATCGAACACAATAAGGTAGAAACCACCGATAAAGACGGTAACGTAACCGTAACGTACGAAAGTAACGGTAAAAACGCCGACGAAGAACTTACTAAGGCGCTCAAAGCTCTCGACAGCGACAGCGAATGGATAGCTTATAAAAACAGCGCCGAATATCAGGAAGTTTACGGCAACGGCGGCAAGGCTTATACCTATATGCTTAACGTAGAACGCCTCGACAAAATTCTCGGAGCGTTGGGCAGCGGCGTAGTCAACAGTTCCATTCTTACCATCGTAGGCAGATTCTACGATATAGACAAGTTGCTCGCAGGCGTGGGACTCAGCAAAAGCGACCTTACGTCTTTGAGCGTTGAAAAATTGCTCGACGTAGTAAACGGACTTCTCGAAGGCATGTCCGCGGACGAAGGACTCGGAGCTACTCTCGCCGGTATGGGAATAGACGTAACCAAACCTATCACGGAAGACCAACTTCTCGATATATTGGCTAACTTCTCTTATTATCAATATCCCACGTTGAAGCCTAAGTTCTCGTTTATTAAGGATGAAACCTTGCGTACTTACGCTTTGGCTAACTACTACGCTACCGTTCACGGAGCCAACGTAGGCAGCGTGCTTATCGGCGACAATATAGGACACGTCACTATGTCTACGAGCGGTTATCCCGCCGACAGATTCGCTTATTCTCTTACCGAACTTTACACGCTTAAAGCTCGCGGAGAGTTGGCTCAGTATTATCCTTTTATGTTGGCGAGAAAATTCGGTTATATCTGCGCGGGTATTATCGCGTTGATGACGGTACTTTTCTACGTAAACAAACGTAAAGAGGACGAGGCGTTTTCGCTTATAGTAAACGGAGGCAGACGTTAATATGAAAAAAGCATTACAAGTAATTTTACATATATTAGGTTTTCCCGCGCTCATTGCTTTGGTCGTCGTAATAAACCTCCCCATAATAAAGGGCGGAATAAGCTACGGCGTAATGGTGTTTGTGGGAATTATCGTGGCGGTGGTAATGGCTCTTATCTATTACATTGCGTTCATCTGCGTGGTTAAGAGTAAGAAAAAATCGAAATTAAAACAGACTATTACTCTTTGTCTCGTGATATTCTTCACCCTTTGCGGTTTCTGGATAGTGGTGGACTTCGCTTTGCCCGACTTCTTTGCCGACGCAACCAGCAACACGGTATATTATGAAGACTTAGTCGACAATTATCAGGCGAGAGCCGACGTTCACGTAGCGCTTAAAGACGAATATATAAGAAGAGCGTACAATGCGCACAACCTGCCCCACGAAAACGAAGAGGGCGGATATACCCTCGAAGAGTATCAGGAACAGGGCGTAAGAAACGAAAACGTGAAAAAACTCCTTACTATTCAGTTTGCGAGCATAGATTCCGACGGATACGCTTCTTTCGTGGATCCGTGGATAGGTATGGCTAACGACGATCGTCTTACCATTCCCACTCTTATCCACCTTATGACCGACGACAGAACTAAGAATATGGAAAACGTCGACTTCGCATTGTACGACGCAGCGTTAGAAAAAGTAAAGAACGACCCCGTTTTGTGGAACGTACTCGATATGATGGGCAAACCTATGGATATAGAGTTGAACATTGGCGGTGAAGTCGGAGATCTTTTGCCGGCGGCTATACCGCTCATGAGCAACGACATTGCGAAAATTATCGGAGACAAGGATATACTCGGTTCTCCCATATATATTTCCTACAACGGCAAAGCGATTACCCTTACCCCGAGCAACGAATCCCGCGGCGTCCTCGACTATATGAGTATGGCGTGGCTTAACAACAACGGTCTTCTCTATGCGATAGTAACCCTTATGTCCGTCCGTACGGTATTCCTTATATTCGCAGGTTGGATGATTTTGACCAATTTTATGATAGGCTTGCTCCGCGGAATGGGCAAAGAAGACGTCAAACTTGTCAAGGAAGGCAAAGGCAAAAAAACCGAACAAATGCGTTCGGGCAGAGAAGAAAACGCCGGTTATGGCAATATGCAGGCCCCGTACAGATACGGCTACGTCGTCGCCCCCAACGTTTATCCGCAAATCAATATGGCTGAAATAAGAAGACAGCTTATGAGAGACGGCAGAGCAGCGAGAAGAGACGATTACGAAGACTAATAAATAGTTTACGGTAAGATAAAAGAACCGTTCGCAAGAGCGGTTCTTTTTTTACGCATTTTTGTCGTTTTACCATATACCGCTTACGTAAAATTACTTTCTTCCGTTTTTTGCTGCGTAAAGCAATGTGCGTGGGACGCTCTGCCAAAAACTAAAATTGACTTTATATATATATCAATGTATAATATAACTAATAATAAGTTATATGAATAAGAACAATAAATTAAAAATAATTTTAATTTTCGTTATTGTATGTTTGGCGGTAGGGTGTCAGGCATGCGTTTCTTACGGGTTTAATTCGGCGGATAACGTCATAACTTACGATAATTCCGAAATAAAGGCGGCGGAAGCCGTCAGGGGAGATATAGTAAACCCTGTCGTCCTTATATGTTTTGCCGACGAGAGCGTAGAGCAGACGAGAGCTTCTTTTACCGACGCGGTCAGGAATTATTATATAGGCGGGAGCAATTCTTTGCAAGATTACTATTCCACGATTAGTTACGGACAGATTGGCATAACTACTCTTTTCCCCGAAGCGGACGGGGAATTGTTCGTGTACAAGGCGAGCAATAAGAGAAGTTATTATAAGAATATAACGAACGGTTCTTCTAAGCGTACCGCAGCCGAAAGCGACCTTCTTAACTCTGCGCTTAAAGAGGCGGCGAGTCATTTCGATTTCGACGGGTATAACGTGGACGGCAACGGCGACGGGTACGTAGACAGCGTATCTTTTTTAGTAAGCGGCGAAGACTCCGACGGAAGCGGTTGGGGCGGGCTTTTGTGGCCGCACTCGTGGGAACTTGCTACTTTAAGCCAGTCTTCGGGGCAGGTTACGGCAAAGCTCGGCGGCGTGACGGTCAATAAGTTTTCTCTTAACTTTATAGAAACGGTAGACGTAGGGTTTTTGTGCCACGAAACGGGGCACGTTTTCGGTATGCCCGATTTGTATCACTACTATTACGACAAGGATTACGTTCAGGTAGGGCAGTGGGATATAATGCATCTCAATCAGTCCACGCCGCAATATCCGACGGTATATTTAAGGGACAAGTATTTAGGGTGCGTGGGCGATAATCAGCTTATTGATATTAAGACGAGCGGAACGTACTCGTTAAAACCCGTTTCTACCGCAACGGCGGAAGATATTCTTGTGTACAGACTCGTCATTAACGAAAACGAAAGTATTTATTTCGAATACAGGAACAATTCCGTATCCGTCTACGACAGCGGACTGAGCGGTAGCGGACTTATAGTATACAGGGTCAATACTTCCGTCGAAGGTAACGAAGACGGCAGACGGCAGAATACGAAAAACCCCGACGAAGTTTACGTCTATCGTCCGTCGGTCGCAAGCACCGGCGTCACAAAAACCAAAGAACTCACGAATTTATCCTACGCATATTTAAGCGACGATAACGAACGGTTCCGTTCTCTCGGCACACAGACGGTTACCGCCAAGTACGACGAAAGGAATATTTTCCTTACCGACGGCAGCAATACCGGCGTTACGGTAAAGGTTTCGGAAAGGACCGACGAAGAAATATCTTTTTATATCGACGTGAACGGCTACGGCGGCACCAAGGTACGGGATATTATAGTGGAAGGAAACGCCGAAATAAACTACGGCGAAACTCCCGATATAAGGGTTAAAGTTCTGTTTTCGGGTTACAGTCAGTACGTCGTGGCAAGCCCCGACAAGTACGTTTTGGAATATAATCCCGAAATTATCGGCACGCAAAGAGCTGCGATAGTCTATACCGACGACGACGGAGAAGTAATAAAGTATTATTTCGATCTGACTATATCGGACAAGTTGGAGACGGAAAGACTCGACGTAATAAAAAATCCCGACAAGGTAATATACGAAGCGGGAGAAAAACTTTCTCTCGACGGACTTACGGTGGCGGTCACCTACGTTAAGCAAGGGATGAAAGAAATAAAATACGACCTTACCGACGAGTCGCAGTGGAAAGTCGAAGGGGTGGACACGTCCGTGTCGGGCAAGTACGAAGCGGTAGTCACTTATCTTCCGTTTAATCTGTCGGTAGCGATAGAAATAACGGTAGTCAGCGACCTTGTTTCTATGAAAATATCGGAACGAAACTCCGTAACGATGGTAGGGAAAAACGAAAGTCTGAGCATAACCGTAATAGGCGTATACGAAGACGGCACGGAAAAAGTTATGAACCCGACCGACTATACGATAACGGGATACTCGAAACAAACCCTTTACGCAAAGCAGACCGTTAAAATAACTTCTACCGAAAAACCCGATATCTGGTGTTCTAAAACGGTAATCGCGGTAGACGAAAACGACCTTTTATCCATAACGCAGGAAGGTAAAATAAAAACTTTGTATAAGTACGGCGAAACTCTCGATTTAAGCGGCGGAACACTTACGTTCGACTTTGCGGGCAATAAAATTTCCGTACCCGCGGAAAACTATTATTCTCTGTACGCGCAAAAATTTCAGGCTACGAAGAAAGGACTTCAACGTCTCGGCGTAAGTATTTACGGGGTGGAAAACGAGTATTCCGTCAACGTGCTTGCTTCCGACGACAGCTCCCTCGCATCGGGTTCTTCCGCCGCCGTAGTTAATTACGGCTCGGGGTACGTTTTGTTTACGCGGGCGACTAAGTTGAAAGAAGCGGTCGGGTATTTTTCTTCGTATCTTAATATCCGTTTCGTTAAGACCGACGGAAAGGTAAAATACGAAGTCAAACCGTCGATAAACGGCGAAGAGTACGTTATTGACGGTATGAAAATAGAACTTACCGACGGCGACGGGAAGACGGTTATGACTTATCGTATATTCGTAAAAGGCGACGCCGACGGCAACGGCGTAGTGGACGAAAACGACCGCTACTATTGGGCGGAAGCCTTGTTCCGTCAGCGTAAGGACGCAGATATTTTTCTCGATATGAACGGCGACGGAAAGTACACTTTGAGCGATTACGTTCTGCTTACGGAAACGTACGGGGTGGGCGTATGAATATGAAAAAATCGGTTTTGTTGTTAACGGCTGTCGTTATTACGGTAATATCCTGTTTCGGTCTCGCCGCATGTAAAAATAAGGACGCCGAAATAGCCGTATCGGCGGTAATAGCAGACGGAAGCGTGAAAGAAACTTTCGACGTGGACGAAGAGTTTTGTTTCGACACGGCGAAGTTAAACGTTACGTTCAAGGACGGTTCGGTTAAGGAAGTCGCAGTCGAAAGCAGCATGCTTACCGGGTTCGACACGAGTACTACGGGATTAAAGACACTTACAGTTACTTACGGCGAAATAGTCTTAAACGCCGAATACGAAGTAGTCTACCTTAATTATCCGTCGCGGGAGATAGTGACCAAAGCGAGAGTAAGCGTAAATCAGTCGGCGTATCCGACGGGGATAGGACGAGAAATCGTTCTTTCGCAAGGGGAAGATTGCGGTTTTCGCGCGGTTTATTTTACTGTAAAGGGCAACGGCGATTTGTGCGATAAGAGTCTTAATACTTTGGATATTTCGACTAATTTGGGCGTAACAGTGACTTCGTATTTCGTAGATACGAAGACGATAAAATTTATTATCGTGTCGAAGACCGGTTTTGTCGACGGCAGCATTGCCGTAATAAACTTTGCGGGCGTGACGAACGCAGAAGTAAGTCTTACCGAAATCGTCGTTTCCGACGGAACGAGAGATTATTATTTACCCGATACGAAAAGGATATAGAATATGCATATTTTACCCGCAGTAAAGAAATTAAAAACCGACGTAGGCGAAGCCGCAAGAGAAGTTTATTTTGACTACGACCCGACGATGAAACCCGAACAATACTCTATCGTCGCCGACAAGACGGGCATAAGGGTTTTTTCTTCCGACAAGAAAGGTAAATTTTACGCTCAAAAAACTCTCGACCAGATTTTTTACGAATATAAAGGCAAAATCCCCTGTTTTACGATAGAAGACGAACCTAAGTACGCTTACAGGGGTTTTATGATGGATTGTTGCAGACACTTCTTTACCGTGGACGAAATAAAAAAGGAAATCGAAGTCGCGGCGAGCGTGAAGATGAATAAGTTTCATTGGCACCTTACCGACGACCAGGGGTGGAGAATAGAAATAAAAAAATATCCGCTTCTTACCGAAATCGGCTCGGTAAGAAAACAGACGAGAAAGGACGGCAAGGAAGTTAAAGGCTACTACACTGCCGAAGAAATCAGAGAAATAGTCGAATTTTGCAAAGAAAGGTTTATTGACGTAATACCCGAAATCGACATGCCGGGGCATTTTACCGCGGCGATAGCCGCTTATCCGCATCTCGGTTGCACGGGAGAAAAGAAAGAAGTAAGCGAACATTTCGGAATACATTGCGAAATTGCCTGCGCGGGGAAAGATACGACTTATAAGTTTATAAAAGACGTACTCGACGAAGTGACGGAACTTTTTCCGTACGAATACATACATATAGGCGGCGACGAAGCGTTGAAGTATCGTTATACCGAGTGTCCCGACTGCCGCAAAAAGATAGAAGAAGAAAACCTTGCCGACGAAGAAGCCTTGCAGGGGTATTTTATGAACGTAGCGATAGATTACCTTGCTAAAAAGGGGCGTAAAGCGGTACTTTGGAACGACGGAACGCTCGGCGGCAACGTACAAGGCAACTACGCCGTTCAGTATTGGAAAGAAAGTAAAGAGTGTAAAAACGCGGCGATAGCGGCGGCAAAAAGCGGAAAAGAGATAATATACAGTCCGTTTTCAAGTCTTTATCTCGACTATCCTTGCGGAATGACGCCGTTAAAAAAGACCTATAATTATAAAGAAGAAAAGGAATTGACCGACAGAGTAAAGGGTTTGGAAACGCCCGTATGGGCGGAATTTATTCCCGATATAAAGACGTGGGAATTAAGAGCATACCCGAGACTTTTTGCGGTGGCGGAGAGAGCCTGGAGCGAAGAAAAGGACTACTACGGGTTTTTGTTAAGGTTGGACGAATACGAAAAGTTTGCGAAAGAAAATTTTTCCGTAAAAATATGCGAAAACCCCGACCCGAACAAGATAGCGGGGCTTATCGAAATTCTTAAATTCGGCATAAACGCCTTCGATCCGTACTTTATAGAGTGTATCCGCCTTATGCGAATAACGAAAAAGAGAATAAAGAAAAGAAAAAACAGTTAAAAATTCGCGCCGTTTGTGGTACAATAAAGTAACGGCATTTATGCAGTAATAAGAAATAAAGGGAAATTATATGAACGAGCTTATGACTCCGTCTTTACTTTGGGCGGATTTCGACGAAACTTTCGACGGCAAAATAGAAGTCGTAAAAACGGAAGGAATATTCCGTCGCCTGGCGGTGACGGTGTTTTCAGCGTCCGACGGCGACGTCGTTATAGAAACCGAAGTCTATTCCCCCGAGTACGAAAGGGGCAACGTAGTGGTCCTTATCGGAGATTACGCCAAGAAAGCTCAGCAGGACGTGGTGGACGAACTTTGCAAAGAAGGTTTTTGCGTGGTTGTTCCCGATTACAGCGGAGTGTTTGAAGAGAGCCTTACTTCCTACCCGGAATCGTTAAGTTACGGACGGTACTTTGACGGAAACAAACACCTTACCGAGGTTTGCCCGACGGCGAAAGAAACCTGTTTTTACCTTTATACTAAGATAATGAGAAAGATAATATCCGCTATAAACGGGCTTTTGCCGAAAGGCGACGTAGTCGTTATGGGATTAAGAAAAGGCACTGAGATAGCTTTACAGACCGTCGGCACCGATTCCCGTCCGATAGGGCTTGTCCTTATAGCGGGAGCGGGATACAGAGAGTATTTCGATTACCCAAGATACGGCAGCGACAAGGTTTTGTCCGTGGAAGGCGACCTTATGCAGTGGATTACTTCGGTGAGCGGAACGGCTTACGCCAAGAGGGTCAAAGTCCCCGCAATTATCGCTATCGGCAGCAACGGCACCGAGAGCGATATTGACCGCACTCCCGCTTTAATGTCCCTTATGCAGTCGGAAACGAGCCTTTGCGTCAGCGCGGGATACAGGGACAACATCGACAAAAAGACTTTCGACGCTGTGATTAAGTGGATTGCGGGCGTGTTTCTTTTGAGCTTACCGCCGAAAAAACCCGTCCTTACCGTCAACATAAATTCGGAAGGGGATCTTTACGGCGAAGTTAAAGCCGACGACAGCGTAAAAATAAAGGAAGTCAAAGTGAGATTTTCTTACGGCGACAACAACCATTCCACGAGATTCTGGCGTGAATCTGCGGGCGAATTTATAGGCGACGGCGGTTATATCGCCCGTCTTAAAGCGGGAGTGGGCAGCAAAATGCTCTTTGCGTATGCCGAAGTCGAGTACGTCAACGGCTTTGTCGCAAACGGCGGAGTGGTCTACGTCGACTTAAAGGATAAGAAGATAAAGACAAGCAAATCGGTCATCAACCCTATAATTTTTCAACACCCGGACGAGAACGGTTTCGTGGAAATAAGCGACGATACCGTCATTATGAAAAGTTCTTTAAGGGAAGAAGTTCTGCCGATAGGTCTTAAAGGTCTTTGCTGCGACAAGGGCGGAATGGTAAGTTATTCTATCGGGAACAAAACCGGTTTCGACGAAACGAGACTTTTGCAGATAGATACGTATTCACCCGAAAAGAGTTACGTTCTGAATGTAAGCGTAGTCGACGGGGACAACGCGGAATACAAGACGAGTAAGGAAATAGAAAGTGCGGAAACCTTCTTCAGCCTTCTTTTGACGCCGAACGCTTTTAAGGACAGGAATATGCAACCCCTTGAAAGTTGGGAAAGCGTAAAGAGCCTTACCGTGCTTACGAGCGGCGTAACCGTCGGCAAAATAATGTTTATATAGGAGTAAATGTGGACGTCAATCCGAATACCGACGTAAGGCGGAACAAGAAAAAATCACTAATAGGAATAATAATATTTGTCGTCGTGCTTCTTGTCGTGATGGGCGGCACTTATTATTTCAGCCACAACTATCTCGTAATCTATCCGGTAAAGGGGCAGTCGATGGAAAATACCGTTCACGACGGCGAAAACGTAGTTCTGTTCAGAACGACGAAAGTAAAGTACGACGATATAATAGTCTTTTACGTTCCCGACGAAAACAGGTACCTTATAAAAAGAGTAATAGGCTTAGCCGGCGACGAGATAGAAATAAAATATTCTTACGACGACTCTCTTTATCACGTCTATCGCAACGGCGAAATATTGAGAGAAGATTATATCTACGAACCCATCGACGGAGTGTATACCGAAATGAAAGTGGTAGTCCCCGAAGGAAAAGTCTTTTTCTTAGGCGACAACAGACTTAATTCCTACGACTCCCACGTCGGTAATTTTTACGCCGACGTTACGCAAATTCAGGGCGTGGCGTTTGTGAAATACACGAATTGGAAAGATATTAAGTTTCTGTAAAAAAATAAGTTTCGGATAACGAAAAACGGTCGCCGTTAAGCGACCGTAGAATTTTTTTAAGAAAAACCGATTATTTCTTTTTGAAAATTTTATTTTTTAACGCAACGAGCGTAATCACCACCGTCACGAGCAAAGCAAGCACGGGCAAGAGCCAACCGGGGTGCCAGGGCATAAAGCCCGTTATTCCGAGTATAACGTAAGTCATCGTAGAGGCTACTATAATGAAAGTTTCCAAAGAAAAAAGAGTCCATTTACTTTCCGTGCAGATGCAGGCGATAAGGTCGGCTCCCGTAATAGTAACGGGCAAGAACAGGAACAGTATCCAGCTTAACGACCACGCGTTGTCGGCAAGCACGGAAAAAAGGAAGTAAGTAGCGAGAATTCCGCTTGTGATAGCCGAAGCTATAAGGACGCGCATTAAAACGTACTTTTTTGCCATAGACGACTTAATCGCATAGAAGATAGAGAGTCCCATACCGCCTACGAGAATACCCGTGACGGGGATAAGCCAGCTTACCGACCAAAAGTCTTTGACGGTCAGACTTACGATAAGATAAACGATAAGTAAAGCTATTACGTAGACTACCGACCCTATAATAACGTTCAAAGTCCTTTTAGCCGACTTTTTGGAGGCTTCTACCGCTTCCGATATAGTCTTAGCGGCTTCTTCGGTTATGCTTTCTACGTTATCTTTGACTTCGTGCAACATATTTTCCTCCGAAATATTATTTTTTCGCAAAACGGATACCCCGTCCGACGGAGTGCCCTTATAAAAATAATTTTAACATCTGTCAGGAAAATTTGCAATGCTTTCCTGAAAAAATGAGTGAAAAATGAGCTAATTGTCCTATTCCGTTTTTCTCTATAAGATTAGCTTTTTACTTTCTGTTCGGCGTGAACGGAAAGTAACAAAGACACACGCGAGCCGCAAGTTGCGAAGCTCGGCTCGACCGAGCACGCTTTCTTTTTCACAAGG
>CAZUJW010000006.1:0-38026 GCA_964620655.1 uncultured Christensenella sp.
CAATATGACGGATATAGAACTCGTCCTTAATATGCTTGCGGAAGTTACGACTACGACTTTATCGAAGCAGGAAACGCCGTCCACTTTCGAGCAGAATAAATCGGTCGCTCATCGCGGCGGGCGGGTAGCCAACGTAGCGAAGAAAGAATACGAAGAAGCGACGGGAATAAAAGCGGTTTCTCCGCTCAACGCAAGCGATAAATTTGCGCTCGAAGTTAAAGGCGGGAAAACGGAAGACTGATTTATCGTAAATTAGGAATTCGAAAAGAAGTTCGTTTGGGGCTTCTTTTTTTATGATTACGGATAACGACTAATCGAATATTTTTGAAAAACCGCTATTGCAAATACGGATAGCCGCAGTCGTTTGTTTCAAGTTTTTTTGGGCAGGGAGCGTAAAGCGGCGGTTTTAGGACATTTTTTTTAGAAAATTCCCCCTTGAAATATGCATAGAATAATGTTATCATAGTAATAGTTGCTAAAAAAATCAAAAATAGGAGATATATATGGCAGTATTCAGTAAAGAAAAAATAAGAAATATCGCTCTTATCGGACACGGCGGCGAAGGAAAGACTTCTCTTCTCGAAGCTATGCTCTTTAATACGAAAGCTATTGACCGACTCGGTAAAGTTGACGACGGTACTACCGTAAGCGACTATGACGCCGAAGAAATCAACAGAAAGATGAGTATTTCTCTTTCTACGAGTTACGTTCTTTATAAAGATTACAAAATCAACGTAATAGATACTCCCGGATTCTTCGATTTCGAAGGCGAAATGGTGGGCGCTCTTACCGTTTGCGACGGCGCAATAGTGGTTACGCAAGCAAGCGGCAGCCTTAGCGTAGGCGCAGAAAAGGCTCTCGACTACTGCACCGAACGCAAAATCCCCGTAATTTTGTTTATTAACGGCTTAAATAAAGAAAACAGCAACTTCTTTACCACCGTAGACGCTATTAAGGCAAAATACGGCAGTAAAGTTTGCGCGATTGAATTCCCGATTGTCGAAGGCACGAATATGCAAGGATACGTAGACGTGCTTACCGGCAAGGCGTACGACGTATACGGAGCGGAAATTGCCGTTCCCGCAAGCCTTACCGACGCTATGAACACGGACAACGCCGAACTTACCGAAACCATAGCTTCCGCAAGCGAAGAGCTTATGGAAAAATTCTTCGACGGCGTAGAACTTACGAAAGAAGACAAGATAGGAGGGATGAAGACCCTTATCGCGGCAGGCGATTTTATCCCCGTAGTGAGCGGCGTAGCCACCGGCAAACCCGTTCTTTGCGACCTTCTCGAAAATATCGTTCATTATATTCCTTATCCCGGCGAACACACTCTCGCGAAAGCTAAGAAAGGCGATGAAGAAATAGAACTCAATTACGACGAAAACGGCGTGACCGTTTGCAGAGTGTTCAAGACGATAGTAGACCCGTTTGTAGGAAAACTTAACCTTTTCAAAGTTTACGGCGGCAGCGTAAAAACCGGCGATATGCTCATAAATATGAGAAAGGACGAACAGGAAAAGATTTCTACCCTGTATATTCTTAAAGGCAAAACGCAGGAACAGGTTCCCGTTCTCAACGCAGGCGATATGGGAGCGTTTGCTAAACTCAGCATAACCAAAACCGGCGATACTCTTTGTTCTCAGGGTGCTAATATAGTCTTCCCGCCCATCGACTTCCCGAAACCCGTGCTTACTCTCGCTATTTCTTGCGACGACAAGGGCGGCACGGACAAGCTCGTGGACGGACTGAGAAAACTTATGGACGAAGACCGTACGTTCAGAGTCGAAAAAGACGAAAACACTATGGAAACCGTCATTCGCGGTATGGGCGAAACTCAGATAGACATACTTTGCAAAAAGGTAAAAGCAAAATACAAAGTGGAAGCTAAACTTGCCGAACCGAGAGTAGCTTACAGAGAAACCATAAGAAAGAAAGTCGAACAGCAAGGAAGATGCAAAAAGCAGAACGGCGGCAGCGGACTTTTTGGCGACGTTTATATCCGTTTCGAACCGGCTCCCGACATTGACTTCGAATTCGCCGAAGAAATCGTAGGCGGTTCGGTACCGAAGCAGTACTTCCCCGCGGTAGAAAAAGGTCTTATCGAAGCTAAATCTGCGGGCGTACTTGCAGGTTGTCCCATGGTAGGTTTCAGAGCGGTATTGTATTTCGGTAGCTACCACCCCGTAGACAGTAAGGAAGCGGCGTTTATCGAAGCGGCGAAGATAGCCTTTAAGGAAGGTATCCCCAAAGCCAACCCCGTTCTTCTCGAACCTATCGTAAACGTGAGCGTAGTAGTTCCCACCGAATATATGGGCGACGTAATGGGCGACCTTACCAAACGTAGGGGTAAAGTGTTCGGTATGAACACCGTAGGAAGCAAAACCGAAATTACCGGCGAAGCTCCGCAGTCCGAAATGCACCGTTACGCAATCGACCTTCGCAGTATGACTCAGGGCAGGGGCAAGTTCTCGACCGAGTTCGCTCGTTACGACGAAGTCCCCGCAAGCAACGTTGCTAAGATTTGCGAAGAAGAATTGAAAAAGCGTTCTAACAAATAATAACTTTTTAGTAAGATTAAAAAGCCGTCCGAAAGGGCGGCGTTTTCGTATGCCGCGACGGTGGGGAGCGTAAGGCGAGGCGTAATATATAATGTACGCATGCGTACGCATATACGCACGCGTACGCGCGCGAGGAAATCGGCTAACATATTTCGAGAGTGTTTGTCAAGAAAAAAATAGTAAAAAATCGAGAATAAAAAATATTCGTTATTTTGACGAAAATTGTTTGACATCGATTTTTTGATTTTCTACAATGAGAATGTATTCATTGAGGGAGGGTGATTTGCCGATGCAGCTATTGAAAGATAAAATTCTTAAATACGGTAGAGTCTATCCCGACAATATTCTGAAAGTTGACAGTTTTCTCAACCATCAGGTGGACGTCGGGTTGCTGACCGAAATCGGTAAAGAATTTTATGGGATTTTTGCGGGCTGCGGGGTAAATAAAATTCTCACCATAGAAGCGTCCGGCATAACGATAGCGGGGTTTACCGCCAAAGAATTCGACTGCCCTATGCTCTTTGCGAAGAAAACTCAGACCAAAAACATAGCCAAAACGGTTTATACCGAAAAAGTGATGTCATATACGCACGGAAAAGTATATGACATTATTGTTTCTAAGGAGTTTTTGTTGCCGACGGACAGAGTGCTTATTATAGACGACTTTTTAGCCAACGGCGCCGCTCTCGAAGGGCTTATCGGTTTGGTTAAACAAGCCGGAGCTACTTTGGTAGGTTGCGGAATAGTGATAGAAAAAGGTTTTCAGGGCGGCGGAGACCGTTTGAGAAAACAGGGTATAAGAGTGGAATCGCTCGCTATTATCGACAAGATGACCGACGATTCGCTCACTTTCAGAGATTAAAAAAACAAAAAAATAAATTTTGGAGGAATTCAAACCATGAAGAAACTGAACAAAGTGTTAGCAGTTGTACTCGTACTCGCAGTCGCGGCAGCTCTCTGCGTAGCCTTGACGGCTTGCCAAAAAGACGAACGTGTAGTAGATCTCAAAGCAATAGCGAAAGAAGACATTAAGATAGGTCTTATTTGCTTGCACGACGAGTCTTCCACGTACGATAAGAACTTTATTGACGCTATGAATTTAGCTGTCGCAGAACTCGGACTTAAAGAGTCTCAACTTGTGATGAAGAAGAACATCAAAGAAGGTCCCGAATGTTATAATGCAGCCGTAGAGCTTGTGGAAGAAGGATGCAACATCATTTTTGCAGACAGTTTCGGACATGAACAATATATGATGCAGGCCGCTTGGGAATTCCCCACTGTTCGTTTCGCTCATGCGACCGGAACCAAAGCTCACACCGCTAACTACGGGAACTATTACAATGCTTTCGCTTCCATCTACGAAGGTCGTTATCTTGCAGGCGTTGCCGCAGGTATGAAACTTGCCCAGATGAAAGAAGCCGGAGCCCTTAAAGCCAACAATTTCGATAGCAACGGAAATGTTAAAGTAGGTTATGTCGGAGCTTTTCCTTATGCCGAAGTTAAGAGCGGATACACCGCTTGGTATCTCGGAGTTAAGTCCGTCGTTTCCAACGTAGTTATGGACGTTACGTTTACGAGTTCTTGGTACGACGTTACCGCAGAAAAAGAAGGTGCAAACACTCTTATTCAGCGCGGTTGTGCAATAATTTCCCAGCATGCGGACTCCATGGGTGCACCTAACGCTTGTGAAGAAGCTGGCGTTCCTAACGTAAGTTATAACGGCAGCACCGCTTCCGCTTGCCCGAACACGTACATCATCTCTTCCAGAATTAACTGGGCTCCTTACTACAAATACGTTGTTAATCAAACTATCGCCGGTGAAGAAATCAAAGTAGACTGGGTAGGAACCATCGCTACAGATTCCGTACTTCTTACCGAAGTAGGCACAGCAGCCGCTCCCGGAACTCAGGAAAAATTGGACGAAGTAAAAGCTCAACTTAAAGCAGGAACTCTTCATGTGTTCGATTGCAGCAAGTTTACCGTAAAGGGAGTTACCGTCTCCAATTATCTCGCAGACGTCGATGACGCCGGAGATTACGTTCCCGAAACCGAAGCTATCAAAGACGGATATTTCCACGAATCCGAATATCGTTCGGCTCCGTATTTCGATATGGACATCGACGGAATAACTATTCTTACCAAAGAAGGTTAATAAGAAAAAAACAGATGAATACCGGCGGAGTATTATTGCTCCGCCTATTCATTTAGTAGGTTTAAGAAGTAAAAAGGAAAAGGGTGGGAGGTCAATTTGAACCCGATTGCAATAGAACTTAAAGGTATTTGCAAATATTTCGGCGAGATAGTCGCCAACAAAAACGTAAATCTCGATATTCGTAAGAATGAAGTTTTGGCTATTCTCGGAGAGAACGGCAGCGGAAAAACCACGCTTATGAATATGATTTCCGGAATATATTTCCCGGACGAAGGACACATATATATCGACGGACAAGAAGTCGTAATACGCTCTCCGAAAGACGCTTTCGATAATCATATAGGAATGATACATCAGCATTTCAAGCTGGTCGATATGTTCAGTGCGGCTGAAAACATAATTCTCGGAGAAAAAAATTATTATCCTACGATAAAAGAACGTGCAAGCGAGATAAAAAAACGTTTCAGCGAATGCAAGAGCGAAAACCAAAAGGAAAAATTTATAAATTCGGCAAAAAAGGTGCTCAAATACGCGGCTTTGCCTTTTATTAGAGCGTTTGATGTATTCAAATTCAATTGGCTTACAAAAAAGAGTTATGCACAATTGCAACAAATAGCCGAAAAATACGGATTTGATATCGATTTGAAAAAGAAAATATACGATATGTCTGTATCGGAAAAACAGACTGTCGAGATTATAAAGGTCTTATACAGAAATGCCGATATTTTAATATTGGACGAACCTACGGCGGTGCTTACTCCGCAGGAAATCACAAAACTTTTCGCAGTGCTCAGAAGGATGCGAGAAGACGGTAAGGCAGTGGTAATTATTACGCACAAACTTAACGAAGTAATGGATATTTCGGACAGAGTAGCAATATTAAGGAAGGGAGAACATATAGCTACCGTAAATACTGCCGAGACCGACGAAAAAGAGCTTACCGAAATGATGGTCGGTAAAAAGATTGCTCTTAACATAAACAGAACCGAACCCGTAAATCCCGTCGACAGGTTGACCGTTGCACATGTCAGCGCAACCAATATTGACGGTATAAAGGTTTTGGACGACGTTTCGTTTGTTGCGCGTTCGGGTGAAATACTCGGTATAGCGGGGATAGCGGGAAGCGGACAAAAAGAGTTGTTGGAAGCTATTGCCGGGTTGCAGAAGCTGACGGACGGAGATATTTGTTATTACGATCCGAATAAAAACGACGAAGTAGTCGATTTGAGAAGCAAAACGCCGGTACAGATACGAGAACTCGGCGTAAGGTTGTCTTTCGTACCCGAAGACAGATTAGGTATGGGGCTTGTCGGAAATATGGACATAGTGGACAATATGATGCTCCGTTCTTATAAAAAAGGGAAGACGATATTCCTTGAAAGAGGAAATCCAAAGACTCTTGCAAAATCCGTAATAGAAGAACTCGAAGTAGCAACGCCGAGTGCATCGACGCCGGTAAGAAGATTGTCGGGCGGTAACGTACAAAAAGTTCTCGTCGGCAGAGAAATCGCCGCAGCTCCCACCGTGCTTATGGCGGCGTATCCGGTAAGAGGACTCGATATAAATTCTTCCTACACTATCTACAACCTTTTGAACGCTCAGAAAGAAAAGGGCGTGGCGGTAATATTCGTAGGCGAAGATCTCGACGTGCTTATGGAACTGTGCGACAGAATAATGGTACTCTGTGCTGGTAAAGTCACGGGTATTGTCGACGGCAGAACCGCAAAGAAAGAAGAATTAGGTCTTCTTATGACCAAAACCAACCATATTGACGAGACGAAGGAGAAGAACGATGACTAATACGAAAGGGAAGAAGAGAGAACCCTTAATTCATATTTCAAAAAGAACCGACGCTCCGAAGTGGCTGATTTGGACGATACGAATAGTTACGGTAGTTATAGCTATTTTTGTGTGTGCGATTATTTGTACGATACTGTCGCCCGGAAGTTTCGGTAAATTTTTCCAACAGTTATTTAACGGTACTTTCGGTTCTACAAGAAGAATAATCAATCTTTTTGAAGCGATAGCCGTGTTACTTTGCATATCTTTGGCGGTTACTCCCGCATTTAAAATGAAGTTCTGGAACATAGGCGCGGAAGGACAGGTCCTTATGGGGGCTTTAATGTGCGTTGTGTGCATGAAATATTTAGGCGGAAAGGTTCCGAACGTTTTGCTTATAGTGATAATGTTGGTAGCAAGTATAGTAGGCGGCGCTGTGTGGGCGTTAATACCCGCATTGTTCAAGGCACAATGGAATACGAACGAGACTTTGTTCACTTTGATGATGAACTACATCGCTATGGGAATTATATCTTTCAGCATAAGTTCTTGGGTAAAATCCGGTTCGGGCAAATTGGACCTTATGAAATACGGGCGTTTTCCGCGTATCGGCAACATGCCTTATATAATAACAATAATAATCGTCGCCGTCATCATCGTATTGGCGTATGTTTATCTTAAATTCAGTAAACAAGGATATGAAATAACCGTCGTAGGCGAGAGCGTGAATACGGCAAGATACATCGGTATCAATGTAAAAAAAGTGATATTGCGTACGATGTTCATTTCGGGTGCCTTGTGCGGAATAGCCGGATGGTTAATTGTAGGAGATTCGACGTATACGATAAGCACGTCTATCGTCGGCGGTAGAGGGTTTACGGCAATACTCGTAAGTTGGCTCGCTCATTTTGATCCGCTGCTTATGGTAGTTACGTCGTTTTTGGTGGCGTTTCTCAATCAAGGCTCTTCGCAAATAGCTTCGACTCTGAATATGGCGGGTTCATTCCCCGATATAATCACAAGTATCTTCTTTTTCTTTGTAATAGCCAGCGAATTTTTTGTGGGATATAAAGTAAAGTTAAGACTGCCTTTCAAAATAGGAAGAAAAAACAAGGAGAAAGAATTTGAAGAAACGGAAGCGATAGACCCGAAAGAAAGCGTAGATTCCGACGCAATGACAAGCGACGACGTAAAAGGGGGAAGTATAGAATGATATTTATTGACTTTTTGCAAAGAGCGATACGTTTCAGTACGATATATTTGTTCGGCGCCACCGGCGAAACCCTCACCGAAAAGAGCGGACATCTCAATCTCGGCACGCCCGGTATAATGTGTATAGGGGCGGTCGGCGGAGTGCTTGGAGAATCGTTATATTTGAAATCATTGGCGAATATCGCCGATATAAACGGTTTTCTTGCCGTGTTAATTCCGATATTGATGTCGGTATTGTTCTCGGCTTTGGCGGGAGCGCTGTTTAGCTTTTTTACCGTTACGTTGCGTTGTAATCAAAACGTTACGGGACTTACGATAACTACTTTCGGTATAGGCTTTAATATGTTCTATATGACGGGCATAGACAAGACAAATTTTAACGTAGCCGCAAATTATTTCAGGCAAAGTTTTCCGTGCGCAGCCGACGCAGGCTGGTTCGGAACGTTGTTTTTAAGCTATGGAGCTTTGGTGTACTTAGCAATAGCGGTCGCAATTATCGTAGCGGTATTGATAAGAAAAACTCGTATAGGTTTGAACTTAAGAGCCGTCAGCGAAAATCCCGCTACCGCAGACGCCGCGGGACTGAGTGTGTCTAAATATAGATATACCGCGACGATAATCGGAGCTGCAATTTCTGGTTTGGGCGGATTGTTCTTTATTATGGACTATCTCGGCGGTAACGTCGAATATCAGATAGAAGCCTTCGGGTGGGTTGCCGTTGCGTTGGTTATTTTTTCGATATGGCGTTCGGATTTGGGAATACTCGGCTCTATCCTGTTCGGTGCGTTGTATATCTTGCCGGAAAGATTGGCAAACTTTGGCGTGACGGTAAGTTTTGCGGAAAAAGAATTGATAAAACTTATTCCTTACGTCGTTACGCTCATAGTTTTGATAGTAACGAGTATCCTTAACAAAAAAGAAACTCAACCGCCGCAGTCTCTCGGCGTAAACTATTTCCGAGAAGAGAGATAATATTTTTTCGACGAAAAATGTGGCTGTGCAGTAATGTACAGCCTTTTTCGTGGTAAATAATGTTGTGAATACGGCGATAATGTGGTATACTTATTAAACGCAATAAGTTATTATAAGGAGTAATATGGGACTTATAAGTTTTTTATTCAAAAGAGACAGGCAAAGGACTCTTGCCAAACTTTATAAAACGGTAGACGAAATAAACGCTCTCGAAAGTAAGTATTCGGCGATGACCGACGAAGAACTTACTTCGCAGACGGAGATATTAAAAGGTAAAGTAGCCGACGGGGCTACGCTCGATTCTCTTCTTCCCGACGCATTCGCGGTTGTCAGAGAAGCGTCGAAAAGAGTTCTTAACATGCGTCACTTCGACGTTCAGCTCGTAGGCGGTATAGTTTTGCATCAGGGCAGAATCGCCGAAATGAGAACGGGTGAAGGTAAGACGCTCGTAGCGACTCTCCCGGCGTACCTTAACGCTCTTTCGGGCAAAGGCGTACATATCGTCACCGTAAACGATTACCTTGCCAAGCGTGACGCCGAATGGATGGGAAAGGTATTCAAGTTCTTGGGAATGAAAGTAGGTTGCATACTGCCGAATATGAGTTTTGCGGACAAGAAAGAAGCCTACGCCGCCGACGTAACGTACTGTACGAACAACGAACTCGGCTTTGATTACCTTAGGGACAACATGGCGACTAATCTTAATAACATTATGCAAAGGGGTCACAATTTCGCCATAGTGGACGAAGTGGACAGTATTCTTATCGACGAAGCGCGTACTCCGCTTATTATATCCGCTCCCGCCGAAAGAAGCGGCGAAATTTACGCTACGGTACAGCGTTTTACGAAGACTTTACGCCCCGACGATTACGTAATAGACGAAAAGGACAAGCACATTTACCTTTCCGAACAAGGCGTGGAGAAAGCCGAAAGATTTTTCCGTCTGGATAATCTCGGCGACGCCGAAAACGCCGATTTGTCGGGAAAAATAAACAACGCTCTTCGCGCCAACTTTATTATGGCTCGCGATCAGGACTACATCGTCGAAAACGGCGAAGTGGTAATTGTAGACGAATTTACCGGGCGTAAGATGGAGGGACGTCGCTATTCCGAAGGTCTCCACCAGGCTATCGAAGCGAAAGAAAACGTGAGAGTAAAGCGTGAAAACAGAACCGTAGCTACTATTACTTTCCAAAATCTTTTCCGTATGTACAAAAAACTTTCGGGTATGACCGGTACGGCTATGACGGAAGAAGCGGAGTTTAAGGGTATATACAATCTCGACGTAGTGGAAATCCCCACCAACAAAGAGATGATAAGAGAAGACGAAGCGGACAGAATTTTTGCTAAAAAGGAAGCGAAATACAACGCCGTAATCGAAGAAATAATCAGCGTACACGAAACGGGACAGCCTATATTGGTGGGTACCATTAACGTGGAAGTGAGCGAATTACTTAGCAGAAAACTTTCCGCAAAGCGTGTTCCGCACCGTGTTCTCAACGCAAAGAGCAACGCCGAAGAAGCGGGAATAATCGCTCAGGCAGGTAAAGTCGGAGCGGTCACGATAGCGACGAATATGGCAGGTCGCGGTACCGATATTCTGCTCGGCGGTAACCCGGAGTACCTTGCTAAGGAAGAAATGACTAAGGAAGGATATTCGGAAGACCTAATAAGCGTAGCGAGTGCCTTCAACACTCTTACCGATCCGGAACAAATATCGGCAAGACAGCACTATAATGCGCTTGTAGCTAAATTCAAGGAAGAAACCGACAAAGAAAAAGCGGAAGTTAAATCTTTGGGCGGACTAAGAGTAGTAGGTACCGAAAGACACGAATCGAGACGTATCGACAACCAGCTCCGCGGTCGTTCGGGACGTCAGGGCGACGAAGGCAGCAGTTGTTTCTTCCTGTCGTTTGAGGACGATTTGTTGCGTAGGTTCGGCGGCGACAGACTACAATCCATCGTTACCACTCTTTCGGGCGGCGACGATACGATGATGATACAAGTGCCCGCTATTTCCAGAATGATAGAATCGGCACAGAAACGTTGCGAAGAAGCCAACTACGAAAGAAGAAAATACGTTCTTAATTACGACGACGTTATGAACGAACAAAGAAAGATTATTTACGCTCAGCGTAACGAAGTTCTTAACGGAATAGACGTACACGAACAGGTCAAGAAGTTTATCGAACCGCTCGTTACCGAAATAGTCACGCAGCACGTCGATTTTTCTAACGGCGACGAAAGCACCGTCGATTACGAAGCTCTTAATAAGGCGTTGGAGCAGAGAGTCTTGCACAAAGGCAGCGACGTAGTCACGAAAGAACTCGTCGGGCACAGAAGCTATCAGCGTATAGTGGACGCAGTCAACGAAGAAGCCATTAAGCAATACGACGAAAAACTTGCTTATGCGGAAGAAAACGGAATTGATTTCCGCGCGACGGAAAGGAACGTTTTGTTAAACAACGTAGACCGTTTCTGGATGAGCCATATCGACAATATGGACGTTTTGCGTAAAGGTATAGGTTTACGTGGCTTAGGTCAGCGAGACCCCGTCATCGAATACCGCCGCGAAGGTACGGATATGTTTAACGAAATGATAGACAATATCCAAACCAACGTAGCTTTAGTCCTTTGCAACATCGATATAGACGAAGTAGTGGAAAGGAAAAACGCTTTCGTAGCGCAGTTGAAACAAAAGAACGAACACAAGGCAGGCGTATTCAGTAACGACCCCTGCCCGTGCGGAAGCGGACGTAAGTACAAAGACTGCTGTAAAAACAAGGGCAAGAAATAATGGTCGATTTCTATTTTCAACGTGTTCAATTGGAAAAATTACGCAAAGAAGCGGCAGATATAGCCGATGCCATGGGAGTAGACTCTTTGAAAAAAGAAATAGAAGAGCTTACCGCTTTGCAACACGCCGAAAATTTTTGGCAGGACGTGGAGAAGGCGCAGGAAACAAACCGCCGCCTTACCGTCTGCGAGAGGAAAGTCAAGAAAGCCACCGACCTTATAAAAAAAGTAGACGATACGGTATCTCTTCTGGACGTCATCGAAGAAATGGACGAAGAGAGCGAAGTCGACAACGCAAAAGCGGAAGTCGCCGCCGTAGCCGCAGCCGTGGAAGAAATGCAGATAGAAGCTTTGCTTAACGGAAAATACGACGGTTGCAATGCGATATTGTCCTTGCATGCGGGCGCAGGCGGAACCGAAGCGCAGGATTGGGTGGAGATGCTGTACAGAATGTACGTCAGATACGCCGAGCGCAACGGTTATTCCGTGAAAGAACTCGACAAGCTGCCGGGTGACGACGCAGGAATTAAGAGCGTGACTTTTCTCGTCGGCGGAGATAACGCCTACGGCTATCTCAAAGCGGAAATGGGCGTGCACAGGCTGGTAAGAATAAGTCCTTTCGACGCAAACAAACGCCGTCACACTTCGTTCGCAAGTCTTGAAGTTATGCCCGAAATTACCGAAGACGACGAAATAAAAATTAACCCCGAAGAGTTAAGGGTGGACACTTATCGAAGCGGCGGCGCGGGCGGTCAGCACATAAACAAGACCGATTCAGCCGTGAGAATAACCCATATTCCTACGGGAATAGTGGTTCAGTGTCAGAACGAAAGAAGTCAGATACAGAATAGAGAAACCGCTATGAAAATGCTTCGTTCCAAACTTACGGAACTAAGAGAGCGAGAAAGGCTTGAAGAAGCGCAAAGCATAAAAGGGGAACTCAAAAAGATAGAATGGGGTAGCCAAATCAGGAGTTACGTGTTCTGTCCGTACACTCTCGTAAAGGACCACAGAACGGGGTATGAAAACACCAACGTTACAGCAGTTATGGACGGGGATATAGGCGATTTTATCATAGAGTACTTGAAGAGGCTGTAATGAACTATTACGAAAGAAGTCTTAATAAGTGGAACGAGATAAGGAAAAGGGACGATTTTATTCTGCTCGCCATAGAATCGAGTTGCGACGAAACCGCCGTAGCCGTCTATAAAGGGAACGAACTTTTATCCAATCTTATTTCCACTCAGATAGAGATACATAAGCGTTTCGGCGGAGTCGTACCCGAAATTGCGTCGAGAAATCACATTCTCGCTATCGACAATCTCGTCAAAGAAGCGTTGTCCGCGGCGTCTTTAAGTATAAATGACGTGGAAATTATAGCGGTGACGTACGGAGCGGGACTTTTGGGCGCGCTACTTGTCGGCGTGTCTTACGCTAAGGCTCTTGCTTACGCTCTGGACGTGCCGATTATGGCTATCGACCACATAAAAGGACACGTTTTTGCAAACTTTATCGAGTACAAGGAAATAACTTTTCCGTTTCTTTGCCTGCTTGCAAGCGGCGGACATACCGAAATAGCGGAAGTAAAAAGTTATACCGACGTGAAGGTTTTGGGGCAAACCACCGACGACGCGGCGGGAGAAGCCTTCGACAAAGTGGCGAGAGTCCTGCACTTGCCGTACCCCGGCGGACCGCAGATAGAAGCCAAGGCGAAAGAAGGAAAGGACTGCATAAAAATGCCCCGTCCTTTTAAGGGGGAAAAGCACCTTAACTTTTCCTATTCGGGCTTAAAAACCGCCGTAATTAACTACGTTCACAACACCGAAATTAAGGGGGGAGAAATAAACCCCGCCGACGTGGCGTGTTCTTTCCAGAACGCTGCCGTAGGTATGCTGGTCGAAAACGCGATAACCGCGGCGAAAAAACTCGGCTACAAAACGATAGCCCTTGCGGGCGGCGTGGGCGCAAATACCGCTCTCCGAGAAAAACTTACAGCCGAAGGGAAGAAAAGGGGAATAAAAGTTTATCTCCCCGCAAAAAAACTCTGTACCGATAATGCGGCAATGATAGGCATAGCGGCGTATTATGCGATTAAAGACGGAGTAAAACCGTCCGACTTGTCGCTTGACGCCGACCCTAATCTATAAACATCTACCTGTAGCTCAGCTGGATAGAGCACGAGCCTCCGACGCTCGGTGCCGCTGGTTCGAATCCAGTCAGGTAGACCACAAAAAGGACGTCCCTTTCGGGCGTCCTTTTTGCGTGTCTCACAGCATGAAGACCGCTCCGCCCCGAATAGAATGAATAAGTAATCAAGAAGTTGCGGAGCGGTTCGCAAATTACGAAGTAATCTGGCGAATGGATATTCGCTATCCGGTCAGGTAGACATAAAAGAAGCCAAATTAGCGGGCGTCCTTTTTGCGTGCGTATACTTGTATGAGAACCGCTCCGCTATGCTACACAACGGTCATGAGTAAATAAACAAGGGGACAAGTCCGGCAAGCGGAAAGTCTTTACGCTTACGGTTTTTTATATCCGCATTTCGGGCAGACGCCTTTGTCGTTTAACGCAATTCCGCAAAGCGGACATCTGTCCAAAGACAATCTCGAAGGATATTCTTCGCTTGCTTTATTCACTCCGCTGCTGAAAGTAAGCTTTACGATATTGAGTTTGTCTTTCAGTAAATCGTAAACGATTTTTATCATACCTTCGACCGTCATCGTTTCTTTCGTCACCACGAGACGGCATTCAGGATAAGCTGTAGCCAAGTCGGTTTTGAAAGCCGGTCCTTTCATGACGTTGTTAGGAGCCCCGTCTTTAATTCCCTGCTTTTCATAGACGTCTAAAATTGCAGGAAGCAACGGATCGTCTTCTCTCAAAATAAGAGCGTGATCGAAGTTTTTGAGTACGTTCCACGCCGTTTTTTGAATTTCATTACAGGGGAATACCATGTTTACACCCGTGTTTACGGTATCTTCCACTTCTATGGTCAAAATACCCGTGTGTCCGTGCAGATATTGCGCTTCTCCCTTGAATCCGTAAAATCTGTGCGCATATTGTAAATCTAACGTTGTGATACTTTTCATGTTTTCTTCTCCTTCGATTGCCGTTTTGCAATCTATTGTCAGTGTTATACAAACAGGTCAGGTTATTTACTGTTCTTCCGAAAATTGGTCTTTTCCTACGGAACATAACGGACATTCGAAATTTTCCGGAACGTCTGTCCATTTTGTGCCGGGCATAATATTTCCTTCCGGATAGCCTTTTTCTTCATCGTATTCCCATCCGCAAACGTCGCATATGTATTTCATTGTCTGATTCTCCTTAAGTCAATTGTTTATTTTAATAGTTTTCCGCATGTACTTCAAAATAGCTCTGCGGATGATCGCATACCGGACACACGTCGGGAGCCTTTGTTCCTACGACGATATGTCCGCAGTTACGGCACTCCCAAACCTTAACTTCGCTCTTTTCAAAAACCTGTGCGGTTTCGACGTTTTTAAGAAGCGCGCGATATCTGTCTTCATGATGTTTTTCAATCTGTGCCACGGCTCTGAATTTTGCGGCAAGCTTCGGAAAACCTTCTTCTTCTGCTGTTTTTGCAAAACCGTCGTACATATCTGTCCATTCATAGTTTTCACCGTCCGCGGCGGCGGCTAAGTTCTTTTCCGTATTGCCGATACCCGCTAATTCCTTGAACCACATTTTAGCGTGTTCTTTCTCGTTATCGGCGGTTTTTAAGAACAGCGCCGATATCTGCTCATAGCCTTCCTTTTTTGCGACGGAAGCAAAATAAGTATACTTATTTCTTGCTTGCGATTCTCCCGCAAACGCTTCCCGTAAATTTTTCTCCGTCTGCGTTCCCGCATATTTGTTTGTTTCCATAGTCTGTACCTCCGTTTTTATTATTTTTTCAAAATCCGATGCCGGATGTTTGCATATAGGACATATAAAGTCACTCGGTAATTCTTCCCCGACGAATTCATATCCGCAAATTCTGCACCGCCATATTGTTTGACCATCGGCTGTTTTGCCTGTTTCCTGCGGTTGCGGTTTTATATGCGTCAAGTAGTATTCGTATGTTACGGAAGGGATATCGCTCAATACTTCCATATCGGTTATTTCACCGATAAACATAGTATGGGAACCTAAATCTACAGTTTTATCAACCTTTACGGCAATGTAGGCGTTCGTCCCTTCAGTAACGTAGCAAATTCCGTTTGAGCTTCGCGCGTACTTTTCAAACGTTTCGAACTTGTTTACGTTCCGTCCCGATTGAAAACCGAAGTGCTTGAACAAATCGAACCGAGCGCTTTGGTCTAAAATCGAAACAATGAATTTTCCCGTTCTTTGAATCATATCATGCGTATAATTTGCTTTATTTACGCAGATACTCAATTGATTAGGCTCCGACGCAGCCTGAATAGCAGTGTTGATTATGCATCCGCTATCCTTTTCTGCTTCACGCGCAGTCAGTACGAACAGCCCGTAACTCAACTTATACATCGCTTTTTTGTCCATCTTGATTCTCCTTTTTATTTTCACGGCATTTCGGGCAAACGCCTTTGAAAGAAATGTCATATCCCAAAAAATCTATTCCGTGCGTATTATGAATTTTTTTCAGCAAGTCGGGCAGCTCGTCCATATCCACGTCGGATACTTCGCCGCATTGTACGCACCTTACGTGATAATGATTTTTCAGCGTAAAATCAAACCTGTTAGGTCCGTCTGGAACTTCGACTTTTCGCAGAAGACCTTCTTCCGCCAGTATATCGAGATTTCTGTATACAGTCCCTTTACCGATGGTGGGGTAGTCTTCTTTTATAAATTCGTATACTTCGTTTGCCGTAACGTGTCTTTTCATCGCATATACGGCGTTTTGCACAAGCTCTTTCTGAATCGTGTTTCTTCTGTTAAGCATAAGCCCTTCTATTGAGATGTATTCCTAATAAGGATTATATATCATTATCAAAGGTATGTCAATACAAAAAATATAAAAATTCGATTTTTGTTTCCGAAGACGTAAAGTTGTTTTTTGTTTATAGGGGATACGACGGCTTTTTTGCGTTGATTTTGTAAGGTTAATGACGTACAACTTTCAATATAAAGAGCAACGTTGTTTTTAATGTCTTTCGATTCCGAACGCCCGCCAAAAAATGGAATAATAATTGACTAACGAAAAATAAATCGAGTATAATTATCAAAGAAAAGATTAGAAAAATCAAGGCGGTAAAAATGAAAGAAATTACTATACGCAGAGCGGAGGAAAGAGATATTCCGACGATAGACAAGTTACTTTTTCAGGTACATAAAGTTCACAGCGACGCAAGACCCGATTTGTTTAAGCAAGGGGCGAAAAAGTACACGGATAACGAACTCATAGCAATATTAAGTAACGATAATACGCCCGTGTTCGTGGCGGAAAAGGACGGCGAGGTAGTAGGGTACGCCTTCTGCATAAAAAAACAGTTTTTAGACGATAACAATATGACCGACGTAAAAACCCTTTATATAGACGACTTGTGCGTGGACGAAAACGTAAGGGGCGCCGGGATAGGAAAAACTATTTATGAATACGTAACAAATTACGCCGCCGAGAACGATTACTACAACGTAACCCTTAACGTATGGGCGGACAACAAAAACGCCGTCGCTTTTTACGAAAAGATAGGTTTGCGGATACAGAAAATCGGAATGGAAAAGATTCTGAAAAAATAACGATAAAAAGAACGAATAGCCGTTCTTTTTATCTATATCGATATTTTAGACGTTATAGTATATTCTTTAATTTGAATCCGTACTGATTGCCGATTTCGACGGAATAGCGGTAGATACGGTTAAGAAGGGCGTTCGCCGAGTCGTAGTCTTCTTCTTCCACAGCTCCGATAAGTTCTCCGTAGGTTACGGTAATTTCGGTAAGCTGGACGTGCGGAATGGAAATTTCGAGAATTTGCATACGCTTGTTCCACCAGTTTCCGATTTTCTGAATTTCGTCGTAGGAGTAGGTGTCCTGTTCCATTACGGCAAGAAGTCGTTCTTCGAAGGTGTCGAAAGTTTTGTTGACAAAAACTGTTTCCGCAATTCCGCCGCCGACGAGCAGAACCGTTACTATAATCGCTATCGTAAGTTTATATTTCATTACAGACCTTCCACGGTGACGTATTTGCCCGACTTTGGCTGAATAAAAACGTTGCCGCTGTCGGCAGTCATTAAGACTACGTCTTTTTCTTTGATGTGTTGCTTGTCAAGAACGTTGCGAATCTTGGTTTCGTCAAGGTCGAGACTTTTTATGTTTTCGTCGAGGATTTTACCTTCCACCATGAGAGTCATCGGTATTGACTGCGGTGCTTCGGCTTCTTCGTTTTCTAAAATAGAAAGTTTGCCGTTGGTTTCTATTATACCGTAAGAAATTTGCGTCACCGAAAAATACCCTTGCTGGCGAATAAGCGACATAAGGTCGTTTACGTTAAGGTTAAGTTTTTTCAGACACTCCGAATTTATTCCGTCTCCGTCTATTACTATAAAGGGTTTTCCGTTAAGGTGTTCTCGCAATTTTATCGATTTGGTCGTGACAAGCGTAATAAAGTAGTGCGCCACGAAAACCGTAAATAAGGGTACTAAACCGTAAAGTAAAGGTATCGAAATATCCTGCATAGGAGTACAGGCAAGATCGGCTACGGCAAGAGTAATGACAAACTCGTACGGTTGCAATTCGCCGATCGTTCTTTTGCCCATAAGGCGAATACCTAAGATAAGGAAAGTGAGAATAATTAAAGAACGCGCTAATACTAACATCATAATACCGTTAGAATGCGCGTTTCAAAAACTTTTATTCGGAGAGAATAACGGCTGCTAAATTATTCTTCCCCGTCGAATTTTACTATTTCTACACCTGCTTCCGCAAAAAGCTGCATTGAAAAGTCGTCTGGGTATCCTTCTCTGTAAATTACTTTTTTAATGCCGCTGTTAATGATGATTTTTGTGCAGATGGAGCAGGGCTGATGGGTGACGTAGATAGTCGCTCCGCTTACCGAGATGCCCATTTTTGCGGCTTGCACGATGGCGTTTTGTTCGGCGTGGACGGCATAACAAATTTCCTGACGAGTACCCGAAGCGATGTTAAGTTTTTTTCTTAAACATTCTCCTTTATCCTTGCATGAAACGAGTCCGCTCGGAGCACCGTTGTATCCAGTGGTAAGAATACGCTTGTCTTTGACAATAACCGCGCCCACCTGACGGTTTTGTTGGTAGCAACTCGACCAACTTGCCACAAGCCGAGCCATTTGCATAAATCTGACGTCCCATTTGTCCATAACCGCACCTCAAATAACTTATTTACTTTTAAATAATAACATAATGGCGAAAAAATGGCAATACGTAGGAACGATCAAATCGCATTTCTTTATACGGTTTTGCATTAAACTTTATTTTTAGCATAAATATTTACTATGTCGGAAGTTGATTATTCGCGTTTTTTATATAAAAGAGACGGGGCGGAAAACTTGTCTGTGCCCGATACTGCGACGAAAGACTACGTGTCGTTTGAAAAAAAGCGCGTAAAAAAGCGAAAAGCATGGAATTTTATTTTTGTCCTTACAGTTCTACTCATTTGTTTCGGGTTGCTTTTTATGGCTATCGATATTTTCAGCAACGGAAAATTAGTGGCGGTAATAAGTTCTTCTTTAAGGAAAAACGATTACGAATACTATTTCGTCGCCGCTGAAAAACAGGATAAGGGAGCGGCGTATTCTAAGAGCATAACCGTAAAACAAGGGGGCGGAGCGGGATATATCTATTACGACGGCGGAAAAACGTACGTAGTGTATTCGGTTCTGACCGACTATGCGAAAGCGGAAAGCGTCGCCGCGAAAAATTCCGAAACGAAAGTTGTCGTCTTAGGAAAAAGGACTTCCGATTCGTTTTATAAAAGTATGGACGAACTTTTTAAGGAGTTTTGCCGGGCGGTGGAAGACTACGACAACGGAGCTTTGACGGACAGCGGGTTTACCGGCAGGGCGGAAAGAATAAAATCTTCCGTATCCGTTCTTGTAAGCGACAAAAAAACGTCGGACGACGCGAAGAAAAAAGAACTTTGCGATTTCGTAACCGACGGAATAAACAATCTGTCGGTGAGCGACGGGGTAAAAAGCGAGTTTTTGAGTAAAGCAAGGTATTTTATCGCGGGGTGGGCGGTTTCTCAATGCGGTTAAAATTTTTCTACTAAACGGGAGCGACATATGTGCGTTGACTTTACGACCGATATATATTAAAATATATATACTTAATTTATTAACGTAGGAGAAGGACATGAAACACTATTTAGGCGTGGACATAGGCGGAATGACTATTAAAGCCGGACTCGTGGACGAAGACGGAAAAATCCTTTACAAAGACGTATGCGAAACCAAACCCGAAAGGGCGAACGAACTTGTAATCAAAGACATTTATCTTTTGTGCGAAAAAATTATGAAAGAAAATGATCTCACTTTCGACGATATAGAAGGAATAGGCATGGGTATCCCCGGCACGGTAAACAGCGGAAAAGGCGTGGTAACGTATGCGGGTAATCTCAACTTCAAGAAAGTCAACGTAATAAAAGAATTTTCCAAATACTGTTCCCGTCCCGCATATTTAGGTAACGACGCCAACTGCGCCGCTCTGGGTGAAACGAAGTTCGGAATCGGAAAAGGAAAGAAAAATTCTATCCTAATAACTCTCGGCACGGGCATCGGCACAGGGTTTATTCTCGACGGAAAAATCTTCGAAGGCAACCGCGGCGAAGGAGCGGAAGGCGGACACATCTGCATAAAGATGGGCGGCGAAAAGTGTACCTGCGGAGAACGCGGCTGTTGGGAAGCGTATGCGTCGGCGTTGGGACTTATGAGAGAAACGAAAAAGTATATGGAAAAGTTCCCCGATAGTATAATGAACGAACTTTATAAAAAGTACGGCGAAATCAACGGAAAAATTCCGTTCGAAGCGTACAAAGCGGGCGATAAAGCGGCGGAAAAAGTAATAAAAAATTACGTTAAGTACATAGCTGCGGGAACTATAAACTTAGTCAATATTTTCCGTCCCGACGTAATAATGATAGGCGGCGGCGTAAGTAACGCGGGCGATTACTTTATAGAAATGGTCGAAAAAATCGTAAGAAGACATTCGTTCGGCGGCAGAAACAACGTTGTTCCTCCCGTTAAGAAAGCGGTTTTAGGTAACGACGCGGGAATAATCGGCGCGGCTTGCCTTGCTATGGACAAATAGTATGGACGAAAGATTAAGACCTTTTTTAACGAAAGTAGAAAAGCCGGGCAGGTACATAGGGGGAGAATATAATCTTCCCGATATGAACAAACCCTGCAATGTAAGGTTCTGTCTGTGCTTTGCCGATATTTACGAAGTCGGAATGAGCAATTTGGGGATAGGGATACTTTACGACGTCCTGAACAAAACCGACGGCGTGGTATGCGAAAGGTGTTTCGCTCCGTGGCTCGACATGGGAAAAATTCTTAAAGAAAACAATTTGCTTCTTGCGAGTATAGAAACGGGAAAACCTCTTAAAGAATTCGATATAGTGGGCTTTTCCGTGCCGTACGAAATGAGCTACACCAATATCCTTTATATGATGGATTTAGCGGGGATACCGTTCAGAGCGAAGGACAGAAACTGCGATTTTCCGCTTATAGTAGGCGGCGGTCCCGCCGCGGCTAATCCCGAACCGATTATTGATTTTTTCGATATTTTCTTCATAGGCGAAGGGGAATATATCGACGCGGAATTGTGTAAAATCGTCGAAAAATACAAAGGCGACAAGAATAAAATTTTGGAAGAAGCGGCAAAAATCGACGGTATTTACGTTCCGTCCGTTTGTAAAATAATCGACGGAATTAACGTAACTACGGTAAAAAAAGCGGTGGTAAAAAATCTCGATAAAGCCCCGTATCCGACAAAACCGCTCGTACCGAATATAGAAATCATTCACGACAGAAGCGTAATGGAACTTTATAGGGGTTGTTACGCAGGGTGTCGTTTTTGTCAGGCGTGTTTTTTCTATCGTCCCGTAAGGTACAGAGAAAAAGATACCGTGGCTTCTCTCGCGGCACAGATTATCGACAATACCGGTTTCGACGAAATGGGTTTGGCTTCCTTGTCGAGCGGCGATTACGAAGATATTTGTCAGCTTATTAAGGAACTTAAAGAACTTACCGAAAAGAAAAACGTCGTTCTGCAAATGCCGTCGCTAAGACTCGACAGTTTTACCGAAGGGGTGTTGGAAAGAGCGAAAAAGACGTCCCTTACTTTCGCGCCCGAAGCGGGTACGCAGCGATTAAGGAACGTTATTAACAAGAACGTAACCGACGAAGACATAGTAAATTCTATGAGAATAGCTTTTACCGCGGGGTACACTACGGTGAAGCTTTATTTTATGATGGGGCTTCCGACTGAAACAGACGAAGACGTGTCGGGAATAGCCGAAACGGTACGCCTTATAAGAAAAACCTTTATGGAAGTCACGGGCAAGAAAAATATATTTATTAACGTGTCAACCGCAATGTTTATCCCAAAGCCGGCGACCCCTTTCCAATGGGCGGAGCAGATAAGCGGCGAAGAGATGTACAGACGGCAAAATTTACTGAAAAAAGAACTCTTTTCGATAAAAGGCGTGCATTATTCGTGGCACGGAGCCGACGTGTCGGTACTCGAAGGTTTGTTTGCCCGCGGCGACAGAAAGCTGTCTTACGTCGTTGAATCGGCGTATAAAAAAGGCTGTTTCTTCGACAGTTGGACGGAAAAATTCGATATAAACAAGTGGAACGAAGCGATAGAAGAAAACGGTATAGACGTGTCCGAATACACGGGATTGCACGACGAGAAAAAGCCGCTTCCGTGGGACTTTATCGACTTCGGCGTAAGCAAAGATTATTTCTTAAAAGAATGGCACAAGGCTCTGAAAGGAGAAACCACACCGCCGTGTAAGCATAAATGTAATGGTTGCGGCGCGTCAAAACTCGGCAAATGCCGCTTCTACGTTAAGGGGGAAAATGAATGATTACGTTAAGGTATAAAAGATTTAACGACGGCATTTTCGTACCCCACGTCGACGTGTTAAGGAGCCTGAACCGCACTTTCAGAAGAGCGGGGATAGACGTCCGGTACAGCAACGGCTTTAATCATCACATGGCGTTAAGGCTTACTCAGCCGATACCTTTCGGCGTAGCCGACGACGACGCATACGTTACCGCCGATATAAAGTCGGACTATCCGCTCGAAGAAATTTTCGTAAGGTTCGTTAAAGCATGTCCGCCGTATATCCGTCCGCTCGGAGCGTACGTTACCGAGCTTAATCCGTCGCTCGGCGGAACGATAAACGCGTCTTCCTATCGGGTGCAAGGGAAACTAAGCGTAGAACAAATAGAAAAAATCAACGCCGTGTTCGGCAAGGAATACGAAATTACGTTAAGGAAGAACGGCGGCACGGACAGGAAAGAAGTAAGTTCTCTTATTTACTATCTTAAAGCCGATGACTGTGGCTTCGACGCCACTCTCGCTTTCGGAAACGTCAATTTAAGAATAGATTTACTCATAGAACAGTTCAACGACGATTTCGGAACGAAGTTTTCGGTGACCGACGTAACGAGAACGAAACAGTTAATAAAACGGGCGGACGGAAATATAATCGCCGCGGAAGATTATCTTTTGGAAAAATGCACGGAAAAGTTTATATCGAAAGAGTAGACGGCGGCGTAAACTACGCCGAAACCGACGAAAAAAACAGGCTTATAAGATACCTTAATATATCCGACGACGAGCAGGTCGGACGGATTTATCGAGGCAAGGTGGAAAGGGTAACTTCGGCGGGAAGTTTCGTCGATATAGGGCGTAAACTTCACGGATTCTTGTCCGACGTAAAAAAGAAGCCCGGCGATTTCGTGACGGTGCAGGTAGCGAGAGACGAAGCCGGCAACAAAGGGTGCCTTCTTACCGAAAAATTATCCCTGCAAGGAAAATTCGTTGTGGTGACTAACGGCGAAGAAGTGAGATTTTCCCGAAAAAACAAGCTGTCGGAAGAATTGAAAAAAACTCTTGTTTCCACGGTAAAAAGCGGCGTTATTTTTCGTACCGCTTTTGATGAAAAAGCAATAAATTCCGCCCTTATGGAAATTGCGGTTTTACGAGAAAAACTTAAAAAAATAGAAGAAGCTAATAATCTGTATAATATCGAATTATTACAAAAAACAGACGCTACGGCAATAGCCGAAAATATGTCGGCAGAGAAAGAAATCGTTTATTCTTTCGACGAGATAAGAGAAGATATAAAGTCGCTGTCGGATAGATGCGTGGTCGTGGACGGGATAGAACTCGTAATCGACAAGACCGAAGCGATGACTGTCATCGATATAAATTCTCACCTTAACGCAACCAAGTACGCCGACGAAGATTCTTTTGCGTACGCGTCCGATATGATAGCGGCGGAAGAAGTCTGCCGACAGATACGATTGCGGAATATAGGCGGAATAATAGCCGTCGATTTTATCAACGTTAAAAACATCGAAAAGTTAGAAAAATTAAAATCGAAACTCAATTTACTTTTAAGAAACGACGACGTTATGGCAAAGTGCGAGTTTTCCGACAAACTTTGTGTGGCTCTTATATCGAGAGCGAAAAGGTATTCTTCAGTAATTTAATTGTGTTTTGTTCCGTTTGATTTTTATCGGGAACAAAACTTTGCGACGAAATCGTATTAAGCGACGTTTTTTCGACAATTTTTGCCAAAAATATATCAAAATAAGGCGTTATAATCGGCGTTATGAAAGGTTTTTTCCGAGAATACGAAAAAGTTGTTTTCGGCGTGGCGATTATATGTATCGTTCTTACGACGGTTTTTTCGGCGTTTAATACAGTCGCCGATATTGCGTATGCGGCGGACGTACCGTATATAGTTATCGGCGAAGACGTATATCTTTCGGACACGGAAACGGGCAGAAAACTTTTCTTGTTGCCGCCGACTTACTACGCCGTAATTGACAATATGGACGAAGAGTTCTATTACGTCACCTTCAACGGCGTCAGCGGTAAGGTAGTAAAGGAGAGCGTGTCGGTAGTAGGGTATCACACCGTCGCTCCGGGAACGGTTCAGGAAATCAAAATCGACCAAAAATACAGCGTTTTTACCGAAATAAAACTCAAAGAAACGATGGAAGGCAAAGGAGAAGAGTATCCCGTGCCGACAAATGAAAGTATGTTCTTTCTCGGAAAATATCCGTCGGAAGAAATGTGGTACTACGTAAAATATAATGATAAATGCGGGTATCTCAAAGCTGAATACACCACTGCGCCCGACTTATCGACGGGAGTGTTCGTCCCGGAAGAAAAAGAAAAAACCGCCGCAGAACCCGATACCCCGGACTCGTCCGACAGAGGGAATTTAACGAAAATTCTCGTAATAACCGGCGTTTGCGTGGCGGCTGTCGCGGTAATAGTAATAATTTTCTTGCCGAAGAAAAAGGGCGGAAGCAAATATTATTACGAAGATACCGATTTATAATCTTTCAGAGTTGAGAGTTGAGAGTGAAGAGTTGAGAGTGAAGAGCGGAGTTGTTTTTTTGAGTGTAAAGCAAAGTTCGCGGGTCGCTCAAAAATTTACATAATTCTTTTTAAGAAATTTTTATAAATATATGTTATACTGTCTATATGAAAAAGAAGACGGCGGTAATTTTTTTATTTTTAACGATTGTTATCCTTACTCTGACGGCGTGCGACACGGCGAGCAGACTTTCTTTCGCCCAAGATACCATTACCGTTGAAGTGGATACCGTTTTTATGCCCGAAATAAAGATTTATCCAAAAAAAGCGGAATATAACTTGAAAGTCGAGAACGAGACCATCGCAAGAGTGACCGACGGACAGATAAAGGCTTTGCAAGAAGGCAAGACCACCATTACCGTATCGTCTGGCAAGAAGTCGGATAGCTGCGAGTTGCTGGTAGTCAAGCAAGGGACGATTATCGATACCGACCCCATAATTAAAGAAACGAGAACGGTAAGTTTTCAGATAGCGAATTACGCCGATTACGGATTTGAAACGGGCGCGTTGGAACCCGTCATCGCGGTGGACGGAAGTTATCTTAACGTAAACGACCCCAACGTGTTCGGGTATATAGCGGATTGTTGGTATCTCGACGCCGCCTGCACCGTAAAATTCGATATGGAGCACACGAGAATTACGCAGGATATAACCCTTTACGCAAAAATTTCGCCGAGAGAACAGTCATATAACGTCATTAACGGTTTAGTCGTCGGTATTCTTTATAAGAATTTACCGCATGAAAAACTCGTTCTGCCCGAAAAAACCGAAGGCGGAGAAATAATAACAGGTATAGCCGACGAAGCCTTTTTCGGCGATGAAAGTCTTAAAGAAGTTGTCATTCCCGCAAGTTATTTCACGATAGGAACGTCCGCTTTCGCCGGGTGTAAGAACCTTACTACCGTAACTTTCGAAGATGAGAGCGGTTTACTTAACGTGGGAGTCAATGCGTTCGGCGTTCACCGCGACGACGACGGCAATATAGACGGTTACTGCGAAAATCTCGAAAATATGAATTTGCCGCGGACGATAAGCGATATAGGAGCGTTCGCGTTTTATAAGTGCGAAAAGCTCGCAATCGACGGTATTCCGTCGGGAATTACGCAGATACCCCTTTACGCCTTTGCGGAAACGAAAATAAATAACGTCGATTTAAGTAACGTAAAAATAATAAGGGAAGGGGCTTTCAATAACTGTAAAGAATTCGATACCGTGATCAACGCAGATAACGTGGTAACGTGTGAAAAATACGCTTTTGACGGCACTAAACTCGCTACCGACGCCGATAAGGCGTACCGAACCGACAGGAAAGAACCCGCTTTTTACGCAGATACGATACTTTTCGGCGTGTGTTCCGATTACGGAAAAGGTTTGGGCGACGGCAAGTATAAAATTAAAGATACCACGACTTTAATTGCAGATATGGCTTTTTCCGGGGAAAAGCAGTCGGAACTTACCCTGTATATCGACACAGAAATAGCCGACGGGAATTTAGCGGCAAATACGAACTTTTTTGGCGAAAACGTTTTTTATAAGACAACGAGCGGATATCCGACGGGAATATTTATCGTGGTAAGCAAAGGAAAAACCGAACTCTATCGCAATAAATATACCGAGTATAAAGACCTTTTTGTAGAAGAAGAAATAGTGGAAGTCGTAGGCGAAGACAACGCCGAACAAAATAACTGGGGCAAGCACGTTCTGCTCCGTAAAGATTACGCAAACGCATACTATTACGACAGATATATAGGGAACGAGAAAGGCACGACGAAGTATATAAAACTCGGCAACCTTACGAAGCCAAAAGAATATCCGATAATAAGAATAAATATGAACGCATTTACCGGCATTAAGACCTTGAAAGGACTCGAATTGCCGAACGTAAGGCGGATAGCGTATATGGGAATAACAAACTGCTCCGAACTTACGAGCATAGATATATCTATGAATAACGTAAGCTTGACTATGCCCGAATCGGCGGTATCTGTGCAATGTCCGAACGCAAAAATTTACGTTGCGTCTTCTTCGCTGTCAAGGTACAGAAGCGACTGGGCGGAATTCAAGACGATGCAAGGACAGCTGACGGGGAAGTAGAAGGCGAATTTCCGCCGTAAGCGGAGTGAAGTTATCGTACGGTAAAGTGAAGTTCAAAGCTATGCTTTGAGTGAAGTTATTGCGTAGCAATAGTGAAGTTGCCTTACGGCAGTGAAGTTATCGCATAGCGATAGTGAAGTTCGGCTATCGCCGAGTGAAGTTTCGAGCTATGCTTGAAGTTAAGGATAAGTAATTATGAAAGATAGAATTTATGGTCTATCTTTTTTGTATATAAGGCAAATCGTATAAACAAAAACGGAATAGAACTACTATACTACTCCGTCTTAATCTTTATATCCTTAACTCAAAACCGCAGGTTTTGAACTTCACTGCCGTTAGGCAATTTCACTATCACAGGGTGATAACTTCACTCGGCAAAGCCGAACTTCACTAAACCAAACGCCCCGTTTTCGGGGCGTTTGGTTTACGTTCGTTTAAGTTTAATCTTAGTACATATCGTTCATTCCCGCGGGCATTTGGGGCGTCGGAGGTTCGGGTATGTCGGCTACGAGAGCTTCGGTAGTAAGCAATGTAGCGGCGACGCTTGCGGCGTTCTGGAGCGCGCTTCTCGTTACTTTGGTCGGGTCGAGAATACCGCTCTGCATCATATCGCAATATTCGTCTTTCGCCGCGTCGTAACCGTAGTTTTTGACGTTGCTCTTTACGATGGTGTTTACGACTACTCCGCCGTCTACGCCTGCGTTGCAGGCTATCTGTCTTACGGGAGCTTCGAGAGCTTTGACTACGATTTTAGCGCCGGTCTTTTCGTCGTTTTCGAGAGTTTCCGCATAGGCTTTAACGGCGTTTATTATACTAAGTAAAGCTATTCCGCCGCCGGGAACTACGCCTTCTTCTACTGCCGCGCGAGTGGCGGAAAGGGCATCCTCAATGCGGAGTTTGGAATCCTTCATCTCGACTTCCGTCGCAGCGCCTACGTTAATTACGGCTACGCCGCCGGCAAGTTTTGCAAGACGTTCTTCGAGTTTTTCTTTGTCGTAAGACGAAGTGGTGTTTGATAGTTCGCTTCTTATAGTTTTTACTCTGTTTGCTATTTCGACAGGGTCGCCCATACCGTCTATAATGGTGGTGTTGTCCTTGGTGACTTTGACTAATTTAGCTCTGCCGAGATGGGAGAGATTAGCGTCTTTAAGTTCGAGTCCCATTTCTTCGCTTATTAGCGTTGCGCCGGTAAGAATAGCCATATCGTTAAGCAAGGCTTTTCTTCTGTCGCCGAAAGCGGGGGCTTTTACGGCTACCACGTTGAACACGCCTTTAATCTTGTTGACTACCATAGTTGCGAGAGCTTCGGCGTCGTAATCTTCGGCTATAATCATGAGCTTCAAGCCGTTTTTGATAATCTGTTCGAGCAAGGGTAAAATTTCCTGAATGGAAGAGATTTTTTTGTCGGAGATAAGAATGACGGGGTTATCCATTTCCGCTTCCATTTTGTCGGTGTTGGTGACCATGTAGGGGCTGGCGTATCCGCGGTCGAACTGCATACCTTCCACTACCGATAGTTCGGTGAGCATAGTCTTTGATTCGGCTACGGTAATAACGCCGTCTTTGCCGACTTTTTCCATAGCTTCGCTTATCAGTTCGCCGATTTTTTCGTCGCCTGCGGAGATGCTCGCTACGCTTGCTATCTCGTTCTTTTCGCTGACTTCCTTGCTTATCTGTCTGAGTTCTTCCACGGCTTTTTCGGTGGCTTTTAAGATACCTTTACGGAGAGCCATCGGGTTTGCGCCGGCGGCTACGTTTTTAAGTCCTTCTTTTATGATAGCCTGGGCGAGTACGCTTGCGGTAGTAGTACCGTCGCCGGCGATATCGTTGGTTTTTACGCTGACTTCCTTGATAAGTTGCGCCCCCATGTTTTCGAAGGGGTCTTTGAGTTCTATTTCTTTGGCTATGGTCACGCCGTCGTTGGTTATTAACGGGCTGCCGAACTTTTTGTCGAGAACGACGTTTCTTCCCTTAGGTCCGAGAGTAAGTTTTACGGTGTTGGCGAGAGTGTCAACGCCTGCTTCCAAAGATTTGCGCGCGTCTTCCGCGTATTTGAATTGTTTAGCCATATTTGCCTCCTGATTATTCTACGATAGCGAGAATATCGCTCTGTCTTATGATGGTGACTGTGGTGTCGTCGAGTTTGAAATCGGTGCCCGCGTATTTGGAGTAAAGCACTTTGTCGCCGACTTTGACTTCCATTTTTACTTCTTTTCCGTCTATGGTTCCGCCGGGTCCGACTGCGATTACGGTAGCCATGGTAGGCTTTTCTTTCGCACTGCCGGTAAGGATAATTCCGCTTGCCGTCGTGTCTTTCGTCTCTTCCTGTTTGATGACTACTTTGTCAAATAAGGGTTTTAAGGTCATTTTTTGCCTCCTTAATGCAAATGTTTTTTTAGATTTACTCGTTAGCACTCTTTACCTTTGACTGCTAACAAAACACATTATAACACCGCCGATACGCGTTTTCAAGTAAATAAGGACAATTTTTTTCGGAATTTTGAAAATTTTGTCGAAAGGTTTAGGTGGGCGGTTTTTTATTCAGTTCGCTATTTTAAGATACGCTTACAAAAAGGGGTATTCCTAACGAAAAAAAAGAAATTTTTTCGGGCGGGAAAAATAAAATTCTTAGGCGGGTTGCGTATTGACAAGGGAATAATTTTATAGTATATTATTTTATGTAGAAAAATAAGGGTGGGGTATGCCCTTTTATTCGGAGGTCGGTATGAGTAAAACGAGGAGAGCACAAAGAAACGGATTTTTTATAGGTTTCGCGATAATAATCGCGCTTATTGCGAGCGTGGTTTTCTCGCTGACCGTATTTACCGCCGCTTCCGACCTTGGCGCGCACGCCGAAGTGTTTACTCACCATTTCGCATCTTCCACGACTGCTGAAGTTTCCGCCGGTACCGATACGACGGAGACCTGCGTCAAGTTTAGTCAGGACGATATAGCGAATTCCGAAAAAGTAGACGGCTATTATAAATCGGGAGACTTTTATTCGAGTAAGGCTTTCAGCGGCGGTAGGGTAGTAGGCGAAGAGGGAAAGGGTTTTTACTACACTTGCGATAGTAACGACCTACCCGACACCTGGTACTGCGACCTTAAAGCGTCCGAAAACTTAAAATGCGCGATTAACGACCCATTTATCGACGTAACTATAAGAGTTTACGTCGTTTGGGCTAAACCCGACATCCCCGACAATTCGTCCGAAACGTGTAACCTTTCCATTACGTACGTAAGCGGCAAACTTAACGAAGACGGCGAGTCGATTTACGCGGGAAGAACTCAGTCCGTTGAATTCAACGCCTCCACCGTCAGCAGTGATGTATCCGCGAGCCAGTTAGGTTATTTAACCGTACCGGATATGGATATGGGCGACGACGGATTTTTGCGACTCGCTTTCGCAGATTGGTACCCGGGTATCAATTTCAGTATAGCGTGGTCGGAAATGTACGTCGAAGTTACGACCGAAGCGTCTTCTTTAAGTATCCCCGAATTGTCCTGCGAGAGCGTGAGCGTTTACGACGCGACGGGTTACCGCAACACCGATAAAGCATATCTTGTTAAAGCGGGCGACATAGTAGTAATAGAAACCGCCGCTAAAAAGAACGGTATACCTCTTACCTTGCCGAAGAACAAGGCTGTGGCTACGACCGACGGAAGCGGCATAACCGACGAAGACAAGGAAGCGGACGGATATTTTTATGCGAGAAGGTATCTTGCCGGAAGCGACAGGTCGAATACCTTTATTAAGTACGATTTCGACACGGAAAAGCATTTCGAAAGGTTATATTCCTATGATTTTCCGGAGACGGGAAATTTCAAGTATAAAGGTACTCTCGACGTAGGCGACGATTATTCGGGACAGACCGTCATATTGAGAGTAAAAGACAGCACGGACGTAACCTTACCCATCAACGCTTCCACTTGGAGAAAGGACGGCAGAACCACCGCCGTAGCCACTTCGACGAGCCTTATGATGGACAGCACAAAACCTAACCAACCCGAACTCGACACTCGCAACAGCGTGTTCTATCAAAAGTACGTCGGCGTATCGAACAAGTCGTACTATACCGACGAAGCGTCTTACGTCTATGAAGATAAAGAGATAGTCTCCGGCAGCGGCGTGCTTAGCAAAGTAATAACGGGCGTTAATTTAGGGCTCGGCACAGTAAAACCGCTGTTTTCGAGCAATGCGACCTACGTCGAAAAGGGCGGTTCCGACATATATATTTATGCAAAATCGACTAAGATTGCGAAAATCCCCGTAATCGGCGAAAACAGTCAGGGCTTCGACCCGAATGAAGAAGGAAGTTTGTATTGCAGAGTGTATTCCGACGCAGACGGAGCTACGGAATACTATTCTCTCATATTGGATCTTGTGACTAAAGACTCCGACGGTAACGACGTTTTCGAAACGAGCGGTTTTTACAGTATAGAGTTTGTGGCGGTGGACGAAGCGGGCAACTATAACTATTGCCCCAACAAACAGTACGTCAGAGTGGACGTGACCGACTATAAGTTTACCTGTCAGCTAATATTGGGACTCGGAGCTGCTTCGAGCGGCGTAATAAACATGTCCGACGCTACTCCGTCTTTCGCTACGATAAGAGACGACGGAAAGATAGGCGATTACGTAAAGTATTCGTCCACCGACGGCATATCCTTTAAGCGCGGAGCGAAAGTCGTAGCTAAGTTAAAGATGTCGTCGAGCGGTTCTGCCAAGTACATTTTGACCAACTTCAAGACGGGCGGTTCGGTAAACGTAGCCACCACCGCTAACGCTTACGACGCGAACTATTCCACCGTCATTACCGACAGTCCGAACGAGTACGCATTCGAAGTCAATTCCACTTACAGCAACGACCCGAAGACGAGAGAAATTCAGTTCGTGTTCAAACAGAGAGCGTATATAAGCGTATTAAACACCTTGCAGACCTATACAGGAAGCGGACTTCAAGTTATACCGATAATAAAGGACGGCAAGGGAACGGACGCTAAGACCATCTCGGGCTCGGTAAGGACGACTTATTCCAAGACTAAGGACGGAGAATATACAGAGACTTTACCCGTGGACAAGGGTACTTATTACTATAAGTGCGAACTTCTTAACCACAGCACTTACTACGCCACCACCGAAAACGACGGTCTCGACCATATATTCGAAATTCAGGCGGCTACACCGCAGATAGAACCCACGAAAGTAATTGCGGAAGAAATAAAATACGGGCAGAGCCTTGCGGAGATAGACTTTATAGAAGTTCAACCGGGACAAATTCAGGACTTCAACACGCATATAAGATACGTTGCTTCGGGCAAATATTATTACGACCGTTCGGCGGACGGAATAATAGGATATTACACTTTCGTGTTTACAGATAAGACGGCGACAGGATACGTAAAACCCAATGCGGGTACTATGGAGACCACGGTTAAGTTCGTCCCGATAAAGTCCAAAGACGGCAATCCCGTCCGTAGCGGCGACGGAAGATTTGTCCGCGACGAAAATTACAAAGAAGTTCAGTTTACCGTTAGCGTTACCGTAAGGAGGTCTACGGAGACTTCGGTGACGATAGACGGACTCGACGAAAACACGAATACCATAACGTACGATTACGACGGAAACAGCAAGTCGTTAAGTTACGAAATTCTTTCCGCCCTTCCGGGCGACGAATACGGGAACTTACTTAACGAGTATGCGATCGTAACTTACAGAAAGAACGTCGAAGGGGACGAATACGCGCTCGTTCCGCCCACAGACGCAGGAAGCTATAAGGTTAAAATAGAGCTAAGAAGCAGCTGCAACTACACCATAGGCGAACTCGAATACGATTTCGTAATAGCCAAGAGAAAACTTAACGTAAACTGCTCCAACGTCGAGTACGACTACAAAAAGGCGGAAGATATAACACCGCTCGCAAGTTACGGCACGGGTTCGTCGAAAATCGATTATCCCGCGTTGAACTACGTATTCGGTTTCTATACCTACGTACAAGGCGAAACTTACGCTTCGTCGGCGACGGAAGAAAACTTCTTAGGCAACGCCGTACCGCAGAATGCGGGACAATACGTCGTAAAGACAGAACTTTCGGAAAACAACTTCGAAAACGCAAGCGAAGCGTACGCATTACTTACCATAAATAAAGTGGGCGGTACGAAAGTTGCGTTGAACGCGCCTACCGTGAGAGCGGTATACGGCGATTCTCATATAAAATTTTTGCAACCGCTCAAAGCGATAGTCTTAGTGGAAAGCACTTCTTCGGGGGTAAGATACAGCGGCGAGAGCGTAAAGGGTAGCTTTATCGTTTCGTACAGGCAGTTCCGTTCGAGCGGGCACGAAGACGAAACGGTGGAAGAATTCAGGACCGACAGCGAAAGTTACGCCTTTACCGAAATCGGCAGATTAGGCGCATATTTATGTTTCATTCCGTCGGACGGCGACGAAATTAACTTCGAAGTAATATCGAGAGAGATAGAAATAAGCGTAGGCAAGGCAACACCCGTTTGCGTCGATATGACGGTAGACAATATAGTTTACCTTACCGATATAAATTCCGTAAGCGACCTTACCTTTAACGGAAAACTCAAATATTTGTTGTACGGAAAGGAATACAAGTCCGTCGACGCCGACGATAAAGATTACGGCTACACTATGGAATTCTACGTCGCCGGAACCAAAAAATTCAATGCGGGCGAACAAAATCTTGATATAAAGATTATTCCTGACGGTACGCAGAGCGACAAGATAGAAGAAATAGTCCGGTCTTTTAACGTAACGATAGAAAAATACGACCTTATTTTAGAAGCGGATAAGGATAATTACGACGAAGAGAAAAACGCATACGTCTATAAATACGGCGCAGTTACCTTACCGACGGTAAGCAACGACCGAAACGTATCGGTAAGGTCGGAAATAGTATACTACGACAAAGATAATAACGTAGTGGACGGAACGCTCCTGCCTACGGGCAAATACAAAGCGGTTTATACCGTCGTTAACGACGATTATCAGGGGACGATGAGTTTCGATATAATCGTGGAAAAAGCCGATTTAAGGTGCGACACTCTGCCTAAAATTTACGACGAGAATACAGCTGTAAGCTACAACAAACTCATGTCCGACGTGTCTTTCAATTCGGGCGTTATGGTAGCTACGATTAACGGCGTCGCGACTGCGGTAAAAGGTAAGTTTTCATTCGATTACCCCGCAGGAACTCGTTTTACCGACACCGGAGTAAGCCGGATATACGCCTTAAAATTTATTCCGGAAGACGGCGACAATTACAACGAATACGCTTACGCTCAGAATAACGGTTTTTGTTTGTATCTTACCGTATCGAAAGCCGATATAAGCGACGGAATGACCGTTACTTTAGAAAAGGAATATGTTTACGGAGACCTTAAGGCAGGGTTCGACGTAAATTCGGTGGTAGCGGCTTACGACACTCCCGTTTACGTTAAGACAATCACCGACGGCACGGATGTAAAATACGAATACTCCACCGTAAAACAAGACGGTTTTGCTCCGCTTGCGGGTAGTTTTTCAGTGACGGGTATATCGGCTGTAGACAAGGTGCCGGCGGGAGAATATCCCGTTACGTTCACGATAAACGATGATAATTACAGCGGGAGTAAGACGGTTTATCTTATTGTAAACAAGAAAAAAGCCGAAATTATCGTAGAAGAAGAAGACAAGACGGTAAAGTTCAACAATATGAGCCAAAACCTTAAATATACGCTCGAATCCGACGGCGAAGTCATTTCGGAAACGGTGGCGCAGAGCTTCTATCTTAACGGCAGCAAACTTTCGGGCGCGCCCACTTCGATAGGTAAATACGAAGCAGAACTCAATATCCGCAGCACAAACTATTACTCCGACGCGGTCGTGACCGATTTCGTAATACGCGTGGACGAATCGCTAATTAACGTGTCCAACACCGAACAGGTTTATTCCGTGCCGAGACAGGTAAACGCGGTAATAAGACTTATCGACGCAACGTACACTCTTACTTTTGCGGCGAAGCTAAGCGACGATTATTACGCCGATATAGCGGCGAACGCAAAAACTTATTCCGATCTTCCTACCGACGCGGGCGAATATTGGATTTTACTTAATTTCATCGCCGAAGAAAACAACGGATACGGAGAAACGATAGTTTATGAAAAACCGCTCGTTATAGAACGTTATACCGCGACTATAAGCGTAAACGACAGCATAAGCGTTTCTTACACGGGGCGTTCCAACTCTATAAGAATTACTACCGTACCGTACGGACTTGCGTACAAGGTGGAATATAAGGGCGAAAACGATGAAGGATACGGAGAAACGGAAGTTCTTTCCGCAAATACGGACGGCAAAACTCACCTTATAAGAATAACTATTGACGATAAGAACTACTGCGGAGAAAAGACGGTGCTTTACAGAATAAATCCCGTCGCGCTGACGGAAGAAACAGCGCCGGTCTTTAATGATTACGCTTATTCCGACGACGTAGCTCCCACCGTTTCGACGGAGGGCGTAATGCTGTTCGGAAGCAGGGAAGTAAGCGGCGTATATTCAGTAAATATAAAAGATATAAACGGACTTTCGGTAGGATTACACAGAGTAAATTATCTCTTTACCGCTACCGATTCGGAGGGTAACGCAGACGGAAACTTTATTCCTTACGTCGGTACGACGGAAATTAACGTGGTAAGGAAGAGAATATCCGCCGAAGATATAATAATGGGCGAAAAGAGCGGAACTTACGCTTACTACAACGGCAAAAATCACACCGTTGACTCATACGTAAGAGACGGAGTAATAGCCAATCCCTCCGCAAATGCCGACCTTATTATAAAAACGTACTACAACGGTCAGACGAGCTTGCCGAAAGAACCGGGAACGTATACCGTAAGAGCGGAAATCTCGGCTAAGAACTATACGGGAACGAAAGAATGGGAAAAGGTTTTCGTAATAGAAAAAGGCACGCCCGTAATAAGCGTCGCGCCGACGGCGGACGCAACCAAAAAGTTCAACGTAGGGGATACCTTCTTGCCTAACGATCTGGAAGACGGCGCGGGCGTAGCGGTTATTGACGGAACGAACACCGTCGTACGCGGAACTTTTAGTGCGAAAGAAAAGACTTTCGAAAAAGCCAACGTAAACGACGTAACGGTAGAGTTCACGCCTTACGATACCGCGCATTTTAACAGCGTAGAATTTACTATAAAAGTAAACGTAATAGGCAAAAACCCGTTCGGTAACGCAGAAGATTACGGCGATTGGAGCGGAGATATTACCTTAGAAAACGGCGGAACGATTACTTTGACGACGTATTATCCGGGAGAAGCTCGTTACGGCGTGAAAGCGGGAGCGTTCTCGATAAGAGTAGGCGGAACGTCGAGCGACGTAGCGTATATAAACGGTTTCGGCGTGTTCTCGATAGCGGAGACCGACGCAGTACCCGACGCAAACGGCAAAATTCTCGTTAAGTTGACGCCGATAGGCAGTCTTGCCGACGAATACAACATAGTTTACGGCTATCTGCCCGTAAGTATAGAAAAAGCCGATTTGCCCGACGCAGAAATAGAATTCGTTGCGTTCGTAGGCAAGGCTCTTTCCGACGGTAAGGTTATCGTAAAATCGGCGGGTAAGACGGTAGATATTACGGGCGTACTTAATCTTTACGACGGAGAAAATCTCGTCGATATGGCTACCGTAGCCGAAAACAAAACGTATACTTACGTCTTTATATCCGACAATTACAACGATATAACGGGCGAAATTACTATAAGCGTGAAGACGGAAATATCTTCCGACAACATTGTAGCCGATTACGACGAGAAAAACTACGACGGCAATAATATTACCGCCGCCGATTTGGGAATAAAGGTAATAAACACCGAAATAGTCATTACTTACGAAGATATGAAAGTTACCGTTTATAAAGACGGCGCAGAAACGGAAGACTCTTCGCAAGCGGGCGTATATACCGTTAAAGTCGTAGTCGATAACGGCACGGTAAGGGGAGAAAAAGACTTTACATTTACCATAAGGACGAGAGACGTGTCTTCTCTTATGACTTTGGACAGTTTCTCCGCAACGTACGGCGAAGTCATAGCTCCCAAACTTTTGGTAAACGGCGCGGAAGCGACCGAATATACCGTTTTATATAAGGAAGAAGGAGCAAGCGACGCGTTCTATTCCAAATACTTGCCCGACGTAGCGGGAAGTTACGTCGTAAAAACCGCCGTCGACGGAGAAAACTATTACGGCGAAAAGGAATTTATATTCACGATAACGCCGAGAAAGTTGAGAATAATAGCCGACTCGGTTTTTTCCTGCAATTACGGCAAGGCTGTTCCGCCTAAGATTTCGTTCAGAGAAAGCGACAGCGAAACCATAGTAACCGTCGATTACTACGTATATTACTATTCCGACACCTATTCGCTCGGAGAGAATCTTCCCACCGCGGCGGGAAGATATACGGCGAGAGTTGTTCTTGCCGACGGCAATTACACGATAGGAGGAACAGGTTACGCCGAGTTTACTTACGTCATTAACAAACTTAACGTGGTTATAAAGTCCGTGCCTACCGTTTTGTCGCATACGGACGGAGACGTCGTTTACAACATAAAATACGGACAGACCGCAGGCGAAATAGCCTTAAGCGGCGGCGAAGCCAAGTACGGCGACGAAACCGTGACGGGTATATTCAGAGTTACGGACGGCACGTTCAAGCCCGAAGCCGGCGACGTCGTTATCGGCATAGAATTTATTCCCGCCGACGACAATTACGCTACCGCCACCGAGAACGTAAGAATAACGGTCGCTCCCGCCGACGCGTCGATAACCTTCACGAATTTAAGCGGAGCTTATACCGGCACCGCC
>CAZUJW010000006.1:38036-54148 GCA_964620655.1 uncultured Christensenella sp.
GCCGCAAAGAACGCTCTTACTTACATCGTAAGTCCGTCTTCAGTGAGGGTAAAAATAGAATTTACAAACGCATACGGACAGGTAGTAGAACCCATAAACGCGGGCGGATATAACGTAAGCGTGACCAGCCTTGACAAAAACTACCGAATTACTTCCTACAACGGAGCGAGCGGCGACAGTCCTGTGTTCGTGGTGGCTAAGGCGTCTGTAAGAGACGTAACGGACCCCGTCGCAAACGAGATTACCGTAGGGGACAGCCTTAACAAGTCGTCGCTGTTTACTGCCGACGGAAAAGGTTACGTTTATTATTACGGATTCAATAACCCCGTCGAAGGCAGGTTCGAGTTTATAGAAAAATCTTTTGCCTACAAGAAATCGGGCGTATATAAAGCTAATTATATCTTCACACCTGCCGATGCGGAAAACTTCGCTTCCTACACCGGGCAGACCGAGATCAAGGTAAACAGAGCCGTAGCGACTATACAGGTAAGCAATACCGAGTTTACTTATTCCGAAGGGTTTAAGTATCCTACCTTTAAGACTAACCCCGAAGGATTGAAAGTTACGCACGATATAGACTTTGCCGAATACGACCCCACCGCTTCCGACTATATATATAAGGATAGCGATATCAGAAACGTGGGCATATACTATTTCCATGTGAAGATAGACGACGAAAACTATTATTCCGACGAAATAGAATTTTCGATAACGATAAACAAGAAAGTAATAGACCTTGACTTTATCTCTAACGAAAACGGAACGGAAGAGACGGTTTTGCAGTACCGTACCACTTACGGAAAACTTCTCGACGCCAAGATAAAACTTTATCCCGCGGGTACGGCAGGAAAGGAAGGCTATTTACTTAAAGACTACGTAACCGACGGAGTAAAATTAGGCGACTTGTACGATATAAAATACGAGAGTGCGGAAAGTACGGGAACATACAACGCGCATATTCCGCCGTCGGATATAGGAACGTATAAAGTTACGGTAAGTCTTACCGACAGGAACTATTCTGCTTCGGGAGAAATTCTGTACAAGATAGAAACGGGCAAGATAGAAACAATCTATTTTGACACCGCCACGATGGAAAATCAGGTTTACGGCGCGGTCACCGCACCCATAATCACCACCGTACCGGCGGGGGTAAGCTATTATATTATCTATCAGGGCTACGGAATGAACGTTCCGCAGGACGCGGGCAGCTATCATATAACCGTTTATTTCAACGACAACAACTTTGAAAAGACGCAAAGTTCGGCAATGTTTAAGATAAACAAGAAACAATTAAACGTGTCGAATATTCAGGTCGAAGACAAGATTTACGACGGTATCCCGAACATAAACATAACGGGACAACTTAACGGTCTCGTTTTTGGCGACGAAGTCACGTTGAAGATGTCCGCCGTTACCGCAAATAAAGAAACGCAAGTAGGAAGCTACGGCATAGAAGTGGTCGAATATAAGTTAAGCGGACTGCAAGCGGCTAATTATAATCTCGATCAACCTGTCTACAACGGCAAAGTTAATATTATGTCGAAAAAAGTCGACGCCGCCGCCGAAAACTCGTTTATTACGAGCAGCGCCGGCTTCGACGTAGGCACTACGGTGGAATTTTCTACGGTCAATTCCGAAAAGTACAAGACCACTTTCTTAGAAAAGGTTACGGGAAGAGATTCCAAAGTAATAGGTTATTCAGTCAAGGTAAACGGAGCCGACAGCATAATAAAGAACGACTTTAAGGTCTATCTCGAAATACCCGCAGAGTACAGGAACTGCGATTTCGAAGTGGAAGGCGTGGGCAAACTCGAAGGGCAGAACGTTATTTTCACGAGAGAAGGAGATTATATTACATTCAACGCCACTTCGTCGGGTATGGTAAGGTTCAGGAAGACCGAAATAAAATACGGTTTCGTCGTGATAGTGGCGGCGGTTATTATAGCGGTAATCGGCGTAATCGTATTGCTTATCATGAACCCCTTGCAAAATCGTCGCAGAGTGGCGGACGACAGGGCAGAAAAGGCAGCTATAAGAAGAATAAAACAATGGTAAAAACGAGAAGAATTTGTATTATCTTAACGATTTTTATCTTGATGCTTATCTTTGCCGTAAGCACGGGAACGGTAGCTTACGCAGACGCTACGGAAGCCGACTTCGAGCTGTCCGATTTCGAGCAGGTCGGCGGCGACCGGTACTACAACGGAACCGACGGAAACGAAGCTACTTTCCGGGTAAAAATCAACGAAGCGGCGTATGAAAAGATAATAAAGGTAAGGTACGACGTAATTAAGATGACGAGTTTAGCAGATACCGTCACCGTAGACGACGAAAATAACGTAACTTTATCGTCGGGTCAGGTGAAAATAAGTGAAAACAACGTTGTCGAAAAGAGCGAAATAACCAAACTTCCGAACAGTTCTAAATATGCTTTCACCGTAAAAACCAAAGAAAACTGCGCTTTCGTGTTTTCGGTTTATTATTACGATTCCGAAAACAAGGAGAGCGTTTGTTACGGTTCTCGCTATGGCGAAGACGGAAAGAACAAGAACAATATTCTGTACTGTTTTAAGATAGACGACAGCAATCCGAGCGCATATTACGACGACGTGACTTTCGACAGCGGATACTGGGTGTTCGACGTTCTTATTAAAGGCAATCTTAATTCCGACACCGCTTCCGCCGATTCCGGTATAAAGAGTTTCGCCGTGGTAAAACGCACTTCCGCAGGCGAAAAGATAATAGACCGCGTGGAAAATATAGGCAGTACGCAGTATCGGTACAAACTGAAAATAACGAAAGAAAAAGCAGTTTATTATCTCGATATAGTGGACTACGCCGGTAACGGAACTACGTCGAAAATCGTGGAATTCAACGACGTAAGCTACGACGCAGGCTTCGAGACCGCCGTAAGTAACAAACTTACCAAACTTAAATCCGACGAGAAGTATTCGACGACTTTCGTGGAAAAGTTCCAAAAAAGTTACGACGAATACTATTTCTGTATTCAGAGTTCCGACGTAACGGAAGCGGAGATAAAAGCTAAGATGTCGGTTTGTTACGACTATATGGCGAAAGCCGCCAATTACGACAAGATGCGTGAAAACGGGCTTTCCGACGTGATCGTCAAAAACTACAACACGGAGTATTTCGGCGGGGATATAGAACTAATTAACAGCTCGTCTTTTCCCGTTAAGTACGGCGACAATGCGGTTATGACGGTAAGCGTGGCTAAGTTCGACGGTAAAACTATCGACAAGACCGCCGAAAAGAAAGCTCTCGGAATAAAGACCGCCAAGACGGTTTATGCAGCGTCGATAAATACCGAAGTCGACGGAAAAACCGTGGTAAGCAAATGCGAAACCTACGCCGAAATCAAGATACCGACCGAACTTAAAAAAGGCGACGCATATATAGTGATGACCGTGGACGGAGATACGAAAGAGTATATAGTCTGCGACTACGTCGTAGGTAACGGCTATACGGTAGTTTATCTTCCGTATTCGAGCGGCGTACTCAATATATTCACGGGCGTAAAGAGCGATTTGTTGTGGCTGTGGAGTCTTATGGTAATACCGGTTATTGCCGCGGCGGCGGTTATTCCGATTATTATAAAAAAGAAAAAGAATAAAACAAACGGTAAAAAGGAGAAATAAGTATGGAAAAGACGAAGAAGGGGATGCTAAACAACCTTGTTATAAACCGTTATACTTTATGGACTATACCTAATATCTTAGTGTTTTTGCGTATACTTTGCGTGCCCGTGTATATGACTTTGCTTATACTCGGCAGTCGCGCGGGGGAAGGAAATAATTACGCCGAATGGTGGGTTTTTCTGGCTCTCGGGATAATGGCTTTTGCGGCGTTGACCGACGTTTTTGACGGCAAAATCGCCCGTAAGTACAAAGCGGGTACAAAGATAGGAAAGTACACCGTAAAACACGACCAAGGAACGTACGTCGGACAGTGCATAGACCCCATCGCCGATAAATGTATGCACATAGGAGCTATCGTGGCTTTGGCTATCTGCGGATATTTACACCGGGCGTTTATTATCTTTATCGTTTTCCGCGAACTCTGTATGATAGTGATAGGCTCGTTTATCGTAAACGACATCGACATAAAAGCGAATATGCTCGGCAAAGTGGCGAGCGCTATAATAAGCTGCGGTATAATAACCTGTTTCTTCCATAAGTACATTTGTCAATACCTTTGGGATACGTTCAGCCTTGATTGGATAATAGTGACGATAGGACTTATCCTTAATTGGGCGGCGGCGATAAACTACGCCGTGGACGCAGCAAAACAGTATAAAGCGAACAAATTAAAAACAGCAAACGCCGAAAACGCAACAGAAGAAACCGTTGCGGAAGAAAAGGTTGAAACCGCGACCGAAGAAAGCGAAAAAGCGGAAAGCGTAGCCGAAGAAAACGCCGAAATAGAAACGAAAGAATAATACCAAAGAAGGAATATAAAACGATGATGAACAAAAACTTTGAGCCTAAGCTCTTCGAGCAGGGCATTTACGAACGTTGGTGCAAGAAAGGATACTTTACTCCCGACACCAAGAGCAACAAGACTCCGTTTACCATAGTTATGCCGCCGCCCAACATTACGGGGCAACTTCATATGGGACACGCTTTGGACGATACTTTGCAGGACGTCATAATAAGATATAAAAGAATGGACGGCTACGCCGCGTTATGGCTTCCCGGTACCGACCACGCAAGTATCGCTACCGAACTTAAAATAGTGGAACAGATAGCGAAAGAAGGTTTGACTAAAGAAGGTATCGGCAGAGAAGAATTTTTACGCAGAGCCTACGCCTGGAAAGAAAAGTACGGCGGCAGAATAGTAGAACAGTTAAAAAGACTCGGTTCTTCCTGCGACTGGTCGCGACTTGCGTTCACTATGGACGAACGTTGCTCCAAAGCAGTACGCGAAGTGTTCGTAAACCTTTATAAAAAAGGTCTTATTTACAGGGGCAACCGTATGACCCACTGGTGTCCGTCCTGCGGCACGGCAATAAGCGACGCGGAAATAGAATATTCGGAGCAGGCAAGCTCGTTATGGCATATAAGGTATCCTTATACCGACGGTTCGGGATACATGATAGTGGCTACCACTCGTCCCGAAACTCTTTTAGGCGACGTTGCGGTAGCGGTAAACCCCGATGACGAGAACTATAAATCGGTAGTGGGCAAGACTATGAATTTGCCGCTTACGGACAGAGTTATTCCAGTAATAGCCGACGAATACGTAGAAGTAGGTTTCGGTACGGGCGCGGTTAAGATTACTCCCGCTCACGACCCGAACGACTTCGAAGTGGGAAAGAGACACAATCTCGAAGTTATTACCGTCATTAACGACAAGGGCTATATGAACGAGAACGCGGGCAAGTACGAAGGAATGACGAGAGAAGAAGCGAGAAAGGCTATTGTAAACGACCTTAAAGAGCTTGACCTTATCGAGAAGATAGAACCGTACACGCACAACGTGGGCGTATGCTACCGTTGCCATACCGCGATAGAACCGAGAGTATGCGAACAGTGGTATCTTAAAATGGAAGGGTTGGCAAAACCCGCAATAGACGTGGTAAGAAACGGCGAAACGCAGTTCGTGCCGACGAGATTTGAAAAAATCTACTTCAACTGGATGGAAAATATAAAAGACTGGTGCATCTCCCGTCAGCTTTGGTGGGGACACCGCATACCTTGCTGGTACTGCGACGAATGCGGGGAAATGATAGTGGAAAAGACCGACCCCACCGTCTGCCCGAAGTGCGGAAACAAGCATTTAAGACAGGACGAAGACGTTCTTGACACCTGGTTTTCTTCGGCGTTGTGGCCGTTCTCTACCTTAGGTTATCCCGACAAGACGGAAGATCTTGATTACTTTTACCCGACCGACGTGCTGGTTACGGCGTACGATATTATTTTCTTCTGGGTAGCGAGAATGATTTTCTCGGGTATAGAACATATGGGCAAGACTCCGTTTAAGGAAGTTCTTATCCACGGCATAGTAAGAGACGGACAGGGAAGGAAGATGAGTAAGTCGTTAGGCAACGGCATCGACCCTCTTATCCTTATCGACCAATACGGAGCGGACGCATTAAGATATTCTCTTTGCACCGGCGTAGCTCCCGGCGGAGATATCCGTTATAGCGACGACAAGATAGAATCGGGACGTAACTTTATGAACAAACTCTGGAATGCGTCGAGATTCGTGGAAATGAACCTTGAAAACAAGGATATACCCGCGACGCTCGGAGTTCTGACCGACGCCGACAAGTGGATACTTACCAAATTGCAGTACGTCATAGGAGAAGTAAGAAAGAACCTTGATAAGTACGAAATAGGTTTAGCCGTGGCGAAACTTTACGACTTCGTGTGGAGCGACTATTGCGACTGGTATATAGAACTTACCAAACCCGTATTGTACGGACAGGACGAAGAAAAGAAGACGGAAACGCTACGCGTTCTCAAATACGTTCTTTCTTCCATACTGAAACTTATGCACCCGTTTATTCCGTTCATTACCGAAGAAATCTGGACGGAACTCGGTTTAAGCGAAACGGTTATGCTCGAAAAGTACCCCGTTTACGACGAAAAACTCGTTTTCGACAGGGAGTACGCGGAATTTGAAGAAGTTAAGGATATAATCTCCAAAGTAAGAAATATCCGCGCTCAGATGAACGTACCGCCCGCAAAGAGATTTAGTCTTTACGTTCTTACCGCTCTCGATTCGGTTAAGGACGCAACGGCGTATATAGAAAAATTGGTGGGAGTAAGCAAAGTAAGTTTCATTACCGACAAGTCGGAAGCGGGCGAAAAGGTTTGCCGCGCGGTAACCAACGAAGCCGAACTTTTAATACCCTTAGGCGAACTCGTCGACACCGAAAAGGAAAAGGCAAGACTAAGTAAAGAACTCGCCAAGGCGGAAAGCGAAATTCAAAGGGGCGAAAGAATGTTGTCGAACGCAGGGTTCGTAGCGAAAGCTCCCGCTGCCCTTATCGAACAGGAGAAAGAAAAACTCGCTAAGAATAAAGAACTTAAACAGAAAATTCTTTCCCAGATAGCCGATCTTGACTGATAGGTTATGATAAAAAACGTAATTTTCGACCTGGACGGAACGATAATAGACAGTAGCGAATGTATCTACAAAGTCTATTCCGCTCTGTTCAGGGAGATGAAGATACCGATGCCCGAAGGGCGTTTAAGGCGAAGGCTAATAGGGCCGCCGGTGGAGACCACTTTGTCGGGGTATATAAAGACCGATCCGTCGCCGTACGGGAAGCGTTTCCGCGAGATTTATTCTACCGTCGATTTGAAGTCGACCAATCGTCTTTACGACGGTATCCCCGAACTTTTGGAAGGACTTACGGACGTCGGGTATAAATTGTTTATCGCCACGTCGAAAGCGGAAAATTTTGCGGTTAAGATATTGACGTATCTTAACGTAAACGATTATTTTACGGCGATATACGGTTCCCGCTACGAACTTGACAGGACTTCCAAAAGTCAGGTTCTGCAAGCGGTAATCGAAGACTACAAACTGAATAAAGACGAATGTATCCTTATAGGGGATACGAAGTTCGATTACGTCGGGGCGACGGAAGTCGGAGTGAAGACGGGAGTCGTTACTTACGGCTTTGGAGAAGAGGAAGACTTCGACGAGTCGAAAATAGCGTTTTTTGCGGACAGTCCTTTGGCTGTATGCAAAGGGCTGGAGGATATTAACAATAATGGGTAGAATAATGAAATGCGGTCTGTTCGACGGATACGCGAGACTGGCGTTAATCGACCTGACCGATATAGTGAACGAAGAAATAAAAATTCACGATTTGTCGCCGCTTGCCACGGCGGCTCTCGGCAGAAGTATGCTTGCCGGAGCATACGTCGGTAACAATCTTAAATCCGACGACAATACTTACAGCATTACGATAAACGGCGGCGGTCCGTTGGGTCCGATAGTCGTAGCCGGCGGATACGGCAATATAAGGGGGTACGTCACCGACAACGCGGTAAGTTTACCGTTAAAGCAGGACGGACACCTTGACGTTGGTGGCGGAGTAGGTAAAGACGGGTATATAAGCGTAGTCAAGGACTTAGGACTTAAAGACCCGTACGTAGGACGGAGCGAACTAATTAGCGGCGAAATAGCCGAAGACTTTGCAAAGTACCTTTTGATAAGCGAAGGGATACGGAGCGCGGTAGCGTTCGGAGTAAAGGTAAATAAAGATGGTTGCGTCACGGCTTGCGGATTGGTAGCCGAAGCTCTGCCGGGAATAACGGAAGATATGCTCGTAATGCTCGAAGACGTAATGAACAACTTTTCGGCGCTGAGCGATATTACCGAAAAGAAGAGTATAGAAGAAGTCTACGACTTTTATTTTTCTCATCTCAACGCCGTCGTGTACGAAACGGAAGAAATCGTTCTGAAATGTAATTGTTCTTACGAAAGGATAGAAAGTCTGGTAAAGAGTTTGGGAAAATCAGAGTGCGAACAGATTATCGCCGAACAAGGAAAAATCGAAGCGGTATGTCATTTTTGCGAAAAAAGATATGCTTTTAATGAAAAGGACGTTGAAAAATTATGGGACAAGTAATAGAACTCGTTTTAAGCTACGACAATTTAATTAAGTTTGCCGAGGCAGCTCTCGAAGAGGGAGATACGCTTACCTGCGCTCTTAACCTGAACGAAGCGTTGACCAAAGCCGACGGGCGGGAACAGTTAAGACAGGTGTACGAACTGTATGTGGAATGCTTCCGTATGACGAGCGGCATCACCGCCGTGGCGCAGGCAATAATGAAAGAAATCGAATACCGGGTGGACGACGAATATTACAGGTTCGATTTCGGACCAAAAAGAAAGTCGTACATCTCCGACCCCGACGATGAAGACCCCGATTACGAAACGATAAGAGTTTGCAACGACGTCAAAAATAAAATAGTCGAAAGGAAGTACGAAGAAGCGATGCTTCTTCTTACTGCGGTGCAACCGACTTCCGAACTTTGCGAGGACATAATAGACGCCTTAAACGACGCTGTGGATATAGATAAGGGAATAAATATAGACGATTATCTGTTGCACGTTCTTGCACTGATGACGGCTTCTTCGTCCAAAGTCGAGATTTTACGCCTTATGTTGCGGGGCGGACGCGTCACGCACAGAATGATGGTCGAAAGCGCGGACTTTTTGCTTGACGAAGACGACCGCAACGCTCTATGTCTTATAGGAATGGCGTTTTTTGAAAACAACGAAACGCAGATAGCGAAAAGGTTCTTTAAGAAAACTCTGTCGATAGACCCGATAGACGAAGACGCCCTTTACTATATGACGGTAATAAAAATTCTTACTAAAGACGAAACCGACAAGACCGACTATTGGGGTAGATATAAGCAAGTCTACAAGATTACCGAACCGCCGATAAGGACTATGGAAGAATTCTTCAAGTCCGACCACGTGAACTTGCTCGTGCCGTACAGAGTTTTTCCGGGTAAGTTCGTTTCGGAAAAACTTACCGTGCTTGCTCACGCCGCTTCGTGTAAGGAAGATATTACCCCCGATTATGCGGCTGATCTTATAGAGTTTTGTAAAAGCTCGGCAGAACACGCAAGTTGTTTCATTCTGGATATTTTGGGCAAAACCGACGGAAAACCCGTCCTTACAGAAACATACAAGACGCTTTTGTCCTTGGCGAGAGTTTCGGACGTACTGAAAGAAAAGATTATGACCGTCCTTATAGGAAGCGGATACGAAGGAACTTTGTTTATACTGACGGAAGACAGAGCGGTGGTGATGAGAGTGACCAAAATTCATAAAAGGGTACATAAATTATGGAATATAATCTATCAGACAATGATAAAGAACTCTCCTTTCTGCGAAGAATATCTGCCAATAAGATGCGGCGATCTTGCGTACGTAATAAAAAAGCTCGACGGAATGATACAACCCGACGAAGAAGATTTCAACTTCTGCCTTGCCATACTCGTAATAAACTATATAAAACGCCTTAAAATAAACGTAGATTATCTGTCCGCACTGAAAGCGTTGGAGATAGATCCAGCCGATTTAGACAGAGGACTGAAAAAATTCTATTTGGACGATATTTTCATACAATGAAAAAAACGTGCGTTTGCGTAGCGATTCTGCTTACTTTGGTTCTGCTTATTGCGGGCTGTTCGCAAAGAGTACCCGAGATAGAGTATTCGGTTAAGTTCGTGACGAACGGCGGAACCAAGATAGCGGAAATTTTCGGAACGATAGTTATGGACTGTCCCGTGCCGGAACTCGACGGATACGTTTTCGAAGGGTGGTACGAAGATGCGGACTTCAAGACCGAGCAGGTGACTTTCCCGTACACGCCGCAAGGGCAAACCACGCTTTACGCAAAGTATATTAACGTCGCCGTCGGCAACGAAGAAATAAGATACGATTACGACACCGAAGGCGGATTCTATATTGCTAAAAAGTATAGCGGAAACTCCATTAACGTAGTCGTTCCCGACCTTTACGCCGGCAAACCCGTAAGTGAAATAGCTTCGGGATTTTTGGACGTAACGAGCCGAACGGAAAGATTATATTTAGGCGAAAACGTCGAAAAAATCGAAACGAATTTCTACTTGTGTCCGAAATTCAACGAGTTCATTTTATTAAAAAACAGCGAATTTTTATCGGTGGAAGACGGCGTTCTGTATGACAAAAACAAGACGGTTTTGTATTGTTTCCCGCGAAATAAAAAGGTAGATAACGACGGAATTTTCACCTTGCCCGACACGGTGAAAATCGTGGTGAAGAACGCTTTCCGCTCCGTCGACGGACTGAGAATACTTAATTTAGGCGAGAATACCGAAAGTATCGGCGAAGACTTTTCCGAAAATAAAAATCTCGAAAAAATAAATGCGTCGGGTAAGTTCTATTATTCCGATAACGGCGTGCTTTACAACGCCGAAAAGACTGTTTTGTTAGCGTTTCCTATAAAAAACTCCAAAAATTACACCTTACTTTCTACGACGGAAGAGATAAGGGAGAACGCTTTCCTGAACGCAGAGACGGTTACTCTCGTACTTAATTCTTCTTTGAAAATTTTCAATCCGCAGGATAATACTAACCTTACCGAAATAGTCGTCCCGTCGGGTAACGATTACTACACTTCCGTCGACGGAGTTTTGTACGATAAGGGTATGACGGAAATTATAAAATATCCCGAAAATAAGCAGGGCGAAAAATTCACGCTTACGGGGATAAATTCGATAGGAAAAAACGCATTCGCTTTTTGCAAAAATCTTAAAATTTTGACGATAAACAAAGAAGTCGAAAATATAAAGCAATTTGCGTTTTTTAATTCGAGTCTTAACGAGATAATTTTTGAAAAGGACAGCGAGCTTAAAGTAATCGACGATACCGTTTTCATTATGGCGGACGATATGCAAAATCTCGTTCTTACCGCGACCGTTCCGCCCGAATTTAACTGCGAAGGACTTGAAATAGAATTTAGTATTACCGTTCCTGCGGAGTCCTACTATGCGTATATCGACGCTTGGGGCTATCTGTATCTGCGGATAGTGAGAGCGGAGAGTGGGGAGTAGAGAGTGGAGAGTGAAGTTGCCGCGTTAAGTTTGACGCGGCGGTAAAATACTTGCTGTCTTATCCTTAACGCAGAGCAGACGGCTTGCCGATTCACCGTTAATAATTAACCGTCCGCTATGATATTTGCCCGTTGACGATTTAGCATATCTATGATATTATTATATATAATAATTTTCTTTATTGCGGGAGCGTTATGCGTAGGTTATATTTATTTATAATATCGGTTATGTTATTGTTGGCGACGGCGTTCGTTCTTTCGGCGTGTTCGGACGGCGGCAGCACTACGGAAAAGACCGTTTCCAAAGTGGAAGCCGTATCCGTTCATGAAGGCGATTACGTAATCGGCGACGATATCGATTTATCGGAAATCACGATAAAATTTACATATTCCGACGGTAGCGAAAGAAGTGTCACCGCAAAGGACAGCATGCTTACGGGCACGGAAAGAGGAAAGTTCAGCCAGGAAGGCGTGCATACCGTTAAGTTCAGTTGCGAAGGGTACGAAGCGTTGTTGCAGATTACAGTGGCGTCCGTCAAGGAAAGCAAAACTTATCTCGCCACGTTCTTCTCAAACGGCGGCAGCGACGTGCCTAATCAAAGAGCAAACGTAATAAAGGCTTTCGTTAATCCCGTAAGAGCGAATTATAAATTCGACGGTTGGTACATCGCTCCCGACTTTACGGGAAGCAGAGCGGTAGCTCCGTATACCCTTACGCAGGACACCTATTTTTATGCGAAATGGATAGATAACCGCACCTGTAACGTTAAGTTTATGGACGGCGACGAAGTTTTTTACGAGATAGAAAAGCTCGTTTACGGTTCGAGCGTGGATATTGACGCCATACCCGCTCCGTCCGAAAAAGCGGGCAAGATTTTTACCGGTTGGACTCTGATTTCGGGAAGTAACCCCGAAGAAATTATTACAGACACCGTGTTTGCGGCAAGTTACGAAAGCGTAAAATGCGTGGTTAATATAGAGTACGTCAGCGACGGCAAGGTAGTGTCGAAGACCTATACCTACAATTACGGCGATTATTTCGACGTGAGTAACTACGAAATGCCTACGCTCGAAGGTTACACTTCGAGATGGGTATTGTACAGGGGCGCCAGCGAAAAGTACGAAGAAATGACTTCGTCGCAAGTTTTGTTGACCGACGAAAAAATAACCGTCAAAGCGATGCACGTCATCGACAGGTATTCGGTAAGAATATTCAACGGCAAGGCGGAATCTTTACAGACCAAGGCTAATCTTAAAAACGGCGTGGTGGAACTCGAACAGATTTATTACAACGCCACCGAAAAATCCGATTTCAAAGTGGACTACGGCTCAGATTTCAATTTGTCGGAATACAGACAGGAACCTAACTTCACTTCCCCCGAAGCGATAAAAGGTTACAATGCGGTATGGTGTTTCGTCGTGCCCTCTGCCGACGGCGGAGAAATCTGGTACAACGCCCGTAATCAATACTGGGACGAAAGTAGCGGCAGTTTCGTCGATAACGGCGAAGCCACGAGTAATTTTACTCTTTACGACAAGAACGGCAACTATATAGCGAGAGTATCGAACGGCGACCTTAAAGAAATAAAAGGCGACGTCACCGTAAAACCTAAGTATCTTAAAAATACTTACACCGTGATTTTAAGGCGTTACACCGATAAAGGTTGGACGACGATAGGCACGTTTACGAAAGAATATCTTTCCGACTTCCGTCTTTACGACCCTGCCGAATACGACGACGGCAAGTTCGCCGACGAAAAGGAAGCGGAATTCTATTATCACAAAAACAACGTTCCCGCATGGAGTGCAGATTCCGACGTGAGCGATATGTGGAAGCAAATATATTTTAACGGAAATTCCGAAGACGACTACGACGTTAAGTGGTACACGACTTCCGACCGTAACGACGAAAGCGAAGTCAAATTTACCCGCGGCGTCGACGGCAATCTCGGCAGTTACGAAATTCAGGACAGCAATCTTATTCTGTACTGCTCCGACATAGATTTGAGAAGATACACCGTCACGATAAGGTATAATTACGATTTTGCGACGGGAACGTACAACAATACCGAAACCTATACCGAAATAAGCGAAAGTCAGGAAATAACGTTGCCGGAAAATTACGCTTTGCCGGTGACGAGAGATTACGGTTCGGGCAGGACGGTTCAGTATACCTTTAACGGTTGGTCCGATTATCCCTATTCGCCCGACGGAAACTATTCGGGAGTAAGCGGCGACAATTTTATTACGCACAGAACGAATAACGTTTATTACTATGCGCAGTACGTTTGCAACACGACTTACACTCTTACCGTTTATGACAAGACGCAGAAAGAAGCCTACGACGGAATCGAAGGTTATGACGGCAAACATTACGACGTGCCGGAACACTCGATAGTCTACACCGTACCCGCCGGTACGACGGTCACGCTCGATATGATTTTCAAGGGCAAGGATAACGGCGACGGAACCTTCGTCACGGGGCAGACCTATTACGAAAGATACGCGTTTATCCGCTATTTCGACGGCGAATATACCGAGCTTTATAACGATATTATCGCAAAATACTCGTCGGCAAAGGACAAAGCCGAAGCTAAACGCAACCTCGAACAAATTATTAACGCGGACAAGGACAAAGCCGCCGCTTACGAAACCTTACTTGCGAAAATTTATAACTACGATTTCAAATTATCGGAAAGCGAAGCGGAAACCGTTATCGATAAAAACTATTTCCTTGCTACCTTTATGACGGCGGGAGAATATCAGGCTTTACGCCAAAAGATTAAGGACGAGGAAGACGAACTTGCCGTACTTGAAAACTATGATTACAACAAGGCGGTAAGGGATAATTACTATGACGAAGACGAAAACGAGAAAGACGAAGACGGTTACGGCGGACTTTACAAGAAGTATTCCGACAGCGACTATTATCTTAACAAGGCTTACGGATATGACGTGATATCCGACCCCGACAAGCGTAAATATAAGTTTGCGGGTTGGTATTCGGACGATACCTATTCGACTGTATATTCTAAAGAAATGAGTTTTGAATGGTTTGCCGGCGGCAAAGATATGGTTCTTTACGCAAAGTGGGCGGACGAAGAGAAAGGTACCGAAGGACTCGTTTTCAGAGAAGTGTTCGACGCCGACGGCAACGTAATAGGGGTAGTCGTGGTAGACTTTATGAATAGAGCGGAGTACGAGAAGTCCGATATAAACGGTTGCGGCTACAATAATTTCGTCGACGGCAACGAGTACAGCATAAACATGAACGACCAGGGAGCCGTGCCCGCATATCTCGGTACGGATATAGAAGTTCAGATACCGACAAAGCACGGCGGAACCAATAGCGAGCAGTTGACCGTGCTGGGTATTCTTAAAGGCGCCTTGTCTCGTCACGGACAAGAAATTAAGTCCATATCCCTGCCTAATACTTTGAGATTTTTGGAAGAAGAAGCATTGGTAAGATGCAATCTTACCGATATATACGGCACAAGCGGCGACGATATAGTTTTCGACGGACAGCATGCGGTTTATCAGAAGTCGGCGGTTGAATACTATATCGGCGGAGAACGCAGAGTGTCTTCCGCAAATACCCTTATAGCTTTCGCAAACAGAAGCTCCGTCACGACGTATACGGTGGCGGAAAACACGGTAAGAATAGGCGGCAGCGCATTCTACCTTGCGACGGCGATTACCGAAGTTACGTTAAATTCTTCTCTCGTAAGCATAGGACAAAAAGCTTTCGCCGGTTCTGGACTTAAAGGAAGCGTTACTTTACCCGATACGCTTGTAAGCGTGGAAACGGAAGCCTTCTTAAACTGCGAAGGAATAAGCGACATAGTCGTTTCCGCAAGTTCCGCTCTCTCCGAAGTCGGCAAAAATGCTTTCGGTTCGACGGGGTGGTATATGAAGAAGACGGGCTTCGTCACTCTTAACGGAATTCTTTTAGGACTGAGAAAAGCCGACGGAGCGACTTATGACAAGGACGACGACGGCAACTATACAGTCACCGTAATAGACGGCGAAGAAGCGTATTCCTACACCGACGACAACGGCGTGGCGTACTATTCGAAAGAACTCGGTACTCTCGTCGCGATAGTGATAAAATCGAGCGTGAGAGCGATAGGCGACAATGCGTTTGAAGGTTCGATAGGCACGATGTCGGTGACCGTAGAAGGCACTTTGGCGGGCGGAATAGGCAGTCAGGCTTTCTTGGGATGCAGTATAAAACGCGTCGATTTCGATAATCTCGGTGCAGACTGCGTAGTGGCGAAGGACGCTTTTTATAAATGCAAACCTTTTAACGTGTACGTTGCGGACGAAAACGCGATAAACGAAAGTTGGCCAGGCTGCACCAACGTAAATTTGGTAAGAAAATAATGAAAGGAACGAAAAGAATATGAAGACCAAAAAGTACGTTATCATTACCGCAACGGTGCTGTGCGTCGTTTTATGCGCAGCCGTATGTACGGCTTGCGGAAATAACGGAGCTACGACCGTAACGGTTCCTTACGTCGAC
>CAZUJW010000006.1:54158-76717 GCA_964620655.1 uncultured Christensenella sp.
GGGTGGAATACACCTTGTTTAAGGTGACTACGGGCGGCAAGACCGAAGAATACGTCAAGGTGACGGGATATTCCGGCAAGACGGTATCGGCACCCCCCGACAACGTGGTTTCGGTTTGCGTCAAGGACGAAGTCACGATAGAAGACAAGGTTTATCCCGTGACGATAGTGGGCAATATGGCTTTTTACAGAGCTACCGTCACCAACGTTTATCTGGGAAAAAATATTGTCGAAATAGAGCCTTTCGCGTTCGCTTACGGCGAGTTTACTTCGGTAGAACTGCCCGCTTCGGTAAAGAAAATCGGAGAATACGCTTTCGTCAACTGCAACAGTTTGCGTTATCTTAAATTAGACGCAGTTGAACCGCCGGAGCTTGGCGATTATGCGTTTATGTTCTATAACGATAAGTCTAACTCATACGAAGTCAGCGGTATCCTTACCGTAAAAGTCCCCTACGAAGCGAAAGACACTTATATGTCGGCGTGGAAAAATTACGCCGCGATAATTAAGTAGGGGGGATTATGGCTGATATAAAATTAAAGACTTATTCCAAAAAAGAAGCCGCCGCCTACCTTACCGGTATGGCGGGGCAGAATATGATCTACAACGTTATCGGAGCGGCTCTTGCTTATTATCTGCAATTTACTATACTTATCCCGGCTATCGCAGTTACCGTAATAATGACGGTGGCAAGAGTATGGGACGCTTTCAACGACCCCATTATGGGTACTATCGTAGATAAAACGAGAACGAAATGGGGAAAGTGCAGACCTTATCTTATATTCGTTCCGTCGGTAATTTTCGTCGTGACGATACTCTGTTTCGTAAACTTCGGTTTTTACGGACAGGGAAGTAAAGGTATGGACGTGCTTATCATCGCATGGGCGGCGTTTACTTACGTGCTGTGGGGAATGACTTACACCGTGGGCGATATCCCCCTTTGGGGAGCTCCCGCTCTTATGACCGAAGACGACAAGGACAGAAACAAACTTTTAGGTTTGGCGAGAATATTCGGCGGCGTGGGTGCGGGAGTAACTTTACTGTGTATGCAGCCGGTATCCTTGGCGATAGGTAATATGCTCGCACCGTCTATCGGAGCTCAACAGGGCGAAAAATACGGCTTTCTTATAGCGGCGGTTATTTTCTCGCTTATAGGTTGCGGCTTGTTCCAGTTTACGGGACTTTTCATAAAGGAAAAGATACCGCCTTCGGACAAAAAATATACCCTTAAAGAAAACTTCACTATTATATGGAAAAACAAGCCTTTCCGTCAGATACTGTTTTCGGGTATTTTAGGCAGCGCGAGAAACCTTCTTTCAATATGCGCTATGCCGCTCGTAACGTATTATTTCGCAAGTAAAGACCCCGTTTTAGCTTTCGTATACATTGGACTGCTCGGCGGCGGAATGTTTGTGGGAATGTTCGTCGCAAGCGGAATAACGACGGTTTTACTTAAAAAGATTTCTAAGAAAAAACTTTACAATTTCAGTAATCTATTGGGAGCAATTCCGTTTTTACTCATATTCGTACTGTACGTTTGCAATCCTACCGGACTTACGGGAGCCGTGTACGTGGCGATAGCGTTTATTTTATTCGTTCTTTCCGGTGCGTCGATAGGGTTTGCCAACGTGTTGCAGTCACTGATGATAGCCGACTGTATAGACTACGAAGAGTATACTAACGGGACCCGTCCCGACGGAGTATTTTTCTCGGGGCAGACTTTTATAGCGAAGCTCTCCGCCGGCATAGCTACGGTTATATCCGGTATAGCCTATGCGGTGGTAGGGTTTTCCGACGAGAGAGTGGCGGAAGTGAACGCTTTTATTAGTGCGGGCGGATTGCCGAGACTTGCGCCGCAGTATCAGAAACTTATGATGATAATGTTCTTCCTTATTTCCATACCGCCGGCAATAAGTTGTATTCTTGCGGTAATACCGACGTGGAAATACTGTCTTGACGACGACGTACATAACAAAATATTGGAAGAACTCAATTTAAGACGGCACAAAAATAAGGAAGAGGAAAAACATGAGGAAGCCGAAAGCGTAACGACTGCGGACGGCGCAGAAAAGTAAAAAACAAAAGGAGAATGAGCAATGGACGTATTACTCATAGGTTCGAGAGGAAGAGAACATGCAATGGCGCTGTCTTTGAAAAAAGACGAACGCGTCGACAACATCTACTGCATCCCCGGTAACGGCGGTTTGGCAAGGATAGCCACTTGCATAAATATGCCCGTGACCGATTTCGACAGCATAGTAGAGTTTTTGGACGACAATCCTAACATAGAACTCACTATCGTAAGCCCCGACGAATCTTTGGCGGGCGGGCTCGTAGACTTACTCAATTCCCGCGGGCACAGAGCCTTCGGACCGAGTGCGGGAGCGGCTAAACTCGAAAGCGAAAAGACTTTTTTACGCAATATCTGCGAAAAGTACAATATCCCCGCGCCGTATTATAAGATATTCCACGACTATCAGAAAGCTAAACGGTACGCTACGAAACAGACCTATCCTATGGTAGTTAAGACCAACGGACGGACGGCGGGTAAAGGTATATTTTTCTGCAAAAACTTACGCGAAGCGGAAAATTCACTTTACGACGTAATGATAGCGGAACTTTTCGGGAATGCGGGTAAATGCGTGGACATAGAAGAATTTTTGGTCGGACCCAACGTAGTGGTTATGACCCTCACCGACGGAAAAACGGTAGTGCCTTTGCCTGCCGTAAAGGCGTATAAACGAGTCTTCGACAACGATTTAGGGTTGAGTACCGCAGGTATGGGAGCGTATATCCCCGCAGAAGAATACACCGAAGAGATAGCGCAAAAAGCCTACGACGAGATTTACGTTCCTATGGTGAAAGCTCTTGAGGAAGAAGGAAAACCGTTTAAGGGAGTGCTTGCGTACAGTCTTATCCTTACCGCAGACGGACCTAAGGTAGCCGACGTAATAGTAAGGTTCTGCGACGTCGAAAGTCAGGTTTGCATACCGCTTTTGGAAACGCCGCTTCTCGACGTAATCAACGCTATTATAGACGAAAGACTCGACGCAATCGAAGTTAAGTTTGCCGACAAGGCGGCGGTTTGCGTAGTGCTTACTTCGGGCGGGTATCCTCTTGAATACAACAAGTATATCAAGATAGAAATAGGGGATATATCCGACGAGGTGCAGGTCTTCCACGCCGGAACAAAACTTATCGACAACGAACTTCGTACTTCGGGCGGCAGAGTAATGGGCGTGTTTTCTATGGGAGAAACCGCTTCGCAGTGCGCAAAATCCGTATACGAAAACATATCGAAAATAAGTTTCGACGGTATGCATTACAGGAAAGATATTGCGAAGGATATCCCGAAAGATTCCCCTTCCGACCAATAAAGAAAAAGGATTCTTATTACCGAAAAAGTTTTCTGTAATATTGCGCTTATCCTTGTCATATCTATTTACAAAACGGAGCAGACACAAAATACACGAATTCGACTTTTTAAGTCAAATTAATGCGTCGTTTGTTTATTAATATAGAGAGGTAAGCGATGATCCTTGTGGTAAAAAAGACAGCCGTTATCGTGGCGATAATTCTGGTCGCGGCAATTTTAGTCGGCGCGGCGGTAACTACGCAGAGCATAAAGGCGGCGAACACCGCCACCGCGAAAAAACTACTCCCTATATACGGAGTAAACACCGATAATAACAAAGTCGCTATAAGTTTCGACGCAGCGTGGGGCAGCGATAAAACGGAAGCGATACTCGATATTCTGGATGAATACGGAGTTAAGGCGACGTTCTTTCTCGTTGGATTCTGGGTGGACAAAAATCCCGATTTAGTCAAAGAGATAGCTTCCCGCGGACACCTTATCGGTAATCACAGCACCAATCATCCGCATTTTAATAAGTTAAGTCTTGACGAAATGCGTATGGAAACGGAAACGACGGCTGAAAAAATAACGGCTTTGACAGGAGAAGAAGTCAAGTTCTTCCGCGCGCCGTTCGGCGAATATAACGATACGCTACTTACTTATCTTAACGAAAGCGGCGTAAAGTGTATTCAGTGGACGGTGGACACGTTGGACTGGAAAGGTATCTCCGGCAAAGAAATAGCCGACAGAGTGCTGAACCGGTCGAAAAGCGGCTCTATAATTCTCTGTCACAACAACAGCGACCACATACTCGACGCTTTACCTGTTATTTTACTCGGCTTACAGAACAAAGGACTTAGTTTTGTAAGAATGGATGAACTGGTAATTAACGACGATTATTATTTAGATAGCAACGGAATTCAACATTCCGCTGTTTAAGGAGTACGTATTATGAATTACGAGCAGATGTTCAACAACACTACGACGCTTTGCGGCGAAGTCGTTCAAGAACCTAAGTATTCTCATCAGATGTTCGGCGAAGGGTTTTACGAATCGGCAATTAAAGTTCCAAGATTGTCGGAGCAGGTGGACATAATACCGTTTACCGTGTCGGAAAGACTTTTGGGCGACGGTATGATAGAAGTGGGACAGACAGTGACTTTGAGCGGTCAACTGAGAAGTTACAACAAAATAAGCGACGGGAAGAGCAAACTACTTCTTACTTTGTTTGTCCGCGACGTACTCGAAAACGACCCCGAACGGAATCCGAATTCCATCGATATAGTAGGATACGTTTGCAAACCGCCCGTATACAGAACGACGCCGTTTAAGCGCGAAATATGCGACGTTTTGCTTGCGGTAAACAGAGCTTACAACAAGTCGGACTATCTTCCGTGTATAGCTTGGGGCAGAAACGCAAGGTTTATAAAAGACGTTCCCGTCGGCTCAAAAGTAGCGATAAACGGCAGAATTCAGTCGAGAAACTACCAAAAGACGCTTGAAAACGGCGAACAGGAAACGAGAGTGGCTTACGAAGTAAGCATCAACAGAATAGAGTTGGAATAAAAATTCCGTACGAAAGAAAATGAGCGAAATTACCGATAACATCTATAAAATAAAAGCGGAAATAGACAGGCGTAATCCCGGTTGCGAAATAGTCGCGGCTACCAAGACGAGAACCGTCGACGAAATAAAGGAAGCCTTGGCTACCGGACTTGTCGCCGCAGCGGGAGAAAACAGGGTTCAGGAACTGACAGAAAAGTTTACCCCCGAATTTAAGTGGGATTTAATCGGCAGGTTGCAGACCAATAAAGTAAAATACGTCGTGGATAAAGTAAGGCTTATTCACGGCGTGGACAGAATATCCTTAGCCGAGCAAATAGAAAAGGAATGTGTAAAGAAGGGCGTAAAAAGCCGCATTCTTATCGAAATTAACACGGGTAAGGAAGAGAGCAAGGGCGGAATATTTTTGGAAGATACCGAAAAGTTTCTGTCTGAACTTACCGCATTTCCGCATATAGAAGTCTGCGGACTGATGGCAGTAGCGGAAAAAACCGACGATACGAAATATTTAAGGCACGTTTTCGACAAAGTTTACGGAGTTTTCGACAGGTTAAGAAACGATACGTTCAGGTATCTGTCGATGGGAATGAGCGAAGACTATAAAATAGCTCTCGATAGCGGCTCGAACCTTATAAGACCGGGCAGAATAATTTTCGGAGAACGAGTCTATGACAAAACCGAAAGAAGCGAAGGTAATTAAGCCTACCTGCTTTGGAGACGTGGAAAAACTTATCGACGGGCTGAAAAATCGCGAAAGCGTAATCGTCGATTTCGACGGAGTGCCGTCGGTAGCGGCGAGAAGGATGTTGGATTTTTTGTGCGGAGCCACGTTTGCGTTGAGCGGCGAAATAAACCGCCTGAAATATAAAAAATACATACTTATACCGCGCGGGGTGAAAATAAACCGCGTGAAAAACGGATAAAACAGAGAAAAAACGGAGAAGAACTATGGGAAAAATCGTTAAACCCGACAAGGATACGTTAAAGAAAGATTTCGAGACTTACAAAAAAGACTTTTTATCGGCGGTTAAGGACAAAAAGCGTTGGATTTCCTGCCTTATAGAGATAGGAATAATGTGCCTTTTGTTAGCGGTCGATTTGCTTACCAAACATTTCGTTTACGGACATTGCGAAACGCAAGGGGATATAGTAATAATTGACGGCGTAATACGCTTTACGGCGGTCAAAAACACCGGTGCGAGCTTCGGCATTTTCAAAAACGCAACGACGGCTCTTACCGTGGTTTCGCTTATATGTTCGGTAATCCTTATTTTATTTATTTTCTATTCCTATCCGAGAAAAAACAAGTGGCTGCGTTCGGCGCTCGTTATGATTACCGCCGGAGCGTTAGGCAACGTTATCGACAGACTTCATTTCGGATACGTAAGGGATATGGTGTATTTCGAACTTATTGACTTTGCCGTATTTAACTTCGCCGACAGCTGTCTTACGGTCGGCACGGCGGTACTCATTATCTACATAATTTTCTTCTACACTAAGGAAGAAGAGAGTATAAATAAGCAAAAAGAAGAAGCAAAATACGCAAAAACCGTCGAAGCTCTGCTTGCCGAACCCGACGAAGAAAACGCCGCCGTCGTAAAACTTGCGACGGAAGGAAAAACCGAAAATAACGTCGAAAACGTAGCAAGCGCAACCGAAAACGCAGCGAAAAAAAAGTCGGGAATTGTTGAAAACGGAAAGGACGAAAATAACGACGAAGACGCAGGTAAATAATGGACGATTACGTATTTTTTGCGGACGGAACCGAAAGGGCGGACGTTTTTTTAGCCGAAAAGACGCAGTGGACAAGGTCGAGAGTGGCAAAACTTATTGACTCCGGCAAAGTTTTTTGTAACGGAGAGCCTGTTATGAAAGCGGGCGAAAAGGTCAAAGGTGAAGTTACGTTGGAGATAGAAGAAAACGTTCTTATAAGCGCGGAAGGGGAAGATATTCCCATAGATATAGTTTATCAGGATAAGGATATAGCGGTAATAAACAAACCGCAAGGGATGGTTACGCACCCGTGCACGGGTACTCCTAACGGCACTTTAGTTAACGCCGTCGTGTACAAAATTAAAGATTTAAGCGGCATAAACGGCGTTTTGCGACCGGGAATAGTCCACCGATTAGATAAGGACACTTCGGGGCTTATAGTCATTGCGAAAAACGACTCCGCACATAATTCTCTTGCCAAACAGATTGAAGAAAAGAGCGCGGGAAGACATTATCTCGCACTCGTCACGGGCAATATAAAGGAAGACGAAGGAGTTATTGACAAGGCTATTGCAAGGAGCAAAAAAGATCGCAAAAAAATGGCTGTCGACGACAACGGAAGAAGAGCTATTACGCATTATTTCGTAAGAGAACGTTTTGGAGATTACACGCTCGTGGAATTCAAATTAGGTACGGGCAGAACCCATCAGATAAGAGTACACGCAAAGTACATAAATCACCCCGTCGTGGGAGATATTACTTACGGAAAAAAAGACGATTTCGGGCTGAACGGGCAATTGCTCCACGCTTTTAAGTTAGAACTTACCCACCCGAGTACGGGAGAAAGAATGACTTTTTACGCTCCGTTGCCCGATTATTTTGAAAAAGTTCTTGAAAAATTACGCAAAAAGAATTTATAAGGGAATAAGGGAAGTTCGGCTTTGCCGAGTGAAGTTGTCACTCGGTAAAGTGAAGTTTCGACAAACGGCGGAACTTCACTACAAAGCGGTAAATTCGTTCGACATAGGAAGAGCGGGGTGGACTTACCCCCGCCTTGCACGGATTAAGCGTTTATACGCACTAAGCATACGCGACTGCGTTAAACGCCCGTGTAACGCTTGGTCGGTAATATAAGTTATTAAAATTTTTTTCGCTCATAAAATATAGTTATGAGTGGTTTTTATAACGATATATTGTTAAAGCTCGGTTTATCTCCCGAAGAGAGCGTGGGGAGCAAGGTTACTATTATAGGTTTTTGCGGCGTATTTATCGAAGGGCATAGCGGAATAAAGGAATATTCCGAAGAGTTGATTAAAGTCGGGATAAAGCGAAAAACAGTACTTATTAAAGGGAAGAATATGGTCGTCTGCATAATTAACAAGGACGAAATTTATATTAAAGGCAAAATTTTTTCGGTAGGGGAAGAAGTTCGTGAAGAGTAGAATAAGAGTAAAGGGAAGATTACGTCCGATTTCTCGTCTTTTATCGGAAAAGGGAATATCCTTACGGGAAATACGGGTAGGCGACGGTTACGTCGATTTTTCCACGGCGGGCAAAGATACGTACTTTGCTTTGGAAGAACTTAAAAAGTCAGGCAAAGATTTTACGCTGTTGAAAGACGGGCGGTTAAAGACCTATTTATTAAAAAACGCCGTTCGTTTCGGCGTATACGTCGGTTTGATTTTCGGAATAATCGCCGCCGTATTCTATTCTCGTAGCATAACGAGAGTGGATATCAGCGGAAACAAACTTATCGAAAAAGAAGAGATTATGTCGGTAATTACCGACGGGTTATCTTTCCCCACAGACAAAAGTTCCGTCGACGTAAAGAAAATAGAAAAAAGCGTAATGACGATGGACGGGGTGTTTTCCGCCTCAGCCGAAGTAAAAGGCAATACCCTTGTAGTCAAAATTTACGAAGAACCCGAAAAACCGGATATAGTAGACAAGACCGATTTTACCGATATAAAGAGCGGTTACGACGGGGTGATTACGAGAATAAACGTCTATTCGGGAAGCGCTGCGGTCAAGCGCGGCGACACGGTGAAAAGGGGGCAGACTCTTATCTCCTGCGATAAGGTTTCGCCCGACGGGATAGAATACAAAGAAAACGCATTAGGGGATATATACGCAAGAGTGTGGATAACCAAAGAAAAACTTTTCTATCCTACGATTATCACTACTCGTCGCACGGGGAAATGTGAAAAAAAGGTTGCTTTCTTCGCTCCGCCGAAGGGATACGATGGTAAATTTTCGTCGTACGAAACCGTGGTTACCGAAAAGTATCTGCCGAGCGTTTTTTCCGTAAAATACTACGTTGCCGAGTATTACGAAACGGAAGAAATAGAAAAAGAATTCGATTTTTACGCCGACGAAAAGAGTATCGTCAAGGAAGAAACGGCAGCCGGCGAAAGCGATTTGCCGTCAGGCGGAGAGATAGTAAGGACGTGGTATGAAGTAAAAAGAGTAGACAAAAACGTCAATTTAGTTATATACTATGAAATAGAATTAAAAATAAATTAAACTTTCGAGGTGTTATGAAAGACAAAAGCATAAGCGGCAAGCCGATAGGCAAGTTTACGATAGGGGTAATAGTTATCCTGTTGTATTCGCTTGCGTTGCCGTTCTTTTTGGGCGCCGTTTACGCGGGAATAAACGGCGTTTCGTTCAGTAAGACTTTCAGCGACGTTTATCGTTACTTCGTTCTTGCTGGGGTAATATTCGCGATATTGTTTATCGTTGAGTCTTATATATTTTTCCGCAGAAAGGATTTGGCTGGCGACGGCAAACAGCTCGGGATAATACTTATATCCCTTACGTTGTGCTATCTGTTCGCGATTATTTTCGGTAATTTCATTTCGCTTTTCTCGATGCCGCTCCTTTTAGCGGGACTTATCATTGCGTTGCTCGTAGACAAAAGGCTTGCGCTTTTCTCGAACATTATGTTTAGCATCGCGTTTTTCCTTTGCTACATTACGGTAGAACCCGCAATTCCCGTTTCGCAATGTATTTCCGCCATACTTACGCAAGCCGTGACTTCTTCTCTTATGATTAGTATAATGAGCAAGTCGTACACGAGAATGACTTTTATAAGAAACGCTCTTCTGGTGGGCGTGTTTATGGCGGCTCCGGTGGCGATACTTACGGGACTTTTGCAAGAAAGTTACGAGTGGATGGATATACTTATGGGCGGCGTGTGGTCGTTTGTTTCCGTCCTTTTGGGCGTTGCGCTTTTTATGATAGTTCTTCCCGTTATAGAAGACGTGTTCGGAATGTACAGCGATTTCAAGCTGGAAGAAATTTGTTCTCCCGACGCGAAACTTATGAAAAGGCTCGCTAAAGAAGCCCCGGGAACGTATAATCACTCCTTAGCCGTCGGCAACCTTGCCGAAATCTGTGCTATGAAGATAGGTGAGAACCCCGCTTTAGCAAAAGCCGGAGCGTACTACCACGACGTGGGAAAATTAAAAAATCCCCTTTGCTTTACCGAGAACCAGAACGGTTACAATCCGCACGACGACTTTATACCCGAAGTCAGCGTGTATATGATTACCGACCACGTTTCTTATGGAGCAGAACTCATAAAAAAATACAAATTGCCCACTGCGCTTGCCGATATAGCGAGAGAGCATCACGGCACCACCCCCGTGCAGTATTTTCTTAACAAAGCAAAAAGCATAACCGACGAACAGCTTGCGAGAGAACAGTTCTGTTATCACGGACCGAAACCGCAAACCAAAATTTCGGGACTCATTATGATAGTCGACACGGTAGAAGCCGCCACGAGAGCGGTGGGTGCGGACGCCGATTCGGAAAAATTGAGAGAATTTATTCATAAACTTATCGACAGCAAGGTTTCTACGGGGCAGTTTACCGAATGTCCGCTTACCTTTAAGGACTTGCAGGACATAGAAGACACGCTCGTAGTCACGTTGCCGAGTTTGTACCATCAAAGAATCAAATACGGAAAGGATAAAAAATGATAAGAATATACGGAGATTACGAAGACGTAATACAAAAAGTAATTAAATCGACGGCAAAAAGACTCGACTTCGACGCGGAAGATATAGACGTTGAAGTAAGTATCACCGACGAAGAAGAGATAAGAACGCTTAACAAAGAAACGAGAAACATCGACAAAGTCACCGACGTACTTAGTTTTCAGAACATAGAAGACGTAACCTTGCCGCTTGTCAAGGAAGATTATTCCGACGATATAAACGGCGAAGACGATTCCGTTATGCTCGGCGAAATCCTTATCTGCGAAGAGCAGGCTAAACGCCAAGCTGAAGAATACGGACATTCATTAGAAAGGGAAATAGGTTTTCTTACCTGTCACGGTATGCTGCATCTTTTAGGGTTCGACCATCAGGACGAAGTAGGTGAGAAAGAAATGAATACTCTCTGCGAAGAAATACTCGCCGACGCAGGATACACGAGAGATTACGTCCCCGACGCTAACGAAACGGAAGGTAAGGAAGAAGCGGTAAGAGATTTTCGTTCCGGTTTCGTTGCCGTAATGGGCAAACCGAACGCCGGCAAAAGCACGCTCGTTAACACTATCGTCGGCGAAAAAGTGGCAATAGTAAGTTGGAAACCGCAAACCACGAGAAATAAAATTCTCGGAATTTATAACGAAAAAAACTATCAGATAATCTTTATAGATACGCCGGGACTTCACAAACCTAAAAATCATCTCGGCGAATATATGATGAAGACCGCTTCCACCGCTCTCGACGGAGTGGACTGCGTGGTTTACGTCGTGGATTGCGAAAAAGGTTACGACGAAAAGGATAAGTTCAATATAGTAAGTTACGTCAATTCGGGACTTAAAGTAATCGTTGCGGTAAACAAAGTCGACCACGTTACGAGAGAAAAAGTTTTTGAAATCCTCGCCGAATTAAACAAACTCGACAAATTGACGGCGGTAGTTCCCGTTTCAGCATTAAGGGGCAGGAATATAGAACCCCTTAAAGACGAGATAAAGAAACTTCTTACCGACACGATTAAGTATTATCCCGACGAACAGTATACAGACAGAAACATGCGTTTTATGGCGGCGGAAATAATAAGAGAAAAGGCTCTCAGACTTCTCGACAAGGAAGTACCGTACGGCATAGGCGTTGATATAAGGGAATACAAAATGCGAGACAGCGGAATTATCGACATAAACGCCGATATCATCTGCGAAAAAGCTGCTCACAAACCTATCATTTTGGGCAAAGGCGGTTCGATGATAAAGAAAATAGCAACCTACGCACGACAGGACCTTGAAGAAATGACGGGGAGCAAAATTTTCCTTACCCTGTTCGTAAGAGTAAAGGACGATTGGCGCGGAAGCGACTTTATTATGAAAGAATTGGGGTACGACGCGAAAAATCCCGACTAATTCCGTAAAACGGAGCGTTGTCGTTTCGTTTTTTCGTTCGTCAAGGGCGAGTGAAGTTGCCACAGTGGCAGTGAAGTTATCGTATAACGATAGTGAAGTAGCCTTGCGGCAGTGAAGTTCAAAACCTATGGTTTTGAGTTGCGGACGGAGATAAGGACGGAAAAGTTTTTTCTGCCGAAACGGTACTGTTTTGAGAACTGTGACGGGTAAAAGTGCGGATAGGTAAAAATTTCCCGATAAAATTCGTCGGGCAGGTATAAAAAGATATTTTGCGGACATTCTATAATCGAAAGGAAACTTTCGGGGAGAGGAAGATGGCGAAGAATATCGACGAATTATTATGGAAGACTTTCGTTAAGAGCGGTGATGCGGGATACTATATGTTATACCGAGCGCTTATCGAAAACAAGGACGAATAATTCGTTTTCAGCCAACTTATTTCGACTAAAAGGACAGACCGCAAATGGCGGTCTGTTTGCGTATTAACAAAACAAACGGAGGTAAGTAAAGATGAAAAAGAATTTATCGAAAACAAAGTTAGCGTTACTTTTGGTCGCGCTTGTTTTAATTGCGGTTATGCTTCTTACCGCTTGTTCGAGCGATTCCGCAAATAAAGGCTATGACTACGGTGGCGGTTCGTCCGAGGCGGATGACAGCGGAGCGACAGATTCTTCCATAGTAATCGGCAGTACCGACCGAAAAATAGTTTATAGAGTAAACCTTACGATTTATTCCGATACTCCCGAAAAAGTTTGTAAGGCGATTACCGAAGCCACTACCGCTTGCGACGGGTACGTCGAAAATTCGATAGAATCGAAGACCGACTACAACGAAAGTTATCGCTACGTCGTTCGTATTCCGACGGCACGACTCGACGCTTTCGTCGACGAAATTTCCGTAGCGGGCACGGTAAAAAATAAGGAAGTGACGACGGAAGATATTACCGTAAAATACGTTACCGTAGACGAGCAGCGCAAATCTCTTCTCGCCGAAAAAGACGCCTTGACCGCCCGTATGAGCGAAGCTACCGAAATATCCGATATAATTGCCATTTCGGACAGATTAGCGCAAATCGACGCGGAAATAAACGCCGCTCAAAGACAGCTTAACGAATTCGACAGTCTGCTCGATTATTCTACCGTCACTATATACGTCAATAAAAACTATACGGAAACGCCCGATACGAGAACTTTCGGACAGAAACTCGGCGACCTGTTCGTGGCGTCGTTCAAGAGTATCGGCACGGTGTTTAAGGGGATAATAATAGGTCTTACGGCGGCTCTTCCTTACCTTATCATAATAGCGTGCGTGGTAGGACTTGTTTTGTTTATAGCTTTCGGGGTGAAAAACGTTAAAAAAACCGGCAAGTTTTTCCCGCAAAAGAAAGATAAGGAAACCGCAAAAAAAACGAACGGCAAAAAGCCCGTCGCAATCGCAGAACCGGAAACGGCGGAACACACCGAAGAACCCGAAAACGTAGCGGAAGTACCCGAACATAACGAAGAAACCGAAAAAGACGAAAAATAAAAGTGGACATAAACGGACTTATTATAAGGAGCGTCGATTACGGCGACAAGGATAAAATCGTGACGATAGCCGCGCCCGACGGAATTTACACGGTTAAGGCGAAAGGGGTTCGCACGACGAAGTCAAAGCTTAAAGGGTACGTAGGGGTGCTTAATTTCGGCGAGTTTTCGCTTGCCGAAGGCAAAGGCGGATACACTCTTTCGGGGGCTAACGTGACCGAAAGTTTCTATTCCTGCTGGACGGACGCGGACAAGTACGCCGCAGCGATGATTTGCATTGAAATTTACGAAAAGTGTTCCCGTCGGGGCGAACCGAGCGACCTTATAAAACTACTTAAAGCGTTAAAAAATATAAATTACGGCGAATTTTATCCCATTGCAGAAGCATTAAGATATGGCGTAGTCACCGCTGCGGAAAACGGCGTCGACGTCACCGAAAAGGTTTTCCCCGATAAAATCTGCGGCGTTTTTTCTGCTCTCCTTAAATGCGACAGCGTGGAAGAAGTCCTTACAGAGTACACCTGCGAAGACGTAAAACTTTTCTTAAAACACCTTTACCGCGGATTTTATTCCGAACTCGGCATAAAAATCACCGTCGCTTTGCAGCTGTAAACTACGGCTGTGCTGAGAGTGGAGAGTGAAGTTGCTGTGTAAAGTCACGCAGCGGTCATATCTTTTTGTCTGGTCCGGGACGATATATGCACGCAAATAAAAAACGTATGCGATTTATCCGACGACGGCGAATACTTATTCAAAAGCGTTAATACGTTCGTTACTCAGGGATATTTCTATTTTTCTCTCCGTGTTTTTCTATAAAAATATGCACCTCCTTAAGTGTCTGACTTTTGGGGTGCATTCGGTTATTTTAATGTGTAAATTAGTGCTTTAATTAGTCTTTCTGCGCTTTGAGAAGAGCTACGATTTCTTCGAGAAGAGCTTCTACTTTCGGAGAAACGGTTTCGCCTTCGGTAGTGGCGGCTATTTTTTCTTCCACAGTTTCGGCGACTGCTTCGGTAGCGGGTTCGGTTATGGTGGCGTCGGCGGATTCTGCTACGTTTAGTTCGGTTTTTTCGGTAGTATCCTTTTCGTCGGCTTTTAGCTTCTCGAATTCGTGTTTAGCCATATCGGTTATTTTCTGCGTAGCGGTTTCACCCGCTTCTTTCAGTTTGTTGATGCCTTTGATTATGGCGAAGAGTACCAATGCAGTGACGAAGAAGGTAATTATTGCCGATATTACGCCGCCCCAATCGAGAATAAGGGCTTCGGAAATAACTTTACCGTCGGCGTCGACGACGGGACCTCTCAATACGGTCTGCAAACCCGTTCCGTCCGGCGAGATGGGGATAAGGTTTATAAGCGGTTTTAATATGCCGTTCACCAAAGAATTGACGATGGCGGTAAAAGCGGACCCGATTATCATACCTACGGCAAGGTCGATGACGCTGCCTTTGTTAATAAACGTCTTGAATTCGTTCCATAACTTTTTCATATTTTGCTCCTTTGTATATAACGGCAATCAGTTATTGCCGCGAATTAAATTGTATGCCAGTTTCGGATCGTCGGTTATTATGGCGTCGGCACCCATTTCGGTCAAAGCTTCTATGTCCTTAGCTTTGTTTATAGTCCAGTACTGTACGGCTATGCCGTATTTGTGGGCGTAGTCGATAATGGCTTTCTTGCCGAGATTTATTACGTACGACTTGTAGGGGATTTGAAGAACTTTATATTTTACGTTCTTTTTAGAAAGGTCTACGTTGAACATACAGGAAAAATAGAAGTCCAGAACTTCCGCAATTCCCGCCGAACGGATTACGTCGGGGCAATGTTCGTCCATATATTCCGATACGCTTTTATTGAACGTTCCTACCACGGTACGGTTAAGGATACCGTATTTTATCATTGTTTTGTACAGTATCTGCATGGCTTCGTTGCCGAGTTCGCCGTCGTTTTTGATTTCTATTATATAGTTGAATTGTTTTTTCCATTCGCCTTCCTGAACTCTTAAATAGTCAAGCACTTCTTCTAAAGATACTATTCTGCAATAGGTAAGATCGGCGTTTTCTCCGCGGTAAAGGTATTCTCCGTTTACCGTGAAATTGTATCCCATATTGTACTGTTTGAGTTCCGAAAGGGTCTTATCCTGCGGTTTAACGTTATTTTCGCCGAACACTTCTTTACAGTCGCTCGTCCTGTCGAGAGTTTCGTCGTGGAGTAGGATAAGGCGTTTGTCTTTCGTTATGTGTAAGTCGAATTCAAGAATATCGACCACGTACTCGTTGTTGTTTTCAAAGCACGCTCTGAACGCTGCCATAGTGTTTTCCGGAGCAAGATTTCTGCCCGCTCGGTGCGCGCTTATCAAAGGCGTACTCTGTATGTACGGGTTATTTAAGCAGGCTTCCGAAGAGTAGTCGGTGTCGGAGACTTTGGGAATATAAGTGGATAAACAAAGCAAGACGAAGATAAGTATCACCGCCAAAATTGCGGTTATTGTCCACGCCGTAACTTTATGACGTATAAAAAATTTTTTGAGTTTCATTTTTCACCTCGGTAAGGAAATTATATCAATATAATGTGCGTTTGTCAACGTTCGATAAAACTGTCGGAGTGTCCCATGCACATTGCTTTACGCAGCAAAAAACGCGGGAAAGATAATTTTAATTAAGCGATATATCGTCAAACTTAAATAACAAGCGGATACAAATTATAGTTTTTTGCTGCTTTCACAAAAATGTCGTCTAATGTACACAGTACGTCTACGCTCCATTTTTGTGAAAAATCAACGCACCTGAGCCCCTCCTTTACTCCGTGTCCCATGCACGTTGCTTTACGCAGCAAAAAACGCGGGAAAGATTAAACCGAAAACAGTAGACGATTAGATGCTTTGTGTGTGGGTGAAAAGCCAAGATTGTGAGTCGTTCGTCTGTATGCTTAATTTGACAATAAAAAAGCATTAAAAAGAGCTGTAAAGACATACATTTTCTTTACAGCCCTACTTGTATTTCGCTATATTTTAATTATAACGGAAACATACTTTTGTGCCGACACGGATTACATTCTTTGAGTTGTCATCTAATGTCTGCGACGGGAATAATGTTCGTTATTATGCCTATTTTTGTGCTTTTGATATTCTTTTTTACGCCTATTGTTATCGATTGCTTGCGATATTCCCCAAACGAGCCAAAAAGCCAACGTTAGGCACGGCGCCACCAAAGCGAACGAATGCGAAAAGTCATACTTGCCAATTAACGCCGTTAAGCACACGGCAAGAATAGTCAACACGATTTCGGCGAGAAACTGTAGAGCTCTGGCTTCTCTTCTATATTTGTTTCTTACGAGAACTCTTATGCAAAAAATCAGCCACGTCGCTATCGCCGCGGCGGATGCCGCAATACCCACCGCTATGTGCCAGTTAAAAATTAAACACAAGAGACCGACAATTCCGGCTGCTGTAAAAAATGAAAGTAAAATACCTGTTATCATTCCGCCCTCCCTTTTTCGTTAACGTAGTCCTCGGCAATCATTCTATTTCCGCCTAAACTTGCTAAATATAAGCACGGCGATACCAACGTGAAAGCATGAGCAAAATCATACTTACAAACCAGAGACGCAACGACAATGGCTATAATCGACGTTACGAGTTCCCCAAGCATAATCTTTAAGATGCCGTTTCGTATCGACTTACCCACGATCAACAGTACCGAATAAAAGATAACCCATGACGCTATGGATATGCCTGACGCAATAAGACCTATATTTATAGACCATTTAAGTACGATACACAGCACTCCGACTACGCCTGTCGCTACCAATATTAAGGCGATAATGGCCATGTTCGCATTTTTGCCGGATACTACACACACGATTCCGACAATAAGAGCCACAGTCAGAATTAAAATTAAAACGACCATTCTGTTCTCCTTTTTAGTTTTGTAGATGATATATCACATCTTAAATACTAACATATTGGTAGTTTCTTGTCAATAAGAAATTTTGTTAGTCGTCGAATTTTAGTCCTAAATACGGAAGGCGTCGGCGTTTTTCGTTGGGAAAAACGAAAAAGCGTATTGAATATAGCGAAGTTGTATGTTAAAATATAATAAAAACAAGCGGAGGACTAAAATGATAAAAGACTTTAATTTTTCTTTGCAGTATAAAGAAAACGGCGTTATAAAAACCGTTGTCGGTGCGGAAAACGAACTTTATTCTACGGAGGTTGTGCAAACTGACGACAGATTGACTTTGAGAATAATTCCGAAATGCGAGATAGAATTATTCAACGCATACATAGATTTCGATTACGCTTACGCCGACGGCGATAAGTTTTACGTAAACGGTTATCAATCCTGGACTACTTCGAGAGAATACGATAAAAACGACGTTCAGAAAGGTTTGATTGGCTTAGGACAATATCCGCCCGTAAGAAACTTTTGCGCAATGTTCGGCGATTACGATTTCCAAAAATACAACCGCAAAAAAGGCTGTTTCCACAGTTATTCCTATACCTATATAAAGAAAGGTAACGAAATTACCCTTTTCGGCACGATGACCGAAAGATACGGTTACACCGTTTTCCACACAGATATGAACGCGGGTAAAATCTCGGTTCAGAAAGACGTGGAAGGGGTCACTATAAATAAGGAATATCCTTTGTTCGATTTGTACACGACGAAAGGGGGCTACGACGAAGTTTTCGACGCGTATTTTGCCGCTTTGCAGATTCCGAAACCGAAATACAAGAGAATGACGGGATACACTTCCTGGTACAACTACTACGGCGGAATTACCGAAGAAATATTGTCGAGAGATATCGACGGACTCGCCACTCTCGGCGACAAGGCGGACATATTCCAGATAGACGACGGGTATCAGACCGCGGTAGGCGACTGGAAGACTGTAAAGAAGGATAAGTACCCCCACGGAATGAAGTATCTTGTGGACAAAATCCACGGTAAAGGATACAAGGCGGGATTATGGCTCGCTCCGTTTAATGCGCAGAAGAGTTCGGTTGTCGTTAAAGAACACCCCGATTGGTTCATAAAAGATAAGAAAGGAAAATACGAAATAGGCAGCATCGGCTGGGGCGGAGCGTACACTATGGACTTCTATATTCCCGAAGTAGCCGAATATATTAAGGACTTCTTTAGTTGCGTTTTCAACGAATGGGGGTTCGATATGGTAAAACTCGACTTCCTTTATTCCATCTGCCACACGCCGAGAAGAAACAAGAGCCGCGGACAGATAATGACCGAAGCTATGGACTTTTTGAGAGAAGTTTTGGGAGATAAAATATTCTTAGGCTGCGGAGTTCCGTTGTTCCCCGCTTTCGGGAAGGTCGATTTCTGCCGTATTTCTTGCGATATGGGCAAAACGTTCTATGACCCGTGGTATATGAAACACACCAATCAGGAGCTTTTCAGTACCCGTTGCGCAATGAACAACACCATTTTCAGAAGACATCTCGACGGCAGAGCCTTCGGCAACGACCCCGACGTGTTCTATTGCAGAGAAAACGACGTAAAAGCGAAAGACAAACTTGCGTTGCGTACTTCATGGCTCGACTTTACCGACGAACAAAGGGAATTGCTCGCCACGATTAACTCCATGCTCGGTAACGTTTTGTTCGTCTCCGACAACGTGGGCGGATATGACGCGAAACAAAGAAGATTGGTAAAAAAGGCTTTCCGTCCGACGGGCAGAAAAGTCATAGACGCGAATTACGTTTCCGCAGACGTCATAGCGATAGACTATATCGAACGTGACGAAAAATACAGACTTACGTTCAACGTGAGAACGGGCGAAAACAAGACCGAAAGAATGTAAATTTTTATCGGTGAAAAAACAGAAGGGACTGTTAAGAAACGTTAGTTTCCACAGTCCCTTTTGTTTTTTTCGTCGTTTTTTATCCTTGTGGTCATATTGAGCAACGCCGAAGCATCCGGGCGTAGCCGCAAACCGTCCACTGCGTGGAGTGAATTGCCACCGTGTGGCGTTATGCTAAGTTTAGTGAAGTTCAAAGTTACACTTTGAGTGAAGTTGCCGCAGATTGCGGCAGTGAAGTTATCGCAAGCGATAGTGAAGTTCAAAACCGTAAGTTTTGAGTTAAGGACGATATTTAAGAGAAGAAAAATATCGCTCTATTGATTATCCTTAACGCCGAAATCTATGATTTTGGCAATTAACGTCCGACAGGGCAATTAACTCCGCTCCAATAGGAGTGGAAATTAACGCCGAGCCGACGGCTTGGCAATTAACCATAAGTACGCTTCGCTTGATCCTTCACGATATTCGGGATGACGTGGAGACGCTACGCTTATATCCTTATCGTCGTATTGAGCTTGTCGAAACATCAAGGCGACAGCCACATTATCGTTTTACTTTTTTAGTTTTTCAAATTCAAATTAAAATTAAAAAACTTATTTTATATGCAACTACACTTGACAAGTAGTGTATAAAATAGTATCATATAAACGAAATAGGAGTATACTATAAACGGAGGTGTAGATATGTTTATCGAAAGATTATCCGAAAAATTTAATATCAACGAACCTATCTTTACCGAAGAAATACTCGGTTTATTTCCCGAATATTCTCGTGCACAAGTTTTTCGGTATATCGACAAGGCAAAAGAGAACAAGGATATAGTGCAGTTTGCTAAGGGCGTTTACTATATCCCGAATATAACGTTTTGGGACGATTTGTCAACGATAACGGCAGATTCCGTAATCGAGAAAAAATATCTGCGAAATGCGGATCAAATTTATGGTGTTTTCGGCGGAATTAAATTGCTGAATAACTTTTCGGTTACGACGCAAATGGCGGCAGTAATTGAGGTCGTTACAAATAATGAAACCACGCGTTGCAGAGAAATAGATATAAACGGCAGAAAATTTATTTTGAGAAAATCGCGTTGTGAAATCAATAAGAATAATTATGCGGCATATACGATTTTGCAGTTGTTTAACGATTTTACTGAGCAGGATCGACTTGACGAATCGTCGCGAAGAAGATTGTTTGAGTATATCAAAAATCGTAAAGTAACGCAAAAGCAGTTGCTTGATTTGTCAATGCAATTTCCTGCGCGGACGACTAAAAAATTGATAGGGAGCGGAATAATCAATGAAATTGCATAACGATAAAGAGCGTTTTGTGGAAGCGATAACGGCAACAAGTGCAATGTTCGGCATTGAGCCGACATTGGTAGAAAAGGATTATTTCGTTACCTTATTTTTGAGAAAAGCCGTAGAGAGAATTCCGGGACTTGTTTTTAAGGGCGGAACATCTCTGTCGAAATGTTATAATCTGATAGATAGGTTTTCGGAAGATATAGATCTTACGCTTGACGACGAGCATTTTACCCAAAGTAAAAAGCGAAGTTCTATAAAAGAGTTGATCGCCGTGTGCGACGAATTAGGGCTTGAGCCGATAAATAAAGAAGCGATAGAAAAGCACACGCACGGAAACTTTAACTGCTACGATATACGTTATCCGATCATTTTTCCTTCGGAAGACGTAAAAACCGAGTTAAAAGTCGAAATGACATATATTCAGAAATGCTACCCGCACGAACAAGGCAAGGCAACTTCTTATATAGGTGAGTTCTTTGCGAAAAATGGGAACGATAAGGTTGTCACCGAGTATGAATTAGATTCGTTCACGGTACAAGTTCAATCTTTGGAAAGAACGTTGGTGGATAAGGTTTTTGCTATTTGCGATTATTATTTAAGCGAAAACACGGTACGAAATTCAAGGCACATTTATGATATATCTAAATTATTGACGAAGGTCGATATTGCTGACTCAAACTTGAAGTTGTTGGTCGAGAACGTAAGAAATGATCGTAAACCAAATAAAACTTGTTTGTCGGCACAGGATGGAGCAAATGTTCCTGAACTTCTCAAAAAAATCGTTAAAACCGAATTTTTCAGGCAGGATTACGATGCAACGACGTCAAAGTTACTAATCGAAACGGTAAGTTACGATGAAGCGATTAAATCCTTGCAAACGATAATCGACAGCGGCTTGTTTGAAACAAGACGGTAATTATTTACACTTTTCATTTTTGCCAAAAAGCGTAAAAATCAACGAGCAAAAATTATAGCCCTTTTTGCTGTTTTTATAATACGGTAAAGCGTTGAAAAAGCCACGTTCGATTATAATATTTGTTCCCGGACTTACATATACTACTGGTATGGAAAGAAAAGTAATAGAGTTTGACGGCGACGAAAGGAAAGAAGAGTATATAGAAAAAGTTTTCAAAAAATCCCATATTTATTTTGAAAAAACCGCTCTCGGCGGGAAGACGGAATACGTTTTTGTGTGCGACAAAGCGACGGAAGACTGCATAATATGCGCGCTTATATGCAATTTTTATAAGTTTAACGAGATTATGAAGGCGTTTTCCGACGTAAAAGAAAAGGACGGAGCGTTCTACGCTCTTATAGGTTCGGCGATAGGGTTGGACGCAGACGAAGACTTAAAAAACGTGTCTTCCGCCGTAAGAAAAAACGAGATAAAAAACGTCGACGGATTTTATAATTTCGGCATACCGCATATAAAAGACGGTTGGAAAAATTTAGCCAAACTTACGAAAAAACTGTACGTTCAGTGCCACGATCGGGAAGAAGTTTTCGCGCTATGTATATTTATTTTGGGGATAGGGGATACTTTTGCCGAAACGATAGTTATTTCTCCGCGGAAAGAGCTATATAAAGAACTTACCGACACCTCTATCGCCGTTGTGCCTTTTTTCGGCGAGAGCGACGCCGATTTAATAGTAACGCTTTTAAGCAACCACCCGTCCGACGTTGTGGTAAGCGACCCGAGCAACGTCTCCGAGACAGTGCTTTCGGTTATAAGGGCTTTAGCGGAGTGAGCGGCGGTTTCGTAAAAAAATTTAGCGGCGGTTATGCGGAGAGAGGGATTTATCGCAAAATCGACTAACGTTGACGGGCTATTTTACAAGATGTGTCCTAATAGCATTGACAAAGTCGTGATTTCATGATATAATCGACATA
>CAZUJW010000007.1:0-53267 GCA_964620655.1 uncultured Christensenella sp.
TTGAACCACCAGCCGGACTGGTGGTTTTCTTTAGACGATTTGATATCGTCTAAAAGAAACAGGGCACCTATATACTCAGTGTCTTGTTCTTCTTTGGTAACGGCACCAAACTCCGAAATAGTCTTTACAGACGAATATTCGAGGGTTCGGATTATTACCGCTTGGCGGCACGGGTGAAAGTCAGATTGAATTATTGATAGGAAAAACGATGTGTTTTGTTGTTGAAATTCTTTATTTCAAAGCAATTTAACAAGACCCTTGTACCATTCTTGATAACCTTGTCGCAATAAGTAATTGCGGCACAAACAAAGTCGGAACAGCGACAATTAAAATTTGCCATTGCTCCTATTCCTTCTATTTTAATCCACTGTTAATAAAAACATAAAATCCAAACAGTGGATTTATGATTGATTTTTTGCGAGTTATATGGTATAATCGGTTAAAGAGTTTTATTTGAGGCGGTGCGATAAGATGAAGGTAAGCTACAAAAAACTATGGAAACTCCTTATCGATAAGGATATGAAGAAAAAAGATTTGCGGATTGCTACGGGAATAACCACGACGGCACTTGCGAAGCTCGGCAAAAACGAACACGTCAGCACCGAAATTCTTGCAAGAATCTGCAAAGTTCTGAATTGTGATATCGGAGACATTGTTGAAGTCGTGAACGAGGAGAAAGAATGATGCCGAACGAAATTCAATTTGTATTATATAATATCGACAAAGAAGATGTAAACGTAAAAGTCGCCATAAAAGACGACACAATCTGGGTTACGCAACGCGGTATGGCGGAGCTTTTTGATTGCTCTGCCGACAATATTTCTTTGCACTTAAAAAACATTTATCAAGACGGAGAATTACAAGAGTCTGCAACTGCCGAGGATTTCTCGGTAGTTCAGATCGAGGGTTCTCGTCAAGTATCGAGAAATTTAAAGTTTTATAATCTCGACGCCATTATATCCGTCGGATACCGCGTAAACTCTCGTCGCGCCACACAATTCCGCATCTGGGCGACGAACGTATTGAGGGAATTTATCCAAAAAGGCTTTGTGCTTGACGACGACCGCTTGAAGCAAGGCGAAAGCGTTTTCGGGAAGGATTATTTCCGCGAGTTGCTCGAAAGAGTCCGTTCAATCCGCGCGAGCGAGCGCAGAATATGGCAACAAATCACCGATATTTTTGCCGAATGCAGTATAGATTACGATAAAAATTCCCCCGTCACGCAAGAATTTTACGCCACCGTGCAAAACAAATTCCATTATGCCATTACGGGACAAACGGCGGCGGAAATTATTTACGACAAAGCAGACAGCAAAAAAGACCATATGGGACTTACGACGTGGAAAAACTCCCCCGACGGAAGAATTTTAAAATCCGACGTAACCATAGCCAAAAACTATCTCGACGAAAAACAGATACGCAGGCTGGAAAGAACTGTGTCCGGATTTTTCGATTATGTGGAAGATTTAATCGAAGAAGAACGCACCTTTACAATGCGGCAATTTGCAGAATCCATAAATGCGTTTTTAGAGTTCCGCAAATACAAGATTTTGCAAGGTAAAGGCTCGGTCTCAAAACTCGAAGCCGACAGAAAAGCCGAACGGGAGTACGACGCGTTCAACAGAACGCAACAAATAACGTCCGACTTCGACAGACAAGTCAAAAAACTGCTTGACGGCAAAAAAGATGATTAATTTTTAATACAATCAAATTTATTTAGTAGTAATAAGGAGAAACAGTTTATGCCGACGTTGGAATGGATAGGAAAGGAAAAAGTAATCAATCATCATCAGGACGTGCCTTTCCGTCTGTTGGATAAAAAATATACGTACAATGCGGAAAACTCCGAAAATATGATTATTCATGGGGACAATCTGCTTGCGCTTAAATCCCTTCTTCCCGAATACGAAGGGAGGGTTGATTGCATTTACATAGATCCGCCGTATAATACAGGGAAAAAGGAAGGACAATGGGTCTATAGCGACAATGTGAATGACCCAAGAATTAAAAAATGGATCGGCGAAGTGGTTGGCACAGAAGGCGAAGATTTATCAAGACACGATAAGTGGCTCTGTATGATGTATCCTAGATTAAAACTTTTACACAAATTGCTGTCTAACAAAGGTGTTATTTTTATTAGTATTGATGACAATGAGTTAGCGAGCCTTAAACTGTGTTGCGATGAAATTTTCGGCTCTAGTAATTTCATAGGATATCTTTCCGTTGAAATAAACCCAAAAGAAAGAAAAAATTCGGATTATATATCTATTAGCAACGATTATTGTGTTATATACGCTAAAAATAAAAAAGATACATATTTCTTGGAGAATATTCCTAAGGATAAAAAAGATTTATCTGTTGATGAAAACGGAAATTTAGTTCATAACAGTGGCAAACGTGTACTAGTCGGTGAAAATTCATTTAATAATATAGTTCAAGATTTTAACTCTAAAAAGCATTATACTGTTTACTATAACGCTGAACAATGTGATATGATATTAAAAAAAGAAACATCGTTAAGCGAGATGGACGACAAGTTGATATCTAAAGGATATGTGAGATATTGTTCTTACTCCGCTGAAAACTTTGTAGAAAACACTTATACTGCTGAAAAAATAGTTGAACTGTTTGAAAATAAAGCTTTAGACTTTAAAAATGGGAAAATTTACGAAAAGAATTTTAGCAGTTCTATTAGAATAAAAAGCATTCTTTCAAATAGAAATTATCAAACTTACGATTCTAATGGAAATATTATAGATTATAAAATAGATGTAAAAACTACTTCGGCTGGACAAGAATTAAAAGACATTTTTGAAACAACGGCTACGATTTTCAATAATCCTAAAAATAAAGGGTTGATAGAAATTCTAATTTCTTTGATTGACAATAAAAACGCCTTGGTTTTAGACTCTTTTGGCGGCTCAGGGACAACCGCACATGCTGTTTTAGACTTAAACAAAAAAGGCGGCAATAGAAGATTCATTCTCGTGGAAATGATGGACTATGCTGACACCGTTACTGCCGAGAGGGTGAAACGTGTAATTGACGGTTACGGTGAAGGAAATAAAGCGGTTGAAGGATTGGGCGGAGATTTTTCTTATTACGAGTTAGGTATGCCCCTTTTCGACGAGGATAAAAATCTGAACGAGGACGTGCCGGAAAAAGAAATCCGCAAGTACGTTTACTATATGGAAACGAAACAGCGGATAGAAGCGCATACGGACGACAACGAGTATTTTCTCGGCAAGCACAACGATACGGCGTATTACTTCTACTACGAAAAAGAAAGATTGACCACGTTAAACGCGGAATTTCTTGCTACCGTAAAGACAAAGGCGACAGGGTATCTGATTTACGCCGATGTGTGCGCGCTTGCAAAAGACATGCTGGACGAATACGGGATTACATTCAAAAAAATTCCGCGCGACATTAAAAAACTGTAAGAGGTGGGATATGGAATTAAAGAATTTTCAGAAACGAGTGATAAACGACCTTAACAGATATTGCGAACTCCTGAACGAAACGGACAGTGTTTCGGGCGCGTACAAAGCGTTCTGGGCGGAAAAGAACGTTACGGTAGGTTTCGGAGGTATGCCCTCTTACAACAATACGATTGAAAACACTCCGCACGTTTGTTTCAAGGTGCCGACGGGCGGCGGAAAAACCTTTCTGGCGTGCAACGCCTTAAAAACCATTTTCGGCAATTTGCCGAGCAAGAAGGCGCAACTCGTCGTGTGGCTTGTGCCGTCGGAGGCGATTCTGTCGCAGACGTTGAAAAATCTTTCCGATCCTATGCACGATTACAGGCGGAAAATCGAAGCGGATTTTAACGGGCGCGTGCAGGTTTACAGCAAACAGCAGGTTTTGGACGGGCAACAATTCAATCCGACGACGGTGAACGAACAACTCAGTATCGTCGTTATGAGTTTCGACAGTTTCCGCATAAAGAACAAGGAAGGTCGTAAGGTATATCAGGAAAACGGGAATTTACAGTCCTTTTCAAAGTTTATCCCCACGCCCGACACTCGTATAAAGGACGTGGACGACACCGCGCTTATTCAGGTATTCAATCAACTTTCGCCCGTAGTTATCGTGGACGAAAGCCACCATACCACCGGCGAACTCAGTATCGAGATGCTAAAAAATCTCAACCCGAGTTTTATTCTCGACCTTACGGCAACTCCAAGACAAAACAGCAATATTATTTCATACGTAGACGCGGCGCAACTCAAAGCCGAAAATATGGTAAAACTGCCCGTCATCGTGTATAATCGTCCTTCGCAGGAAGAAGTGATTGCCGACGCACTGGATTTGAGAAATAAACTGGAAGAAACGGCACGCGCCGAAGCGAGCGGAAGATATATTCGTCCTATCGTGTTGTTTCAGGCGCAACCCAAACAAGCCGAAAATAAGGAAACGTTTGAAAAACTTAAAAAACGGCTTGTAGATAACGGTATTCCCGAAGAAGAAATCGCCATCAAAACGGCGGAAATAAACGAACTGAAAAGCGTAGACTTACAATCGTCCGATTGCAAAATCAAGTACATAATTACTGTAAATGCGCTTAAAGAAGGTTGGGATTGTCCGTTTGCGTATATTCTCGCAACGCTTGCAAACAAGAAATCTACCGTTGACGTAGAACAGATTTTAGGGCGAGTTCTGCGGTTGCCATATACGCAACAGAATGACAGTAAGTTTTTGAATTTGTCTTACGTGCTTACCTGCTCCAACGACTTCCATATGACGATTACGAAAGTAATAAAGGGCTTGAACGACGCAGGTTTCAGCGAAAAAGAATATCGTATTGCCGAAGAAAAACCGATTGTAACAACGCCGGTACCCGTTCAGGAAAAAGTAGATTTCGTCACGGAAGAAGAATTTTTGCAATTTGACGACGATGCGTTGAAAGAGATTATCGACCGCAGACAAAATGCGGACGAAACGAACGTAATCGACGCTATGCTCGAAAGCGCGGAGGCAAACAGCGACGCTTATGACACCGCATTAAAACAAGCGGAAGCGGAACCCGTAGGCGATTTGCCGTTGGAGGTGAGAAGCAAAGTGAACACATATCCTATTTACGAGCAATTCAGGGAAGAAGCATTGTCGCTCGAAATCCCGCAGTTTTTTGTTAAAACACCGCCGAGCATTTTTACAATGCTCAATCCCGATGATAAATCTCTTTTGGCAAAAGAAGATTTGTCGGACGGTTTTATGCTCAAAGACAAGGATGCAACCATAGATTTCGGCTCGGCTTTGGAATCCGTCGTTGAGGTTGACGTTCAAAAGAACGAGCGTCCGAAATACAGACAACTATCCGAAACGGAAAGCGAATACTTCAAAGGAATGTTGAAGAATTTGCCGCCAGAAAGCCGTGTAAGAAACTGCAAATTGGCGATAAAAAGTATTCTGGAAAAGACGGACAGCGTTGCGGGAAGTGATTTAACGGCGTATATCAATCGTATCGTCGAAAATATGAACGGCGACGAACTTGTTGCTATGGAAAATAATATTTACGGGTATGCGGCGAAAATCAAATCGAAGATTGAAACGCTGCTCCACGAATACCGCAGACAAAAATTCAATCACCTGCTTGAAACGGGGCAGATAGAATGTCTGCCGTCGTTCAGATTAAAAAGAGAAATCAATCCGGGAACTCCGTTTGGACTTCTTTCAAAGTCGCTTTATACGTCGGAACAAGCGATTAATAATTTTGAACGCAAAGTTATCGAAAAAGTATCTGCACTGCCCAACTTCAGGTGGTGGCACAGAAATATGGACAGGCTTGAGTTTTTCATAAACGGATTTTTGAACCACTATCCCGATTTTATCGTAATGACAAACAGCGGAAAAGTCGTTATGATAGAAACCAAAGGCGAACATCTTGTATCCAACGATGATAGTCGCGCAAAAGCGGAACTCGGTAAAATCTGGCAGGCACAAGCAGGAGGACAGTATCGTTATTATATGGTTGGTGAATACGACGTCGCAAGCAATCCGAACGCTATATCCCTCGACGAATTATTAAAGATAATGAGCGAGTTGTAACTGAACAAAGATATTCTTGTTTAGTGTGGTGATCTTTATTGTTTTTTTCGGAATAATATGATAAAATAAAATTAGGAGGCGTTCTATAATGAATAACAATAATATTCTTAATAGATTTTTCTCCAGGTCAATCCTTAATGAGATTGTAGTGAATGGACACAACACTTGCTATGGAGAAATAATAAAAAGGTATTCCATTGATAAAGACGAAACGAATCAAACTATAATTTCGTCAATCTATTCGGTTTTAGCATCTTCTCATCGAAATGAGTATTTTTATAAAAATACACTTTTGAACAATTTGATCATTAAAAAGCATAAATTGTATACAACCAAAGTGCTGACAGAACTGCCTATTAACAAGTCTATTGCCGATTTTATCACACTTAATGGAAAAGCTGTGGTATACGAAATAAAAACAGAATTAGATAACTTGGATAGAATCGAAGCACAAATTCGAGATTATTATAAGTGTTTTCCCTTTGTTTGTATTGTTACTTGTAAAACACATTTGCCCAAAGTTAAGGAATTGTTCGCTAACACTAATGTTGGCATATATTGGTTTACTAACAGAAATGCTATCAAGGTGGAGCAAGAACCCCAACTGGAAGATTCTTATTTGGAATATGGCGCATTGTTTAAATTGCTACGAAAATATGAATTTGAAACCATATTGAAGAAAAATTTCCATTCATTGCCAAAAGTATCGCAATTTGATTATTATGCTGAATGCTATAAGTGGTTTATCAAAATTGATATTAACAGAGTATTAAAAGATATGCTAGATATTCTAAAGCAACGTTGTATAATACGCGTCGAACAGTTTAATCAAGTTCCATTAGAATTAAAAATGTTGGTGTACCAATCTAATTATACTGATAAACAGTATTCTATGCTGGAAACGTTCTTAAATTCAAAATATATCGACGGAGGGCTTGAAAATGTATTTCCCGTATTTGAGGGGTAGACAATTTGAATTGCTTGCAATTCGAGAACTAATCGAACATAACTGTATATCGAATAATATTATACCAATAATAGAACCTGTTAGAGCTTCTTCTACTTTGTTAAAAACGATTATTCAATGCAAAGAAGCAAAGCAGCATATTGCTTTTATAATAAACCCACATGTCGGATCTTTTTCTAAAGAGTTTAGAGAATTTGAAAAAAGTAACGAACTTTTAACAGCTATTAAAGATTCAACTATAAAGGCTTGCGTTGTAGATCAATCCATTAACGATCAAGTCAATCGTCTAACAAAGACCTTTAATTCATCAATAGAGGACTCCTTGTTTGTTTTCGATAAAAAGGATTATATTGAATCATATTTATTGGCCATCAATAATAGCCACGCTAAATTCAATCTTATTCCAGATGAAAGGGATTTTCGTAGAAGTATTCGAGATAACAGAGTATTATTAAGTGATGCTTTTGACTCAAAAGATCGTAATTCTGACTATTCTGATGCGCCAGAATTGTATTCACGAGATCAAATATATTACAAAGAAGATGGGTATATAGGATTTGCGGATTATTCGATAGTAGGAAATAGGTTTTCGGAAGCAGGTTTTGCTCCATATTGTTTAGTTATACATATTGTTTATTTTGATGAGAAAAATCAATTACTAATTAGACATTTTAAATCATCTTCAAATGAAGATGCAACCGACCCTGCCAACAAATTTAGAGAAGCCTTACAAAAGTTGCTTTTATGGAATGAGAAACAAAAATTAGATACATATGCGATGCGTCAATTTAAAAAGATGTATGAAGATGGGGCCTATCCAGGATTAGGGACAATTAAAAAGTTATCATTAATGCACCATATAGAATTGGTAAACAAATTTCTTAATGAACCGCTATGAAAATATGTAAAAATTGTTTTGCCGATATCGAATTGAAGACCATCGTTTCAAGCCATAGACAAATAGGCGTATGTGATATATGTGGACATGAGGATTATATTTATGACACGACCTTGAATAGTGCATTGATTGATACCATTGACGATTTTATGAATATTTATTCAAAAGCCAATGATGATACTCCTCAAAAATATAGGATGAACTTAGAAAAGGAACTAATTTATAATTGGAATATCTTTTCGATAAGTTGTGCATACAAAGTAAAGAAGATAGTAGATAGTATATATGCATTTTCTGAAGACACAAAAAAGAGATTTGACACTACATTGTTTGATGGAGATGTATATATTCCTTACTTTTTAAATAGTGATTATTTAGAACTGCACTCTATTATTAAAAATAAACAGTGGGACGAGTTTACATATAGTATAAAACACATAAACAGGTATCACTCAGATATTTTAAACAAAGAACAACTTGATTGTTTTCTTGATCCACTGGTTATCGATATAAATATTGGTACGCATTTTTATAGGTCGCGCATTTCAGACATCAAAGGGTTTTCTGCTTCTGAAATGGGAATGCCTCCAACCGAAAGAGCTAGGGCGGGAAGAATAGGAGCGGAAGGAATCCCCTGCTTTTATCTGGCAAACGATGTCGATACATCTATAAAAGAAGTTCGGGCGGGGGCTTTTGATTATATTACGGTTGCAAAATATAAAGTTAAAAACCCTATTAAGGTTGTTGATTTGAGATTATTAGATCATATTAGTCCTTTTTCAATATCGGATCCAGCAACCCTTGCGATTAATCGAGAAACGTTATTAAGAATTAAATCTGAAGTAGAAAAACCTGTGCGGCTCATAGAAAACAGTATTGAATATGTTCCAATTCAGTTTATTTGTGATTACATTAGAAGTAAAGGATATGACGGAATAATTTACAGTAGCACAATGAGTACTACAGGGTACAATCTATCAGCATTCTCTTCAGAGAATTTCAAATTTGTGAGCAAAGCAGTATATTACATTAAAGATATATCAGTGGTTTCGGAAAAAGCGACAAAACACACAAAAATCGAATAATACAGCTATGCTTTTGGGTAAGATTTTTTTATGAGTTTCTCTATTATATATTGACTTAGTTTTTAGAGAAAATCTCAATAACACAAATAAGAAAGTCTGATTTCGGTCAGTCTTTCTTTTTTTGCGTAGTTGTCAAAAAAATTTTTGCAATTTTTTCTTAATAACCTTGTAAAACCCATTGTCAAATGTCCTATATAAGTGAGGGACATTTTTCTTTTGCGAAAAACACGAAGTTTTTGCCCTCTATTGTCCATATAAAGAGAAAAAATCTTTGCCTTAATGAAAAGTTTCCAGTAAACCATTAAGTTTCGTACCGAAAATGTCCAATATAAATAGAAGGAGTTTTAAGATTTTTTCTAAAACACCCCGCCAAAAGGTATGGTAAGTGTCCAATTATAGTAGGAGGATTTTTTGAAAAAGTTCAGTTAAATACCCTAACAAAGAGATGAAAACTTTCCAATATAAATAGAGGATATTTTCAAAAACTTACGAAAAACACCCCCTCAAACAGGCAAGCAAATGTCCATATATAGTGAACGGAAAAGGAGATAACAGATCATGAGTTACAAACAAGTGTACCCGCCTTAGCAGGCAGAAAACGGAAAGCAAAAGCCCAAAAAAAAATTGGAAAACGAGTACTTTTTACAAGCAGGATAAGGTTTTTGCAATCTATTTCAAAAACGATACGCTGAACAAGTCGGAAACCGACTTTTCGGAAAGGGCAACATTTGCTCGTATCCACAAGAAGAAATCGCCCTACTCTTACTAAAAATATCGGCGGACTAACGAAAAAGCACTTGACTTACGCACACAAAGCGTGTAAAATATAGTCGTCGTATTAATACGATTATATATTCACGGAGGAATGAAAAGATGGCAAAGTCAAGAAAGGAAAAAGACAAAAGATACGAAGAAAGGCACAAGGAAGAACGCAAAGCCAAAAACGTTATATGGGGAACGAGCGTTCCGAGAAAGACGGCGGAAGAAATAAACGAGTTTCTGAAAAAGTGCGGCTATACGAAGGTAGAACTTATACAGGCGGGCTACGAAGAACTGTTAGCCCGACACGATACCGCCTTTGCAAAATTAAAGGACGGCTACGACGACTTTTTCGAGAGCGAACTTACGAAATTCGCAGAAGAAAGAAACACAAACAAAACATAATCCGTAAGACGAGATACTCTCGCCTTGCGGAAATCTGAGATAAGGAGGATTTTGCGGTAATGGTGAGAGAACATTACAGCCATCAGGAAAGAGAACATAGTATCCGCGCAATAAGTATGAACGTTGAAGCGGATACAAGAAAACACCGTTGAGGTCAATCTGTCAACGGAACACAAAGAAAAAGGCAGATTAAATCTGCCGAAAGAAAGAATACAAACAAGCGCAAAAATTTTAGCCGATATTTTACTCGATTATGCGAGAAACGGCGGTAATATGGACGATTTAACGCCCGAGAGCGTATTCGGCAGGAGGAAGCAATGAAAAAACGAGTAGTGATATATGCAAGATTCAGTTCGCACAGTCAGACGGAACAGTCTATCGAAGGACAACTTCGGGAATGCTACGAGTATGCAAAAAGACAAGACCTTCTCGTTGTAGCCGAATACATAGACCGTGCGCTCACGGGGACTACGGACAAACGACCGGAATTTTTAAGAATGATTGAGGACAGTAAGAAAAAGACTTTCGACTATGTTCTTGTTTACCAACTTGATCGCTTTGCCCGTAACCGTTACGACAGCGCGAATTACAAAGCAAAGTTAAAGAAAAACGGCGTACGTGTTCTATCTGCAAAGGAAAACATAACGGAAGACGCAAGCGGAATTTTAATCGAGGGCGTGCTGGAAAGTATGGCGGAATATTATTCCGCCGAACTTTCGCAAAAGGTAAAACGCGGAATACGCGAAAGCTACGAAAAAGGTTACTTCATCGGCGGATACGGTTTATTTGGTTATGATATCGTAGATAAAAAATGGGTAATAAACTCTTTTGAAGCAGATATTGTCAGAGATATTTTTACAAGATACAAAAATGGCGAAAAGGCGAAAGAAATTATTGCAAGGCTGATCGGACAAGGCATTAAGACGAAAGCCGGTTCGTCGTTCAATATGAACAGTCTTGCAAGGATAATCCGCAACGAAAAATACATCGGGAAAGTAACTTCGCACGACACGGTTTACACTAACGTCATACCGCCTATCGTGGACGAAGAACTTTTTTATGAATGCAACGCCATTATGGACAAGCATAAACATAAACCGCGCGACAGCAAGAGCGAACAGCCATATATTTTAAGCGGAAAATTGTTTTGCGGATTTTGCGGTAGTCTGATGACCGCCGAAACGGGGACAAGCCATACAGGTAAACTTCATCACTATTACAAGTGTTTCGGAAGAAAACGCAACAAACACAGTTGTAAAAAGGCAAATTACAGACAGCAAGACCTTGAAGATCTGGTATTCGGCACGACGGTTAAATACGTTCTGCAACCCGACGTAATTCAAACCGTTGCCGAACAGGTCGTTTCAAAATTCAATTCGGAGATAACAAAGACCGCAACGCTTGAAAATCTCGAAAACGAGTTGAAAGCCAAAGAAAAAGCGATAAATGCACTGCTTGCCGCCATAGAACAAGGCATAGTGACTAAATCCACCAAAGAACGACTGATTTCTCTCGAAACGCAAAAAGAGGAATTAGAGAGCAAAATTTCTCTTGAAAAGGCTCGGCAGATAAAACCGCTCGAAGTGGACAGAGTAAAAGCGTTTTTAACCTATTTTGCCCGTAAAAAGTATGAAAACGGGCAAGAAAAAAACGAGTTTTTCAACTCGTTCATAAACCGTGTTATTTTGTATGACGACAAAATTTTAATCTTTTACAACACCGACGATAATCACCCGACGGTAATTAAGAGGAAAGACACGGAAGAATTTATTTCGCACTTTAATGACATAGCGAGCAACTGCAAAACCGCAACAAACGACTGTCCGAACACAACGGGAAACAACAGCCCCATCGTACAAAAGGAAAACTCGCTTGAACCTCAATGGTTCAAACGAGTTTCACTTGGCGGAGCCGAAGGGATTCGAACCCTTGTGCCAAGTTAATGGCTAACGCATTTCGAGTGCGCCCCGTTATGACCACTTCGATACAGCTCCATGTGTTTGAGATTAAGTTGTTTTGTTGTTAGCCATTGCAAGCTAACGCATTCGCGGGCAATACCGACTTCAGTCGATAGAGGAACAAGGTAAGGAGTTCGCCCGCCAGATTGCTACGCAATTAGCGAGTTACTGCCCCGTTATGACCACTTCGATACAGCTCCATGTGTTTGAGATTAAGTTGTTTTGTTGTTAGCCATTGCAAGCTAACGCATTCGCGGGCAATACCGACTTCAGTCGATAGAGGAACAAGGTAAGGAGTTCGCCCGCCAGATTGCTACGCAATTAGCGAGTTACTGCCCCGTTATGACCACTTCGATACAGCTCCATGTATGTTGTTCGATTTAATATATTGCAATCAAATCCACGCCGATAAGTATACTACACTTTTTATCTTTTTACAACTCATTGAAAAAAATTTTTCCATATGTTACAATATTTTGGTTATCGGAAATAATTTTCGATGAAAAAATTTTTACAAACGGAGAATTTAATGAATTATCAAGCGGTATTTTGGGACTGGAACGGAACTCTTCTGGATGACACTCAGGCTAATATCGACGCGGTGAACGTTTCTTTGGCAAAAAGGAACTTGCCTTTTCTTACAAACGAGTTTCACGCCGAGCATTTTGCTTTCCCGATACAGAACTATTACGAAGCGATAGGGTTCGATTTTACGAAAGAGTCGTACGCGGACTTAGCCGACGAATTCATAAACAACTATCTTGCGCAGGAGTACGGTTTGCGTAAAAACGCCAAAAAAACGCTGGAAAAACTTTTTCTCAATTCCGTAAAGCAATATATTCTCAGCGCGTGCGAGAAAAATATTCTGTTCGAAGCGTTGGACAAATACGGACTTAATTGTTTCTTTACCGATATTATCGCATTGGACAACGTACACGCGGTAAGCAAAATCGAAGCGGGCAAGGCGTATCTTGCCGAGCATCGTCCCGACGGTAAAATTCTTATGGTGGGCGACACGCATCACGACATAGAAGTGGCGACCGCTCTCGGTATGGATTGCGTACTCGTCCGCAGCGGCAACCTCTCCGAACGCAGGCTGCAAGAAACCGGCGTAAAAGTCGTCGACGATATTTACGACGTCGTCGATATAGTTTTGGGAACGAAAAAAGGCAAACGCACCGATTTTTTAACCCCCGAAAAAGCGGAAAGACGGTCGTTCAACCTTGAAGAAACCAACAGAAAATTTTCGGAAAAGTATCACGATTTTTACGACGACGTGAAAAACACGAATAAAACGGAAGATTGGTGATGAAAAAATCGGCGAAAACGCTAATAACCATAGCCGTTTTGACAGCCTTAATCGGCATAGCGACAGGAGCGTATTTTATAACCGTGGAAACAACGAGCAAAAAGTTTAATTTAATTGAAATTTCTACCGACGGAGTACCCGAAAAAAACGAAGACAGCCTTTTCGACGGGTTCGTGCAACTGTCGGAAGTCAATATGCACTACGTCGCGATAGGCGACGGATACCCGCTTATTCTCGTACACGGCAACGGCGGCAGTTACGAAAATCTCGAGGATCTCGGTCGATATCTTGCCACGGAGTACAAAGTATATATGGTGGACAGTCGTTGCCACGGGCAAAGCACGGTTACCGATAAAATAAGTTACGAACTTATGGCGAGCGACCTTAAAGAATTTATTGCCTCTCTCGGCATAGAAAAACCCGTCGTCATAGGGCACAGCGACGGTGGAATAAACGCTCTCGTAGCCGCGATAAACTACCCCGATTTGTTAAAAGGCATCGTTTGTTTCGGCGCGAACACCAACCCGAAAGAACTGAAACTTTATTTCCGTATATGGACGAGAATATCTAATCTTTTCAAAAAGAATATCCTTAACGACCTTATGCTGAACGAGCCGGATATAACGAAAGAACAGTTGCAGTCAATAAAAATTCCCGCGTATATTCTTGCTGGAGAATACGATATGGTATCGTTGAAAGACACCGTATTTATGGCTAATAATATAAAGTTTTCCCGCACCGCGATAATAAAAGGAGAAGGTCATTCTTCCTACGTTTACGACGGAAAAAAGTCGTATAATTTAGTAAACGATTTTCTGAAAGATATATTGTGATAAGTCTTGAAAACCACGGAAACGAGCTATTAAGAACCGTCGAAAACCGAAAACAACCACTCATCATCCTTGAATATTGCGAACGAACCGGCGGAACGTCTCCACATCATCCTGCCTTGCCGAAGATCCCCGGCGAAGCGAAATTAAAATGCGGCTTACGCTTATATGTTTCTGTACTCAGCATCACGACTAATGTATGATTAAGGCGGTACAGTTCCAAGCCCCCTTAATGAAACACTTTACCGTATGATGTTCCTCCCGTTATCAAAGCTAAACAAAGTTACGCTTTCACGACGAACAAAGTACTTAAATAAACTCTAATAAAAAGTGCTTTATAAATGGTTTAAGTTAATAATATAGTCCGGTTCGCTCGTTGAGCACGGTCGGTTTGCCGAGAACCCTATTCTTCTTGAAAAACATAGTAACTTATCAAGTTAAAAACTATCAGTTCCTTTTTATTCTCATCGATGTAAACGTAACTGCTAGTTTTATCCCACGGATCATCGTAAAAATTGTATTGCTTTATTCCGTCAACCGTTTTTTTGTAAAAAATCAAACCTTCCGTTTGCAGCGTTCCCGAACTAAACAATCCGGTATAAGGAGAAACATCCGCTCCTTCGTATTTATACGTTCCGTCACCATAATCGTCAAACTCTATTAAAAAATAAGAACCGTTTCCGGCACCATCTCCTCTATATACGTATTTTTTTACATTTTTTGTTGCACCACTTCCGGTAGTAGTACACATAACTACAATTAACGGAATTATCAAAATTAAAACAAGTGTGCTAATCGTTATTATTAATCCTTTTTTCTTTTTACTTTCCGTTTCGTTGACGTTCGATACTACCGTTTCTTTTGCTTCAGAGGTGTCAGTGTTATCCAGTGCGGTTCCACAATTTGCACAAAACTTATTTGCGTCTTCGTTCATAAATCCACATTTCTTACAGCTTTTCATAAAAATCTCCTTTTTATTTTACAATATCAAATCATCTGTCCGTTTTATGGGATAAATGGAAGGACTAAAGGCAAATGGTTTACAAAATTTTCAAATACCGTCTTGTTTTTTTCTATTATCACCTATACTGTAAAATATGGACTTGTTAACAACAAAATTTCGTCCGCATAATAAGGAGTAACTAATGATAGAAAAATTTTATACGCATGATTTTGATGAAGAATTTAAAAGTATAGAAATAGAGATGGATTCCGATAAAATCTATTTCTATAAAATACACGAGGAATTAATGCCGTTTGTCGGGACGGATTATAAGAATTCGGACATAAAGGTTTTGTTTGTAGGAGAAAGTCATTACGTTGATAATAATTGGCACATGAATGAGAAAAATTGGAGAAGTTATGATATAGGGAAATGGGTAAAACCCGATTGGCAAGAGATATTTAAACCTTTTAGTTATGACAAAGAAGGAAATCAATTAGAAACCAAAGATGAAAATTTTACGAGTTGGTTTAACACAAGAATGCATGCAAATAGAGTCGGAAATCCTACCGCTTCGGAAAAAGCTCTTAAAAATCTAATAAAGAGACCTTTGGGGGTTTTAAATCAAACCTTTGGATTTACATTCGGAATAAAAAACATAGCATTTTTTAATTTCTTCCAATATCCAAGTCTCTGTAACGGTCAAACCATCCGAAATTCTATCAACAATAAAACGTGGGAAGAATTATTTGCATTTTCATTAGAGCTCGTAGCACGTGCCGTGGAAATCATTAAACCTGATATTATTATTTTATTAAGCGCCGATCTTTATGACAAGAAAGATGCAATAAAAAGCAGAATATCAGAAATATCCGACCCAGGTGTGGCTATTTGCGCTACTTATCATGCGGGAGATAATAGGGTTTGGTATCATAAATATAAAAAACTTAATGATAAAAAGCCCGGCGACTATTTAGCCGACGAACTACAAAAAGCCTTGCAAGGTTTAAAAAAATAAAGTATAAATGAAACGTATTCCTTTGCTAAAGTGGAGAGGCAATCTGCTGGGTGGAGAGACAATCTGCTGTGTGTGGAGAGACAATCTGCTGTGGACATTCCATCCGATGAACGTTTTATGCTACAATATATGATAGCATAAAAATGGTGGATGGAATGCCACTATAAAAGGTTGATTGGATGATATATGATAGCTGAAAATTATAGACAAAAAGCCGACGAACTCAATACTCAATGGAAACGAGAAAAAGATGAGGAGCCAATATATAAATCGAGTGAAAACTCGCAAGCGAACAATTTCATTTTTGACGGAATAGCGAACCCGAACGAATGGTATAAACAAGATATCCGCCCTCTCTTTATCCTAAAAGAAGCTTATAATAAATCTACAAGCGATGACGAATGGAATGAAATAGATTTTTTCTTATCAGATACTATCTCACTCCCGGGCAGACCAACAGGAGAAATTGCTTCAAAATATAAAACGTGGCGTGTCTTATGCTGTTGGGCATCATATATTTTCAGTCAAAATTATGATACACAAATAACGTGGGAAAACGAACACCTCAGGAAAATCGCTCTTATAAATATAAAAAAATACGGAGGACAGAATCCGTCGAATGATAAAGATTTAGAAAATCATGCAAAAAAGCACGCAAACTTAATCGTAGACCAAATCAAACTTATTAAACCTACGATTATTATATGTGGTTATACCGGTTGGCTAATGGATATCGTTTGGGAAAAGATATTCAAAGAGAAAGTACGCAAAAACAAAAAAAACGGTAGAGTATACGATATCGTCATCCCCGAACAAGAGGAAATACGGCTGATTGATTTTTGGCATCCTGCCTCGCCAAAATCTCACAGAGATGATTTTATAGCCGATATCGATGCAGCAATGGGATGGTTACCTTCCCCTTATATGCACAGTAACGAAGAACCACGAAACGAGTGTGAACTCAACGAATGTAAATAACAAAATAACAAAATAGAGCTTACTAATCCGAAACATAAAACATATCACTGTTTTATTGCGACTTTTTTGGTATAATAAATATGTTATTATTATAGTAATCTTAGTTGTTACGGCGGAGGTATAATGGATACTTTTGAACCTAAAAAAGCGGCTTTAATTCGCATTTTACAGATTTTACAACAAAAAACAGATATAGATCATCCTTTAAAACATTGTGAAATCGTCAACATACTTGACAGAGAATACGGTTTAGCCGTAGAACGAAAAGCGATCGGTCGCAATATATCTTTACTGAACGAAGTCGGGTATGATATAGTAACCACAAAAAAAGGTTCTTATCTCGCCGAAAGGACTTTTGAAGATGCAGAACTACGACTTCTCATCGATAGTGTTTTTGCAGGAAAACACATTACCGAAAGTCATTCTCGCGACCTAATAAACAAAATATGCTCGCTGTCAAATAAATACTTTAAACCACGAGTAAAACACATCTGTCGAGTCGGCGACTGGGATAAAACAGAAAACGCCGATTTATTTTACAATATAGAAATAGTAGACGAAGCAATATCTGAAAGTAAACAGGTTTATTTCAGTTACAACAAGTACGGCCCGGATAAAAAATTGCGAGAGACATCCAAAGTGACAGCGTCACCATATCAAATGATACTTCACAATCAACGATATTACCTTATGGCTTATAATGACTACTACAAGCAAATGAAATATTATCGGCTCGACAGAATTACGAATATCGTAATTACAGACCATGTTTTACGCTCTCTCCGTGAAATTAAAAGTTTTGAAAATGGTATAGATTATAAACGGTTTTCCGCACAAATGCCCTATATGTTCGACGATGAAATAAAATTTGTTACGTTTATTAGTGAGCCATGGGCAATAGACCAAATTGTCGATTGGTTCGGGAAAGATATAGCCATTAACCCTCAGGACGAAAAATATTTGGTCAAAGTAAAAACGAGTTTGCGTGCCATGGAGTTTTGGGCAATGCAATATCTCAATGCCGTCGAAATACTTACGCCTATTTCCTTGCGCGATAAATTGCGAGAAAATCTGATTAACGGACTGGAAAAATACACACGGAACTAATCAAAAAACAACTACGGTTATTGGTTAAATTTATCTATAACGTATAAGTACTTATCCCAAAAATTCGCTTGAAAATAACCTATAGTATATACTTTCTTCGCAAACATACACGCAACGTTTTTCACTGTGTATATCGGTGCAGTTAAGACAATTTTTCCGTAAAGTACTTCTTCGTGTCTTTCTGTGACCCCTATGTCTTTACATAAATTGTGCAAGCTGTCTTTACCTACGTCTATACTATTATCGTCTCGAAGCTCTGCAAGAATGGTTTTTATCTTTTTGTGAGACGCATTACCGATTTTTTCAAAGATTTCAAATACGAGTTTGTCTACATCATCTCTGAAAATTAGACGTTTAGGATCCTCTTTTTCATGTTTCAAGAACAGAAACATCGCAAATGTGTATTGCTTTTGCACAAAAAAACCTCTCGCCACATATTCGCTCAATTTCTCAAAATTCTCCGGCTTTATCGAACCGGACTGATACTCCGGAATAAACAGCGGAGACGAGTATCTCCCTTCTGAAAAGAGTTTCCAAGTTAATTTATCTTGGTAATTGTCGACGTAAATTCCAGTCTTAGCTTCGCAAAACCGAATAAGTTCATTATAGTAATTAACTGTGTCATTAAAAATTATTTCGTCTTTATTCACTTCTTTTTCTCCTTATCAGCGTATTTCCTTATCGCATAACTTGCTTAGCAAACTTATTCGCTTATCTTCGAATATAAACACCTGTCTGCCTGTTTTTCGCATAGTCGTTATCATATCCCCAATTATTTGTTCAGATTTATTTCCGAGTTGATTTATGATAAACATCGGCGGACCTTCTGCCATCCCAAAATTATTCATGAGCATATCCGTCAGTTGATTCGCCGTAAGGAAATCAATAATTTCAAATTGCTCTTCTTTATCCGGTGCCAATGCGTCTTCATCATATATCCCGAAAGTCATATCGCCCCACGGATCTTTGACAAATTCTACGCCGTAATTATCTATTATGATCTTTGGCAGATCAATTGCGGAGTGTTTTACAATATTTTGCGTATTTTCGTCACCTATCGCCATCCAATAATCTAAAACTTCTTGCGTATAGTACTTGTTCTTTGCTCCGCCGAAACAACTTACCATTCTATAACAACCGCAAAACAAATATTCTGGCAAAAAGAAAAACTTTTTCGTTTGATTGCTATTCACAGATTCTCTTTTTTTCATATCGGTAAAGATTATTTCTTTTTTATTTTGTTCGTTAATACTATTTCCTTTATTCGGCTTTTCCCTTATAGATATACCATAAATTTTATTCTCATGTTCGCACTCTAAATACAATTCCTCATTTGCATCAGGATTTATATCGTACGCTGTGATTATGGCAAGCCAGTCTTCACAATACAAACAAAATATATTTTTTATTGCATTAAAAAAACTTTCCATATATTTAGAGTCCAAAACAATTATTTTATCTTTTTTCTCAAATGTCAAATCAACGTTTTTTGTCCTAAAATTTTTGATATTCATTTTCTCTCCTGTCCGTTTATTTTAATAATCGTTTTTAATTGTCCCGATTTTGGTACAAAATAAATGTTTTTATTATTATCAGGAGAACTGATTATGCAAGAGTACAGAGTTGGAATTTTTTGGTATATTAACGACATCTTATTATCTCTCACACAACATTCTGGAAAAAGCGAGATATCTGATTTGACCGGTAAAATAGATAGTGATTTTTCACACCGGATATGTTGGAATATATATTTCGGCGACATCTATCCCGACGCCGATTACGCAACTTTTCCGCGCGGAAGGACACTATACGATTTAAGAAAAAATCAATATATTATTTATGCTGACTGTTGTATTCCCGACAGCGTAATAGCCAAATATGCGCAAAAGAACGACTTGTCTCCTTTTGTTGTAGCTCGCGATGTACACTATCGATGCGATAAGTGCTTAGGATTATCAACCCAAACAAGTGGGGCTGTCAAGAAATGAACCTCTTAACAGCCCTTTTGGGATATCCTTAAAATCTTATTTCAGATACCGAAAATTACTTACAGTCGCAGTTTTCGCCGCAGTCGCAAGCGTCGCCGGCACAACGACATTTCCACAAAACTCGGAATAAAACCACTGCAAGCAAGGCGCCCGACATAGGTCCTACGATAAATATCCATATCTGACTTATGGGGGCGAAGTTGCCGGCAATCATTTCAAACAAAGCGGGCGCAAGACTTCTCGCCGGATTTACGCTCGTACCGGTAAGACGGATACCGAGAAGGTGAACCATAGTAAGAGCAAGCCCTATCGTTATTCCGGTAGATAGCTTGTTTTCGGTCTTTTCGGTTACGCCGAGCACTGCGAAAACGAATGCGAACGTAAGCAAGGTTTCCACTGCGAGCGCAACCCAGACGGAAGCGGTGCCGTAAGCGGAAGTAAGAACGGGTTGAACGGTGTTCGCTCCGAGATTGGCAAAAGAACCGAAAAACAACGCCACCGATAGCGACCCTATTGCCGCTCCGATTATCTGGCTTAAAAAGTAACCGATGAATTCTCCGAAAGTTATTCTCTTGTCAAGCCACATAGCGAAGGAAACGGCGGGGTTTATGTGACACCCCGAAACGTGACCTACCGTAAACGACATAGTAAGACACACTAACCCGAAACCGAGAGCCGTGGCAATAATTCCCGCATTATCCGATAAGCCCGTAGCAACCGCCACGCCGCAACCGAATAAAACCAACGCCATGGTGCCTATACATTCGGCAAGGTATTTTTTCATTTTATTCATAATAATCTCCTTTTTACGGATTTCTCCGTTCGCCTTAATTAAGACGGATACGATTATTATGTCCGAAATAAAAAAAAGTATTATTCTTGCCCGCAAAAGGACGAGAAATGAAGTTTTCCATCAAAAAACCGCCCGTAATTCACGAGCGGTTCTTCGTACGTTCGAAAAATCAATCTTCGAAAAAAGTGTGCTTGGCGATCCACTTTTTCATTTTAATCGCAAGCCAGAACGAATAGATGCCGAGAGTAATTATCGTGAGTAAAACCCATTTTATGTAATTACCGAAGAGCTGTCCGCCGGTTCCGTCGAATTTAAGTCTTTTGCCCTCGATTACGGTGTGTTTCGTTTCCCAGTTGCAAACCATGCATTTTGCCCAAGGAAAGCCGAAGCCTAACGTTATTAAAGAAAGAAGCCCTCCCAATATTCTCCAGCCGAGAAGTTGAGCCAGTCCTCCGTCGAAATAGGATTCGGCTTTGTTTGTTGTTAATTCATTCATTTTGTTAAACTCTCCTTTTGTTTAATAATATCATAACTATTATATATCGACAAAAGCACAGAAAGCGTATGGCTATGGCAAATTTATAGTAAACCCGATATTGTTACGATTTATGAAGGTAGTTTATTCCCGAAAATCCGAACTTATGGCGAACTCGTTCAGAAGCGACGTTTTCGGGATTTCGGTTTTTGGCAATAAAGAAACTTCGTCAAGAATTTCCTTTATATCGGCGTATTTTGCTATGTCGCAGTTTTTGAATGCGTCGCCGACGCATTGTTTGTAGATAAAAAGTTCGTAATCGAAAGCGCTGTCGATAAAATAGTCGGCGTAATCGGTGTAGGGCGTGATGTATTTCTGCTCGGCTTTCAGAACTTCGTCCCACTGGTCGGAAGTTTCTTTCAGATCGTACCCGCGGGTGTAGAAATCGCGGATAGTGCGGCGAAGCAAGCGCAGTTCGTCGGGAGAAAAAAGTTTTCCCGACGGCATAACGTAGGTCTTACGGGGTTTTATGCTGATTTTTACAATACAGGAAGAGTCGTTATTGCCGATTACCGCAGGATTTAGGGCGTGGATACCTTCGATTATCACCACGTCTTCGTCGTGAAGCCTAAGAAAAGTTTTTTCTTTTTTTCGTTCGCCTTTAAGAAAATCATATTCGGGAATTTCCACCCATTCCGAACGCAAAACGCCGCCGACTACTTCGTTAAGTAACGGTATATCCAACGCAACGGGAGAGTCGAAGTCGCGGACCCCCGACGCAAGGAACGGCACCTTTGCGCGGTCAATGAAAAAATCGTCCATGCCGATGTAGTGAACCTTGACGCCTTTTCCTTGAAGTTCTGCGGTAAGCAAACGGGAAAACGTGGTTTTACCCGAAGAAGACGGCCCCGCCACGAGTATGATGCGAGTGCGTCTTTTGCCGTAAATTTCGTCCGCAACGACTTTAATTTGCTCTTTGAAGTGATTTTCGCAACGCATGATAAGGTCGGCGAAGTTCTTTTTCGCCGCACGCTCAACGTCAGTCCAAAGTATCTTTTGCATAATAATGTCCTCAATGCGCATATTACATAATATTTGCGCCGATAAATAAAGTTACTTACTATTTTACCCTAAAACTATTAAAAAGAACATAACTCTTATAAAAATATCCGTAAAGTCCCAAAGTAAATACTACCGTTTCCGCGACTAAATTCCACTTTCTGCACGCAGCGGAATTTACTTTTGGAAATTACTATGTGTTTTTGAGTGTTCCGAAAATAGAGTTTTTGAGTGTTCCGAAAATAGAGTTTGGTATTGAATAACGATTTTTTATGTGCTATAATTTAATCGTTTAATAATAAAGGCAGGAGCAATTATGTCAAAATTTTTATGTAAGATATTCGGTTCTACGCCGGGCGACGGCGAATTGCAACCGAAAGAAGGTTTAAGTTATTCTATCTGCGGTTTCGGGCAGAATATTATTTGCACGATAATAGGTTCTTATCTGACGATATTTATGACCGACGCGATAGGTTTCAACGCTTTGGCGGTCGCATTCCTTATGTTAGGCGCGAGAATATACGACGCGCTGAACGATCCGATCATGGGTTCTATCGTGGACAGGACTCGTACCAAATGGGGCAAGTGCAGACCATACCTTAAGTGGATGGCTTTCCCGATAGCGGCGATGACGATTATTTGTTTCTTGCCGTGGTATCCGGCTACGACGGGCGGATTTGTCGCAATAGCGGCGATGTACGTTATTTGGGGTATGATTTACACCGTGGCGGACGTTCCTTACTGGGGACTTTCCACCGCTATGAGTAACGACACCTACCGCCGCGGGAATCTTCTCACCGTAGCAAGACTTTTCTGTACGGCGGGTGCGGGACTCGTCACGGTAATCGTTCCTATAATCACCGACAATATGACGAGCGGATTAGACCCCGTTACGAAGTCGGAGCATTTAAGATGGATATACTTTGTAATAACGGTAATCTGCGTCGTTATAGCTACTCCGATGTTTTTCATCGGATTTCATAACACCGTAGAACGTAATCAGTCCACGGATACTCCCCCGTCTCTTAAACACAATCTGCAACTTCTCTTTAAGAACAAACCCCTTATGCTCATAGTTTTGTCGGGTATAGGCGGCGCGGCGAGAATGTTGTTTACTTACACCGGCGGACTGTATTTTGCTAAATACGTCATGGACAAAGAGTCGATGTATTCGCTTCTTACCATGGCGGTAGTCCCGGGCGGACTTATAGCGTCTCTTCTGGTGCCGTGGTTTACCAAAAAAATAGGTAAGAGAAAAACTTACATATATTCCCATATATTGGGCGGTGTGGCGATGCTCGTTGCGTTTGTAGTAGGGTTTGTCTGCGACAGGGGCAACTATTCGAGCGACCTTACCATATGGATACTTATGATAGCTTTGGTAATCGCGGGTATCCCGACGGGCTTCGGCAATATCGTCACTTACGCAATGATAGGCGACACCGTAGAATATCTCGAACTTAAAACCGGCGAAAGAGCGGAAGGAATATGTTTTGCTATGCAGACCTTCATTAACAAAATCGGTATGGCGATAGGAGCGTTCGTGGGCGTGCTTGCTTATTACATGGCGGGTATCACGGCAAACGACACCGCTTCGGTCACTGCGCAGGGCAAGGACACGATGTGGTTCATGCTCGTAGGTATAGCAGCGATAAGTTTCTTCCTTACCATAGTACCGTTGTTCTTCTATAGGTTTGACGAAAAAGAACAGCAAGAAGCAGTAGCCGAAATAAAACGTCGAAAAGAAGCGGCTTTGGAAGGAATAAACGAAGTCGCAGAAACGACGGAAACCGCGGAACCCGAGAACGAAGAAAACGAATAAATAACAAATAACAATATATAAGGAAAAGGCATTATGATAGCTACGTTACCAAAAAATTTCGCTTTATGTGGCGACGCGCCGTTGTTCGGAACGGCAAATCCCGCCCTTAAACTGACTCCAGTGACGGGCGGAGTGATGCTGTACGAACAAACAAACGATTCTCTCATAGGGCAGGTCTTTTTCGACAAGAAGGAAAAGACCGCTACCGCGAGCATAGCCGAAGGAAAAACTTTTTCGGTAAGAAAGGACGGCAAAATCTGCGTGATAGAGTCCATTGACGGGCATAGCGCGGTTTCGGATTACGTCGTGTTCGGCAATTGCGACAAGTACGAATACACCGTTTATGAGTACGTTAACGGAAAGGTTCAGCCGATAGTCGCTCTTCAGGTGACTTCCGATCCGACGAAAGAGAACTTTTACGACGTGTATTTTAATGAAGAACGCAACCTTATTAAAGGGGTTCTTATAGCCGCCGCGATAAACGGACTCGTAAGACTGTAAAATTAAATTATTCAAACGGAAAGAAACGCGTCGGTAAAGACGCGTTTTTTCATACCCCGACGGGTTGATAAAGATACGAAAATATGGTAATATAATTAAAAGAAGTTCTTATAAGGAAGCGAGAATATGAATATCCAATATCTTAAATATGCGGTGGAAATAGCGAAAAGGGGTTCTATAAACAAGACGTCGGAAGAGTTGTTCGTGGCGCAACCCAATTTGTCCAGAGCGATAAAAGAGTTGGAAAAAGAACTTAACATAATTATTTTCGACAGAAACGCTAAAGGAATGACTTTGACTCCCGACGGAGAAAGGCTCATTCAGTACGGCAAGAGGATATTGAGCGAAATCGAAGCAGTGGAAAGGACTTTCAAAAATCCCGACGGAAACAGGAAGCGTTTTTCCATATCCGTTCCGAGAGCGAGTTATATAGGGGAAGCCTTTGCGGCGTTCACTCTTACGGCGGCGAACGAAAACGACGTCGAAATTATGTATAAAGAAACCAATTCTTCCCGCGCGATAAAGAATATTCAGGAAGAAAACTATAATCTCGGCATAATAAGGTACACCGAAGGGTACGACAAGTATTACAAGCAGACTTTGGACGATAAGGATTTCGCATACGAACTCATCACCGAATTCAGGTACGTTCTTATTATGAATAAGGATTGTCCGCTGGCGACAAAAGACGAAATACTATATTCCGATTTGGAAAACTATATAGAGATAGCTCACGCCGACCCGTACGTTCCCGCATTGCCCCTTGCGGCGGTAAAAAAAGAAGAACTCCCCGACAATATCCGTAGGAGAGTGTTCGTATTCGAGAGAGCGAGTCAGTTCGAGGTGCTGTCGGCGAATAAAGAAGCCTTTATGTGGGTATCTCCCGTTCCTGACGATACTCTCGAAAGATACAGTCTTGTACAAAGAGTCTGCAAAGAGAACGTAAAGGTATACAAAGACGTAATGATAAGAAAGAAAAATTACGAATTTTCCGAGCTCGATAAGGCTTTTATTACCGAATTGTGCAAATTAAAAAGAAATATTTTCAGTGAGTAATACAAAATTATAAATCCGCACAACCGTCCTCATAAGGCGGTTTTTTCGTATATACGCTCGTTTTGTAGCGATAGTATACAATTCTACGGAAGATTTAATAAACGGTTTTGGCGGAAATATCATTTGATAAAGTTATATCGATAATGATATATCGATATACAAAATAAGTAATTCCTTTCTTGACAAAGGTTTGATATAATGATAAAGGTGGAGAAAAAGGAAAGGAAAAAAGGAGGTTTTCCGTGACGGATAGCAAAATATCGAAATCGGCTATGGTAAGATTACCGGTGTATTTGCATTATCTCAATTCTTTGCGTTGCGACCCCGAAGCGACCATATCGTCGGGGGCTATCGCCAAAGCCGTGGGCTTAGGGGAAGTTCAGGTAAGGAAAGACCTTGCCACGGTGAGCGGCAGCGGAAAACCGAAAATAGGGTATAAAGTAGCGGAGTTGGTAGGACACTTACAGAAAGCGCTCGACTGTTCTTCAATGAAAAAAGCCGTAATTGTCGGCGCCGGGAGATTAGGGTGCGCGCTTTTGTCGTACGAAGGGTTTTCGGAATACAATCTTTGCATAAAGGCGGCGTTCGATTCCAACGGCGAAAAGGCTATGACCGAAATTAACGGCAAAATGGTGTTTCCTATGTCGGAACTGGAAAGTTATTGCAGGGACGAAGATATATCGATAGGGATAATAACCGTTCCCGAAAAGCAGGCGCAGGAAGTATGCGACAGTCTCGTTAAGTGCGGAGTAAAAGCTATATGGAGTTTCGCCCCGGCAAAACTTATCGTACCCGACGGCATAATGATTAAAGAAGAAAACATGGCATCTTCTCTTGCGGTATTGTCCGCAAGTATATAGAAAAAAATAAACCGAAAGGAGAGTATTATGGCAGAAAAAACCTATGCAATCGTTGACGGCGTGGAAAAACTCGAAGAAGCGATAAAGAGAGTGAGAGCCGCGCAGAAAAAGTTTGCTACCTACACGCAGGAACAAGTTGACAAAATCTTCTTTGCAGCGGCGTGCGCCGCAGACAAGATGAGAATTCCGCTCGCTAAAATGGCGGTGGAAGAGACCGGAATGGGTATAGTCGAAGACAAGGTGATAAAGAATCACTACGCCGCCGAATATATCTACAATGCGTACAGAGATACCCGTACCTGCGGAGTAATAGAAGGAGACAAGGCTTTCGGAATAAAGAAAATCGCCGAGCCGATAGGACTCGTTGCGGCGGTTATTCCGACGACCAACCCCACTTCGACCGCTATATTCAAGACCCTTATCTGTCTGAAAACAAGAAACGGTATAATAATAAGCCCGCATCCGAGAGCAAAGAAGTCGACGATAGCCGCGGCTAAGGTCGTACTCGAAGCGGCAGTGGAGGCGGGAGCTCCCGAAGACATAATAGGTTGGATAGACGTGCCGTCTCTCGATATGACCAATTTAATAATGAAAGAAGCCGACATAATACTCGCTACCGGCGGTCCCGGTATGGTTAAGGCGGCTTACAGTTCGGGCAAACCCGCTTTGGGCGTGGGTGCGGGCAACACTCCCGCAATAATCGACGAAACCGCCGATATAACCTTAGCGGTAAACTCCATTATCCACAGCAAAACTTTCGACAACGGTATGATTTGCGCTTCCGAACAGTCGGTAATCGTACTCGACTCCGTGTACGATACGGTCAAGGGAGAGTTCGCAAGCCGCGGTTGCTATTTCCTTAACAAGGAAGAAACCGAAAAGGTAAGAAAGACTATTATAATAAACGGCGCGCTCAACGCAAAAATCGTCGGACAAAGCGCCGCTAAGATAGCCGCTCTTGCCGGCGTAATCGTACCGGAAGGAACGAAAATTCTTATAGGCGAAGTCGAGAGCGTGGAACTTTCGGAAGAATTCGCGCACGAAAAACTTTCTCCCGTACTCGCAATGTACAGAGCCGCCGATATTCGGGACGCTTTCGGAAAAGCAGAGCAGCTCGTAGCCGACGGCGGATACGGACATACTTCGTCCATTTATCTTAACGTAAACACCGAGCAGGAAAAACTTGAAGAATTCCAGAGCAGAATGAAGACTTGCAGAATTTTGGTCAACACTCCGTCTTCGCAGGGCGGAATAGGCGACCTTTACAACTTCAAATTGCGTCCGTCGCTCACGCTCGGTTGCGGCAGCTGGGGCGGTAACTCCGTTTCGGAAAACGTAGGAGTAAAACATCTTATCAATATAAAAACAGTAGCGGAAAGGAGAGAAAATATGCTTTGGTTCAGAGCTCCCGAAAAGGTATATATAAAGAAAGGTTGCTTACCCGTAGCTCTCGACGAATTAAAAACCGTCATGGGCAAGAAAAAATGTTTCATCGTTACCGACAGTTTTCTTTATAATTACGGTTACACTAAGCCTATCACCGACAAGCTCGACGAAATGGGTATAGCTCACACCGCTTTCTTCGACGTGGCTCCCGATCCTACTCTCGCTTGCGCGAAGGAAGGCGCGGCTCAGATGAGAGCCTTCAAGCCCGACTGCATCATAGCTTTGGGCGGCGGTTCTGCTATGGACGCAGGCAAAATCATGTGGGTTATGTACGAACATCCCGAAGTGGACTTTATGGATATGGCTATGCGTTTTATGGACATAAGAAAGCGTGTCTATACCTTCCCGAAGATGGGCGAAAAAGCGTACTTTATCGCTATACCGACTTCCGCGGGAACGGGCAGCGAAGTTACTCCCTTCGCGGTAATCACCGACGAAAAGACGGGAGTCAAGTATCCGCTCGCAGACTATGAATTGTTACCCAAAATGGCAATTATAGATACCGATTTTCATATGAGCGCGCCGAAAGGACTTACCGCCGCAAGCGGTATCGACGCGGTTACGCACGCATTGGAAGCGTACGCGTCCATGATGGCTACCGACTACACCGACGGACTTGCTCTCAAAGCCCTGAAGACTATCTTTACCTATCTTCCGAGAGCTTACGACAACGGTCTTAACGACGTCGAAGCGAGAGAAAAAATGGCTAACGCCGCCACTATGGCAGGTATGGCTTTCGCCAATGCTTTCTTAGGAGTATGCCACTCCATGGCGCACAAATTAGGTGCCTTCCATCATCTCCCGCACGGGGTAGCCAACGCTCTTATGATAGACGAAGTGTTGCGTTTCAACGCCGCCGAAGTTCCCGCAAAGATGGGTACTTTTCCGCAGTACGGATATCCTCACACTCTCGCCCGTTACGCCGAAGTAGCCGACTATCTCGGAATAAAAGGGGAAAACGACCAAGAAAAGCTTGACAATTTGATAAAAGAGATAGATAAATTAAAAGAGAGAGTAGGAATTAAGGCTACGATAAAGGAATACGTGCCCGACGAAACGGATTTTCTTGATAGATTGGACGCAATGGTAGAGCAGGCTTTCGACGACCAATGCACCGGAGCTAATCCGAGATATCCTCTTATGAGCGAGATAAAACAAATGTATCTCGACGCTTACTACGGAAAGACCTTTACCGAAAAGGAAATTCCTGCCTATGAAATAAAGAAAGAAACCGACGTTCACGACTTTAAGGAAGTTTATCGCAAAAATAAACCCACACGCAAATAAGGGAGGTAGCGTTATGAATTTAGACAGAGTTATTGCCGTAAGGAACAATAAGACCGTCTACCGCGACGGCGACAATTGCGTAAAGGTATTCGACAGCGAGTTTTCCAAGGCGGATATCCTTAACGAAGCTCTCAATCAGGCAAGAGTGGAAGAAACGGGACTCAATATTCCGAAAATAAAGGAAGTGACGACTATCGACGGAAAGTGGGCTATCGTATCCGAGTTTATAAAAGGCAAGACCTTAGCCAGACTTATGGAAGAAAATCCCGAAAAGAAACACGAATATCTCGAAAAGTTCGTGGACTTACAGATAGAAGTTCAGTCCAAAAGATGTCCCCTTCTCAACAAACTGAAAGACAAGATGAACAGAAAAATCTCGCAGGCGGATCTGGACGCAACCACCCGTTACGACCTTCATACTCGTCTCGAAGGGATGCCTAAGCACACCAAACTTTGCCACGGCGACTTCAACCCGTCCAACGTGATTATCGCGGAAGACGGAACGGCGTACATAATCGACTGGTCTCACGCAACGCAGGGCAACGCTTCCGCCGACGTGGCAAGAACGTATCTTTTGTTCTGGCTGGCGGGAGAAATAGACGACGCCAACGAGTACCTTGACCTATTCTGCAAAAAAACCGACACCGCAAAACAGTACGTTCAGAAATGGATGCCGATAGTGGCGGCTTCGCAGTCGGTAAAAGGAAACGAAAAAGAAAGAGAATTCCTTCTCTCGTGGGTAGACGTGGTAGATTACGAATAAAAGGAGAAAAAATTATGGTTAAGATTATGGTATGTATAGGTAGTTCCTGTCACCTTAAAGGCTCTCGTCAGGTAGTGGAACAGCTCCAGTATCTCATCGGAGAAAATGGGCTTAAAGACAAAGTCGAACTCGGCGGAACTTTTTGTATGGGCAGATGTCAGGAAGGCGTATGCGTAACGGTCGACGGCGAATTTTTCTCCGTGACTCCCGATACGGCGAAAGTGTTCTTTGAAGAAAACGTTCTTCCGAGAGTAAAATAAAAGGAAGTAAAAAAATGGTGATTATACAAGTGTGCGTTGGCAGTTCTTGTCACCTTAAAGGAGCTCCGCAGATAGTGGAGCTCTTGCAAAGACGCATAGCGGAAGAAAAGCTGGAAGACGAAATAGTGCTTACCGGTAGTTTTTGTGCAGGCAAGTGCAATCGCGTAGGTGTGACCGTTACGATAAACGACGATATATACCCGGGAATTACCGTCGAGAACTTTAACGAGTTCTGGAACGATAAAATTATGCCCACCGTTATAAAAAACAGATAACAAAAGAAAAAAGGAAGTAAAAGCAATGAACAAAATAACGATTATCGGAAGCGGAAGAGTAGGTTCTACGATAGCCTACTCGTTGACTTGCAGGGGATTTGCGTCCGAGATAGTAATAATAGACATCAACGGCGAAAGAGCGTTGGGCGAAGCGTTGGATATCCGTCAGGGATTGCCGTTCGACGAACCTTGTTCGGTATACGCCGGAAATTACGACGACGCGAAAGACTCCGACATAGTGATAATTACGTCGGGTATAGCAAGACAGCCCGGTCAAACCCGTCTCGACCTAATAAAGACTAATATAAACATTCAGAAGTCTATTATCCCCGAAATAGTAAAACACGCTCCCGACGCGGTTTACATAATGGTCAGCAATCCCGTCGACGTGCTTACTTACACGTTCTGCCGTCTTTCGGGAATACCCGAACATAAGATAATCGGTTCGGGCACCATTCTCGACACGGCAAGACTACGTTCTCGCCTTGCCGAATACTGCGATATAGACGCCGGCAGCATAAACGCTTACGTTTTCGGAGAACACGGCGACTCGTCCTTTATTCCGTGGTCGGTCGCCAACATAGCCGGCGTCCCCGTGGATATGTACGAAAACGGTTTGTTCGACAAGAAGATAGTGACTTCAAAAATCGACAAATCGGAGATAGAAAAGTACGTCAGAAGCTCCGGTTCTCGCGTGATAGCGAGAAAGGGCGCTACCTTCTACGCCGTCTCCAGCAACGTGTGCCATATCTGTAAAGCGGTACTTAGAGGAACCAACACCGCTATGACGGTATCCACCCTTATGCACGGAGAGTACGGAGTGGACGACGTATGTTTAAGTACCCTTGCCATAGTGGGTAAGGGCGGCGTCGTCGGCAAAGTCAACCTGCCCCTTAACGAAGAAGAGGTGGCGGCTCTTAAAAACAGCGCGGATATACTGAAAGGAATAATAAAAGAACTCGATATATAAAGGGGTAAATTCGTAAATGGAATTTCTTACGTTAAAAAAATCCAACTGCAAAAACTGCTACAAATGTATTCGTCATTGTCCCGTTAAATCGATAAGATTTTCGGGCAACCAGGCTCACATTATCGGCAACGAATGTATTCTTTGCGGACAATGTTTCGTCGTATGTCCGCAAAACGCCAAGGAAATAACCAGCGAAGTCGAAAAGGCGAAAGTGCTTATCCAGTCGGGCAGTCCGGTAATAGTAAGCCTTGCGCCGTCGTTTATCGCCAATTACGACGGAATAGGTATCGGCGGTATGAAAGAAGGGTTGAAAAAACTCGGTTTTGCCGACGTTGAAGAGACTGCCGTCGGCGCTACCATCGTAAAGAGAGAATACGAAAGAATGTTGCGTGAAGACGGCAGGGATATAGTTATATCGTCCTGCTGCCACTCGATTAACCTTCTTATACAGAAATATTTTCCGAGAGAACTTCCTTATCTTGCCGACGTGATGTCGCCGATGCTCGCTCACGCGGAAGATATAAAGAAAAGACGCCCCGACGCGAAAGTCGTCTTTATAGGACCTTGCGTATCCAAAAAAGACGAAGCCGACTACTACGACGGGATAGTGGACGCGGTTCTTACCTACGAAGAACTCACCGAGTGGTTCAAAGACAGCGGGATAGAATTAAAACCCGATATGGACGAAACCGAAGAAAGCAGAGCGAGATTTTTCCCGACTACGGGCGGAATACTGAAAACCCTTTCCGATACCCTTCCCGAATATCAATACATGGCTCTCGACGGAGTGGAAAACTGTATTGCCGCTCTCAAAGATATCGAAAGCGGCAACGTGCATCACGCCTTTATAGAGATGTCGGCGTGCGTGGGAAGTTGTGTCGGCGGTCCGGTTATGGAAAAATATCATCGTTCTCCGGTGAAGGACTACATAGCGGTATCCCGTTACGCCGGGAAGAAAGATTTTGACGTGGCGCAGCCCGAAAGCGTCGAAATTAAGAAGCATTTTGCTCCCATAGAAAGAAGAAACGCTCGTCCGTCGGACGAAGAGATAGAAAAGGTACTTCGCGAAATGGGCAAGACAAAACCCGAAGACGAACTCAATTGCGGTTCTTGCGGGTACGACACCTGTCGCGAAAAAGCCATCGCCATTTTGCACGGCAAGGCGGAAATATCGATGTGCCTGCCGTACCTTAAAGAAAAAGCGGAAAGTTTTTCCGACTGTATCGTAAACAACACCCCCAACGGACTTTTCGTACTCAATGAAAAGCTCGAAGTTCAGCAAATAAACCTTGCCGCAAGAAAGATTATGAATATCCGTTCTGCGTCCGACGTTCTCGGCGAACCGGTGGTAAGAATACTCGACCCGTCGGAGTTTGTCAAAGTTTTGGAAACCAAACGGGGAATTAAAAACAAGAGAATTTATCTTGCCGAATACGACAGATACGTCGAACAGACAATAGTTTACGACTCGGTATACCACCTGCTCATCTGCATAATGCGAGACGTTACCGACGAAGAAAACGAAAAAGAAAAGAAAGAAAACATCAGCCGTCAGACGGTGGAAATCGCCGACAACGTGGTAGACAAGCAGATGCGTATCGTACAGGAGATAGCGTCGCTTCTCGGAGAAACCGCCGCCGAAACGAAGATAGCCCTTACCAAATTGAAGGAGTCGATAGTAAATGAATGATTTATGCGTCGATATAGGATATAAGAGCATTAACCATTTCGGAGAACAGCTCTGCGGCGACCACGTCGACGTGGTAGAACGGGACGAAAACTCCACCGTGGTGGTCCTTGCGGACGGATTGGGGAGCGGAGTCAAGGCAAGTATCCTTTCCACCCTTACATCGAAAATAATTTCCACGATGATGGCGGAAGGGCTTTCTATCGAAGACTGCGTGGAGACCATTGCCGCCACCTTGCCTATATGTTCGGTAAGGGGAGTGGCTTATTCCACCTTTACCATTATCCATATCGTAAACAACAAAGAAGCCGAACTTATCCAGTACGATAATCCGCAAGTCATTTTATTAAGAGACTGCAAAAACTACGAATATCCGAAAGTCGAAATGAACATCGGCGGGAAGAAGATATTCAAATCGGTTATAAAGTTACGCGAAGGGGATATTTTCGTGGCGATGAGCGACGGTTGTCCGCACGCCGGACTCGGAATGAGATACAATTTCGGTTGGAGCAGGGCGGAGATAATAAGTTTTTTAGAAACGATAGCTCACGTAGGGTACACCGCAAAGACCTATTCGACTATACTCGTGGACGAATGTAACAAACTTTACGGATACAAACCGGGCGACGATACCACCGCATGCGTGATAAAGGTAAGGCAGAGAGTGCCTATGAATATTCTGTTCGGACCGCCCTCAAACCGCGACGACGCCAACAGGATGATGGCGCTGTTCTTTTCCAAGGAAGGAAAACATATCGTCTGCGGCGGAACCACTTCGTCTATCGCCGCTAAATATCTCGGCAAACCCATTAGAGCCAACCTTAACTATTTCGGCGGCGACGTACCCCCGACGGCGGAGATAGAAGGGGTTGATTTAGTAACCGAAGGAGTAATTACCATAAATAAAGTTCTCGAATACGCCAAAGACGCTTTGGGCGAAAACAAACTTTACGAAACGTGGAGTATGGGACGGGACGGCGCGAGCCTTATATGCCGACTTCTTTTCGAAGAAGCCACGGATATAAACTTTTACGTCGGCAGAGCGATGAACCCCGCGCACCAGAACCCGGATCTGCCGATAAACTTCAATATAAAAATGAACCTTGTCGAAGAGCTGTCGAAGTGTCTTCGTCAGATGGGCAAAAAAATAAAAGTAAGTTATTTCTAAGGAGAAAAACGATAAGGAAATGAGAAAATTCGATACCAAAGTGCAGTACCTTAAATACAAGGTATTGAGAGAAGTGGCGAGAGAAGCGTGGGCGGACAGACTGCCCGAGACGGCTATCGACATACCGAAGACCATTGTTCCCGGTAAAGTGCCTACCATGCGCTGCTGCGTATACAAAGAAAGAGCTATTCTTGCCGAAAGAGTAAAAATAGCCATGGGCGGGGATAAAGAAAACCCCAACGTAATCGAAGTCATAGACATAGCTTGCGACGAGTGTCCCATGGGTGGATACGAAGTCACTAATTCCTGCCGCGGATGTCTTGCGCACCGCTGCGAAGACGTGTGCCGTTTCGGAGCCATTACTTTCGATCACAACCACGTAGCCCACATAGACAAAACCAAGTGTAAAGAATGCGGCGCCTGCGCGAAAGTTTGTCCTTACAGCGCTATCCGCAACTTCAAGCGCCCTTGCGAAACCGCTTGTAAAGTCAAAGCCATATCCATGGGCGCGGAAAAGGAAGCGTGCATAGACAACTCGAAGTGCATAGCCTGCGGAGCCTGCGTATATCAGTGTCCGTTCGGGGCTATTACCGACAAGTCGTATATTCTTAACGTGATAGACCTTATAAAAAAGAGCGAACAGAACACTAAGTTTAAGGTGTTCGCAATAGTCGCTCCGTCCGTTTCCAGTCAGTTTACCTACGCAAAATTAGGACAAGTAGTCAGCGGACTTAAAGAGTTAGGATTTTATACCGTTATAGAAGCCGCCCTCGGAGCCGATATGGTGGCGCAAGCAGAGTCGAAAGAACTCGTCGAAAAAGGATTCCTTACGTCGTCCTGCTGTCCCGCGTTCGTAGATTATATCGACAAAAACTTCCCCGACCTTAAACCTTTCGTGTCGCACAATCTTTCGCCTATGGCTACGATAGCAAAATACATTAAAGAACACGAAGCGCCCTGTAAGACCGTGTTTATCGGACCGTGTACCGCGAAGAAAGCCGAAGTTATGAAAGAAAGCGTCAAGCCGTACGTCGACGTGGCGATGACTTTTGAAGAGTTGCAGGCGCTGTTCGACAGCAAGGATATAGATATAACCGCCTTGAAAGAAGACGTTTTGGACAATGCGTCCTATTTCGGCAGAATATTCGCCCGTTGCGGCGGACTCTCCGACGCCGTTAAGGAAGGAATTAAGGAACAAAATCTCGATTTCGAAGTAAAACCTTATTCCTGCGACGGAATAGAAGCGTGCAGAATGGCTCTCCTTATGAAGAGTAAAGGAAAACTCGACGCCAACTTCATCGAAGGTATGGCGTGTATCGGCGGATGTATCGGCGGAGCGGGGTGTCTTACCCACGGTGAAAAGAACAAAGCCGAAGTCGATAAGTACGGTATGCAGGCTTACGAAAAGACGATATCCGACGCCGTGTCGATGTTAAAGAGAGATTAGTCGGAGTATATCGGAGAAAAAGTAAAAAATATTGAAAAAACACCTTTCTCCGATATTACAAAACGACAAAACAGTGATACAATATAGTTGATGAAAAAATACTTGATAAAGTAAAAAATAAATATATAAAGTGAGGTTATTAAAATGGCAAAAATCGATTTAGCTAAGTACGGTATTACCGACGTAAAAGAGATTGTACATAATCCTTCTTACGAAACGTTGTTCGAAGAAGAAACCAAACCCGGTCTCGAAGGTTATGAGAAGGGACAGGTAAGCGAACTCGGCGCGGTAAACGTAATGACCGGTATCTACACCGGACGTTCCCCCAAAGATAAATTCATCGTTGTGGACGAAAACTCCAAAGACACCGTTTGGTGGACGAGCGAAGGCTACAAGAACGATAACCACCCCGCAAGCGAAGAAACGTGGAAGGCGGTTAAAGAAATCGCCGTTAAAGAACTCTGCGGCAAAAAACTTTACGTCGTAGACGCTTTCTGCGGAGCGAACAAGGACACCCGTATGGCGGTTCGTTTTATCGTCGAAGTAGCATGGCAGGCACACTTCATCACCAATATGTTCATTCGTCCTACCGCGGAAGAACTCGCCGCTTTCGAACCCGACTTCGTCGTCTATAACGCTTCCAAAGCAAAAGTCGAAAACTATAAAGAACTCGGACTTAACTCCGAAACCGCAGTCGTATTCAATATCACCAGCCGCGAACAGGTAATAATCAACACCTGGTACGGCGGAGAAATGAAGAAAGGTATGTTCTCGATGATGAACTACTATCTCCCCTTAAAAGGAATAGCTTCCATGCACTGCTCGGCAAACACCGACATGGACGGAAAGAACACCGCTATCTTCTTCGGACTTTCCGGAACCGGTAAGACCACCCTTTCCACCGACCCGAAACGTCTCCTTATCGGCGACGACGAACACGGTTGGGACGACAACGGAGTATTCAACTTCGAAGGCGGCTGCTACGCTAAGGTAATTAACCTTGATAGAGAAAGCGAACCCGATATCTACAACGCCATCAAACGCAACGCTCTTCTCGAAAACGTAACTCTCGACAAGGACGGAAAAATCGACTTTGCAGACAAGAGCGTAACCGAAAATACCAGAGTATCCTATCCTATCGACCATATCGAAAAGATAGTACGCCCCGTATCTTCCGCTCCCGCCGCCAAGAACGTCATCTTCCTTTCCGCCGACGCGTTCGGAGTACTTCCCCCCGTATCCGTTCTTACGCCGGAACAGACTCAGTACTACTTTCTTTCCGGATTTACCGCTAAACTTGCCGGTACCGAAAGAGGAATTACCGAACCTACTCCCACCTTCTCCGCTTGCTTCGGACAGGCATTCCTTGAATTGCACCCGACCAAATACGCGGAAGAACTCGTCAAAAAGATGGAAAAGAGCGGTGCTAAAGCTTATCTTGTCAACACCGGTTGGAACGGCACCGGAAAGCGTATCTCCATTAAGGACACCCGCGGCATAATCGACGCAATCCTTAGCGGCGCCATTAACGAAGCCGACACCAAGACCATTCCGTATTTCGATTTCGAAGTACCTACCGCTTTGCCCGGAGTAGATTCTCACATTCTCGACCCGAGAGACACCTACGCCGACGCCGCCGAATGGGACAGAAAAGCCAAAGACCTTGCCGGAAGATTTATTAAAAACTTCGCTAAGTACACCGCCAACGAAAAGGGCGAAAGCCTCGTAAAGGCAGGACCACGTATCGACTGACAAATAATTTACGATTAAGAAAAAACGGGATGTTAAGTGACGCAATGTTTCTTATCAGCCCGTTTTTTATTATTTGTTACGTTATTATCATTATCGTCACGCAAACGCCCGAGAATACGAAAAAGCCTGCTCGGTTCCGTAAAAAATCAGCCTGCCTGCATATCCCAGGATTTTCCTGGATTTTGCGGTTTGGAGAGGAACATTTTCTAATGAAATTACTTGTCAAAAGTATGCGAAATGCGTATAATAAGTACAGAAAATCTAAAAAAAGAGTTCTCTTATGTCAGAAAACAACAACAAAAACATCGAAGAACAAGACGTAGTTGTCGAAGAACAAGATAAGGTTGAAGAACCTGTCGAAGCAAAAGACGACGCAGTCGAAGAAGTTTCTGCAGAGAAAGACGGCGAAACGGCAGCCGCAAAAGACGAGAAGAAGAAAAACGTCTTTTTGGTATGGCTTGCGGCGGCAGGCGCTTGGTTTGCAAAACTCGGGCAGATAATTGCCGGATTTTTCAAAAAACTCGGGCAGAAAATCGCAGAGCTGTGGAACAAACTTTCCGCCAAATTAGGCAAAAGGAATCTAATCATTATATGCTCGGCGATAGCTGCCGTGCTTATAGCGGTGATAGTGACCGTTTCGGTGGTTTGTTCCAACAATAATAAAGACAAGGATAACGGCGAGCAGGTCACGACGACTTACTCCGAAGGTCTTGCCTTCAACGAGACGGCAGACGGCACCGGATACGAAATTTCGGGTATGGGTACCTGCACCGACAGGGATCTCGTTTTGCCCGTCGAATATAACGGCAAGAGCGTGACCGCGATCGGCAATAGGTCGTTTATGTTTAACGAAAACGTTACTTCCGTTACGATTTCGAAGTCGGTGACGCGCATCGGCGATTATACCTTCTGCAACTGCAAAAAGTTAAAAACAATTATATACAACGGCACCAAAGCAGAATGGGCCGCAATCACGAAAGGAAATAATTGGGACTACGGTCTGACCGGCGCGGTCGTTAAATGCACCGACGAAACGACGTCCTACGTTTCTACCGCCACTGCTTCGCAGGGCTTGACTTTCGAACTCAACGCCGATAGCACCGGATATATCGTTACGGGTGAAGGCACCTGCGAAGACGACGTTATTCTCATTCCCGCAGAATATGAAGGCAAACCCGTAGTGGAAATTAAAGCCAACGCTTTTTGCATAAGAAACGGTGAAACCGACTATTCCGCAAGCGATTTGGTGGCGATTGCTATCCCCGATTCCGTTACTAAAATCGGAGAACAAGCGTTTGCTCTTTGTTCTTCGTTAGAAAAGGTATCGTTGTCGCAGTCGCTTGTTTCTATAGGCGAAACCGCATTTTATGGAACAACGTCGCTTAAGCAGATATCTTTCCCCTCTTCGCTCAGAACGATAGGAATGTTTGCGTTTGCCCATTCCGGACTTACGGAAGTCGTAATCCCCGAAGGAGTAACTACTTTAGGAAACGGAGCTTTCGCATGGAACGAGAGTCTTACGTCGGCTACGCTTCCCACGACAATAACGGATTTTGACGATGTAAGAGAGGACGATGACGATGCCGACATGTTCGGAACGTTCTACGGTTGCTCTGCTTTATCGGAAGTTATTTTACCCGATGGTATGACAAAACTCGGCAAGCAGATGTTTGCTCAGTGCGAAAGCCTTACCGAAATCACCATTCCGTCGGGCGTTACAGAGATTCCCGACTATTTGTTTACGATGGCATCAGTCGATTATAGGGTTAAGTTCAAATCGTTGACCCTCCCCTCTACGTTGACGAAAATAGGTCAATTCGCATTCCGTAATTGCGATATCGACGACATCTATTTCGGCGGTACCGTCGAACAATGGAAAGCCGTTTTAACAGAGGCTAAACTAATAGGCTTAATAAACGTATTCGATTCTAACGCTTGCTACGTTGCGCATTGTGCCGACGGCAATTATATCGACACGGACACCTATGTGAATGGTATCCATAATGCTTGCACCAGTGACGGCAAAGGAGAAGGCACTTTCATTTACAACGGAATAAATTCTGAGGGTGAGGGTTGCGGAAAGATAGTCATTCCGTCAATCGGTTATCTCGCCGGCAGCAGCATGAGTTGCCGTTTGGCGAGCACTTGCGAGGGTACGTTTATAGGTAACAAAACGCTTACCGTTGTCGCTATCCCGAGTGCGATTAAAGAACTCGGCAAATCCGCATTTGCATGTTGCGAGAATTTGTCGCGCATTCTGTATGACGGAACAACCGAACAATGGAACAATCTTACAAAGGGTGACAACTGGGATTACGGTACGGGAGAATACACCGTATATTGTACCGACGGCACGGTAGAAAAAGTCGCAACCTCCGTTAAGTATTCGCAAGAGCAAGATCTGATAATCGAGAATTCGACCGTTAAGGGAATCAGAACCTCCTGCACCGACAAGGTTATATATATCCCTAACTACATCAGTCAAATTGCTGCGGAAGCGTTTCAGGACGACGGCAAAATTCTCGGCGTTATTATCCCCGACTCCGTAGAGGGAATGGGCAACAAAGTTTTCAAAAACTGTTCCAATCTTAAATACGTCGAACTCGGCAAAGAAGTAACGACAATAGACGACTACGCATTTTACGGAACAAGGTCTCTTAAACATATCTCTCTCCCCTCTTCGCTTACAAAAATAGGGAAATTAGCATTCAGTAATTCCGGACTTACGGAAGTCGTGATACCCGAGAACGTAGAGACCTTAGGATATGCAACTTTCTCATATTGCAAGAATCTTAAATCGGTTACGATCCAATCCACGTCAATAGAGGATTTCGGCGACGGCGAAGACGCCGACATAGTCGGGACTTTCTATGGTTGCGAGGCATTGGAGGAAGTTGTTTTACCCGAAGGTATGACAAAACTCGGCAAACAGATGTTCGGAGGGTGTACAAATCTTACCAAAGTCACCATTCCGTCGAGCATAAACGTTATTGCTGAAACGGCGTTTACGTACTGTACAGGACTCAGCGAGGTTACGTTCTCCGATTCGTTGATACAAATCGGCATATATGCGTTCAATAATTGCAGAAATCTCACCGATATTAATTTTAACGGCACGATGGAACAATGGAAAACTGTCATAAGTAACAGCAACAACATGTGGAATTACAGTGCGGGAAACTACACCGTACACTGCAGTGACGGGACGTTGGACAAAGACGGAAGAGTTATTGAGTGATTTAGAAAATATTAAAAACGAAAAGGTTGTTAAGAGCGAAAGCTTCTTAACAACCTTTTTTTATGCTCGGCTTGACGGGCGTGAAAAGTGAAGAGTGAAACTGCGGTACAAAGCCGTACGTACGTACAGCGGTCACGACGAGAAACCGCAAGCAGTCCACAGCGTGGAGCTAATTCCCAAACAAGTCCGGCAATTAGCTCCGCTTTTGAGGATTGATATATAAAACGTTGATGCAAACGAGTTTAGAAACGAGTTTAGTCGTAACCGTCGACGGTATGTTTTACGTCCTGCATTTGAGTGTCCAAAGTTTCGCAAATTGAAGCGCATTTCAGGAGTTTTTCCGAAATATCCGCTTGCGTTTTTTCGTCGAGATTTTTTTTGTAGCGGAGCTTGTGTTCAAGGTTAGCCCAGGTTTCCATAGCTATCGTGCGGAGCTGTACTTCGACTCTCATATTTATCTTTTCGTCGCGTAAAAAGATGGGAGTTTCTATAATAAGGTGCAAGCTGCGGTAGCCGTTCTTTTTAGGGTGTTTTATGTAGTCGCGGGTTTCTATAAGCGTCACGTCGTCCTGATTTATAAGACAGTCGGCAAGCATATAGATATCTTCCACGAACGAACATATTACTCTTACTCCCGCAACGTCGTTAAGGCGTTGCACGGAAGAAAAGGTCAGGGGAAGATTTTTTCTTCTCAGCTTTTCAAGGATACTTTCCGGCGACTTTATTCTGCTTTTTATACTCTCTATCGGGTTGCGTTCGTTCTGCACCGAGAAGCGTTCGTCCAGCACTCTGAACTTCGTTTCCACTTCGAGAGCGGCGCACTTGTAGCACGACATAGTTTCTTTCGCCTGATCGAGTAAGGCTCTCACGTCGGCTACCGTCACGTCCGTAGGCAGGGAGTCGGCAATTGATTTCATTATCTCTTTATAACTTAGTTCGTTCATAACGATTATAATTATGCAAAAAACGGCTTAAACGACGCTTAACAAAAATCAGATTTTTCGATAAAATCAAAAGTTGATTAGTCTTAATCAACAAAACGACAAAAAACTGCGCGCCATAAGCGAGCAAAAAAGTGCATCAATTGATTTGAAGTTTAATAGTTTGTTGAAATGTTGTATTTCGCAAGATTTGATTTATATTAATTTTGCGAAACGAGCCAGCGTGCGATGTCGATGATTCGAACTCCTTCGATTTGGCTTTCAGGATGCTTCGTTCGTGCGATAATGATTTTGGGATAGGCATCTTTGATTGATAGCAATGGGGCTAATTCTCGTTTTTGAGTTTCGGGACGACTAATATCGTCGCAAACTTGAATATAGGTTTTGAAGCCGTCTTTTATAGCAACGAAATCAACCTCTTTTTCGCCTAATTGCCCCACGTAAACCTCATAACCGCGACGCAACAATTCGATTGCTACTATATTTTCATATAAATGACCGTAATCGGCGTTTTTTGTGCCGATAATTGCATAGCGAAAAGAGAGATCTGCAAGATAGTATTTTTTATCCGATTCCAAATATCGCTTTCCTTTTACGTCGTAACGCTTAAAAGGGTAGAATAGGAAGCTGCGACAGAGATAATCTATATATGCGCCGCAAGTTTTATCATTGGTTTTGTAGGTGTTTGACGTGAGCGCATTTGCAATATTGCGTATGGACGTTTTGTTGCCCACGTTGTCCATAAGATAATCCGCAATCATATTAAGCAAGTCTTCGTTTTCGATTTTGAATTTTTTAACAATATCTTTTGTAATAGTGGTGCGGACTATGTTTGCAAGATATTTTCTTGCGTCGCTTTGATTGCTGTATAAATAAGATCCTGCCATACCACCGACAGATACGTAATTGTCAAAAGCCTCGTCAATATCGTTTTGCGGATAGTAGGAAAGATATTCCGTAAAAGAAAACGGGAACATGCTGATTTCAAAGACTCGACCGCCGAAGAGTGTTGCCAAATCGCTAGACAGCAAGAATGCGTTTGAACCAGTGAGGAATATATTGAAACGTTCTTCTTCATACAGGCTATTGATAACGGTTTCAAATCCCGTGCAAAGTTGTATTTCGTCCACAAAGACAAAGTTTTCTTTGTCCGCAGAATAGTGTTTGACTATATAATCGTATAATGCATCACCACTTTTTAATGATTCAAATTCTTTCAAATTTAGTTTGATGCGGGTTACGTTATTATTTTCGGATTGCTTTTTGACGTAATCAATGAAGGCATCCATCAATTTTGATTTGCCCGAGCGACGAATGCCCGTGATAACTTTGATGTCTGGAGTGTTCATGACGTCGATTAGTTGTTGAAGATAGGTCGGTCTTTCGATAAGTTTCATGTGCTATCACCTCATAATCAATATATCTCATTTCGCAAAAATTGTCAAATGCAAAAATTGCGAAATAAAACATAATGTACGATATTTTGAATAATTTTGAAAGAAAAATAACCTAACTCGGAAAATCAAGTCAGGTTATTCGTGGTGAGCCATTCGTATGTACCGTATACTTGTAGTAGTTTTTTAGAGTTTCGTAGCAATACCGTTATTTGAGCGTGTCGTTACTCATCAGATTTGCCCAAAGGGCAAATTTGCGAATCCCGCGGGATTCGCAGGGCTCGCTTATGGTGAAACAAAAAAGCAACCGATATTTCGGTTGCAGTTAAATAAACGGAAAAAGTGCGCGCCATAAGAGAGCCATTCGTATGTACCGTATACTTGTAGTAGTTTTTTAGAGTTTCATAGCAATACCGTTATTTGAGTTTATCGTTACTCATCAGATTTACCCAAGGGGCAAATTTGCGAATCCCACGGAATTCGCAAGGCTCACTTATGGTGAAACAAAAAAGCAACCGATATTTCGGTTGCTTTTTTGTTTGGCGCGCCATAAGGAGCTCGAATCCCTAACCTTTGGTTCCGTAGACCAACGCTCTATCCAATTGAGCTAATGGCGCATGAACGGGATATTTCCCATTACCACGATATTATAGTCTTAAACCGCCGCATTGTCAATTGTTATGGCTTTAATTTATTAAAATCTTCATTAAAATTTTCAAAAATAGGGTTGAAATGTAGAGTTTACACGTGTATAATATTTATATAAAATATATATAAGAAAAGTTTGGAGGAACTATGACTCGCTCAGAATTTGTTTTTTTGGCAATAGACGTTTTGTGCCATCCTTCTCAGAACTACCGCAGATACAAGGGCATGGTCAGGGAAGAAGAATTTGTTTTCGATGAAAAAAGACCCGAAGTTTGCACCGCAGAATATTATTACGACCCCGAACTTATAAAGTCCGGTAAAAAACTTCCCGTAGTAGTTAATATTCACGGCGGCGGCTTTGTAAAAGGCGACAAAAAACACAGGCACAGCCTTTGCAAACGTTTTGCGAAACACGGATATTTCGTAATGAACATAAACTACGGTCTCGGACCGAAGGATCCCTTCCCGCAAGGCGTAATCGACTGTGCAAACGGTATAAATTATCTCGAAAAAACCGCCGAAAAATACAATATCGACCTTAACAAAGTATGTATAACGGGCGACAGCGCAGGCGCATATATGGCTACTTACGTAGAAGCCTTAGCTGCCGATAACGAACTCTGCGCAAAAATAGGTGCTCCCGAAATAAAGGTAAAACCCGCCCTTTTGGTAAGTTTCTGCGGGCCGTACGACCTTATTGCGTCGGTGTCCACGGTAAAACTTCCGTTCCATCTCGTATGGGATATAGGCAGATGCTATTTAGGTTTTGACTTCGGTTTGAAAAAAGATTTAAGCAATCTGGACGATTATCCTTACATAAAAGAAGTCGGACCGAGCGAATTCGTAAACAAAAATTGGTGTCCCACTTTCCTTGTGATGGCGGATCAAGATATATTCTGTAAAGGTCAGGGCGAAATACTCGAAAACAAACTTAAAGAAAACAACGTGGAAGTGGTAACGTTCAGCAGCCATAAGTTCTTTGACAACCATTGCTTCCATATGGATATGGGCAAGAAAATATCCAAAGACTGCTTCAAGGAAGTGTTCAAGTTTATGGACGCACACTTGAAAACCAACGCTTAATAAAAAGTTGCTAAAAATCAAAAGGAGCTGTTAAGAAACGCAAGTTTTTTTACGGCTCCTTTTTGCGTACCGATTTTCGGCACGGAGCAGAAAAAGCGTTAAAAAATCGCAGACCGAACGAAGTAAACGAAAAGATAAGCCTGATACTTATCAAAGTCGGAATCGTTCCTAACGTAAAGGGATACGGATACTTACGCGACGCGGTACTTATCGCCATGGATAATACGGACATACGAAAAAGTTTCACTGTTGCAAAAACCTTACGTATGTCCTATCGTAAAAACTCAAAGTTTTTGAAGGGTAATTTCGAAGGCGGTTCCGCCGTCGGACGAAAACGTTAAGGCGCCTCCCATAGAATGAATAATGTTTTTGCAGACGAACAGACCTATTCCGCTGTTTTCGTTATTTTTTTCGGTTGTGTAGGGTGCAAAAACGTCTAAGTTATTTTCTATCCCTTTGCCGTCGTCTGCAACGATTATTTTTACCGATGCGTTCCCTGCCTTAACCGAAACGGTTATGTTTTTGCACTGAGCGTGTTCGATTGCGTTCATGATAAGATTGACGATTACGTTTTCAAGTCCTTTGGGTTTTACATATGCGATTACGGAAGAAGAACATTGGTTTTTTAATACGATACCGTTGGCTTCGCAGTCAAACGAACAAGAATCGCAAACCGTTTTGCAGATATCGAGCAGATCAGCCGCCACCGATTCTTCGGTCAGATAATTGAATTTTGCATATCCCGCAGCTTCGGTAAGATTGTCTAACGAAACGTCGTTGTAGTGTTTTACGATTTTAAGCAGATTAAGTTGTTCTTCGTCGTTTTCTCTCGCTATTGCCGAATCCAAAGCCGTCGCCGTGGCGTAAACGGTTTTTCGTATATCGTGCGATACGAACTGTATCAGTTCGTCGCGTTCTTTTACCATAGCTCGCATTTCTTCCGTTTGCAATTTTACTTCCGACTGAAGATTGCGCGTGAGATTGCGGTTTTTCGCTTCTATATCAGCGGTGTTTTTGGCAAATTTTACAAAAAATACGAACAACGCCGCAAACGACAACCAAAACGTCGCCGTTAAATACGTCGGCACGCTTGACGACTCAACCAAACCGCAAATCTGCGAAGTCGCGATAAAGATAAACGGCGTCAATAGCAACGCTTCGACGCGAGTCGCTTTTACGATTTCGTATACGATAAAGCATAAGCAGCAAATTAAAATTGTTATTTTTACGACCGTTTCTATTACGGAAAGTATTTTTGCGACGTCAAACGCGACGTATGGTTTTGCAAACGCCGCGGCGAAACCGATAGCCGTCAAGGCAAAAGAAAGGTATTTCGGCGGTTTTATTTTCACTCGTCCGCTCAGTCCGAGCAAAGCTCCGAAACATGCGACATAAGGAAAAGCGCAAAGACACGCCGTCCAGAAGTGCGGAGCGTGATTGGATAACGAAAAAGCAAACCGACCGATTGCGGCGCAAAGTATGCCGGCTATGGCGACGATATCCGGGATCAAAGCCGACGTCTTTTTTGACGCGGACAGCGCGGTATATACGGCGATAAGCAACAGCGAAAAAACCACCGTCGCGCCGACGGCGAAAAGGGATGAGCGATTGATTTGTTCGAGGTCGCTGCCTATTCCCACCGTCGGGAAAGTCCGTATACCGCTTATACCGTATTTTGACTGATAGTGTATGGCGATTATTCTTGTCGAATAATACTCCTCCGAATATGTGTGCGCGCGTGTGGAAAACCGCAGATCGACGGTCGTCAGGGACGTTTCGGGCGAAAATTCACCGCTGACGAAGGAATAATAAACGGTATGCTCGCTGAAATCGTATTTTTCTATAACCCCCAACGTGGTATCGAGAGAGTTTGCCGCATAGATATTTGAAGCGGCAAAAATCTGCGGCAGACAAACGGATATTACCCAATCGTCTCCCACTTTGTATTTCTCTAAAAGTTCTTTCTTTTTTTCGTAGTTTTCGTCGCTCGGATCGGGCGGAAGGAAGGCAAAATAAATTGTTCCCGTAGGGGCGAAGTCAAAAGGCTCGGTAAGGTCGATTATTTGTGTGTCGGAGCAATATTCGTCCACCGAGGCAAACCTGTCGGGGATATAATTGGCTCGGGTAATAAAACCGCTTTCCGTAACGTCCGATATGTCGATAGCGGCGAAGTCTTTGCCGACGACGATAGGCTTTTCTTCTATTTCCGGTTCGCCCGTTATTTCATCGTAAACGAAAGTTATTTCTTTGAGAGTGCGGTTGTCTTCGGACACGGGTTTAAGCGAGACAAACGCAAAACGAAACAAAACGAAAACGATTGCCGAGAACAAAACGGCGGAAACGGCGACGATAATATTGGTTTTTTTCATGCGGTTATTCATTTCGGGTCTCCCTTACAAAATGCGTACCCCAGACCGAATCGATTGACGATAAGCGCTGCGCAGTCGGGAGAAACGTTCATCATTTTTTTACGCATATTGTGTATGTGCATTTTTATCGTGGATGTGTTCAGGTGCGGTAATTGCCACACTGCGGTATAAACGTCGTTGGCGGTAAAAAACACGCCGGCGTTTTTCATTAAAAAGTATAAAACGTTAAATTCGCTCGAGGTCAGGTCCAAAGAAGTTCCTTTATAACGTGCCGTCCGCCTGTCGGAATCCAGCGTCAATCCGCACGACTCGACGACCGCGTCTTGCGGCGGCAACAACCGCATCGCCATTCGCGTTTCTATCAGGTCTTCGGAAGCGGGCTTTACGATATAGTCCGTCGCACCGTGATCAAAACCGCAAATGACGTTTTCTTCCGTGCCTAAAACGGAGAGTATCACGACGGGAACGTAATCTGTCATGTGTTCAAAAATCTGCAAACCGCTTCCGTCCGGCAAAATGAGATCCAAAAGTATGATGTCGAGTTCGGTTTTGGCTAAAATCTCGGTAGCTTCGAACAAACTTTTAGCCAAAAACACTTTGTTTGATTGCGAAAAGCGTTTATATAAGCGTTCGGACAGTTCGACGGAATCTTCGACGATAAGTATTTTTCGGTACTCCACTTTTTTCATCGCAACCTCCGCCGCCGCAAACTTTACCTTTTGAATATAAAAACAAGTCGTAAAAAATCATTGCAAGCAAGTTTTTTCTTACTTGTATTGTATTATATTCTACTCCGAAAAGCAATGACCAAAAGTAAAGATTTGTAAAGAATTGTCAATCGGGGGCGACCGACGTTGTTTTGCAAAAATCCCTTTGATAGAATAAAAACGAGAAATTTGTCTTGAGTAAAGATTTTTTTGCCGAGAAATTTCCCGGAATTTGCCATAACGGAGTGTTAATGTTTATGAAAAAAGAGTTTGCTGTTAGGTTAAGAAAAAGCGTGTTTTTCGCGTTAATCGCTTTTTTTATTTTGGCGTCTGTCATTGCCTGTGCTTTTAAGTTCGGCAAAACGAACGTCGCTGCGGCTGCGACGACTTCGACTTGGGACGGAAGTTCTTCCGATACGAGTTTTGACGGCGAGGGAACAAAAGAAAAACCCTATCTTATAACCTCCGCCGCGGAACTCAACGGACTGCGAGTAAATACGAACGCCGGCAATACCTACAGCGGAGTTTACTTCAAACTGACCGTAGATATAGACTTAAACAGCAAAACTTGGTATCCTATAGGGTATAAAGATAGCGGCACGCGCTTCAAAGGACATTTCGACGGCGACGGGCATACGGTTTCCAACCTGTCGGTCAATAATACTACCAATACTCCGGCGGGCTTGTTCGGTTATGTAGAAAGCGGTTCTATAAGCAATCTCGGCATAACCTCGGGGAGCGTAGAGGTGAAGTTTTATGGGAGTTCGAATGCATATCTTTACGCAGGCTCGATAGCGGGATATATCGGCGGCGGCACAACGGTCACGAATTGTTATAATTCGGGCTGTGAAGTTACTGGCGCCGTTGCAGGCGGAATCGTCGGATACAACGGCAACGACGCTTTTGCTCCGATAGTCAACTGTTACAACACGGGGATCATATGTAGTCAGACCGATGCGAGCGGAGCTAATACAGACAGTTCGTCCGGCGGCATTGTGGGATACAGCAAAACCCTTTCCTCAAAACTCAATGTAATCAACTGCTACAATACAGGTAAGGTCATCGGGGTAGGCAAGCAAGGCGGACTTATCGGAAAAGGCGAAACTCTCGCGAAAAATTCCTATTATTATCAAGAAGCCGATAGTTACAGTACAATACTCGAATCAGGCTCGCTTAAATCTGCGTCTTCGATTTCCACAAGCGACTCTTTTACTTCGGCAAGCAGTACGGTTACTTACAAAGAGACGGCAAGCTCCACAGCGGAAACGCTTACTCTTGTCGACGCGCTCAACAAAGGCGCGATTTTATACAACGCAGATAGTCCGACGGTAGCAGCAAAGGCATGGACAAGCGTAAGCGGCGGGTATCCCGTTCTCGCTTTAACCTCCGCCGAAACGTATAGCGTCACGCATACGCTGGACGGGCTTACCGTTTCCGGCACAAGCGAAGCGACCGGCGGTTCGGATTATTCCGCCACTCTTACAGCGGCAAACCCGGGTCGCACTCTGCCTTCGTCAATAACCGTTACCGTCGGCGGAACAAAGATTACTCTTGGCAGCGGATATAGTTACAGTACGAATACGGGCACAGTAACGATACCTGCCGAAAACGTCACGGGCGATATCGTCATAACCGCCACGGCAGGAAAGCTCACCGGGGAAGGCTCGGACGGCAAATACTATTTAGACGGCGAATTGCATACCCACGATTTCAGCGGAGAAACGGGTATCTGTGATTGCAAGCTGTATTCCAACGACGGCGGAACGACGATTTTCAGTCCGTTGTCGGCAGACGGTCTACAAACGCTTCTGTTAAGCAACAGCAGTTACATTCCGACCGGAAATTATTACCTGACGGAAAACGTGACTTTGTCGCAAGCCGTCAAGATAAAGAACGGTGTCAAAGTAAACCTTGCGTTGAACGGCAAAACGTACGATTTGAGCGGTAAATATATCACCGTGGAAAGCGGCGGAAGTCTGACGGTTCTGGATAAAGACAGAGCAGGGCTTATTACGACAAACAACAGTTACTACTGTATAGTAAATAAAGGTACGCTTACCGTTGACGGCGCGAGAGTGACGGGTTCGAGTACAAAGGAAAATGACCAAGGCGTTATCGTAAACAATGACGGAGCGACGGCGACCATAACAAATTCTACCGTTACAAACGAATCAACAGGTTACGCCGTAAATAACGTCAGCGGCGCAAAACTCCTGAGTATCGGAGACAGTACGATCGCGTCCGAACACTGCGGTATTTACCACCAAAGCAATTCTACGGAAATGTACCTGTACGGTGACTCGATTATAAACGGCAAAGATTACGATATTTATCTGACAACATCCATATGGGCAATAAGCAAGGACAGAACGAAATCGTATACGGGCGACGACACGATAACGATAAAATTTAAAGATACCGTATCCGACGGAAAATACATCGTATGCAACGTGACCGCAGATAATAAAGGTAAGTTTTTACCTATGTTTGACGAAGACGATTTGAAAAACATAGACGAAGCGATAGTTATTAAAGAAGGCGAAGACGCTTACGGCGACGTTCTTATGGCGCATAAACATAACTACAAGACAGGCGTTTGCGCAAGCTGCGGAAATAACCTTACGGGGCTTGACGGCGACGGTAAATATTACGTTGACGGCGAACTCGGCACGGGCGTGTATGACGGCAAGTATTATAAGGACGGCGTACTTGCGACAGGTACCGTAGACGGCGTTTACTACGTAGACGGTAATCCCGCAAACGGTGTAACCGACGGCAAATATTATAAGGACGGCGTACTTGCGACAGGCACGGCAGACGGGGTATATTACGTAAACGGAGATCCCGCAAACGGTGTGACCGACGGCAAGTATTATAAAGACGGCGTACTTGCGACCGGCACGGCAGACGGCGTTTACTACGTAAACGGAAGTCCCGCAAACGGAGAATACGGTGACAAATATTATGAAAACGGCACACCTTTTAACGGTACTCACGAAGGAAAATATTACAAAGACGGCGTTATTTTCAGCGGCGTAGATAACAATAAATATTACGAAAACGGCGTACTTGCGACAGGCACGGCAGACGGCGTTTACTACGTAGACGGAAGTCCCGCAAACGGAGAATATGACGGCAAATATTACAAAGACGGCACACCTTTTACGGGAAAAGACGGCGACGCGTATTACGTCGACGGCGAAATCCATGCTACGCACACGTACGTTAACGGAGTTTGCGTTTGCGGAGAACACGAAACCTATTACGTTTACTATACGACAAACGGCGGCGTTATTCAAACGGGCTTAATTGAATCTTATACGCACGGCAGCGGAGCTTTCTTACCGACGAACGTAACAAAGACAGGCTGTAAATTTATAGGATGGTATTTATCGGGCGACGAAAGCGAAACGATAGTCACCGTAATAAACGCCGACGAGACGGGCGACAAAACTTTCGTTGCGAAGTGGGAAGAAAAGAAAACCGTTTCGATAGACCAAACCGCACAAACGTATACGTACAATCCCGACGTTATTAGTCGCACGTTTACCGTTAAGCCCGAAACGGGTATGCCGACGAGCGGTTATACGGTCAAGTATTACGTAAACGAGAAATGGACGAGCGACGCTCCTAAAAATGCGTCTTCCTACAACGTAAAAGTGACGAGAAGCGAAGACAGTGACTATAAAGCATTATCGGTAGAAATTGCGGACGGACTTGTGATAGAAAAAGCGATGCCGAAAGTAGATATAGTCAGCGAAAGCTACGGCGTTACGTTATATACTTCTTCCGATTTACCGGGATTATCTAATAATGAAATGTCGTCGGGTAAAGTCAAGTGGGACGACGGACAAACGCTGACTGCAGGCACGAAGAGTTACGCTTGGACGTTTACCCCTACCGACACCGACAACTACAATACCGTTACCGGCACTATAGAACTTACCGTACTCGAAGTCGTTATCCAAAAAATCAAGATTACACAAGAACCGACAAAAAAGGAATATACCGCTACCGAAACGCTCGATTTAGACGGCTTAATCGTTACCGCTACATATAACGACGGGAACGAGAAAGAAGTTACGGATTATACCGTTACTATCGGGGAGCAAACGGATCTTGTCGTCCATTATGCGGATTGGGGCGTTCAGATTACCGTCTCTTATCAAAAGAAAATTGCCAATTTTTGGGTGACCGTAGAAAAACGTTCGCTTGCCGTACCTACCGCTAAAACCGACCTTATTTACAACAGTGCGGAGCAAATCGGCATTGCGGAAGATGCAGATAAATACAGCGTGTCAAACGGTAAAGCGACGAAAGCGAATACTTATACCGCGACGGTTACCCTTACGAATAACGACTATAAGTGGAGCGACGCGTCGTTTAACGGAAAAATTACTTGGAGCATAGCGAAAGCAAACAGCGTAATAGACGTAAGCAATGTAGTTACTTCCTACACCTACAACGGCGAAACACAAACGATAAACAGCGGAGCAACGCTCAATCACACCGAAAAAACGCTTGTTTATTCAAATAATACGTTCACGACGGTAGCGGAAGGCAACGGCAAAACAGTTACCGTATCGGTAGAGGAAAGCGACAATTACACTTCTGCAAGCGAGACGGTTACCATTGCTGTAGCAAAAGCGAAAGTAACGGTACCTACCGCACAAAACAAACTTGTTTATACCGGTTCGGAGCAGACCGGCGTTGCGAACGACAATTTGTACACCGTAACGGACGGAGCGAAAACCGGCGCAGGCGATTATAACGCAACGGTTACGCTTAAAGATACCGATAATTACGAGTGGGCAACATCCTTTGACGGCAAAATTGCTTGGAGCATAGCCAAGGCTACTTACGATATGTCGGGCGTGACGTTTGAAAGCAATGAAGTCGTTTACGACGGCAAAGTCCGCAGCCTTACGATAGGCGGAACTCTTCCGAACGGCGTAACCGTTACATACACAAAT
>CAZUJW010000007.1:53367-63100 GCA_964620655.1 uncultured Christensenella sp.
CCGTTACGGCGAACGGAAACTTTACGGGAACGGTTACCGCAGATTGGAGTATAGCAAAAGCCGATTATGATATGTCGGGCGTGTCGTTTGGCGGCGGAACGTTTATATATGACGGCACGGCTAAGAGTATTTATGTTTCCGGAGAACTTCCCGACGGCGTAACGGTGACTTACGAAAATAACGGCAAGACCGAAAGCGGAGTTTACACCGTTACCGCAAAGTTTATAGGAGACTACGACAATTACAACGTAATTCCCGATATGACGGCAACCATTACCGTCAGACAAGCGAGCATAGAAAAAGTCGTGGAGGGCGGAGACGCGACAAAGCCCGACGTTATTGTCGAGGAGACAGGCGGCAGCGATCCCGACGTACGACTTTTTGTTGAAAAACAAGAAGAAGTTTCTGCGATAGTCAAGGAGAATATCAAACGTAATGAAGTCGTGTCGGCGGTATACGATATAACATTAAAGAGTGACGGCGTAACCGTTCAGCCGAGCGGAAACCTTACCGTACGTCTCCGTATACCCGACGAAGCCGCCGGCAGAACCTTCCGTATCGTTCATTTGCACGGAGAGGAAGTGACGGACGTAGAGTATACGATAGACGGCGATTACGCTGTGTTTACCGTAGATAAATTGTCCGAATTCTCGTTCGTAATAGACAACGGCGGTTCGGCTTGGTGGCTCATTCTTATCTTTGCGGCAATCGTAGCGGCGGAAATCGTTCTTATAGTTCTTAAAAAGAAGAAGAACAAGAAGAATAACGCCTGCCTTGCGGCGGCTGCCTTCGGCGGAATAATTCCCGTGTACGAAATTGTTTTGCTGGCAATACTCGGCGTAGCCGCGGTCGCTTTGGGAGTATACGTAGTATATCTGTACTTCCCGAGAAAAAAAGCCGGCGAAAAGAACGTTGCCGCGACGGAAAGCGATAATTGCGAAAACGTATCGGCAACGTCCGAAGAAGCGGAAAGCGTCGTCGCCGCGACGGAAGAAACCGCCGTTAACGAACCCGATGACGACGAAACCGCGTTTAACGTCGTTCCCGAACTTATGACGGAGGAAGACGCCGCTCTTGCTCGTTTGAATATTCGGTTTAACCGTTCGTTTACGGCAAAACTCATTCTTTCCTCGGACGAAACGAAGGGATACTTTGCGGAGATTGCAAACTATTTGTTGTCGTTCAAGAAAGTCAAGAGCCGTATGAGTTGGAAGAATTTGTCGTTTAACCGCGGCAGAATACCCGTGTCGAAACTCGCCATGAGAGGCAAAACACTTTGGATATACCTTGCGCTCGACCCGAAGGAATTTATCGAAACCAAGTACGGAGGAGAAGATTTTTCGGATAGCGTCAGATACGAGAAAGTCCCTTATGCCGTCAAGATTAAGTCCGATCGCGGATTGAAGTACGCGAAAGAACTCATAGACGTTTTGATGTCTCGTCTCGGTATCGAACGCGGCGAAGACGTCGATACCTATGCCGCAAGCGATTATCCGTACGACTCGCAGTACAATCTCATTAAACGCGGACTCATAAAGGTGTATTCCGATAAGGAAATCACCGACGAAACCGAGCTTGCGGGAGCGAAGTTCGATATCCGCGGCAGCGTAAACGCGAGCGAAGCAAAAACTCTCATCGACGACGTCACGGCAAAGAAACTTGTCACGGCAGAGAGAGACGAAACGAGCGGATTTGACGGAAACAAAGGGAAAGCGCACTATGCGATAAATATAGATACGCTGTCGGACAACTTCTCCGACGGAGAAACCGTAACCCTTACCGCATTGAAAGAAAAGGGGCTGGTTCCGAAGAAAGAAAACGCAATCAAAATTCTCGCCCGCGGAACAATCGACAAACCGTTAACGGTAATCGCCGACAACTATTCCGCCGACGCAATAAAGATGATCGTGCTTACCGGCGGCAAGGCAATCATCGGCAATAAGTAATAAAGGAAAAACGAAGCATAGTTATTCCGCAAAAGTCGTTCACTGACAGACCAAAATATATATCAACTATCGGTCGGGCTGAAAAGTGATATCGTAAAGCCGATAGCATCGATCATATTACGGAAATACGGCAAAAAAATAACCGTTATTACCACTAACGTAAAAACGCACGCCGCTAATGCGGCGTGCGAATACTTTTAATAAGAGGAAATTTATTCGTATATTTCGACGGGAGTAGTTAAGGGCGAAAGTTTTACGTCGAAGGACGCGTCGTCGGATATGGTGATGACGGTAGCACCGCGGTTGGTGTATTTCTTTTTTATTCCGATATAGGCAAGATAATCTATCGCCATGCCGTAGGTAAGGCGTATGCCTTTATAGGTCATGGAGATGTTGTTAAGGTGGTCGTGTCCGCAGAAGGTGCCTTTGCAGGATCCGAATTTGACCATTTCGTCGAAGAAGTGTCCTTCTTTACGTCTGGAAAAGCCGACGTGGTCGTTCTTTTCGGCGACGGTGCCGCAGTGATACGTCACTTCGTCGGTGTGTCCCGTTTTGAGTTTTTCCCAGGCGTCCCTATATTCTTTAAGGGGCATATGGAAAAACGCAAGGCTCGGTTTTACCGTCCCCGCGGGGCTCATTTTCGTAATTTCAGACTTATACCATTCTATCTGGTCGTCGTGGATATTGTCGAAGGTGCTGAAAAAGGAGGTGCCTAAGTACATATTGCTGTCAAGCATAACGAGAGCGGTATTGAGTTCTCCGTCGGCGTTGTTCAATTTTATTATATGATTACCCGTGCCGAACACTCCCGGCGCGCCGTCGCAAAGAAGGCAATGTTTAAGCGACGAATAGTATTTAAGCAAATCTTCGCGGGAATGAGTCGCAAAAGCGGGTTCTGTATCGTGGTTGCCGAAAGTCATAGTCCACGGTATTTCGAACTGTTCCATAAGTTTGCCGACGTACTTCGATTCTCTTAAATTGTTGCATGTTCCCGAAAAAATCGGCAATGGGTAGATATTGTCGCCGGTTATTATTATCAGGTCGGGTTTTTCTCTCTCCACGAGCGTAACCACCGCGTTATGGGCGAGTTTATCCTTGCCGAAACTTAGTATTCCCATGCCGAAATGCAAATCGGTCAGTTGCAAAATCTTAAAATCTCTGCCCTTTTCTTTGGTAAACGTGCTGTAACCGTCGATAAATTCGGGTTTAATTCCCGAGTTTTCGACCTTTTTTGCCGTAAGTTTTTTTATCATCTTTCCTCCGAAACAATTACTTCGGTTTTTCCGAATACCTTTTCGATTTCTTCAACGAACTTTTCGGTCGTTATTTCGTCTCGCATATAAAATTTTTTCTTGCCGTCTCTTACCGCAGTGTTGACGTCCTTTGCAATAACTCTATTGTCGGGGTTGTTCCGCAAAAACTCGTCGAGTTCCGCCCTATCCTTATATATAAATAAAATAGGCTTACCGACCGACTTACCGAAAATTTCCACGTTGCTGTCGAAGGAATGAACGCACCGCACGGGCAACCCGCACAAAATTCTGAAAATTCTTCCCGGATTAAGATAAGGTCTGAACGTATGATAAGACGAAGTGACAAGATACAGTCTGCCGTACGGAATACTTTTCAGTATCTTTTTACAGCAACGTCCGTTGCTCAAAGTGGTCTTTGACTCTCCTTCTTCCACGATAAGGTCTTCGTTTACTCCGCGGAAAACAAGATACTCTTTCATAACTTCCGACTCTGTCCTTTCGGTAAGTTCGTTAGTCCTACCGCCGCAGACCAAAAACCTGTCCGCGATGCCGTTACTGAAAAGTTCTAACGCTTTTTCCAGTCTTTCGTACAGTTCGGGCAACGGCTTTCCGTCGTCGTCAAGGCGTTTGCCCAAAACTATAACGTAGTCGTTATTACCACTTGTTATGCACTTTTTCAGCAAAGCCCAACACATTATCGAGATGAATTTCGCTTCCGTCGTCTAAAACGGCTTTACCCGTGAAGTAACCGAACACCTGATGGGGTATCATCGCAAATACTTTAAGGTCAAGCGGAGCCTGTCTGTCTATAAGGGGGTGAAAATCCATATAGAAACGCCCGTCGTTACTCGTGAACGTCCAGTCGCTCATATAGTCGTCCTTGCCGTCCTTTACGGGAATATTAAAGGTGAGCTCGTCGAGTTTGTGGCTCTTGCCTTTATAGAACAACATATTTTCGGTGGCTTTATCGTTGCAACCGAAGCCGTAACCTATATTGAAACCGAACTTATTCCCGTCGGGAAGAACGGTCTGCAAACTGCCCCAGTACCAGGTATTGTCGTAAGTCCAGACGCCCCTGCCCCAGTCGAGAGTGGCAAGAGTTTTTTTATCTCTGCTCAGAGAATATTCCTTATCGCCTAAACTAAACGTACCGTCGGCGGTCATGCAGTTGATTTTCTGATTATAATAAAAATGCGCTTTTTTATTAAACGGTGTGGCTATTACCATGCTTTCCTGCGGAATATCGGTAAGAGTAACGTCGAAAGATAAGGTTTCTTTATCGTTGCCGAACTTGGGATAAACTCCGTAGATGCGGCGGGTCTTTCCATCGTTAATGAAAGTCATTTCCACGTTGCCTACTTTCCATGCGCAGTCGCCCACCACACTCGTAGTCGGCATATTGAATTTTCCCATCGGGAATAGACAAACCGCGCTCTTCGTTATTTGCGACGGAACGGTAAAATCTATAGTCGTCGCGCTCAATGCTCCCACAAACCCCATATCCGCTATGGTAAGACACAAAGCGCAGTCGTCGTTGCCGATATAGTAGTAGTCCCATTCCTTAATGCGGCTCTTTTTCGCTTTGATATCGTCGCGGCTGTATTCCCACAATAAACTTTTAGCGTAACCGGGTTCGGCGATATTTCCGTCTTTGTTTAATAATTTTTGAATTTTTTTGATTTCGTTTTGTATCATTTTCGCACCTTGCCTGATTATATTTTTATTTAATAATTATATATTAGTACGCAAATGTTGTCAATATACCTATTTCCATAGATGCGTCCCTTTGCGTTTGGGTGAATTGTAAAATATGGCGACAACTTTTTTGAATTTGCCGATTTTGTCGTCGCAATATATTTTACAATTCGCCTCGCAATGTTTTTGCCATGTATAAAACGCTTATAAAAGAAAACTCTTTTGCAAACAAAACGGAAAAGGTATTGGCAGAACAAAATTATTTAATGTAATACGTTATCGCTCCGCCCGTTTCGTCCGTGCCGTTTTTCAATACGGTTTTACTTACGTTTATTTTCTGTCCGTCCAGAGTGTACGTTATACCGCCGATAAACTCGGTGTAGATGTTGACGGTAGTAAGGCTTTCGAACAGAACGCAATTCTCGCTCGCAAAATTGACGGCGGTTTTATCCGTCGGACGGTACACGTTAAGGGTGGTCAGCTTGTATCCCGTCAAAGTATCCTTATTCTCGCCGAAAACGCCTATTATATCGTCGTAACAGTCGTACGGCAAGGTAAGCTCCGTAAGATTTTTACAGCCCGCCAAGGCGTAATTTTCTATTTTAGTTACCGTCTTCGGAAAAGTTATTTTTTCCAGATTGCTCAGGTTTGCGAAAGCGTTTGCAAAGACGTACAAATACCCCGACGGAACGTAGATATATTTTATTTTAGCCTTATAGTCTTCGCCGAGAGCGTCGAAAACTTTGCCGAGAACCGCCTCTATTTCAAATTCCGACGAACCGGAACTGCCTTGCGACGGTAATCTCATTCTGCCGTCGTTGTCGTCTATATACTTCTTGACATCTTCCGCTTTTTTAGCGTTTATTCCCTTGATTGCCCAGCCGCCGCGATTGGATAGCGAATAGGTAAAATACGACGACGGAATCGCTTTTACGCTGCCGCAACCGTCTCTCGTGCACACAAAAGTTTCTCCGTCGTAGTCGTGACAAGGTTCGTTCCACTCGTCAATTTTCTTTTCGCAAAGGGTACAGGATACCGTCGCTACGACGGTACAGTTTTCGGCGTTTCTTTCGCCGTATACGACCGAACTGCGTTTGTGATTAAAGGAATTTACGGGAGTAGTTTTCGTCGTCTTATGAGGACAATACAAGCACTTCTTCGCGTCCACACCCGTAGTCGTGCAAGTGGCTTCGACGAAAGATTCGATATCTTTGCTCATACTGTGCGACTTCGTTTTATAAAAAACGTCCTTATGGCACCTTGCGCATTCTCTGTACGCATAATAACAGTAATTCTCGTTATTATAATCCATATAGTCGTACTTTATTTCCGTCCCCGAAGGGAAAGAGTGGTTTAGTTTTTCCGTAACGTCCGTCTTGTCTTTTCCGCAAACGGAACAAACCGACCGGACGTACCCCTGCTCTTCGCAAGTGGCTTCCGTCCTTTCCGTTTCTTCATATTTATGGTCGGACAAACTTAACTTTTCGGTAACTTCGTAATCGCAAAACTTACACTTCTTTACCCTTTCGCCGAAAGCGGTACAAGTAGACTCCGTCTTTATCTCCCACGCCCCTAATTCGTGTTGCCTTATCGGTATAACGAACTCTTCCTTATATCCGCATACGGAACAAATCTTACTTCCTTTCCCTTGCTCGTCGCAGGTGGCTTCTTCTTCGACTACCTTTTTGCCTAAATCGTGTCCTTTACTTTTCAATACGAACCCGCTCTTTTCATACCCGCAAACGGAACATACCTTTTTGCCCGTTCCGTCTTCGGTGCAAGTAGGAGCAGTCACTACGACGACTTCTCCGAATTCGTGGTTGTTGCCGCAACCGCTATTTCCGAAAAGGTCGCACGCCGAAAGAGTAGCCGCAATACACGCCGCTATTGCAATAACTATAGAAATAAGAAAAATTCTGCGTTTCATTCGTCCTCTTTAATTTAATTATACCATATACAGCGACTTTTTTATACGATATCAAAAAAGAACGCTCCAAAGAGCGTTCTTTCGTAATTAAAGTTAATTCTTCAAGAAATATCAGTTAAATCCGAAGTAAGACATAATAGCTCCGCCCAAACTTTCGAACATGTCGTCCAAAGCGGTGTATCTGTCGTTGTACTGAACTTCGTTATTGACTACTAACTGAGTGTATTTGTAAGTGCCGTCATTTTCCATTGTTACTTGCTTAACGTTGGTGCCGTCTACGGTAACTATCTTAGCATACTCATTGGCGTCTGTGTCAGTCGCAGTAACCTTTGCGGGAGTAAAGAGATCGGTAGCGTAGTCTTCGGTTTTAATGCCGGCTGCGGTTATTTTTGCGTTCACGTCGTTTGCGACAACGTTGATATGACCGGATAAGTAAGCGTAGGACTTGGTGCCTTCCACAGAATCTTTGATTTCGATGAAGCCGTTAATTCCTTTGTCCTTATCGCTACCGAGATAGAGATATAATCCGCCGTCGATAAGCTGCGCTATGTAGGAAGTATCTCCGGTATAGCTTACGCCCAGGATCTTCCCTATTAAGTCGTTGGCTTTAGCGGTAGTGTAATAAACTTTCAAAGAGTTCTTATGCTCTTTCTTAGCTTCGTTAAGAGCTTCTTTGGTGATGTCGCCGTTAGCGTATTGGAATTTAGCGTAAGCGTACTTCATATCGATAGCGTCGATTTCTTTCGTCGTAGCTTCGTCATATTCGCCAACGTAGTAACCGAGAGCCGCTACGTAGTAGTCTGCGAATTCGGCAAGGAATTCTGCGTCTACGTCTTTGTAGGTGCCGTCTTCGTTCTTACCGGTAGTAACGAACACGTTGATAGCGTCGAGCAAGTCGTTTTGAGCGTCGGCTTTGCTGAGAGTTACGCCGCCGCGATAGGTTTTGGTATCCCAGTTGAAGATGCCGAATACGCCGTTCATATTGTCGGGTACTTTTATTTTACCGTTTTCCATATTGATCCACTTGTCAAAAGAAATAAGTTCGTCCATCTTGGTGAGTCCGCTCAAATCGACGGTGGTGCCGGTGCCTTTGATAAGGTCGTAACCGATTATCCACTGGTCGTTCTGTCCGAACAAGGTAAGTATGTTTTTAACGGTGTTGAAGTAGTTGTCTTTACTGCTGGTGGTATCGAGTTCGAATCTGATATAATCTCCGATTAATTCGTTAAGTTTGGTCATAACGTCTTTTTCGGAAACGTCTTTATAGGCGGTCTTTTCGTTATCGGTATATTCGAGTTTTCCGCCGAGCATTTCGTAAACGGTCTGGTTAAGACTCTTGCTGGGAGCAGCGGTAGTAGAGTCATCGGCGTAAGAAGCGTTGGACGCTGTGCCTTTCTCATCGAAATATTTTTTGTTAGCTTTTTCAGCCGCTTCGTTAATCATCTTAACAACGCTGCTATTGGTCTTTTTATAATCCTTATCGATGTTACCGATAGTTACGTTGTACTTGGTGTTATCGGGAGCGGATTGTCCGAGACCTTCGTAAACCGCATTGGTGTCGAAGTAAACGGTCTGTCCGTTGAAGTATCCGTTGCTTACGGCGTTGTTAATCTTAGCGGTAGCGAATACGAGATTTTGTAAATCTTTCGAGAAGTCCGGTACGCCGTAAACTTCCGCTTCGGCTTTCAATCCCTTCTGAGCAAGTTCGGCTACGGCTCCGATGTTAAGAGCGTTATTGCCTACGGTAGGATTGGTGATGGATACTCTTTCGTTGGAAAGACTGAAATCCAAATTCAAGCTTGCGGTATCTGTACCGAGTGTGTAACCGATGGCAAGACCGCTGATAGCTTTGTTTTTCAAACCGACTTCGATGCTCAATTCGGGGTTTTTACCAAGGAATTCCTGAGCTGTGGCGATAACCTTGTCCGAAACACTTTTGCCTACCAAATTAGTAAGGGTTCCGCCCAATATAGTAGGAAGCATGGTTTTTAACAGCCCCATTATCTCGGAACCCAACACGAGTTTGTAACCGTTGCTGACTGTTTCGATTTTGATAAGGTTGGTTATACCGGAGCCCATTTTGTCAAGCATGCCGCCTACGGAAGTCGCCAAATCTTCAGGAAGATTAATTTCCTCTTCGCCAATAACGTCCATAGCCATTTCCATTATATCGGTCACAGCGGGAACGAGTGCGGTAATATCGGCAGAGATACCGTCGGTATTATTGGCGGTGTTTACTGCGGTAAGGGGCTGAACGAGATAAACTTTTTTATCGTTTAACGTAAGGTTGAACCATTCCGTGTTCTTTTGCTTAAAGCTTATCTGCGCCGCGGGATTGTCTACGTTGGCGTTAGCCTTAACAGCCAAAGCCAAATCGTTGCTGTTTCCGCTTATGTTGTACTTAACGGACAATGAAAGATCTGCTCCGAGAGTTCCGTCGGATTTGGTGTCGTTGAACACTTTAAGAACAGGATTAACTCCCTGTATTATTTCAACGACTTGTTCTGCCAACGTTTTTTCTTCAACGACAGGTGTAGTGCCTTTATTGTCGTCTTTCTTGTTGCCGCAAGCGACAAGAGAAAAAACTAAAGCAACCAGAACCAAGGAAAGCATAATCTTGGTTAATAAACTGCTTTTTTTCATATAACCTCCAAAAAAAAAGTGTGTGTCGTGGTTGTGCGCATAGTAATACACTATGCTATTTTGTATTTTTATGATACCACCAAAAGCAGTGGCTGTCAATACCGAAAATAACCGACCAATCGTTACAGAAAATAACCGACCAATCGTTACACGGAATTTTTCCGCAGTCACGATGTTTTGTGCGGGAAATTTATTTGTGTAAATCCCACCCACCCACCCTAACGGATTTTAATTATCCATATGTCAATAAAGTCTACTCAAGCAATAAG
>CAZUJW010000008.1:0-35973 GCA_964620655.1 uncultured Christensenella sp.
CCTTTTTAAGTGTTTTCCAGAGTATTATTTGCACCTTTTCAGGTGTTATTTTGTCGATAGTTTGCACCTTTTAACGTTTTTCGCAAAAATCAGTATGCTTAATCTCGACATTCAACAAGAAAAATAGGGAACTTTTTGGGTTTATTGTAGCCGTATTTACAAGTTCCTTTTGTCTTTCGGGGGTATAGCCTAATCGTCTGCATCGACTGGTCAAGGCTCACAAAAAATATTCCGATTTGTAAGGTAAGAACATCTTAACTTAAATACGATGACAACTATATGTCATATTTCAAAGAAAAAAGAGAACTGCAACTATGCTATTTTTTGTTCGTCGCGTTGCTTTTTCCTTGACAATTCGCTGCATTCGATTATTCTCGCCCCCTGTCGAAAGACAAAATGAAAAATAAAAGGAGGTGAACTGGCGTAAACCATTGTCAGACCATTGCAGAGGCATTATGGACATGCCGTAGTGATAATAGTAAACCATTGAAAATGGAAAAAAGGCCTTGAAACCATAATTTCAACCATTCACACTTTTGACTCCGAGTATGCTAACGTTGATTCAGAAGTTAGCGAGCGATATGAAAAACATCGTCCGATTGACTTCAATTCAATAAAAGGAGGTTCAAGGCAAATGTTAAGGAGCATCAAAAAAGCATTCGATATAATCCGAGCCGAAGATGCCGAAACTGCCATCACTGTTCACACTATCAGAACTTGGTGTAAACAGGGAAAAATTAAGTGTCTGACTGCCGGCAATAAGGTTCTTGTTGATATGCAAAGCCTCTTAGATTATATCGCAATCAAAACAGACGACACGGAGGTATAAATGGCATACTCAAAAATTACAACAAACAAACACGGCGTTTTACAAGCGAAAATTCAAGCGTATGGGTTAGACCCTATGACGGGAAAATCGAAGTTGTATGTAAAAACCGTTCATAACACAGACAATCTTTCCGAAGCAAAATTCAAAAAGTATGTTGCAAAAGCAGAAATTGAATTTGAGGAAAGCATAAAACTGACGGGAAAGACATCGGCAATCGAAAAAACCTCAACAGACGTAGTTCTGACCTTTACGCAGCTTGTAAAAGAATGGAAAACGTCCGTGCTGCAAAATCTATCAAGAAATTACTATGGCAGGATATGCGTTACCGAAAAACTATTTACGAGTTTTTTGGTCGAACATCATCTTGCCGATAAACCAATCTCGGAAATTACTGTTCGACACGTTCAGCTGTTCCTTAATTCGTTTTGCTCGGGCGAAGAAATCCCGTCCGGCTTGGCAAAACTGAAAAAGCCATTGCCTGATACTATAAACGGCAGGCAAATGATAAGGGATAATGTTATAAACACGAACAGTTTATATAGACTGAAACATCTCGACGGGGCAATCAGAGTTCAGACGGCAAAGAACATCTGTGAATATTGCCACTTGAAATTTGACGACTATTTTGAGCCAATCTTCAAGATAAAGGAATGTTCGCCCGAAACGATAAAAGGACATCGAAGAATACTCCGAACTCTTTTTAATGAGGCTGTGCGGTATGAATGGATTGTCAAAAATCCCGTATGCAAGACAAAAATCGGTGCGTCGGCAAAAAACGGCAATATTTCGATAAAGCCTATCGAAGAAAAGGAAGTATTTTCACTCGCGGAAGTAAGACAATTCATCAAACTTCTTGACGAATTGCCCGAAGATTTGATATATCGGCGCGTTACGTTGAAATTTATGGTTTTAACGGGCGTGCGAACAGCCGAATTGCACGGCTTAAGGTGGGCAGACTTTGATTTTGACAAGAGAATTGTCCACATCAGACGTAACAGACTTGCGACCGAGGGCTTTGGTGTATATGAAAAAGATCCGAAATCACGAACGTCGAAACGCGATATACCCCTTCCGGCTGAACTGATGGACGACCTTAAAAAGTATATGGATTGGTTCAGGCTTGCCGATGATGAATTTGACAATAAATTAGACGAATACTACTTTTCCGTCAATATATTGAGAGAGCCTGAAGGCGTATCCAGCACGGCACAATGGCTTGCTAAATTCGAGGCAAAACACGGTCTTAAAAAGGTTTCGCCACACGGATTGAGGCATACATATTGCAGCATTCTTTTGTCCCAAAATGTGCCTATTCAGACTGTCAGCAAATATCTCGGACATAGCGATTCGACTATAACTCTTGAAGTTTACAGTCACTTTATTCCAGACACACAAGAGCGAGTCACCGATGCGTTGAGCAATTTGTTTAACGACTAAGCGACTCGCTTAGATTTTATAAGGAGAAAACGATAATGTATTTACCACGATTAAGAAGAATTGCAGACGTATTGAACGAAGTAAAACAAGTCGATCCCGACACTTGTCTTACTCGCAACATGTTGATTGAACTAATGAAACAAGGCGTAATAACGCCACTAAAATACGGCAACGCATGGGTTGTCAATATGGACGAATTGCTGTTATTTACAAACGGCAAAAAGGAGAAATAATATGAAATATCTGACATCAGGTGACATTCACAGAATGTTTAAGCAAGAAGATGAAGGCACAATCATAAGGCGTAATAATGTTCGCCGAATTGCTCTCGAAAACGGGATTAAGCATACGCTTACACAAAACATAATCTTGATTGACTCAAAGGATTTTTTTGATAAAGTGAACCCGTATAATCTACAAAAACACGAATACAAAATACCTAAGTTAAGGAACATTAAAGATTGTGCGAGAGAGTGGAATAACCACCGAAAGACAGGCGACCGTTTTATACATGCCGATGAAATACGCGATTTTCTGAAAACAGATACGACGGTGTTTAAGTATAAGTTCGGCAACAAGTGGATTGTGAACTATGACCAACTTTTGCCACACCTCAAGAAAATGAACCGCCGCGAAAGCAAATTATGGAAAGAGTATATGGCTCGAATAGGTATAAAAAAATCAGTCACTCCACGCAAGAAGTGACTGAAAAAATGGCCTGCCTGATTGGAGTCGAACCAACGGCGTTCCGCTTAGGAGGCGGACCCTCTATCCTACTGAGGTACAGGCAGATATTTGATATTTTAGCACGATTTGAAAGTTATTGCAAAAGATTTTACAATACCGAAACAATACCTAAAACAATACCAAGTATTACATGTTAATGGTAAAACCACAATATTTAGTTGTAAATGTTATGCCCTAACTCAATATGTTGTGCTTTTTACCGAGTTAAGCACTCCCTTAGGAGGCGAACCCTTTATCCTACTGAGGTACACGGACAAATTTGTTTGTAATCGACCGGATAATCGATTAACGTATATACATTATAGTGAACGAACAGACAAAAATCAAGTCATTGGGCGAAAAAAATTACATGTTTGGCTTGGCGTCCGGCTCGATTTTGACAAAATACGAAAAGCAATTTTTGTGTTATCATATATTGACTTATAATTATATTCATTATATGATATAATCATTACTATGGGTGCAGTGACAAAATATTGTAAAAGGCGACAGATACGAATGATAAAAAAATTCAATCTACCCAAAAAAAGAGCACGCGCAAATGAGTTGCAGTTCAAAAAAGCAATGGTTGTTTTAATCTCTTTGGTGGGGAAAAATATCAAAAATCAATATAGGCGTTCCGTTCTCGGCATATTTTGGACGGTGTTGAATCCTCTACTCAATATGCTGGTCATGTCATTCGTGTTCGCCAATATTTTCGGCAGAAATTCAATCGACATGGACTACCCCATCTACGTCTTGTCGGGGAATATCGTGTTCTCTCTTATGAGAGCGTCGACTACTTCGTCCCTGACGTGTATTGTGGGGAACTACGACTTGCTCATGAAAACGAGAATCCCGTACGCCGTCTTCCCGATCTCGAACGTACTGTCGTCGACGGTGAACTTTTTCTTCTCGCTGATCGCGCTTGTCATAGTCATGCTTATCAGAATGAGCGCAGGAGTTACGTTCCACTGGACGATGATTCTCATAATATTCGCTTGGCTCCCTTCGATACTGTTCTTTTCGACGGGGCTGTCTTTCGTCCTTTCGGTCGTGTACGTCAGATTTAGGGATATCAAACACTTGTACAGCGTGTTCTTGACATTGTGGATGTATCTGACTCCCGTTTTTTACTCCGTCAACGCACTCAAACTCGAGGGCAATTACCTTAAAGCAATGCAATTCAATCCCATGCTTCACTATCTTGGAACATTCAGAGAATTGATCAACGGAACCATACCGAGCAATAAAGAAATCCTGATTTGCTACGGCGTCGGACTCGGATTTTTGGCAATAGGATATCTGATAATCAGACTCTCCAGAAAGAAACTATTGCTGTATATTTGATAAAATGGAAGAAATAACGAAACAGCAACCCGTACAAGCGGAGGTAGTAACCACAAACGTCGAAACCCCTCATCTGCCGGTTTTTGATAATCCCGGCGATTTCGACACGGACAAAGATATTTTGCTTAATGTAAATCATGTCGGCATGGAATTCAAAATTCCGACAGAACGCATCGACAATCTTAAAGAATTTTGCATTAAACTCGTTAAGGGGCAATTGCACTACGCGAGCTTTGTCGCTCTCAAAGACGTGACTTTTCAGGTTCGCAGAGGAGAAAGCATCGGACTTATCGGAAGAAACGGAGCGGGTAAATCCACCCTTTTAAAAATCATATCCGGCATCATAGAGCCGACCTCCGGATACGTTCGGACGAGGGGTAATCTCGTGCCTCTTCTTAAACTCGGCGCCGGATTCGACTTCAACGCAACGGGAAAAGAAAACATCTACCTCAACGGCGCGATGCTCGGCTTTTCAAGACGCGAAATGAAGAAAAAATTCGACAGCATCGTCGAATTTGCCGAACTCGAAAAGTTTATCAACGTTCCGCTCAAAAACTACTCTCAGGGCATGATTTCGAGACTCGGTTTTGCTATTGCCTTAGACGTCAACCCCGACATTCTGCTTGTCGACGAAATTCTTGCCGTCGGCGACGCCGTTTTTCAAAAAAAGTGTGCGGAAAGAATCGACGAACTCCGAAAAGACGGCACGACTTTTATCGTCGTTTCGCATAGCACGTCGCAAATTCTACGGCTCTGCCAAAACGCAATTTATCTCAAAGACGGTAACGTGGTGCAATACGGCACGGCTAAGGACGTCGTCGCAACGTATCAAAAGGACTGTGCCATCGCCGAACAGGTCCGAAAAAACCAATAATCGAAGAAACTTTATCTAAAATGTGCAAATTTACTTTCACCCGTTTTTGCTGCGTATGCAATGCGTATGTGACACTCAACGGGAGGTTTAGAGTTCGGTTCGCAAAGTCCGGAATCTATCGTATTTTTTTTTGCGATACGCAAGCATGACGCGCCTCGGCGTCATCCACTCTATAACAGGCTTCATCGCATACAGGAATGACGATTTGCCGTTTTGCCCGGCTTTTTTCAAGCCTTCTTTCAGCGTCGGCTTTCTGAGCACGCAGGTTACGGGCAGATAGCACCCTTTCAAGCCTTCTTTTTCAAGCTGTGTAATAAATGCGCCGGTCAGTCTCTCGGAAACAAACATCCTTTCGACGGGATCGGCTTTTCTTTTTTCAAACTCGAACAGTATCGGGAATATCAGATCGCCATAGCGCTCGAACGTGGCTCTTTTGAAGACGAACATATTAAAAAAGTACGCCTTGTTGCCTTTGAAATACTCGTCTTTCGCCGACGAAAACTCGGGATAACTGTCGTCGATTATACTGTCGATTACTTCCAAATCGTCGCCGTGGGCTTTTTTGAAATTGCTCTCGACCGACTCCGTGTAAGCAGGCAACGGCGCAATGAAATCGTACTCCGAAAAAATCTTCGCGATAAGATCGTCATCGACGCGTATTTCATCAAAAAACTCGTCCGCAAACCGCGGGCGCTCCTCATAGTTATGCGCATCGCGAGAAAAAGCAAAAAATCTGCGATAATGAACAAATCCGACGATATCGGGGTATCCGATCTCGCCGAGATTCTTGTAGACCCTATAAATTGCCGTCATCTCGTTAAAAACGGCATTTTTGTCGGCTATGTTGTCGCCACCGTCGTCACGCAAAAAGTTCGCCGGAAACTCGTCTTTTTTGGCTCCGACGCAAATAGGAACGTACGGTGCGGAAAACAACCTCTCGTCCGTTTGCATAGGATCGTGGCATATGACAAAAATTTTCGTCTTCATTTTGCGTTCACTCCCGAGTAATAGTCAAGCAGTTTTTCGGCTTGCGCGACTATATCGTAACCGGCGGCGGCGACGGCGTCTCTCCCGTCGTAACACACGTTTTCGTCGAGGGCGCGGTTCAACTCCTCCGCCCAAAGATTCGGGCTCGAGATGGGCAGATATTTGACATGTCCCGTGACGTCGGCTTCTTTTGTTATACAGTCGGAAAGCAGACACGGTATGCCCATAACCTGCGCCTCGATAACAACAAGCGGTAGTCCCTCGAACCTCGACGGCAACGCAAAGACATCGAAGAGTGCATAATACTCCTCGACGTTGCGTTTTTCTGTAAAGAACAGTACTTTATCTTCTATTTTTAAGGATTTGACAAGCTTTTTCACGTCGTCGAATTCGCTACCGCCCCCGACAAGCGCAAGTTTTACGTCATCGCGCGACTCCGACAAAGCAGCGAACGCACGCACGAGAAACGGTATGTTCTTTTGAAACTCGAACCTGCCTATATGTCCGATGACGCGACTGTTTTCAAGCCCGTACTCCCTTCTGAACGCTTGTTTTTCCTCGCTCGTAAGGGTGAATTTATCGAGGTCGACGGCATTACGCATAAGATACGCTTTTCGGGCGGATTTTTGCCCGTAAAGCCACTCGACGCTAAGGTTAGCGCACCCCGCAAGGTCTGTTGCAAACCAAGTCGATATATGCTTGAGGCAGGACTTGACGATATACGCGAAGCCCTCTTCTTTATTTGCGGAGGAGTGGGCATGACAGACTCTGTGCCTAACGCCCGCTTCCTTGGCGGCAAGCAAACTCACAAAAGACAAAGACGTCATATGCGCGTGTACGATGTCGTATTTTTCGCTTTTGAATCTCTTGCGTAAAAAGCGTACGCACTTAAAAAACGTAAACACGGACGGAAAATAGAATACCCTACCGCCGCGAGCGATTATCTCCTCGTCGAACGGCGAAGGTCCGTAGGTGTAGAAATCGAATTGCACTTTGGTCACGTCGATGTGTCTGAAATAATTCATAACGCAAGCGATAACGCCACCCGAGGTCGCGTCGCCGATTATCTGCGCTATTTTGATTTTTCCTTTTCCGTTATTCTGCATTTTATTTATTCAAACCGAGCTTGTTTTGCCAGAACTCAAACGACGTTAGGCGCGCCTGTGCCTCGAGATACGACTTTTTGGCTTTATGGTACTTAAACAGCATGGAAACCGCCTTGCCGGCAAGCAAAACCCCCGCTTTGACGACTTCGGAAAACCGCTCTTTCGTAAAAAACCCCGTTTGCGAAAGCGGATTGTATTGCAAAGTTCTTTTTGTCATGAAAAAATCCCTCGGCTGACAATCGACGCTGTCGATAATCCGGAGTTTCCTCGACGTTTTGGGACACAGTCGCTCGGGAATAAGATATCCGTTAAGCGTAATCGTCTGCAAGAACTCGCTTCGCGGTTTGCTTTTGTATACGTCGGAGAGATCATAACCCATGTTTTCGAGTTCGGCTTTGGCGTATACCTTCGGCATTCCTGTTCGGAGGCTCGAATTGAGTTTTTCCGCGTCGAGCATAATCAGATAATCCGCGCCTTTGAGAAAATCGTCATAGCCTCGGAGTATATACGGAATCGCAAAATATCGCTGTTGGACGAGTTGGAGTCCCACAATGCGTACGAGTTTTCCAAAGAACCTGAGTCCGCTGCGCTTGGTTGTGTAGCAATTGATTATCGGCTCGTTGCGACGAATGTAATACTCGAGCGAGGCGTTGTATTTGGCGTCGAAAGACGAGTGAAACACGCCTACGCCGTTCAAAAAAGTCCAGTCGAGCTCATTACAGCGCATGCCGTACTCTACGTCGTCGCTCTTGATGAACAGCGGTAACGGCAGTCCGTGTCTGTCTATCACGCCTATGGGCATACAACAATACCACCAGGCGCAATAGTCCGGGCTGTCGGCCTTGTCAAAAAGTAAATTGCTTTTCCGGTATAAATCCAAATTACTGTAAAATCCGCTAAGCCTGTCGCCGTTCCATCGACCGCCCAGCTCATACAAAATTTCGGGCTTGTCCTCGCGGAGCATACCGCCGCCTACCGCAACGTTTTCGGATACTGCATACTCCAAAAACCGCATAGTGCGCGCGACCACTTCGGAATCGAATGAGACGTCGTCGTCCATAAGCAAAAAGTGCGTATGCTTTTGCGCCCTGTAAGCCTCAATCATACCCCTTGCAAAGCCACCGCTTCCGCCGAGATTTTTGTTGGGCAGAAGCACAGCGCCCTCCACGTCTCCGGGCGTAAGCGTTCTGCCGTTATCTACGACGTAAACGGTTATGGCGTCTCCGCTTTGCGAAGCGTATTCGCACAAAGTTTTGACGTTGCGCTTGACGTAGTTCTCCCGTTTGAACGTGCAGATACAAACGGCAAGATTAACTTGCCTTACGGGCGTTTGTTCCGTGGCGTAACCACCGCCTGACAGCGTAACGGTCCCCGACAAAGCAATGATTTTGCACCAGACAAAAGAGCCGTCCGACAAAGCAAACGGCACTTCTACTCTGCGTCTTGCGACGAACACGTTTTCCTTACGGCAAATAAGCCTATCCGCTACGCCGTCACCCGAGCGCTTGGAGGAATAAACCTCTATCCGCACCGCGCCCTCGACCTCGGCAAAAACGTACGCCTCTCGCACCGAAGTTTTGGCTGTGAAAACCGCCTCGGAAAAACTGTTGAAATATGTGTCGAAACTGACGCTGCCGCCACGCCGCAACGTAACCTTGCCGCCATACACAACCGCCTTTTCAAGCCTCATATTAAGTTTTCCTTCGCCGAGACTCCAGCGTGATAATGTAGTCATAGTTTATCTCAATCACGAGAGAAAAGATCTCGCGTATATACTTTTTCAATCACGTCATTCAATTCGGGATTCATTCTGTTTGCAACAATAACGTCACATTCGTTTTTGAACGATACTAAGTCATTGTTTACTTCGTAATTCTCGAACGAATCCGATTTCAACGTAGGCTCGAAAATAACAATCTTTACTCCTTTGTTCATGAGCCTTTTCATAACGCCTTGAATCGAACTCTGCCTGAAATTGTCGGAATTGGACTTCATTGTCAGTCTGTAAATGCCAACGATCGGTTCTTGCCCTGCTTTGGTTGCTTTTTTGTATATTTGATTTGCAATAAAATCTTTTCTTGTATGATTGGCATCAACGATTGCTTTGATTATATTGTTCGGGACGTGATCAAAATTTGCCAATAACTGTTTTGTGTCTTTGGGCAAGCAATAACCACCATATCCAAACGACGGGTTGTTGTAATGATCTCCGATGCGAGGATCAAGACTTACGCCTTTAATTATGTTGGCGGTATTAAGACCTCGCAGTTCGGCATATGTGTCAAGTTCATTGAAAAACGATACCCTCAATGCTAAATATGTGTTTGCAAAGAGTTTTACCGCCTCTGCTTCCGTGCAATGCATGATAATGCTTTCGATATCGGTTTTAATCGCACCTTCTTTCATCAAACCGACAAATTGTTGTGCTCGTTCAATGGTTTTTTCGTTTTGATTCGGCACGCCGATGATAATTCTTGAAGGATAAAGGTTGTCGTATAACGCTTTACCTTCTCTCAAAAACTCAGGAGAAAATAAAATCCGATCGGTGTGATACTTTTCATTCATCCGCTCGGTAAATCCGACAGGAACTGTGGATTTAACAACTATATACGCATCCTCATTGCAAGAAAATACTTGCTCGATTACACTCTCAACCGAACCGGTGTCAAAATGATTCCTTCCCGTATCATAATTGGTCGGCGTAGATACAATGATCAATTGTGCTTTTTTATAAGTAGCAACGGCATCTGTCGTCGCTGTCAAATCAAGATTTTTATTCTGAAGATAATCGGTTATTTCTTTGTCGACGATAGGGGAAACCCGAGCATTTATCGTCTCAACCTTATCCTTGATTATGTCAACGGCAACAACACTGTTGTTTTGAGCCAACAGTATTGCATTCGACAAGCCGACATATCCTGTTCCCGCTACTGCGATTTTCATTACTTTTATTCCTCAAACATATAATCTTTAGAAAATCGATTGTGCGTGTAACATTTCCTTAAAGATTTTAAATAGTCTATGCGTTCTTGTATGTCTTTCGTTTTTACAAGTATCTCATCTATTTCAGAAAATGGCATAGTAGATTCATCCTGCTTAAAAATAAAATTCTCCAATTCTTTTGAATTGATATGAAAGATTTTCTTTTTATCAGAATCGTTCATACCATGAGTCCCTCTTTTGTCATAGCATACGTTTCTTTTAATCGGTTTTGCAGGATTGCCGCCATATGCCGTATTAGAAAAATACTCTTTACCAGTCAGTACAGCCCCTATTCCCGCAAATGTTCCAGAATATAATCTACTTCCTTTTAAAACATTAACGCCCCAACCAAGCCAAACGTGATCACCTAAAAATACGCTCTTGCCTTCATTGACTCTCATTCCTGTTGTAATATCATACACCCTATGTGCATCCCCTGTCCTTATACTACAACTTTTGCTAATTAAACACTCGTTGCCTAAAAACACGTGGCATGCTTCGCTTGCAATAATTGACATCGCACCGTTAGTCGCTAAATTATCGCCCACATATACAGTAGAGTCCGTATAAATTTGTATGTTTAATGAAATAGGTTCGACGCTTCCACAAATAAAAACAAGTGAATTGTTCCCTTTGAATGTAAATGAACATTTATTCAATATAACATCTGCTTCAAAAAGCAAGACATTATTCTCCCCAACGAACTCAACATAACTATCATTAAATCGCAGGGGCATTCCAATTATTTTATTACCTCTTGATTCACTATATAAGCTCATATCAATTATTTTACTCATTGTTATTTTATCCTTAAAAATCCACCTATTTTTCTTCTACTTTGATTGCTTTTTACCATAGATTAAACGGTGCAAAGTATACTTTATTCCATTTTGCTTTAGACATACAAAAAAGCCTTTCACTTTCCGAGGGAACCACAGCATCAAGTCTTTTGCTCTATCATATGATCTTGTACTCGGTTCTTGTTCTTCATATGGTATTGGAGTTCTATACATTATATCCAATCTATTTTCAAATGCGGCTTTGTCATAATTATTTTGAAAATAATCTCTCATGCCACGTTTAATAACAGAGATTTTAAGCTTCTTATTTGGGTCCTTTGAACGTCTAATGCTCCTGATCTCCGCATAGAAAGAACTCACTTTTTGTCTAAAAGCAATATCATCAGCATATGCCTTTGTATAAGTTAGCGTGTTTCTTACCAAATAGTAGTAGAATTTAATACGATTCTCGTTTGTTTCAGAGACAATGCCCAACGCTGCTGCACCTTCTCTCATGTGAACCACTTTGCTTTTACCTACTAAATATGCATTTCCATAAAACCTGTAAACACGTTTTGTGTATTCTGAATCATCTCCCCAAATGAAAAAATCCTTGCACGGATAACCACAATTCATAACCGCATTATGATTAAATAGCAACGAAACAAATGTCGCCGCATTTAATTTAACCAACCCTTTATCAAGATATTCATACCAATATGGATATCCGTTTTTACTTCTCATATCAACGCCAGGAGTATTCATCGCCTTATTGTCAATACTTTTTACGCAACTAGCAAAAAAAGAAGCCTTACCTTTCACAATTTTCGTTGCTTTCATAAGTTCTTCAAGTGCATTAGGGGCTGGGATAACGTCATCGTCCATTATCCATATCCACTTCGCATTATTCTCATAAGCTGTCTTAATTCCGGTATAGAAGCCACCAGCCCCACCAATATTTGATCCTGTATTGATGTATTTTAAATTCGGCAGATCCAATTGGGCTACAGCCTCTCTTGTTCCATCTATACTGGCATTATCTACAACAATAATATCTAAATCGTCATATGACTGTTTAGATATTGCATCAAGGCATTGCACCAACATATCCTTGCGATTATAGGTTACAACTACTGCCGCCACTTTTTTTTGTGCTAAAACTTGGTTGTACTCATTGATTATATTTAATGCATTTTGTCTCGCAGACAAATTCGTAAAAGCAAATTTACGTCCAGCACTCGCAAGCTTTCTCATTTCTCGTTTATTTTCCAAAGCAAAACTAATAGTTTCGACAAGGGAATCTATCGAGTTTTGCTCATAAAGTAATCCCGTTTTTTTATCACAAATGAGCTCTTTTGTTCCACCTGTATTCGCTCCTATAACCAAGCACCCTGACATCATTGCTTCGACAGTAACTCTCCCGAAAGCCTCAAACTTTGAGCACGTAAATGCAATGTCTGCTTGTTCAAGTATTTCGTCAACGTTATCTAAACGACCGAGGATCTTTGTATTAGGGTTGATTCCGTACGTCTTTGCAATTCCTCTAATAACCTTTTCCATGTGGGGACTGCATGTTCCCACAAGCCATAGTTCAAAATTCGTTAGTCCCGACTGTCTGATTCTACCAATTGCTTGCATTAATACATCTTGACCTTTATTTTCATTAATTGAGCCTATGCATGTAAAAATAACCTTATTTTTTTGAAAGATCTTTTTTTCCGGTTTGTAGAATTGGTCTGTGTCAATCCCATTATATATCATTTTTAGCTTAGTATTTGGGATCGTATCTACATATTTTTTATATAACGCTTTGGAAATTGTAATCACACGATCGGAATGACTTATTAATTTATTCGCATATCGTCTATCAATAAACCGCCTACTTTGATCTTCTTCTAAAAACTCTCTAAGGTGCCACACAATAGGGATATTGCATATATTAGCCGCTTCTGCTGCAACATATGAGTATGATGTGTTGATATGAACAACATCGGGCTTATAGTCTTTGATAAGTTTTACCGTTTCAGCAATCGCTTTTTCGTTCTGCTTTTTTATTTTGCTCCATTCCTTATTTGTTGAATCGTCAAATTTATCACATCTGATTACCCAATTGTTTGAATTTATAAATGTATATTTTATTCCATATTCATCAAGCAAAGCCGTTCCATCGCCTGTTGAATTTGGTAAAACGACCAACGTATCAATTCCTTTTTCTTGATTAAGAATTTGATTTAATTTAGCCATACTCCTGAAAGCCCCGGAAGTAAAATTATTATCGCTTGGTATAAATAATATTTTCATTTCATCTAAATTTTTAACTAACCTTTTATCGTGTTTAAATGTTCCACCCTCTTTGTTTCGCTTTCACGACGTCCAAAGCCGAGCGAATGACTTTGTCCATGTCGTAGTATTTGTATTGTCCGAGCCGACCGCCGAAAATGACGTCGGGGCGGTTTTTTGCTTCTTTTTCGTAACGCGCGTACAATGCGGTGTTCTCGGCGTCGTTGACGGGATAGTACGGTTCCATTCCATCGTGCCATTCGGTAGGATACTCGTAACTTATCACGGTTTTGGATTGCGTGCCGAACTCGAAATGTTTGTGTTCGATGACGCGGGAGTACGGCGTTTGTCTGTCGGTGTAGTTCATGACGGCTACGCCCTGATAGTTTGGTGTGTCAAGCACATGCGTGTCGAAACGAACCGTGCGGTATTTCAGCTTTCCGAATTTGAATCCGAAAAACTCGTCTATCATGCCCGTGTAGACGGTTTTTGTCGCAACGTGCGGATTATCTTTTATGAAGTCGAAATAATCCGTGCTCGTCATTACGTCCGCGCCCTCGAGCAATTTATCTATTATCGGGGTGTAGCCGCCGACGGGTATGCCCTGATAACGGTCATTGAAGTAGTTGTTATTATAAGTAAATCTGCACGGCAGACGTTTTATTATAAACGAGGGCAAGTCTTTGCAGTCTCTGCCCCATTGCTTTTCGGTATAACCTTTGACAAGTTTGGTGTACACGTCCGTGCCGACAAGCTTAAGGGCTTGCTCTTCGAGGTTATGGGGTTCTTCTATACCGAGAGAAGCGACTTGCTCGGCGATTCTGGCGCGCGCCTCGTCGGGCGTGACCACTCCCCAAAGCTTATTGAACGTGTTCATATTGAAAGGGAGGTTGTACAATTCGCCGTTATAATTCGCTATGGGGGAATTGACGTAATTGTTGAACTCCGCAAACTCGTTGACAAAATCCCACACTTCCTTGTCCGACGTATGGAAAATGTGCGCGCCGTATCGATGTACGTCGATACCCTCCACTCGTTCCGTGTATACGTTTCCGCCTACGTGGTTGCGTTTTTCGAGGACAAGGACGCTTTTGCCCTCCTTGACGGCAAAATGAGTGAATACCGCGCCGAATAAACCGCTCCCGACCACGAGATAATCGTAATGCTTCATACTTTTTCCTCCGCGACTTCGATAAGGTGCCGACCGTAAGCGGTTTTGTCGCAGGCTTCGCCGAGCGCTTTGAGCTGCGACGCAGAGATCCAGCCGTTGCGGTAGGCTATCTCTTCGACGCATGCGACGTATACGCCTTCTCTGTTCTGAATAGTTTCGACGTAATTGGAAGTCGATATCATCCCGTCGGGACTGCCCGTATCGAGCCATGCAATGCCGTTGCCGAGCAATACGACGTTCAGTTCGCCGTTCTGCAAATACGCTTTGTTGACGTCCGTGATTTCGAGTTCGCCCCGCGCGGACGGTTTGAGACCCCTTGCTACGTCTATGGCTCTGTTATCGTAGAAGTACAGCCCCGGCACGGCGTAATCCGATTTCGGGCGCCCGGGCTTCTCTTCCAAAGATATGACTTTGTGGTTTTCGTCGAATTCCACAACTCCGAACGCAGTCGGATCCTTTACGCGATAGCCGAATATGGTCGCTCCGGGCATTTGCGTGGCTCTGAGCAACTCTTCCCTGAAATTCGAACCGTAAAAAAAGTTGTCGCCGAAAATCAGGCACACCGAATCCGTTCCGACAAAGTCTGCCCCTATCGTAAGCGCTTCCGCCGGACCTTTAGGCTCCGACTGTACTGCAAAACTCAAATTGATTCCGATTTGAGAACCGTCTCCTAACAGTTCGACAAAGCTACCCTTGGCTTCGGGGGTGGAAATAATAAGTATATCTTTAATACCCGCCGTCATCAAAACCGACAGCGGATAATAAATAAGCGGTTTGTCATATATAGGTAAAAGAGCTTTCGTGACCGATTTGGTTATCGGTAAAAGCCTTGTTCCTTTACCTGCCGCCAGGATAATTCCTCTTATGTTCTTCATCTTGCCCCTTTTCGCAATCGACTCGCCGATATCGGGCGGAGCCTCCGACCCCTCGGATTTTATCGCAAACGATATCGCTATATCGATCAGACGTCATTACTTCGGACGCACACGTTTTTAACGTAAATATTCCGTGTGTTCCAGATTATTATATCACAGCACTTTATAGGTGTCAACGACAATTTAGTCGCGGAAATTCACCCGTATCGATTTTTAACATTTTTAACAAACCTATTGTAAATCTTCAATCCGATTTACGAAACACACTTGAATTATTGCGACAGTGTGCTATAATTTAGGTAGAAATACATGGAGCGCATGCGTGCTCGAGGTATAAATTGATAAACGACACCAAACAAAAATATATTGAAAACGCCGAAGACGTGCCGCTTTCGGGTGAAACAAACGACATCCGTTCGACGCCATCGGACGAGCAATTTATCAAAAATTTCAAAGTCCGCAACGTCGCGTTTTATTCTTTTTTCAAAAGGCTGTTTGACGTTGTCGTTTCATTTCTTGCCATAATAGTGTTGCTGATCCCGTTTTTCATCATCGCAATCGTAATAAAGACTAATTCAAAAGGTAGCGTCTTTTACGTTTCGGACAGAGTAGGCAAGGACGGGAAAGTGTTTAGGATGTACAAATTCCGTTCTATGGAGGAGTATGCCGACGAAAAACTCGACCAGCTCATCGAAGAGCATCGCGAGGAATGGGAAGTCAATTTCAAATTGAAACACGATCCGCGCATAACCAAAATCGGCAACTTTCAGAGGAAAACGTCAATAGACGAATTGCCACAGCTTTTCAATATTTTGAAAGGGGATATGTCGTTTGTCGGACCTCGTCCGTGCTCCCCGAGAGAGATTGCTTCCTGTTCGGAAAAAGCTAAGTTGCGTTTAAGCGTGCCGCAAGGACTGACCGGCGAATGGCAAACGCACGGCAGAAGCAACACGACGTTCGATCAACGCATAGATATGGATCTGGATTATATCCAAAACAAGCGCGGATTCTTTTATGATCTCCATTTGATTTTCAAAACCGTGGGCGTCGCCATCAGCCAAGAAGGCGCCGAATAACCCCGATTTGCCGCAATATATTTTACAATTCACCTTACTGTTAAAAAATGTTAAAAAATGCGGGGGAGGGGGGGAATTTCGTTGACAACGGCGATAAATTTAAGTTATACTTAAGCAGACTGTGCATAAATAAGAGAGATAGGGTATGTTCGATTGCATGTCGGTCGGGCGGGACTTACCGCAAAGCGGCGCAGAATAAACAAGCGAACCGAACATTCGAGCAACGACTTGAAAGTTTTGCCCGAAAAATTATAACAAAAAATGCGTTCGGTTCGTATATACCGACAGGAGAGGTTATGAAAAGGTTAAAAACGTTATTCGAATATCAAAAGTTTCGACAAACATCGACGCGGTAACCCGTTTCGGCTTGTTTTGTTTGCAGAGCTCTTGCTCAAAAACAAAACTATAGAAAAAAATAGAAAAAAACACAGAACTGAATTATGAAAAATTTTTGTAAAATCGGAGAAAAAACGAGTATGAAAAAAGAATTGTTTGTGAGAAAGAATTTGTTGGGTGTTCTGCTTGCAACGTTCGTGGTGGCGGGACTGCTTGTCGCCATGATTTTTACGGCAAACACAAACACGGCTTTTGCGGCAGATAAGATGACAGTGAGCGTTTCTGTCGTCCAAGGAAAGGGCACTGTTGTCGGCACAGGTGAATACGATGTCGGCACGAGTGTGACGCTTACGGCAAAGCCTGAATTCGGGTATGCTGTTTATGGTTGGGTGATTAACGGGAATGGTAGTGATTACATGTACAAGGATTCAGTCACCGTGACGGTTTCCTCTGATGCCGGCGCTAACTCTCATAGCATCTATTCCCAAGAAAAAAAGGCAACATACACATTTAACAATGGCGGCAATGCGTCTTGCATACAAAATCAAACGCAGACCGTTTGCAATGGCTTTGAAATTAAACCGGTTGTCATTGTGCCGGATGAGGGCTACACTTTTTCTTGGGAGACCAAAGATCTTGCTCCAAGTTATATTTCCTCTTACGGAGTAACTGCCAATGTCGATCTCGATAACGACATTGTCACAATAAGCGGCACATGGACTGGTGGTATAATAAATGGTACTACCTACGCTTTGAACATAAGTGATTTGGTTCGAACGACTAAAGAGAGCGGTCATACCGTCAGAGTGACGAACACGGACGAGAGCAATGTGACAGTCACGGGAAGCACAAAGCAGACTGTCGACGGCGCGGCAATCGCCCCGATTGTCATCGAGCCGAAAACCGGATATAATTTTGCAAGTACGGTTGCGGACGATCTCAACAGCGGTGCGCTGTCAGACAGCGGATTGAGCGCAACGCTTGCTAACGGTGCGATTACAATCAGCGGTACGCCCACAAAATGCGTCAGAATCGACGCTGTGAGCGATATTGCCACGACGGCGCCGCAAATCGGGACAAGAGGAATAAGCAGTCCGAGCGGAACGACGTACAATTATGTCTATTTGGGCAAGATGAGCATTACCGATCCGGATGGCGGTTCTACAAGTACGGATGTCCCTATCAAGTGGCGCGTGCTTGACGCATACAAAGCCAACGACGGCACGACGAGCGGAATGTTTTTGTTGTCCGAATATTTGGTCGGAACGGGCGTGCAGTTCAATAGCAATGAGCAAAACAATACATATCAAGGCAGCAACGCACAGGCTTGGTGCTTGGCGTTTGCAAACAACACGAGTTATTTCTCAACGGCAGAGCAAGCCGCTATGATGGGCGTTGTTAAGACGGAAGAAAAGCAAACTGTGCACGGCACCGATGTGGGTGTAAACAGTCTGACAACAGACGACAAAATGTTTTTGCTGTCTGCGCCGGAACTTGCAAAATATGTGACAGACTATATGGGAAATTCCGGAGTGTACGCATCCACCTATACCGGAAGCTCTGCATCTTGGTGGCTCCGCTCTCCGCAAAGAGACAACAGTAGTTGGTATGAGTGTCTTGCTTACAATAGTGAGAATCCCATTGCCGCACAAAACCCGAATCAATCAAATGCCATACGTCCTGCGTTCAACCTGGATTGGAGTTCAGTGCTCTTCACGTCTGCGGCAGTAGACGGCAAGGTCGCGACGGGATCGGATTTGAGCGCAATCACAACAAAAGATACGACAGAGTTCAAACTGACGTTGAAAGATACAAGCCGTGCATTTAACGTGACGCAAACAGCGGTCACCGCAGAGGTCGGAACGACAGTCCAGCTGGGCTATACGGGCGCAACTGTCGGAACAAACGACTATATCTCGGTTTTTCTTGTGGATAGCAACGGCAATACCTCTCACTATGGTAGAGTGGCGAAACCCACTACCGCAAGCGGAACGGTGGATATCACAATCCCCGAAGGTCTCGAAAAGGGCAACTACACGCTGCGCGTGTTTAACGAGCAATGCAACGGCGATTATGAAACGGACTATTCAAGCGCGTTTTGCGACGTGGCGCTGACTGCGCAAGCCTCTGAGGCGAAAATCGGCGAAGTAGATTATGAAACGCTCGAGGCGGCTCTGTCCGCGGCAAACGACGGCGATATAATTCAGATTGTCAGCAAAACCGTCACGCCTGTGGAAAACGCAACGCTGAAAGCCGGCGTAAGCATATATACGTATGCTTACGTTGACAATGACGCCAACGTCAGCAAAAACAAAGCGTTGAGCGATTCAAAAATCAGTGTTAGCAAACGCGGAGACATTACGTTTACGAGCGGCAAGGTTCAAATCGTGCAAGGCGAGGTAAACATGTCGGGTGGCGTCGTTGCAATAGGCAAGAGCGGTGTGGAAATCACCAACCTCGTCGAAAATGACACGAATTTGGTGAACGTTAGCGTTGATGCCGATACATCAAAAGACTCCGTGGCGATTTCCGGAACCGTCAAGGTTCAAATCGGCGAAACGGCGTACGAAAACACTGCTACTACATACGGTAAGGATACCGCGTATATCAACGTCACTACAAGCAGTAACACGCTTACATCGGGCATGGTTAAATTCGGTAACGGTGCGAGCGTCATTGTCAACGGCAAGACGATTACCGCACCCGCTGACGACTACGTCACCGTCAAAATAAACAAAGACGGTACGGCGACGGTGACCGTTCTTACGTCGGGCAAAACGGTAACAATTGACGGCAATGGATACACGACTACCGAAGATAACACGACGCTTGTAATCGACGGTAGCGGCAACGTAACGCTCACTGCGGGTGCGATTATGCTCGGTAAAGACGAATACATCACGGTCGGTAGCAATACGATTACCGACGCCTACGACGGCAATATTACGGTCAAAGCAAATGTTAACGAAGAAGGCAATTCCGACGGTACCGCTAACGTGACCGTTTCCGCTTCGGGCGGCAAGATAAAGATCGGCGAAGAATACGGCGCCGAATACACGACAGCCGAAGCCGATACCACGCTTGTAATCGACGGTAGCGGCAACGTAACGCTCACCGCGGGTGCGATTAAGCTCGCAAGCGAACAAAGCGTCATCGTCGGAGAAACGACCATAACCGAAGATTGGCAGTCCTCTTTTGGTGCGACTAAAGTCGCTGTAAAGGACGGAAAAGGAACGATAACCGTCCAACCGAGCGGAGATATTAAGTTAGCAAACGCTTCTTATACTCCGGATAAAGTTTATACTTCGCACGCCGAACTCGGAATGAAGTTAGTCATCGACGAAAGCGGTAACGTACAAATCACCGATGGAGCAGTTTATCTCGACAACGGCGAGAGCATAATCGGCGGAAGAGGTAAAGCGATAACCAACAACAGGGGCAATACAATAACCGTATCCGTGTGGTCGACGTTCGACGAAATATCCCTAAAGAGTGACGGTGATGTGAAAGTCGGCGGCAGTGTAGTAACTTCGGCAGAAAAAATATACGTCGTCGATGACGGCAACCTGCTTCTCTCCTACGGCGAATACACCGTCAATGCGGAGGACGAAGACGTAAGCGTACAAATCGGAAATAATAAAGATGAAACGTCATACGTCGCGCCCGTCATGGTAGTGCCTTGCTCGAACAGCGGCACGATAACCGTTACGAAGCTCGCAAACGGCGGTAAGGTCTGTGTTGCAAAGAAAAACGACGCATTCACCGTGGGCGAAGGCACATACGTCGCAAGTTTTGACGGCGAGATATTTGTCATCGGAGGCGACAGCAGTGCCGTAAGCATAGGCAAAGGTTCTCCGATAGGCGACGGCGAGTATATTACCGGCGCAAGCGGAAAGGAAATCAAAAACCCTGAAAACTCGGGCAATGACTTTATCGGCGTCGAGAAAGACAGCGGAAATAACAAGGATATCGTGACCGTCGTAACAAAAGGCGGAACGGTAGTAATCGACGACGTCACGTATACGACCGCCGCAGACGGCACGAAGTTTGAAGTCACAAGCACGAGCGTAACGCTCACAAGCGGTGCAATTACGCTCGGCAACGGAGAAAAAATCCTTATCGGAACTACGACCATAACCAACGGAAACGGCGAAGGCACGACAATCGAAGTCGGTATAACGGATGACGGGAACGGAACCATAACCTTAGACAATACTAAAACTGTCGATATCGGCGGAAAGACTTATACTTCCGCCGCAGACGACACGACATTGGTTTTTGACGGCAGCAGCAACGTAACGCTCGAAAGCGGAAGTGTCAAACTCGGCGCGGGCGCGACAATCACTGTCGGCACCACCACAATCACCGCTACGACAGAGACGATCGTCGGTTTTGACGGAGAAAACATTACTCTCTCCGACGGAAAATGCAAAGTCACGACTACCGAGGAGACTACCGTAAAGGTCACTTACGGCACAGAAGGTAATAAGAAGACGGCAAGCGTGACTATCCCTGTGGATAAGGAGTACACGATTGACGCCACTACGGCCGTAGGCAGCGTATCCGGTCTTAACAACGGAGACAGAGTCATTATTGACGGCGTGACCTATCTATGCTATACAGTCGCAGGTAGCAGCTTCCCTCTCGATATAACGAACGGAAAACTTACAAACGGCAGTGACGTGGCGCAGATTGCGAAAAACACAGCCGCAAGCATTACAATCGGCGATACAGGACTTGTTGTGTCCGTCACGGATGAAAACTGCGGGACAACAACTATCAAGAATGCAGCCGTCGACCACAAAGTCACTGTGGGAATGTACGCATTTGCAAGCGAAGGAAGCGCCCAAAAAGGCACGTTCACGTTGAAGATAGGTGACGTTATTAAGAAGTTTACGGCGGGGTCGAGTTCCGACGACTTCTATGACTATAATGCAAGTTTCACCATCTACAGTAGTAGCACCGACTACGGCTTCAAATGCGGCGATGTTATGCTGACGGACGGTAGCGTTAGCCTTAAAGACGGAGACTCGATATTCACTGGCAACAACTATAAGAAAATCACCAATCCCGAAAACTCCGGCAATGACGAAATCATTGTTGCTAAGGGCGGTAACGTAACGGTTCCTGAAAAGGGAATAGTTACGATCGGTATAAAAACCGTAAGTACAAAAGACGATACGACGTACACTGCGACGACCGACGACGGAGCCGAGTTCGTCGTCGATAACACTGCTTGGTTGACAAAGGGCGGAGTAATCCTGCAAAACGCAGAAGAAATTGTTTATGTAAAAGGAAGTTGTGCGGCAAAAGTTCAACTCGGAAACGCTACCGACGCGTCCGTTGTGAACGTGCCTGATACGAACAGCAACACAATAAGTGTTAAAAAGTCCAAAAACGGCGGTTTGGTCACGGTCACAGAGACCGGCAACAAATTCACCGTGGGAGACAATACAACGGAACACGTTGCTGCATTCGACGGAGAACAATTTGTCATAAGCAAAGACGGCAACGTGGTCAGTATAGGTAGTGGCGACGGGGCAGACACGGTAGTGCTCGAAGACACCGAGACGGAAGACGATAAGGTCACCGGCGGTAGCGGGAAGGAAATATCCAATCCTAAAAACTCGAAAGCAGACATGATAGTCGTTAAGAAAAACACGCCGAGTGCCGGAACGGACACAGTAACCGTTCTTACGTCGGGCGGAACGGTAGTAATCGACGACACGACGTACAAGGCAAGCAGTAAAGGAGCTACGTTTAAGGTAGAATCCGACGGCAAAGTTACGCTCACAGCCGGAGGCGTTATGCTCGACGACGGCAATACCACAATCGGCGGAGTCAGCGGAAAGACGATAGAAAACGTAGCCGAAAGCGAAGGCACCGAAGGTGACGAAATCGACGTTTCGATGTCCGGAAATGTCGACGAAATCATAGTAAAAGCAAACAAGACGGTTAAGATTGACGGAAAGACTTACGTTGCCGGAACCGACGGCGTAACGCTTACCGTTGACGCAGACGGCAACGTTACCGTTAAGGACGGTTCCGTTATAATTGAAAACGGCGGTAAAGTCGTAGCGAAAGACACGACAATCGAAAACACCGGCGACAAGACAATCGAAGTCGATAAAGACGGTAAAATAACCGCTCCCACGTCGGGCAGCACCGTAAAAATCGGCGGAGACGACGGCACGGAATACACTACCGCTTCCGACAATACCACGATTACTACCGACGGCGGCAACAAGCTTACCGGCGGTAAAGTAGAACTGGACAATAACGAAAGCATTAACGTAGGCATTACGCCCGTAATCAACGGTAGCGGAGAGGGTAAAACAATCGAAGTCGAAGTGACGGGCGATAAAGGTACCGTAACCGTAGACGTTAACGAAATCGTCAAAGTCGGTGACGACGAAAAGAAGTATACTTCCGACGCAGACAATACGAAATTGAATATCAATAGCGACGGCACCGTAGAAATTACCGACGGTAGAGTTAGTGTCGAAAAGTTCGAAAGTATCAAAGTTGGCGGTATGACCGTAACCAACGACACCGACAGCGGAGCCACAATTCAAGTCGACGTAACCGACGGGAAGAATACCGTAATCGTATCCACGTCGGGCGGGAAGGTATCAATCGGCGAAGATGCTGCCGGAACGGAATACACAACCGCCGAAGACGATACCGAAATCGAAGTTACCGACAGTGGAAACAAGGTTATTAAAGGTAAAGTTATTCTTGACGACGAAGAAGAAGTCAAAGTCGTAAAAGGCGACAAAGAAGTTGTAATTAAGAATAAAGACGCGGGCGACGGCACGATTACCGTAGGTAGCGACGGCGTTATTACCTCGACCGGCGACGGAAACGTGGAAGTCGGCGGTAAACAATACGGCGTAGGCAACGGAACCACTATATCTACCGACGGCGACGGCAAAGTTACGATTAAAGAAGGTACGGTAAAAGTTCCCGACGGCGGTTCTGTGACCGGCGGAAGCGGAAAGGAAATAACCAATCCGGAAGACTCGGGCGACGATAAAGTGACCGTAACCAAGGGTGATAACGGCGATACCGTAACCATACCCACGACGGGCGGAAAGGTAGTAATCGGCGGAGATAACGGAACGCAATACGAAGCAAGTGAAGACAACGTCATTATAATAGTAACCGGTGACGGCAACAAACTTGACAGAGGAAGCGTAAAACTCGACAACGGCGAAGACGTCAAAGTCGGAAATAAGACAATCGAAAACGACGGCGACGGAACGATCACCGTAAGTAGCGACGGCACCGTCATCTCGACCGACGACGGCAAAGTGAAAATCGACGGCAAAACTTATACGACGAAAGACGGAACCGAAATTAAAGTCGGCGACGACGGCAACGTTCTTACCGACGGCACAGTTACTATCGGCGACGAAGACGACAACACTATTAAAGCCGGCGGCAAAGAAATCGGCGGAATAGGCACTACCGTAACCGTCGGAACGGACGGCGGCAAGACCACGACGACCGTATCCGTGCCTAAGGGCGGTACCACAACAATCACGACCACAATCGACGACGACACGACGGTTACGACGACCATTATCGGCGAAGACGACGACACGACGGTTACTATAGGTGAGGATGGTATCACGCTTACGGAAGGCACCGCTACGATTGACGGAAACAAGGACGTCACCGTAGGCGACAATACTTACACGACGGGTGACGACGGAGCGACGATTACTTCCGACGGAAAAGTAATCAAAGGAAGCGTAAAACTTGACGACGGCGAAGACGTCGAAGTCGGCGGTAAGACGATCGAAAACACCGGCGACAGCGATAAGACAATCACCGTCAAAGCCAACGAAGACGAGAACGGCAAACCCGACGGCACGGCGACGATTACCATTCCTGAACAGGGCGGTAAAGTAACTATCGGTGGCGAACCCGACGGAACGCAATACGAAGCCGATGAAGACGATACCGTTATCAAAGCGACCGATGAAGGTAACGAAATTATCAAAGGAAGCGTAAAACTCGACGACGGCGAAGACGTCAAAGTCGGCGGTAAGACGATCAAAAACGACGACGATAAGACAATCACCGTCAAAGCCAACGAAGACGAGAACGGCAAACCCGACGGCACGGCGACGATTACCATTCCTGAACAGGGCGGTAAAGTAACTATCGGTGGCGAACCCGACGGAACGCAATACGAAGCCGATGAAGACGATACCGTTATCAAAGCGACCGATGAAGGTAACGAAATTATCAAAGGAAGCGTAAAACTCGACACCGACGAAAGCATCAAAGTCGGCGATAAGACGATCGAAAACACCGGCAAAAACGGTAAGAGTAAGACAATCACCGTCAAAGCCAACGAAGACGAGAACGGCGAACCCGACGGCACGGCGACGATTACCATTCCCGAACAGGGCGGAGAAGTAACAATCGGCGGAGACGACGACGGAACGACTTATACTTCTGCAAGCGACGATACGGTTATTACCACGGGTAAAGACGGTAAAGTAACTTTGACGGACGGTACGGTAAGCGTTCCCGGCGACAAAGAAATTAAAGCAGGCGGCAGCACCTATACGACCGGCAAAGACGGCGCGACGATTGATTCCGACGGCAAATTAATCGACGGCTCGGTTACGTTCGATAACGGAAGCGAAGTCAAAGTCGGAGACAAGACAATCAAAAACGACGGCGACGGCAAGATTTTCGTCGACAGCGACGGCAACGTAATCGTTCCGAAAGGCGGTAAAGTCATTATCGGCGATAAAGAGTACGTTGCGGCAGGCGACGACGGAATGAAGCTCAAAATCGATAGCGACGGCAACGTTAAGGTCATCGATGGAGCAACCACAGGCACCGACGGAAAAACGCAAATTGCGGGAGGCGGTTCTGTGACCGGCGGAACAGGCAATGCCATTGAAAATTCCGGCGACGCAAACGATCCGATAACGGTAGTCAACAAAAACAACAAAGACTATATTACGGTTCCTGTCGGCGGAAAGGTGAAAATCGGCGGCAAGGAATACGAAGCCGGCGACGAAGAAACGATCTACGTTATTGACGAAGGCTCTTCCGTCCCGAACGTAATAGTATCCGGCACGGATTCGAGTATTGATTCGAGTCTGGAACTTGTTGTGACGAAGCAAGAAAAAGTTCCCGAAAAAATACAGTCCAACGTCAAACGCGACGAAGTTACTTCCTCAATTTACGACGTAACTTTGCTTGACAGCAACAAAGTAAGCGTTCAACCTAACGGAAAACTTACCATACGTCTCCTTATACCTGAAGACGTAAACGGCAGAACCTTCCGTATCGTTCATTTGCACGGCGAAGAAGTGACTAACGTAGAATACACGATAGACGGCGATTACGCTGTGTTCACGGTGGATAAATTGTCCGAATTCTCGTTCGTCGTAGACAACAGCGGTTCGGCTTGGTGGCTCATCCTTATCTTTGCGATAATCGTCGCGGCTGAAATCGTGTTTATCGTACTCAAGACGAGAAAGGATAAAAAAGACAAGAAGAACACCGCTTGCCTTGCGGCGGTAGCATTCGGCGGAGCAATTCCGGTATACGAAATCGTTTTGTTGGTATTATTCGGCGTAGTTGCAGTCGCATTGGGAGCATACATCGCTTATATCCTTATCAAAGGAAAGAAAGCAAGCGTCGTAGTCGCAGGCAATGCGGCTACGGCAAGCTCCGCGGTATCCGTAGACAATGCTGTTAAGGCAAGCGTCGAAGCAGTCGCCACGGAAGATACTCAAAAAGCGACCGTAATAACGAAACAACTCGATATGCAGAAAAACCTCTATGAAGAAGGGTTGGACGGTCTCTCGACAAGATTTAATTATTCGTTCACGGCAAAGCTTATTCTGTCATCGGACGAAGCGAAGGCAAACTTTGCCGAGACAGCAAATTATTTACTGTCGTATAAGAAAGTCAAGAGCCGTATGAGCTGGAAGAATTTGTCGTTTAACAGCGGCAGAATACAAGTGGCTAAACTCGCAATGAGAGGCAGAACTCTTTGGATATACCTTGCGCTCGATCCGAAGGAATTTATCGAAACCAAGTATGGCGGTGAAGATTTTTCGGACAGTGTAAGATACGAAAAAGTGCCTTATGCGATTAAGATTAAGTCCGATCGCGGATTAAAGCACGCAAAAGAACTCATAGATTTGCTGATGTCCCGTCTCGGTATCGAACGCGGCGAAGAAGTCAATACTTATGTGGCAAGCGATTATCCGTACGATTCGCAGCAGAATCTCATCGAACGCGAACTTATAAAAGTTCATACCGAGCAGACAAACGCCGCCGACGCATTGGCGAAGGCAAATTTCAGTGTCCGCGAGAGAGTAAGAGCGTAACGAAGCCAAAAACCTTTTAGACGACGTAACGGCAAGGAGTTTAGTCGTAAAGGATGCACAGTCAAGTACCAAAAAGAACGGCGGAGCTATCGTCACTGTCGATATACTCTCCGCGCACTTTGCTCCCAACGATACCGTAACCCTTACCGCGTTGAAAGAAAAAGGACTTGTGCCGAAGAAAGAAAACGCAGTCAAAATTCTCGCCCGCGGAACGCTGAATAAGCCGTTAACGGTAATCGCCGACAACTATTCCGCCGACGCAATCAAAATGATTGTGCTTACCGGAGGTAAGGCTATCATCGGCACCGGCTCTGCGCGAGACGAAAAAAACGAGACAAAACAAAGGTTGTAAAAAGATAACCGATAAAGGATAAAGATAAACATTTATAAATAGTTCGGAGGAAAAAAGGATGACAAAGAACATTAAAAAGACATTGTTGTGTGTTCTCCTTGCGATGGCGGTTATAGCGATGGGTTTATTCTCAACCATGACTTTTGCGAGAGGCGAAAACACGGCTTATGCGGCAAGCGACGCTGCAACGGGATCGATCCGGCTCGGCGGCGTGGCAAGCGGCAACGTATACTTCGGCGCATACCAACAGAGTAGCGACGGAAACGGCGGATATAACGTTGACCCCGTCAAGTGGAGAGTGCTGTCTAATACGGACGATATGTTCCTGCTTTCCGAAAAAACCCTTGCCGCAATGAATTACGGCGAAACAAGCAACTGGCTCAATAATACCTTCAAGAGCGAAGCCTTTTCCGTCGCAGAGAATAGCGCGGTGAAAAGCATTTCCTTGTTGTCTAAGGATGATTTAACCAAATATTTGAGCAATAATTGTAGTGTGACGCGTACAGACTACGCTAAAGACGCCTACTGCAACTGGTGGTGGCTGAGCACGCAGGTAAGCGGGTACTCTCTCCAATATTGTGGGCATGGCGATGACGGCAGGCTTGATTGGTGCTCCCCCTACAGCTACAATGCCGGCGTTCGTCCCACTCTTAAATTAAATGCGAGCTCTGTACTTTTCGCGTCCGCCGCGGCAGACGGCAAGTCCGCAACCGCCGGCAGCGACCTGACTACCGTAAATTCCTACACCGGAAACGAGTGGAAACTGACGATTGCCGACGCAAGCCGCGCTCTTTCCGTAAGCGAAACGCAAGTCGACGTACAATCCGCGGTTTCCGGAAAATCCGGTAGCAGTACCGTAACGCTGAATTATTCGGGTGCGACTGTCGGAGACAACGAATACATTTCCGTGATACTTGCGGATAAAGACGGAAATGCCACCCACTACGGCAAAGTGAAGAAGGTCGATGTTGGCGCCGGATCGGTTGAGATTGTCGTTCCCTCCGGTCTTATGAGCGGCGCTTATACGCTTCATGTGTTCAACGAGCAGTGCAACGGTGAAAAGGAGACCGATTACGCAAGCGCGTTCTGTGACGTGACATTGAACGTAACTTCCGACGGAGAGGCTGCAATCGGCAAAACCACTTATTCCACGCTTGCGGAAGCTTTGACAACAGCTGCCCAAAACGAGACTGCCGACGAAATTATAATTATAAAAAGGGACATTACGCTTGCAATGCCCTACACGCTGAAAGCGGGCGACAGTATAAAGACATTCGACGGCTTTACGTATAAGGCAACAGTCGACGCAACGCTAACCGACATTAACGTACAAGGCGGTCAAGTTATCGTCAGAATTACGGTCGGCGCGAACGGAGAATTTACAATCGGCGGGGGCGCAGACAGCGACGTTAAATATAAAACGGGCGACGCAGAAACGACGTTCACAATCCTTGAAGCCCACTACACGTCGCTCATAACCGGCGCGGTCGAGCTTGACAAGGACGAGGAAATCACAGTCGGCGGAGTGAAAGTCGAAAACACCGGCGACAACGCAATCATCGTAAAAGCAAACGAGCCCGAAACCGGCAAGCAACTCATCGCTATTCCGGTAGGCGGAAAAACGAAAATCGGCGACACCGAATACGAAGCTGGCGATAAAGACTCTACGTTCGTAATAGACGAACACGGCGCCGTAAAACGCTGTTACGATATGTCTGGCGTAACGTTTGAAGACAAAACGTTTATTTATGACGGCGAGTCGCATAGTCTTGAGATAAGCGGAACGCTTCCAAACGGCGTCGATGTTGCGTACGAAAACAATGGCAAGACGGAAAGCGGAGTTTATACCGTTATCGCAAAATTCAGCGGCGACAGTGAAAAATATGCCGCTATCGCAGATATGACCGCTACGCTAACAATCAAAGAAACAACCATTCAACCGGTTGTTGATGGCGGAGCCCAAGACAAACAGGAAGTGCTTATTTTCGCAGAGGGCGGTTTAGATCCTAACACAAAAGTAGTCGCTAAAAAACAAAATGAAGTTCCTGCGGCAATTCAGGCAAAGGTAGAACGCGATGAGGTCGTGGCGGCGGTATACGAAATCTCGTTTGACAGTGACGGAGTAAGCGTACAACCGGACGGAAACCTTACGATAAAACTTCTCCTCCCCGACGGGGTTGACGGCAGAACGTTCCGTATTCTCCATTTGCACGGTGAGGAAGTGGAGGAAGTAGAAGAATGTACGTCAGAAGGCGGTTATGCTGTGTTCACCGTAAACAAGTTGTCTGCATTTGCAATCGTCGTGGACAACGGCAGTTCGGTATTGTGGCTCATCATTCTCCTTGCTGTCATCATCGCGGCGGAGATCGTGCTTATTGCGCTCAAATTTATCAAGAATAAAAAAGACAGAAAAAACACCGTCTGCCTTGCGGCGGCAACCTACGGCGGAGTGCTTCCCGTTTATCAAATTGTTTTGCTGCCCATACTCAGCGTAGTGGCGGTTGCTTTGGGAGCATACGTAGTATATCTGTACTTCCCGAGAAAGAAAGAAAACAACCAAAATTCTTGCGAGGGAGACGCTTAACAAACCTTTAACGGTAATCGCCGACAACTATTCCGCCGACGCAATCAAAATGATTGTCTTGACAGGCGGGAAGGCGATAATCGGCAATCGCTGAAAAGTAAAAGCAAACTAAACATCAAAAAAAGGAACCGTGAAAAAACGCAAGTTTAAGCGGTTCTTTTTTAATGCTTTTCGTCGTATTTTATCCTTATACCTTGGGTCTTTTGTCTTCGTGTTCTTGTGGATTATAGGGTGTAATGTTATAATGATTTGACGTAGCGGACGACTCGGTATCTTTGTCAAGTTTTAATTAGATAGTCATTCCCGTCGGGAGTAAATACTTCCGGATCGAAAAAAATTCCCTCGTCCCCGCAGCAAATCTTGTTGCTTTGGAAACGAGGGAGTGTTTACGCCTAATCCGTTGATGTCGATACGAGATTATTTGCGCTGATTTTGTATATTGTTTTCTGCGACTTTACGGATCTCTTTGACGTCGTCTTTCTTCTGTTTCTCGTCGGTTTTGCGCTTGTGATCTGCCTCTTCGACAGAAATTCTGATACGCATTGCGTCGTTTTCAGAGGACAAGACGGACGCATTTTCCATATCCTGTTCGCTGTCACGCTCGCTCATACCGCCGATTTGAACGCTTGACAGGTCGCTGACGGAGTTTTTGCGGGCATGTTGAGCGACGGCGTTGCGGTAGTTGGTTTCGATGCCGTTCTTCAACGTTTGCACGTCGGCGTTGGGTCTTGTCGCGCACAATTCGTTGAAGTCGCGCTCGCCGATAGCAAACTTTGTCATCGCCTGATTTTTGTACGCTTCGATTGCGTTTTGTTCGCTAAAATATCTGAACACGTTGAACAACTTCGACCAGAAAGATCTGTTGCTGCTGTGGTCGAGCATCGCTCTGTACGTTTGGGCGACTTTGAGCTTGTTTTCGGGCGTATTTACGATGTTTCCGTTCAACTTGGTCTGCTCGTTGTCGATGAGACTTCTGAATGCAGTATAGCCCATACTCTCTCTCCATTCGCCGTTCGAAAAAGCATAACCCTGCACGTTTGCTTGCGATCTTCTCAGAGCTTGTTCGACGGAGTTTTGAGGCACGTATTGATTAGCAAAGTTTTCTTGCATCGACTTGATTTGATTGTCGGTGTAGCCGCCGTTAACTATCTTTTGCGGATAGCCGCCGTTATTTGCCGAATCCTGCATAATCTGATTGAGAAGTTTGAGAGTTTGATCCATCTGCTCGGCAGAGATTGTCACGCCCATCTTGCAGCATTGCTTGTTGAGGTTTTGAAGCGCGGTTGCATAGAGGTCGCCGAAAAGCAGCTTGTATTCCTTTTCAAATACGGTTTTGTCGACGCTTGTATGATTCTCGTCCGCATTTTGCAGAATGAAACTTCCTATGACGCCGTCAAGGTTATCGCGGTTAATTTTGATGCCGCACAAGCCCGCGAGGTCGTTTGAATAGTCATGCGGTTGATCTTCGCTGTCAAGAGAGATGTATCCTGCGTTGTTGTCGATGGCTATCATTTCCGCTCTGTCGTTTTGAGTGGTAACGCCGCCGAAGAACACGCCCAGTTCACGCAATTCACCCATTGTAGCAACGGAATATGCCGAGTTGGGATTGCCCTTTGCCACGAAATATCTGCCCCTTTTGTAGGTTGTAAAGTCGAGTTCCTCGACAGCTCCGAGTTGGTTTTTCTCTTGTTCCGCTTGCGCTGCAACCTGTTTGTCGTATTCCGTCGGCTTGAACAGATCGAGGTCTGCTGCGTTGAACATATTGTTGAGTTGATCTTTTATTTCAAAACACATAGACAAATTATGTTTTTTATGTTACTATTACAATATAGATAAGGTAAACGGACAGAAATAGTCTAAAGCGGAAATATGACCTTGCTTCTCTTGAATTTTCAGGGGGTAATGATTGATTGCCATCTAACAGATCAAGGTAGATATTCTATCATGGTCTGTTTTTGTTTAGTTAAAACTAGGAGGCTTTTATGACAAAAGCAATTGTTAAAAAGACAATTACTATTCTCTTTATTGTGTGTTTGGCTTGTTGTGCTTTCTTCGTTTATAACAATGCCGGTAAAGACACCATTATTGCGGAAGCAACCGGCGCAACAACAAGCGGATATACTTTTGTAGACGACTCTGCCGATACTCAAACCGGGACTGACTGGCGACTTACAGAAAACGGAACATTGTATACGACGCAAGGAACTATTGATTCTACTTATATGAGTTCGTTGAGTTCAATTTATTCTTCTGTAAAAAATATTATATTTACAGCAGATAGTGTTACAATAACCGAACGGATGAATTCGTTTTCAGCTATGGAAGGTGTGTACATTGATTCGGCTTACACTTCGATAGGTGCAAATGCTTTTAATAGCTGTACACAATTAAAAGATTTATACATAAAGCACTTAGATGTACTTGACTGTTATGATGAAAGCACGGGTGCAGGAACGTTTTATAATTGTCCATTAAATGCAGTTACGATTGATGGGCTTGCGGAAAATGTCACATTTGGGTATTATACTTTTTCAAATGCAGGGAATTCGGAGACAGGTTTTGAATTAGTTCTTAACGGTAATATAATCACACTTGCTAGATTCTCTTTTTATCAAGCGAATATTACCAATTTAAAAATCAATGCAAAAAAATTTATAGTTGACAATGGGGGATTTCGAAATAGCAAATTACAATCAGTTGAAATAAATTCAGATTATACATCCATAGCTAGAAATGCCTTTAATAGTTGTACACAGTTAAAAAAATTATACATAAAGCATTTGGATGAACTTGGCGATTATGACGAAAGCGTAGGTGCGGGCATATTTTATAATTGTCCGTTAGAAATAGTTACGATTGATAGTATCGCTGAAAATGTTACATTTGGATATTATTCTTTTAACTCTGCAGGGAACTCAGAGACGGGCTTTAATTTAGTCCTTAATGGTAACACAATAACATTTGATAAGTATGCTTTTTTCAAATCTAATATTAACGGTTTAAAAATCAATGCACAAAAAGTTGTTGTTGACGAGAGTGCCTTTAATAGTGCTACACTATTACAGTCTGTTGAAATAAATTCGGATTACACATCGATAACTACTAATGCCTTTAATAGTTGTACAAAGTTAAAAGATTTATATATAAAGCATTTGGATGTGCTTAGCAATTATAAAGAAACTACAACAGACGGCACATTCTATAAGTGTCCGTTAGAAAATGTGACTATCGATTTTGTCGGTACCGGCGGAGAAAGTAACTGTTTAACAAGTTCAGGGAATGAATTTACGTTTGGAAAATATACTTTTTATTCTGCAGGGAACTCAGAGACGGGCTTTAATTTAGTCCTTAATGGTAACACAATAACATTTGATAAGTATGCTTTTTTCAAATCTAATATTAACGGTTTAAAAATCAATGCACAAAAAGTTGTTGTTGACGAGAGTGCCTTTAATAGTGCTACACTATTACAGTCTGTTGAAATAAATTCGGATTACACATCGATAACTACTAATGCCTTTAATAGTTGTACAAAGTTAAAAGATTTATATATAAAGCATTTGGATGTGCTTAGCAATTATAAAGAAACTCCAACAGACGGCACATTCTATAAGTGTCCGTTAGAAACAGTTACTATTGATGCTCTTGCTGAAAATATTACATTTAGTAAATATACTTTTTATTCTGCTGGGAATTCAGAGACAGGTTTTGATTTAACTCTTAAAGGTAACACAATTACATTTGACAAGTATTCTTTTTTCAAATCTAATATTATCGGCTTAAAAATCAGTGCACAAAAACTTGTTATTGCATCATATGCTTTTCAGACTAATTCTCTACTTGCATCTATTGAATTGGATTCAGATTATACATCGATAGATAGTGGAGCATTTAACAAGTGCAAAATGTTAAGTACAATTTACATAAAGCACCTGGATGCATTGGATTCCGTCCTTGCGGATAAAGGAGAATACGGCACGTTTTATAACTGTCAGTTAGAAACAGTTACGATTGATGCTCTTGCTGAAAATTTTACATTTCCTAGATATGTCTTTCAGCAAGCTGGTAAAACGGGAACGGGCTTTGATATGGTTCTTAATGGTAATATAATAACAATTGGTAAGAATTCGTTTGCAAGCACACGCATAAATAAGTTAACCATAAATGCAACGCAACTCAAACTTGAGACATATGCCTTTAATACGCTTTCTTTGGCTACAACATTTGTGTTTAATATTGATACACTAAGCTATGTAACAGATGGATTTTATAACTGTACTAAAAAACATACTGCATATTTGAAAAGTGGGATGAACAATCTTGATACGGTTAAAACATATCTTACAAGCAAAAATTTTAAAACTTTATATATAGAAGAACCAGATATTATTTATATCAATAAAGGAACGAATTCATACAACACATTAAAAGGCTTTAATAACAAATCAATAACTTCGTTTGAAATCAATGAAAATTGTAAGGAAATCTTAGCAGGTGCTTTTGATGGTTTAACATCCTTAACTTATAACGAATATCAAAACGGATTGTATATTGGAACTTCTACAAACCCGTATTATGCCTTAGTTAAAGCAAACGGGGACGTTACTTTACACAAAGATTTAGCCGTTATTGCGGATGACGCTTTTTCGGGACTTACAAACGTAAAAATTACAATCCCTGAAGATATTCAATCACTTGATGCAACAAAATTTAGCGGAGCGACAAGCGTTGAGTTGGCTATACCGAGCAGTTGGGCTTCGCTTGCAACAAATTCTAATGGTGAAGAAGTTTTGAAAAATATTGCTTCGGCAACAAATTTAACGTTCAACATCCAAAATTTAAACAACATTAAAACTTTAACGATTGAAGAATTTAACAATTTACTTAAAAGCAGTATTACATCTGTAAGCGGTGCAAGTGTAAAAATCATCAATTATGCTAAAAGAGGATTAAAAGACGAGTCGGTTTTACATGTCGGCGAAATGCTAGAAGGAGTTGTTGACGGATACATCGGTAATTTATTCTATGTGTGGACAGTCGGGGATAATTTAGATTACAGAATCTTTACCTCTACTGACACTATTTCGCAGTTTTGGGGGATAAGTTTTAATAGCGATCAAAAGTATTATTCCACAAATTATATTGCAACAAATGTTAGTGATAACATTGTGGATGGCACACTTGTTACGCTTGAAGTATATGATTTGCAAAGTTCCGGATTAAAACTTGTAGGAACAGCTACAAATACATTAAAGGCTCAATCGTTGAATGATGTTATACCGGATACGAAAGAGTTAACCTTGACAGAAGGAGAATCTAAAACCTACGACTCTATTTTGACAGATTTTGCACTTCTTCATGCAAATAAGTGTGTGACAATTACAAATATAACAATTGAAAATGGTGCAGATTATGTATCTTTAAGCGATAATAAAATAAACAGCATAAAAGAAGGCAAGGCCACAATAAAATACACTGTTGCATCAGCAGAAAATTGTTATTGCCATGGTACAACTTCCGATTCCGCCGTAGATAAGATTTTATATATTAATGTTGTTTCGGTCAGCACATTTAATAAAGAAAACAGGTATATAGAGATCACTCTAGACCCTGAAACTTTTGAATACGACGGCACATCAAAAACCCCGACTTTAAGGGTTTATGATTCATTTAACAGTAAAGAGTTGACGTTAGGAACGGATTACGAAATAGATTCTACCAGCGTAACAACTGCAAAAAATGTTGGTATATATAGTATTATTATCAATGGTACGGGAGATTATAGCGGTACAAGAACGTTAACTTGGGAAATAACCAAAAAGCCGAACCATGCAACAGTAACAATAGAGAATTGGACTT